>CAYXVF010000066.1:5186-36724 GCA_964468125.1 uncultured Bdellovibrionales bacterium | reverse complement strand
GAATCTGTGACCCGTCACCGGAGAGGTCCGCAAAGCACCAACCGGCCGTACTTCACTGCCGATTCCGAACGCACGCCGAGGCAAAACCAATTGGGCATGGATTCGGGAGCGCTCCTGCGGCGGGTTCAGCTCGGAGCTGGGGCTGCGGCCAGCCCCCTATGGGCACAGGAGAGGCTTGCGGTGCGCTCTCGTTTGCGAGCCTACCTTGCCTTTGCCCGGCAGGTCCGTGAATTCGCGCTTTGAGCCTCGAATCGCAAACGCTATGCCCTGAGACATGGTGCATCGTGTGGGTGTCCTCGGGGGAATGGGACCGGACGCTACTCTCGACTTCATGGCCAAGGTCATGGCCCACACGCCGGCGGTCCGCGATCAGGACCACATTCCGATGATCGTCGACCACAACCCGCGGGTCCCGCCGCGCCAGCGGGGCGAAGCACACGATGAAGACCGCGTGCGTCAGGAGCTCGCGGCGATGGCCCGGCGACTCGAAGGCGCGGGCGCGACATTTCTGGTGATGCCCTGCAACACCGCCCATGCATTTCTCGATGAGGCGCTCGCCGCAACGGGTGTCCCGTTTGTGAGCATTCTCGACGCGACCCTCGCCGAGCTCGGGGCCCTCGACGTCGAGCGCGTCGGCATTCTCGCGACGGACGGGTGCCTGCGGGCGGGCCTCTACCAGCCGGCGCTCGCCCGAGCGGGCCATGCCCTCGTCGAGCTCGGCCCTGCTTCCCAGAGCCGATTCATGGACGCGGTATTCGACATCAAGGCCGGCGAACGCGATCGCGAGCCGATGGTCTCGCTCGCCGGCGAGCTCGTCGATCGGGGGGCGGACGCGATCCTCGTCGCCTGCACGGAGGTGCCCCTGGTCCTCGATCGGACAAACGTGCCATGGGTGAGCTCGACAGACGCACTGGCCCGTCTGACCGTTTGCATCGCCATGGGCGACGAGCCACTCCCAACGAGGACCCCCTGATGCTGCTCTCCCGCTTTCCCCGACACCGTCTTGCCCATCTCCCCACTCCCCTCGAGCCGATGGAGCGGCTGAGCGCGGCGCTCGGCGGCCCGAAGCTCTGGGTCAAACGCGACGACTGCACGGGACTCGCCACCGGAGGCAATAAGACACGAAAGCTCGAGTTCCTCATGGCGGACGCGCTCAGGCAGGGCGCTACGGCGGTGATCACTCAAGGCGCCGTGCAGTCCAATCACGCTCGGCAAACCGCCGCAGCCGCCGCTCGCCTCGGCATGAAGTGCCAGCTCGTCTTCGAGGAGCGCCTCGCCGATACGAGCGAGACCTACGACCGATCGGGCAACGTTTTCCTAGACCGCATGTTCGATGCGGGGACCCGAGCGGTGCCCAAGGGTACGGATATGAACGCCGCCATGGAGGAGGTCGCCGGCGAGCTGCGTGCGGCGGGCGAGACGCCCTACGTGATCCCCGGTGGTGGCTCCAACCCGATCGGCGCCCTTGGGTATGTAGGCTGCGCGCTCGAGCTGATCGAGCAGGCAAATGCGCAGGGAATCGTCATCGATCGAGTCGTACACGCCACCGGGAGCGCCGGCACCCAGGCGGGCCTCCTCGCGGGCTTGCGTTCAACACACAGTGGCATCCCGGTTCTCGGGATCGGTGTGAACGCTCCACAGGAAATCCAGGAGCAGAAGGTCTTCGACCTCGCAGTACAGACCTGCGAGCTCATCGGTGCACCGGGCGCGGTCCGTCGCGAAGACGTGCGGGCCAACTGCGACTACGTCGGACCCGGCTACGGTGTCCCGACCCAGGGCATGCGCAACGCGCTGCTCTTGCTCGCGCGCACCGAAGGCTTGCTCTTTGACCCGGTGTATTCGGGCAAAGGGCTCGATGGCATGATCGATCTGATTCGCAAGGGCGAGGTCGGCGCTGACGAAACGATCGTGTTCATTCACACAGGCGGTGCGGTCGGTTTGTTCGGCTACGTCGACCAACTCGCGCTCTGAAGGAGACGCCCTAGGCGACGCGGCCGCGGAGAGAAGCGACGAGCTCACTCGCTCGGGATACCCAGCCGGTGAGTGACTCCACCGGTCGGGCACCGCGCATGGCAATCAAGGCCTTCAGGAAGCCCTGCGCGGTTTCGGTCATCAGCAGGAGAATGCGCATCCGGCCGACGTCGTAGAGCACGGGCTCCCCCTGCGCCTGCTGCACTTCCGCCTCTTCGATCGCTGCATCGAGACTGAGTCGGGCCGACTCGATCAACATCCATTCGCGGCTTCGCAGGACATGCGCGATGCTCGGCCAGACGTCTATCACGGCCTCATATGGAGCGTTGCGATGGTCGTTGACGGGTCGCACGAGACCACGTCGCTGCAACTCGGCGACGGCGCCACTCACCAGCGAGCGGCTCACTCCGAGCAACTGAGCGATTTCCGTCTGGGAGAGGGGCTCCGCGCGCAACGCCAGGAGCGCCCAGACACGCCCGAGAATCCCTTTGAAGCCCCAATACTCGATGAAGGCGCCGGTTGCTTCGCAGACATCGAGCACCCTTCGCGTCAGCGCGTCATGGGCCGGGTCGAGCTCGTTGCCATGACGGGCCCAGTAGCCCTTTGACCCGGGGCCTCGAGTAGGCTCTTTTCCGGAGCTCGAAGTCTTCTCTTCGTTGTCGTCAGCGGTTGCCATGTGGTACCGAGGCTATAGGTTGTTCATGAGGTTGTGAACAACAAACGAAACGGGATCAAGAGTCGAGCAAAAAATGCAGGTCAGCTCAGAAAGCCCAGAACGCGTCACACGTGAAGCTCCTTCCGAAGGCGCGCGCATGCTCGCAGAGCAGGCCATTTCACTCGCTCGTGAACAGAATAGCGCAACTCTCGTCCGGGCCGTGTCCGAAGTCCCCGTCGACGACCCGATCCGCTGGCTCGCGCCACGCCTTGCGCAGGAGCGCGGCGTTCTCTGGAGCGACGGCCGCACGGGCATGGAGCTCGCGGCGCTCGGCGCCCGGCGAGTCATGAAGGCCACTGAAAGTCCCAACGGGACGGCGAAGGAGTTTCTCGCGCGGGAGCGGCGCCTTCTCGTTCAGGGCTGGCATGGCAGCGGCCAGCCGAGCCTGACCGAGCTTCCTCTGGCACTCGGCGGGTTCTCGTTCCGAAACGAGGTCGCGCGCGTCGGCGATCCCTGGTTCGGCTGGCCGACCCACGAGCTCGTGATCCCCCAGGCGATGCTCGTTCGCTGGGCGGGTACGCCGACGATGGCTGTCGTGACGGCGGAGGCTCATCCGGACGATGATCCTTCGCTCATCGGTCGCAATCTCGACGCGGCCCGGCGCGCGCTCCTCGAGCCGTCCGAAGAGTCCGAGACCTATGTGAATGGCATCGCGCCACTCTATGTCCCGGAACGCGGCGAAAGTCGTGAGGCGTGGTGTGAGCGCATCGCAGCGGCGAAGGATGCCTTTGCGGCTGGACCGCTGGACAAAGTCGTCCTCGCACGACGCGCTCATTTCGTTGCCCCCCCGTCGAGCGCGTTCGACGCCACCGTAACTCTCGAACGGCTGCGTGCGGGCCATCCCGACGCGTTCGTCTTCGCCCTCACCCAGGGCGATGGCCGGTGGTTTCTCGGAGCGACTCCGGAGCTGCTCGCGCGCGTGAGCTCCGGCCGCTTTGACGGTCACGCTCTCGCCGGCACGATCGCCAGCAGCGAGAACGAAGACGAGGCGGACGAGCTCGCGGAGGAGCTCCGAAGGAGCGTCAAGAACCAGTACGAGCACGACGTCGTGATCAAGGACATCGAGCGAGCGTTGAGCGCCCACTGCGACCGCGTGGAGGTGGGGAGTGAGCCCACTGTCCGGCGACTGAACGAGCTCCAGCACCTCGAGACTTCGGTGCGTGGGCGCGTACGCGAGCGAGAAGCGCTGCTCGACATCGTGGGTGATCTGCACCCGACGCCCGCTGTCGGTGGCCATCCCCGTGCGGAAGCGGCGCGCTACCTCGCGCAGCATGAAACACTCCACCGCGGGTGGTATGCCAGTCCGATCGGCTGGGTTGGTGCTCGAGGTGAAGGTGCCTTCGCCGTGGCCCTGCGATGTGCCCTCCTGACCGAGTCCGAAGCGGTCGCATTCGTAGGCGCCGGAATCGTCTCGGACTCCGAGCCGGACGATGAATGGCAAGAAACCGAGCTCAAGCTCAGAACGGTCGCTTCGGCGCTCGCGATCCGAAGGGTCGAAAGATGACCGCCCAAGCGAACGCGGATGCGGCCTCGGCGCTCGTTTCGGCGCTCGCCTCACGTGTCCAGCATGCGGTCGTCAGCCCCGGCTCGCGTAACACGCCGATCGTGCTCGCCCTCGATGCACATCCTCGGATCACCACCCACGTCGTTCTCGATGAACGCGTGGCCGGCTTTGTAGCCCTCGGGTTGGCGCGCGCCACCGGCCAGCCGGTGATCCTCTCCTGCACGAGCGGTAGCGCGGGAGCACACTATCTTCCTGCGCTCATCGAAGCGTACGAAGGGAGCACACCCCTAATCGCCATCACCGCGGACCGACCGCCCGAGCTTCACGGACACGCCGCGCCGCAGACTACGCATCAGAACGATTTTTTCGGTCGACACGTGGTCGACCAGGAAGTGCTTCCGCTGCCGGACGAGACACGCCCAGAGATTTTCTCCGCCCTCGGTCGAGACGCCCTCGAGGTCGTGTTGCGCTCGAGCCGTCCGGTGCACCTGAACGCACCCTTTCGCGAGCCTCTCTGGGCGCCGGAGGTCCACTACCCGGTGACCGAAGCCGCGCATGAAGCGGCGCCCACCCCCGCGGCCATCGATGCGAGCGCCGTCGCCGCTCATCTCCGGGTCGCCCGCGGCCTGATCATAGCCGGCGCTCGCGACCGACAAGACAGGCTCCAGAGCGAGCCTGCGATCGCCCGCGCGTGCCACAGCTTGGGGCGTACGCTCGGTTGGCCGGTGATTGCCGACGTGACGAGCGGCGTCCGCTACCACGAGGGACCTTCACCGGTCACGGGCTACGACAGCCTGCTGCGCTCCGAGCGCTTCGCCGCGGATCATGTTCCCGAATGCGCCCTCGTCCTCGGCCGGCCCTGCACTTCGAAGGTCCTCAACCAGTGGCTCGTGCACAATCGAGTACCCGCGGTCGTGGTAGGTGAGAATCCGAGCCACCGGGACCCCAATCTGAATGTCATCGGGGAGCTCGAAGGACCACTCGAGCAATGCCTTCACGCCCTCAATGAAACAGTAGCGCCTGCAACACGAGACGATGAGTGGCAACGTGCTTGGGCCCGAGCGGAAGAATGCTATCGCCACACAAACGAAAGGGACGACCGGTGGTGGGAAGGGGCACTGGCCCGGACCCTCATCGGGCAGCTTCCCGCCGGCGCGCTCGTCCACCTCTCGAGCAGCATGCCCATTCGCGACGTGGACGCGTTCGCAGGCCCGCTAAACCGTGCGGTGACCCTCACCTCAAACAGGGGAGTGAACGGGATCGACGGAGTGGTCGCGACTGCCCTCGGGCAGGCCCTGAGGTGGAATCATGGCCCCGCCCTTGCGCTCGTGGGCGACCTCGCGTTTCTCCACGACATAGGCGCGGTTCGCCTGGCCGCGAGTCTCGACGTCGCGCTCACCGTCGTCGTGGTGAACAACGGCGGAGGACGAATTTTCGACTTTCTTCCAATCCATTCGCACCCCAGTGCCTTTGACCGCTACTTTCTCACGAACCAGGACGCCGCACTCGGCCCTATCGTCCAGGGTTTCGGCGGACACTGGGAGCGGGCGAGCGGACGTGTGGAATTCGTTGACGCGCTAGAGCGATGTGTCGAGCGAGGGCGATTCTCCGTGCTCGAAGCCGTCTTCGACGGAGACCAGAATCGCGCGGCCCACGAGCGTTTCCACCAGGCCGTCGTGGAGGGCCTGCAATGACTTCGATCGCGATGAACGAACGGCCATCGACACTGAAAATATGGGTCTCGACCTTGCGTCTTCCGACCCTGCCCGCGGCTGTGAGTCCCGTCGTCGTAGGCACCGCGGTCGCATGGCGCGACGGTGTCGCAAACCTGCCCGTGGCCATCGCCGCCGCGGCGGGTGCGCTGTTCATTCAAATCGGCACGAACCTGTTCAACGACTATGCGGACTTCAAAAAGGGCGCGGACACGGAAGCGCGGTTGGGCCCCGCCCGGGCGACCTCGCGTGGCTGGCTCTCGCCGACCGAGGTGCTCGTCGCGACGATTGTTGCCTTCGCCATCGCGACAGCCTTCGGTATCTACCTGCTCGCGGCCGCGGGGTGGCCCGTGGCGGTGATCGGTACAGCGAGTATCCTCTGCGGCCTTGCGTATACGGGAGGTCCGAGGCCCCTGGCCTACGTCGGACTCGGGGATGTTTTCGTGTTCATCTTCTTTGGTCTGGTGGCCGTGATGGGAACGTACTACGTGCAGGCCGGTGCGGTGGGCGCGAGCGCCTTCGCAGCCGCTGTGCCCGTCGGCTTGCTCACCACCGGCGTGCTCGTCGTGAACAACCTGCGCGACCGCCATACGGACGCAAAGAGCCAAAAACGCACCCTCGCCGTGCGCTTCGGTGAGCGCTTCACCCGGGCGCAGTACGCGGTGGTTCTCATCGGTGCATACGTGTCCGTACTCTTTACGGCGGTGTTGGGGGTCCATGGGTGGGGCTGGCTGTTGGTCTTTGCGAGTATGCCCGTGGCGTTCATCCGCATTCGAGCCCTGAACCGCCTCGACGGCGCGGCCCTCAATCCGGAGCTCGGAAACACGGCCAAGCTCGGCCTTCTCTTTAGCGCCCTCCTCGCCTTGGGAGCGACCCTATGAAAATCGCCCGCGTTCACCAGCGCCCCTACCGCTTGAGCTTTTCCCGTCCACTCATCACCGGACACGGTGTGCTCTCTCATCGCGAAGGGCGTTTGCTGATCCTAGAGGACGGCTCAGGCTCGATTGGCATCGGCGACGTCTGCCCCTGGCCCGGCTTTGCCACGGACGACCGCGAGCAGGTCTTTCACGAGCTCGACACCCTCTCGGCGCGGCGCAATCCTCTCGACGGTGTCGAGTTTAGGCTCCCCACGGACGTGGATGGTTGGATCTCAAAAACCGGCTGGACCGCGGAAGTCCGCGCAGCCTTCGAGCTCGCGCTGCTCGATCTCCTCGGCAAGCAGGCCAAGCGCCCGATCGCTCGCCTGCTGTCCTCCGCGCCCGTGAACACGGTCCCGGTGCAGCAACTGGTCAACGACGCCGCCGACACCCCTCTCATGGCTCACGCGGTGAAGCTCAAGGTCGGCCTCGATTTCGACGGTGACTACGCGCGAATCGAGGGCGTTCGTGCCCGTCTCGGACCGGAGACTCCGATTCGACTCGACGCCAATGGCGCCTGGAATGTCGAACGAGCACGCGCCGCTCTCGATCGCTTTGCCCCCCTCGGGATCGAGCTCATCGAACAACCGGTACGAAGTGTCGAGGAGCTCGCCGAGCTCAGAAGCGGGAGCCCCATTCCGATCGCCGCGGATGAATCGGTGCGCGATGCCGCCTCCCTCGAACAGCTCCTGGAAGCAGAGGCCGTCGATTGGGTCGTTCTGAAGCCCGCCTTTCTCGGCGGTCTCATGGTCACTCAGAGACTTCGCGATGCAGCGAGGCGTCGTGGTATTTCGGTCTTGCTCACCCACGCCATGGGAAGCGCGGTCGAACGGGCGGGGGCACTTCATCTCGCTGCCGCTCTCCGAATGGAGACCGCCTGCGGTTTGGGGAACCCCTATGGACAGGACGTGGGACGCCCACATCGGGTGGCGTCGGGACTCGCTCACCTGAGCGAGCTTCCCGGACATGGCGTCGTGGTAACGCAGAAGACTCAGGAGCTGCGCGTCTGATGCGTCCCCTCGTTGACATCGCCGGGACGACGGCGGTCCCGAACCCGATCGAGAGCTCTGCCATCGCAAGGCCTCAGCACCCGGTGCTCATCACCGAAGAGGGCACCTGGACCGCCCGGGAGCTGCGAGACGCGGTTGTCCGGTTTGCGGCGGCGCTCGCCGCGGCGGGCCTCGAGCCTCGAACGCGCGTGGGCTTGATCGGCCCCCCGAGCGCAGAGTGGGTGATCGCGTCCCACGCCATTGGTTGGCTCGGAGGGTCGGTGACGCCCCTGGCTCACGATCAACCGATCGCCGAGCTGGAAAAGGCCCTGGACGTGGCCAATCCCGCCGCGATCGTGGTCACTCGGGGGCACGATGCGGGAGATCGGCAGGAGCTCGATCGGATCTTTGCTGGACGGATCTTCGAGATGCGCGCCCTCACCGGTGAGGAGCACGACGAACTCGCCGAGCGCTTCTGGCCCTGGGATGAAGAACGCGCAACCCTTCTCACCTCCGGCACCACCGGTGTCTCACAACCGGTTCCGCTCACGACGGGCCAGATCGCGATGAGTGCTTTTGGGTCGATGATTCGACTCGGGCATAGCCTGGACGACCGGTGGCTCGCCTGTCTGCCCCTCAACCACGTGGGCGGTTACTCGATTCTCTCGCGCGCTGCCTTTGCAGCGACGACCGTCGCGCTCCATCCACGATTCGTCGCGACACGCGTCGCGAAGGCGCTCGATTCGGGCGACATCAGCCTCGTCTCACTCGTTCCGACCATGCTCGAGCGCGTCTTGGAAGTGCGTGGCGACGTGCCCTTTCCGGAGACGCTGCGCGCGATCTTGGTGGGCGGAGCGGGCGTCTCCCCAGAGCTGATGGAGCGTTGCCGCGTCGCCCGCGCGCCGGTGGCCTTGACCTGGGGAATGACTGAGGCCGCGAGTCAGATCACTACACGCTTCCCCGGGGACCTTGCCGCAGACGGGGGCAGTGGTCCTCCTCTCCCGTTCGTTCGGGTGAAGAGAGAAGAAGTCGGCACACTCACAATCTACGGGCCGACCGCACGGGGGGCGCACCGAACGCGCGATATGGGCTTCGTCGACGAGGCTCAGCGCGTTCACATCACGGGTCGCCGCGACGACACGATCGTGAGCGGTGGCGAGAACATTTCACCCTCGGAGGTGGAAAACGTGCTTCGCGCCCACCCCGGGGTGCGCGATGCGGTGGTGGTCGGCATTCCGGATGTCCGCTGGGGCGAACGCCCCGTCGCCCTCTTGGTTCCGGCAAACGGCAGCCCCGTGGACGACGAAGCTCTGCGAGAGTGGTGTCGCGACAAACTCGCCAAGTTCAAGGTCCCGGAACACTTCATTTGGGTCGACGACATTCCTTTGGGCCCCTTAGGCAAACGGCCGCGCGCTCGCGCACGAGACCTCGCTCGCGAGAAGGCTCCGGAGCTCTTCGCGGGTGAAGACCCGGACCAGGCGCCCCCCGTCGACAGTGGCGAGGTTGGGCGAACGAACGAAAAGCACACCACAGTCCTTACGAGGGAGCACACCGATGTCAGATACGCAGCCTAATAGCGAGCGCGAGCTCGTCCTCACCCCGCTCACCCGCGTAGTCGAGGAACACGGCATCGATCCGTTAGCCGCCCGTCTGATCGAGCTGCGCAACTGGTTGGCGGATGACCTCGCGCCACTGGAGCGCGCGATCGAAGAATTCGACCGCGCGGCGCTCGAAGCCGAGCCCGATCTCCCCGATGTTCCGGGGCTTCTCGGGAGAAAAGCAGCCCGCCATCTCTTGGACCGCCCCGGCAAACGGATCCGCTCGCTCTGTGTCCTCTTGGCCGCGCGCATGGGCGGAAAGCGACTCGACTCGGTGGTTCGTGACCTCGCTGTTGCCTGCGAGATGGTACACGCCGCAACGCTCCTCCACGACGACGTGATTGACGAAGGCGCCGAGCGCCGCGGGGCCGAAGCGGCGCGCATGATCTACGGCAACTCCGCGAGCATTCTCGGGGGAGACCATCTTCTGATCGAGGCGCTGCGCTTCGTTGAACGGGCCGGCTCCCACGCATTGCTGAAGGGCCTTCTCGACGTGACCTCGGAGATGATCCACGCCGAAGCGATGCAACTCGAACAAAGAATGCGCTTCACCCCGAACCGTGACGTCTACCTGAAGGTGATCGATGGAAAAACAGCGGCGCTGTTTCGATGGGGACTCGCCGCCGGCGGGACCGCGGCGGGCCTCGACGACGCGATCGTCGCCGCCATGGGTCGTGCCGGAACGGCGCTCGGGATGGCGTTCCAACTGATCGACGATGTTCTCGACCTCGAAGGGGATCCGGAAGAAACAGGAAAAGACCCGCTGTCCGACCTTCGCGAGGGCAAGCTCACCTGGCCTGTGATCATTGCCGCGGAGCGGGATCGACGTCTCGCGGCGGACCTGTCGGCTCGGGTGAGCGACGCGGCACCGCTCACCCGCGAGGTGGGTATGGAGCTCGTCGCACGCATTCGATCAACCGGGGCGCTAGAGGCCACGCGCGCGTTCGCTGAGTTTCAGGGCGAACGCGCACGAAACGAGTTCGAGCTCGTGCCCCGCACCATGGCGCGCACCGCGATGAGCTGGGTGGTGGACGCCGCAATTCATAGAACACGCTGAGACGGAGAGAAGAGGAATCAATGATGAGCCAGGATGTGAACGGGGCTCGACACGGCTACGAAGGACAGGTCGACGGCGTTGCTAGCGGCAGTGGTGCCATGTTCGATCGGATCGCGCGACGCTACGACCTGTTGAACCGCGTGATGAGCCTCGGAATGGATCAGGGCTGGCGTCGCAAGCTGGTGCGCGCTCTGCAGATCGACGATGCGGCTAATGTGCTCGACGTCGCCACGGGAACCGCAGACGTCGCATTGGCGATCGCCGAGGCGCACCCACGAGCCCGGGTCATCGGACTCGACCCGAGCGTTCAGATGCTCGACATCGGACGCGACAAGGTCGATGCCAACTCGGTGTCGAATCGGGTCGAGCTGATCGAAGGGGACGCACAAGCGCTCCCTTTTGACGATGACCATTTTGACGCGTCGGTGATCAGTTTCGGTATTCGGAACGTTCCGGACCGGGAGCTCGGGCTGCGCGAAATGGTACGGGTCACGCGCCCCAAAGGTCGGGTGGTCGTGCTCGAGCTCAGCGAGCCGCGTTCGGGCGTCATGTCTGCGCTCGCCCGATTCCACGTCCATCACGTGGTTCCGCGCCTCGGTGCTCTCCTTTCCGGCGCGCACGAATATCAATACCTTCAGGATTCGATCGAGGCATTCCCGCCGCCGGAGGAATTCAAGGCGACGATGGAAGCGGCCGGGCTCGAGAATGTGCAGATCAAAAAGCTCGCCTTCGGCGCCGCGAATCTGTTCGTGGGCGACGTCGCGGTGCCCTGAGGCTCACTTCGGCTTTGATGTGTAGAGCGCGACGGCGTCGAAGGACGAGCTCTTGCCGTCGAGAGCGAGGGCGAAGCCTCGCGCCTCGTCGTTTCGAGAAACGGGCGCGCTGAGCAAGGATCTCGGAGCGAGTAAGTCCGAGCGACCGTCGTTTGCGATGAGCACGCCATACACCACTTTGTCCAACGGCGTTCCCCGAGCGGCGAGTAGGCGTGAGAGTGTCGGCTCTTCTCCATTCGCCGCGAGCATCTGGCGGTTCAGGACGAGCGCGAGACGATCGTCTACGTACACCCGCGCACCGTTTCTGAGGGGCTTCTCGTTGTAGGCGATGCCCTCGACGAGCTCGCCATTGACCGTCGGCTTGTCGTCTTCGTTCAACTTGGGCGGCGCCTTCTTCACATAGATCGTGAGCGCCACCATGTGGTCGAAGCGGCGATTGACCGGCGCGTTGTCGCGAAACACGGGGATCGTCTTTCCCTGCGTGTCGCCGCCAAAACGGAACATCACCTCATCCGGGTGCTCGCGCAGCCCCGCGCCCGTGACCTCGGCGATCATGCCGCGGCCATGGTGAATGTGAACGGCCGTCACCTCATCGACGGGGATCTGCATGCTCTCGAGGTAGTCGATCAGCCGGTAACGCCGTGCCTTCTCGGTCACCGTCTTGCGCTCTTCACCGGGTTCGAACGGCAGATGGCGTGTCTGCTCCACCCACACCGGCTCGAGCCCGCGGGGGAGCTCGGCGTGGCTGAGTAGGGCAATCGGCTCACCGTCCACGTACACCCCGCAGCGCTGACCCCGATTCTTCCGAAGGCCGCCCTGGCCCTGCCCCTGGCCATCGACGCCCTGGCCGCCGCCACCACCGCCGCCCTGGCCGCCGCCACCACCGCCACCCTGGCCGCCGCCGCCGCCGCCACGCGCACTCCCTTGGCCTCGCGCCGACGACGCAGGCTCGGACTCCGGCGTCTCGGAGGCCTTCTTCGTGCAGGCAAAGGCCAGGAAAAACAGGGGGATTGCGAGCAAAGCGAGGGCGTGCGGGAGGGGGGATCGGAGCATGGTCAACACCTTTCGAGTCGGCGCAGTGTGCGCCATGCTCGTACTCGATGGCAAGACAGACCCGCGCGTGTGGACTCGAGTCCGCGCACTGGGGTCGAGACCCCTACAAAAGCTCCCAGTGTGAGACATTCTCCCCCCATTCCTTTCATCCTGAAAGCTTGCCGAAAGGCCGAAAATTCAACGCCAAATCAACGGCTTCGCTGACAAGGAGGGCGAGGTAGGACCGGGTGCGCGGATTTGGCACACCTCATGCTCTACCTGTGGGCGAGCTCGGGAACACCCGCATCAGCCAGGTGTCTCCCGTCACCATCCGAACGACACAGGCACGAGGTTCAAAATGCAGTCTTTGGCACGATGCTCACAACTCCTCGGAACGGTGCTCGGCGCGTCATTGATCGCGTCCACCGCTTTCGGCCAGGCGGCCCCGACCGATGTGGTCGTCTTCCGCAACGTGGAGCTCGATGGCTACAACGCGGGCTACGCCCCCCAGAATCCGGACGGCCGTCCGCGAGCCGCAGACCAGCGCGGCGCGGGGATCGAGCACATCGAAGTGGCCACCTGCGGCACGAAGGTCCTGATGGTCGGCGTCGGCTCCTACGACAAGCCGGGCCTGGACCCCTCCTTCGGCGAGCGCGGTGGTGAATACCTGCAAACGATCGCGGTAGCCGCCGACATCACTGCGAATGGACTGCTGATGGGTCCGGCCAAGTACATTTTTCCCGAGCTCAACGATTCCGACGACGACCGTGACGGCATGAAGCCGACGGTCGAGTGTCTCGACGCGGACCTGGGGCTGTTCGTCGTCGACGCGAACTCCCCGAAGAACAACCCCAATGGCAACGACGAGTGCCGTGACTGGGCGACCGTGGTGGGTCTCGACTACACCGAAGACGGCCTCGTCTACCCGGTCCAGCTCACGGACGCCAAGCCGGTCCTCGCCAACAACAACGACGATTGCTCGGACAAGGACGAAGGCGCGCTCCACGTCACGAAGCTCTCCGACGGCAACTACCAGGTGAATCTGATCGGGAGCTGCAACGGAAACGGCGACGACGTGGCCTGGCACACGAAGTTCAACGTCGTTTGCACCAACGGAACCAACTGCTCGATCGAGAGCGACTACAGCCCAAACAACGAGGACAGCTACAAGGTCCAGGTTAGTCAGGGCGAGATCGAGCGCTTCCGCCCGGTCACCTATCAAATCCCCGGCTCGAACCGCATGCTCGTGCTCGGCACGGAGGGCGACAACCAACCGCCGCGCTACGGAATCAGCGCGACGGTGGTCGACATGGACAGCCTCGAGCCCATCTCCTCGGTCCTGATCGCGGAGGCGTATACCCGCAACAACCAGGAGGTGCTCTCCACGATGCCCCACGCGGCGCGCCTCGGCACCGGCGCTGACGGAAGCACTCGCTTTCTCGTGAGCTACCAGACCCGCATCGGCCGACGCCGCAAAGGCGACAAGGGCGCCACCATCCTCAATGTCGGTCTCCTTCAGGCGACGGCCGAGGGCGAAGTGTCCTGGATGATCCCGCCCGAAGAGGGGGTGTTCCCAGGGTTGTCGGCCACGCACCACACGATGTGCGAAACGAGCTATGGCAACATCAACGAAGAGGTGAAGCCCGCCGCGGTCTTGCTCACCACCTCATTCCAGGGCGGCTCGTCCGCGCGCGCGACCATCATCACCTACGACGAGGTCAACAACGTCATCGAGCACGAGATGACCGTGGCCATGAACGTTCGCCACGACAACGCACTCGTCTCGAACATGTACGGCAACAACCCAACGCAGGAAGGCAAGAACTCGCAGTACTGCACCCGCGTAGAAAACCCAGGCTATGGCGACCCGAGCTCCTTTGCACCCGACGTTCAGGAGTTCATGCTCTTCCCCGCTGCGGAGCGACGGGTGGCGGAGAATCTGACCGTCTCCGAGAAGCTCGCTCTTTCTGTGGCGATGGTGCCGACCGTCTTCAACGGGCCGGAGACGCCGGTTTCCACGCCCATCGACGAAGTCGACCCGGTCGCCCCGGAGGATCCGGAAGATCCGATCGTGCCGGTCGATCCAGTAGATCCCGAGCCGACGGAGCCCACTCCGGAAGAGCCCTCGGAGCCCGCGAGTCCCGCGACGCCTACGGATGGCGCGCAGGGCTTGGCAGATGCACCGGAGAGCCCGTCCGCTCTCGAGGTCGAGCCTTCGGCCATCGACTCGCAGGGCGGTTGTGCTGCGGTGCCGACCAGCGCCCCGCTCCTGATGCTGTCTTTGGCTGCCTTCCTACGCCGCCGCCGACGTAACAACCACTGAGCAGCACGCGAACGAGGAGAACGAAAGAATGCGACAGTCAAAGTCATACCTCCCGAGGGTTGCGCTGCTGCTGGGCGCCTGGAGCGTCGCCGCCTGCGGCCAGGGAGTAGAAGTCGTTTCACAGGAAACCGAGGCGGTCGAGATCCCGTCTGCCGGAGGCGATGATGCGCCGTTGGCGAGCCCCGGCCAGTCCACGACGCAGGATGCATTGACCTTCTTCGAGGGGAGCGTCGCATCCGTGATCGAAGCGAAGTGCGCGAGCTGCCACTCCGAGGCGAGCCCGGTCGACTACACGAAGTTCCTTCCCGGGGACGTCGCCGACTACCACGCGCGACTCACTTCGGACGGGACCATGGTGACCGACCCACCGGAGAACAGCTTCCTCATCGCGTTCGGAGGCGCCGAGGTCTCTTCTGCCGTGCACATCGGGACTCAGTTTTCCGTAGAGGAAGAAGAAGACGTGATGCACTGGCTCGCACTCGAAGTGGGCGCGGAGCCTGTCTCGACCGAGTCACCAGTGACTGAGCCCGTACCTGAGCCCGAGCCTGTTGAAGACCCCGGCACGGACCCGGGCGATCCAGTGACGAGCCCGGTGGCGCCGGACGCGACGCCTCTCGAGCTCTTCACGAACACGGTCCAGCCCGCATTGCGTTCGATGTGCGCCGGGTGCCACGAGGGTGCAGCCCCGCTGGGTCCGGTACTCATGGGCGATTCGACGCCAGACGACGACTACAGCGCCGCGGTTGCGAACAACCGATTGGTAGGAGGTTTCAACTCGGGTACGGCGCTCCTCCTCATCAAGGGACCGCACTCCGGATCGCTCTGGTGGGATGGCGCTCAAACGGAAGCGATCACCACTTGGTTGAACGCTGAGTTCAGCGACCGAAACGGCGGTGACGCCCCCGCTCCCACGTCCGGGCCTTCGAGCGCAGACTTGATGGAGGAGTTTGTCGGCTGCATGAATTTGAGCGATTGGAACGAACCGCTTCAGATCGGAAACAACGAGTATTCGATGGGCATGTGGGCCACCCGCGACGCGCGTGGCGACTATGACTGCGCCTCGTGTCACTCGGACGGTGAGTTCTTCTTCGCGGTCAACGTCGATAACGACAAGATGTTCGATCAGCAGCGCACGTCTTACTTCTCGAAGAGCTTTTTCACTCTCGACATAGATCCAACCTCTGGCCAGCCCGCGGTGATGGTTGCTCGCGACAAGATCATGGCGAAATGCCAGGGGGACAATCTGCACCCCGAATGCCTCGGCAACAACCTGAACTACCTGGCGGTCGTGGAGCAATTCCGGGACCTCACCCTCGCTCGGATGGAGGTCGGCGACTGCGGTCCGGCCGCCTACATCGACGACGCGAACATCATCGAGGCGCAAGACCTCGACCTTGGAGACAACTACGTGGTGGATCCGAACAATGGCGACGGCGAATACGTTCGCCTGATCGACAACGGCGACCAGACGCTCACCGGCACGGTCACGGGCACCTTCAATGCGCCGGCGGGCCAGTACTCCTGCTACGTCGTTCTCGTGACCGAGAACGATGGCCAGCCCACCGCGTCTCTCACCATCGGCGACCAGGTCGTTTTTGAGGGTACCTATCCTCTCGGCCCGGCCAACCTCCAACTCTACGAAACGGAAAGAGTCACGGTGGACCTGACAATGGGGGCAGCGATCACCTGGACCGGAACCCGAGACCAAAACGCCTATGCCCGCTGGGACGAGCTGCGCTGCACCCAGCTCTAGGCGTTGAAGAAGAGAGGAGGGCGGTTCGACCGAATGGCGGACCGCCCGAACAGAGGAGCACGAGGTGATGAAGTCGAAGAGCCCGCAAATCGGTCATGAGCACCCTTGGGCGAGCACCTTTGGGGTAACCGCAGTGGTCGGCCTACTCGCGGTCGGGTGCGGCGCGGTCTCCCCGGAAGACGTGGTGGACCAAGAGGCAACCCCGGTTCAACTCGGGGCGAGCGGTGGTGCAGGTGGGGCGACGGAAGACGACCGCGACGCCGGCAGCGCAGGAGAAGATGCGACTCCGATCACGGTCACCGCCGATGAGGCGCTCGACTTTTTCGAGAGCGACGTGGTGCCCCTGATAGACGCCAAATGCGCGCTCTGCCACGCGGGCGCTACGGCCGCTGGGCCCGCGTTCCTGGGTGCGGGCGTTAGCGACTACTACGACACTCTAGTTGGAGATGCCGCCTACGTCGGCGAAGAAGCGAGCACGAGTCTGCTCCTCACCTACGGCGACCACGCAGGCCCCCTCTCCGTGTTCGACGCAACGGAGAGCGATACGGTCCTCGCCTGGCTCGAGATGGAGGCGGCCCTTCGCTTCGGTGAACCGCAGCCTCCGGGCAGCGGAAGCAGCGGCGGCGAGCCCGCGCCCGTAGACGAGCCCGCGCCCGTAGACGAGCCCGACCCGGTCGCAGAGCCAGAACCGGAGCCCGAGCCGGAACCGCTCGATCCGCCGATCGTGGTCGAGGCGGAGGACATGGTCCTCGACGGCTATGTGATCGATCCTGCGGATCCCACGATCATTCGACTTCCCGACGGCACGCCTACGGGTACCGCCGGCTTCACCTGGGACCAGAGCGGGACCTACACGATCACCCCGGTCATCGTGATCGAGCCCGACGGAGAACCGGTAGCCGGGCTTCGCCTCAACGACGCGCTGTTGGCGACAATCGACTATCCTCTCGCGCTCGACACGAACGAGCTCTACGAAGCCGACCCGGTGACCGTGGACCTTGAGCCCGGTGACCAAATCGAGATCCGAGGCATTTACGACCAAGGAGCCTACGCGCGGATCGACGCGCTGCTGATTCAACGGCTCCCCTGAGCCCCCCAAGCAGGACGGCGCGCGATGAAGCTTCGCGCCGTTCTAGAGCTGGGCACGCTCTCGGTTTGGGTTAAGATGAACGAGCGGGGGGGAACGACTGCCGGTTTGTGGCACCGATGCTAGCATTGCTGCGCGACTTCAACATTCTGCAAGCGGTGCTCGCGGGCTTCGCGGCGATCGGGTTTCTGGTCGTCCTGGGCACGATCTGGAGCTACTGGGCCCAGCGGCGCCGCGAGCGACGTGACCGGATTCGCTTGGCCAAGGCTCAAGAGGACGGTCTCAATCTCCCGAGCTCACTCAAGCCCGTCATCGATCCACAAATGTGCTCTGGGTGCCTTTCGTGCCTCAACGTTTGCCCCGAAGGCGACATCTTCGGCGTGCGCGAGGGCAAGGCCGTCGTGGTCGAAGCGTCGCGCTGCATCGGACACGGCGTGTGCGTCGAATCGTGTCCCACGAACGCGATCAGCCTGGTGTTCGGCAGCCGAGAGCGCGGGGTCGAAGTTCCTCGCACCGACGAGTTCTTCGAGACCAATCGCCCGGGTCTCCACATCGTCGGTGAGCTCGGCGGCATGGGGCTTCTGAAGAACGCGGTGAAGCAGGGACTCGACGTCGCGCGGCGCATTCACGAAACGCGCGTCCCCGGGCGAGCGGAAAAGGATGTCGCCATCATCGGAGCGGGTCCCGCAGGGATCGCTGCGTCGATCGGCTGCCGCGCCCTCGGCCTCTCCATTCGCGTGATCGACCAGGACACGGTCGGCGGGACGATCTACCACTACCCGCGCCAGAAGGTCGTCACCGTCGACTACCTCCAGCTCCCCCTCCATGGGCACATCAGCTCGCCTACGATCACGAAGGAAGAGCTGCTCGAAGCTTTCGATCAGATGCTCGCAGACGCGGAGGTGACCGTTCACGAGAAGGTCAAAGCGCTCGACATCAAGGGGCGTGACGGCGATTTCGAGATTGTAACCTCCGCGGGCAGCTTCACCGCATCGAAGGTGGTCCTCGCAACCGGGCGGCGCGGCTCGCCCCGCAAGCTCGGCGTGCCCGGCGAAGAGCTCGAGAAAGTGACGTATTCACTGACCGATCCGGATCAGTACCGCGGCAAACGGGTCCTCGTCGTTGGCGGCGGCGATTCGGCCCTCGAGGCGGCGAACATGCTGGTCGGCGCCGGCGTCGAGACGGTGATCGCGTACCGAGGCGCGGAGATCAAAAAGGGTCGCCCCGCGAACCGCGAGGAGCTCGAGAAGAACATCGCGAGTGGTAAGCTCAAGGCGCTCTTCAGCACCAACGTGACCGAGATTGAGCGCGATCACGTGCGGCTCGACGTCGGCGGCAAGGCCGCTCGGATCCGAAACGACTACGTCATCGTTTGCGCTGGCGGCACGCTTCCCACTGAGTTCCTGCGAAAACTCGGGATCGAGATCGAAGACCGCCGAGGCGATCCGGTGGCCGAGCGCGACGCGGTCCGCGAGTCGAGAGAGCGCAACATCGCGTGGATGAATCGCGTTCTTGGCGCGCTGGGCATCGTTGCGCTCGTCGCGATTTCTGTCGGCGGTTGGAACTACTACACCACTCCGAGGGAGTTGCGCGGAGATCTTCCTCTTCACGAGCTCCTGAAGCCCTCGGGCTTCGTTGGCCACGGTCTTGGCGTGGTCGCGACGCTCATGATGATGAGCAATTTCCTCTACAGTCTGCGCAAACGCAGAGGATGGTTCCGCTCCCTCTCCCTCCCCGCATGGATGTCGTTGCACGTGTTCTTTGGGGTATTCGGGTGCGCACTCACTGCCTACCACTCAGCGTTTCAGTCAAACAACCTCCTCGCGACAGCGACCACCATCGGTTTGGCTCTGGTGGTCGTGACCGGAATCGTGGGACGCTACATCTACAGCCTCGTCCCTTCGGAGGACGGTCGACTCTTGAACCTGGCGACCCTGAAGCGGCGTCAAACGCGATTGATGACCCAGATGAACGTACTCGCGATGGCGGCTCAGTCGCCTGGACGTACGCAGGTGCTCGCACACCAGGCGACTCAAATCATCCCGGCGAAGGCCAACCTCTTCCAATTCTTCCTGAAGGCCCCATTCAACTACGTTCGCTATCGACGTGTTGTCTCCGAGTATCGCCGAGAGTTCACGAATCGAAAAGACTACCTCGAGTTCAGGTCCAAGTTCCTCGAGCAACTCAAAGTCCGAACCCAGATCATTTTCTATCGCAGCCTCCGCTCGCTCATGGCCGGGTGGCGGCTCATGCACGTGTTTCTCGCCTTCTTCCTCGTAGTCCTCATCGGTGCGCACATCGTCGTGTCACTGACCTTGGGCTTTGGGTGGATCTTCTTCTAATCGAGTGAACGAGCGATGCGTAGGGCTAAGGGCATTATCTGGGCGGTGGTCCTCATGACCATCAGCGCGACCGCGTGGGCCCAGCTCATTGCCCCAGGGAAGCTGTCCAAGCCCCACGCGCGGCTCGACGGCGTCGGTAAGTGCTTCGAGTGCCACGAGGAGGGACAGAAGGAGGTCGCCAACGCGAAGTGTCTCGACTGCCATACGGAGATCGAGCGCCGGATAAACCGCGGTAGCGGCTACCACGGACGCCTCCCGCCCCAACGGCTCGCCTGCGGTGAATGCCACACGGAACACCTCGGTCGCGCCGCGGACATCATTGAGTGGCCGCCGGAGGGCAAGAAGAACTTCAAGCACGAGCGTACGGGCTACCCCCTTCAGCACGAGCACGCGAAGGTGGAGTGTGCAGAGTGTCACGAGCCTCGGCTCCTCATCGACCGAGAGGTGAAGAAGATCCTCCGCGAGCATCCGGACAAGGAGACCTACCTAGGACTCGGCACGCGTTGCATCTCCTGCCACTTCGACGAGCACCGGGGGCAAGAAGGTGACCGATGCGAGCGTTGCCACACGGAGGTGCCGTGGAAACGTGCGCCGAAGTTCAATCACAATCGCGACAGTGACTATCCGTTGACGGGCCTCCACAGGAAGGTCGAGTGTAACGAGTGCCACCCGACGCTCATCGACAAGAAGACACCCAGGGATCACTTTCCGAAGCCCGAATCCTGGGAGTATCTGAAGTTCGTCGACATTCCCCACGCGTCCTGCACGAACTGCCACGAAGACCCGCACCGCGGTGAGTTTGGCAAGGATTGCGCCAGCTGCCACACCACCCGCGGTTGGAAGATCATGAAGGCGTCGACGCAGAAAGAGGCGCAAGAGGGCAGCTTTCACGACGACTTCGCCTACCCGCTAGAAGGCATGCACGAAGACGTCCCCTGCCGCGAGTGCCACGGTCCCTGGAAGGGTCAACCGGTCAAGTACAAAGGAATTCCCTTCGCCAAGTGCACGGACTGCCACTACGACGCACACATCGGTCAGCTCGAGATCGGAAAGAAGCCCGCATACCGTGACTGCGCGGAGTGCCACACGGTCCGCGGCTACCTCCCGCCGGGCTTCGAGCTAGAAGACCACAATGAGACCGCTCGCTACCCGCTCGAAGGCGCCCACGCATCGGTCCCCTGCAACGAGTGCCATCTCAAAGACATACTTCTCGCCAATCAGATCCCTAAGAAGCTGAAGCGCGAGATCGCCAGACAAACGCGGCAAGAGCAGTTCTGTCTGACACAGTTCGATTGGAAGGGCCTCGGAGACAAATGCAGCGAGTGTCACAAAGACATTCATCGAGGCCAATTCACGCGCGAAGAACCGGTCAAGGAGTGTGAAGCCTGCCATGTTCAGGCGAGCTTCTATGCGCTCAGTTTCGATCACGACACGGACAGCCGATTCCCCCTCAGCGGTGCCCACGAGCGGGTTGCCTGCGACAGCTGCCACTTCGCCCAGAACGCGCGCTCGCCGGTGCAATACCGTCCACTGGCAATGGAATGCTCTTCCTGCCACTTCGACATTCACCTGGGTCAGTTTGCGAGCGCGGGCGAACGAGGCAACGCGAGCTTTGGCCAGACTCAGTGCGAGCAGTGCCATGTAAACGAATCATTCAAGACGAGCACATTCAACCACAACGATCCCGCCTACAGCGACTATCCGCTCGAGGGCCAACACGTGGCCGTCCCTTGCCAAGACTGCCACGGAACGGTGAGTGTCAACACCGGTGAGGAAGTACTCGAGGTGGTGCGCTATCGACCGGTTCCGAAGACCTGCGTCGGCTGTCACGACGATTATCACAACGGCGCGCTGGTGGGGGTCGAATGAGCATCATCATCGCCTTCAGCGTCCTTCTCGCGACCGACGGTCCTGAGCTCCGCAAGGAGATCGAACGCCCCCGTCCCCCACGCACTCAGGAAACGAAATGCGAGGTCTGCCACACGGTCGACGGTTGGGAACACGTCAACTATGCGTCTCACGACGAGACGCGATTCCCTCTACGCGGTGCCCACGTGATCACCCCCTGCGAGGGATGTCACACAGCCGGTGTCAACGCTCCGATTACGAACACCACCTGCGCTTCGTGCCATTTTGATCCACACGGGGGCAGACTCGGTGCCTACTGCGAGGGCTGCCACGACGCGCAATCGTGGAAAGGCGCCTTCGATCCGGACACGCACCGCAAAAGCAACTTTCCTCTCAGCGGGGCCCACGCCTTCATCCCTTGCCAGGAATGCCACGCCGTCGCGCAGGAGCGCTTGATTGTGAGCGCTGCGATTGGGTGCGATGCGTGCCACATCGATCGTTTCATCGCCGCGGCGAGTGTCACCGTCGATCACCAGGCGAGCGGGTTTTCACCCCGCTGCGAGAGCTGCCACACCACCTGGAGTTTTGAGCCAGCGCGCTTCGTCGCCCACGACCTCTGCTTCCGAATCAACGGCGGACCGCACGGCGGTGAGCGCTGCGACGACTGCCACACGCGGCTCGCAGGAACCGTCGCCAATGGCTCCTGCTCAACGAACACTTTCGCGTGTACGAGCTGCCACACGCACACCGAGCCGATCACCGATCGACAGCACAGCACGGTCCCAGGCTACGAGTACCGGGATCCGAAGTGTTACTCTTGCCACCGCTTCGCGGCACCGAGGTCGAGATGATGCGATTGCGATCGACACTCTGTCTCTTGACTCTGGCGCTCCTCTCCTGCGGCGACGAGGAGGAAGGCGAGTCGCCCTTCACCTTCACGGTCTTGGGCCGGGCGGAGCACACGGAGCAATTCCCGATCGCCGAAGGCGTGCACTCGATCTCCGACTGCAATGATTGTCACGGGGGCTTTGAGAGCTTCACCGAGTTCAGCTGTATCCAAGGCTGCCACAACGGTACCGGACACCCGGAAGAAGCCACCGCACTGCGACACGACGGAGTGCCGGGCTATGTCTGGGACACGCCCTTTTGCTTTGGTTGCCATCCGGAGGGCACCTAGCGTGCGGCTCGCCTGGCTCATCGTGGCTGCGTTGCTCGTGCAGGTTCCGACCGTGCACGCGGCAAAGCGGTCACGAACGCCCAAGAAGAGCCGCAAAGCCAAACCCCGGGCTCCGGCGCTCGAAGGCGAGCGCATGGTGGTGCGCTACACCACGGAAAAGCGCGCCTACTTCGCGCGCGGTCGACGGGACGGACTCGCCGAAGACGGCGAGATCCGAGCCGCCACGTCAGACGGGTGCTCCGTAGAGGCGATCGCGGATCATTACGCGCGCTGCGAACGAGGGGAGATCCGTTCGGGCCAAGCGGTAGCCTTCAACCCCCAGGAACGACCTGAGGCCCCGGAAGTGCCACGCCCGCAGTCACCGCCCTCTCGCGCCACGCTCCTGGCCGCCTCCCGCGCGCTCGCCGAGGCGGAACAAGAAGTCGTCGCCTTCGACGGCGACTCGAATCTCCGACGCATCGCTTCCGCCGGTATCAGCCACGAGGTCTGGGACAATCTGGGCCAGGCCCAGGTGAGCTGGCAACGCGCGGGTGTGTTCATGAGTTTGCGCGACGCTCCCCTGTTCCATGAGCGATTGCGCGCGAACGCCGAGCTCTACGGCTTTCAATGGCTCGACCGACCGGGCTCCGCACGCTTTCTGCCGGACCAGGACACGCAGCTCTTTGTATTCGGGCTCAGCGCCCGCTACCAGGGCGACACCTGGGTCGCCTCCGCGGGGCGATTCCAGCCGAGTTTTGCCCCTGGCGTGCTTCTCCTCGACGGCGTGCAGGTTGGCGCTCGTGCGCTGGGATTCGACGAGATCGGCGTCTACGGCGGCGGCTACCCAGACCTCGTGTCACTCGAACGCTCGATCCGTCGCTGGACCGGTGGGCTCTATTGGAGGGTGCAGTTTGGCGACCCTTCCGACCTCTCCGTCGACCACACCGCTCGCCTTGCTGTGCTTCAAACCCGCGCGGAGGAACTCTACTACGAAGCGCAGCCACGTGTGCGTTTGCGGCTGAGCGACCGAATCGAGGTCACCGGCGAAGCACGGCTGGGCCTCGAAGAGGTCACCCTCGACGGAGCGCGGGCCGCGCTGTGGGCGCCGATCGGTCGAACCATTCAGATCACAGGCAACTACCGCTACTACAGCGCACGCGCCCTCGAGAACGACGCGATCAGCCCTCGAGCCCTGCTCCCTGCGAGCACCCAGCACGCGGATGCCGCCATTCAATGGCAGCCCTCTCCCTGGCTCATCACCCGCGCCACCAGTTGGTACGCCTTTGACGAGCAAACGCAGCGACAGCGTTTGATGGTAGGCCCGGAGCTAGAGCTGCCTAGCGCGCTGATCGGGCGAGGGAGCCTCGCCTGGGGCTACCGGGAAGAGCTTGGCTGGCTCGACGGACGCACGATCTACATGCAGGCGGTAGCCGAACCATCCAACGCGTTGAACGTCGTGGGACGCATCTCCTACTTCAGTGACCGCTACGAGCGCGAGCTCGGTGCACGCTCATTCGACGAGATCGGAATCTACGGAAACCTTCGGTGGCGCTTCGTGCCAAGGTTCACCCTCGAGCTTTCGGTGCTCTCTCGGGCGGGCTTGAGCTCGCCCATCGATACGGGCTTCCGTCAGGACCGGCTCGGTCTGTCCACGCGTCTCGCAATCACGGGTCAGCTTTGAGCTCGGAAGCGAGTTTCTTGGCCGGTCGATAGACCGCCTTCTCCGCGAGAGCGCGCTCGACGTAGTTCAGCGCTCCCGCGCGGTTGCCCCGTTGTGCTTCGGCTTGCGCTAGGAGGGTAAAAAAACGTGCGCGCTGGTCTTCGCTCGCCTTCGGAACGAGCCACAGCAACCGTTCGCGCAACAGCTCTGACGCCTCGTCGAAGCGTTCGTCGCCGACGAGCTGCTCGGCACGAGACAGGACGAGCTCGGTGTTGCGTGGCCATTCGGCAAAGGCGTCGAGAAGAGCCTCTTCGTCGGCGAGCCTTCCCCGGTCGATGAGCTCACGGAGCAAGGTCGGCTCGCGCCCACCGCTCTTCCAGGCGGCTTCGAGAAGCTCCAACCCTCGATCGCTCTTTCCCTCCGCGATCAACAACCGCCCTTTGAGCACCTCGCCGTAGGCCCCCCCGTCCCCTTCCAGCTGTTCGAGGAGTGTCCGTGCGGCCGCGGGTTGTCCCGCGTCCAGCATTCGTGCGGCCAACTCGAGCATGAAGGTCGGCTGGTAGGCGACGAACTGCCCAACACGCTCCAAATGCCGCTCCGCGTCCTTGCGCTTCTTTTTCTGAAGGAGCGTGAGAGCCCGAGTGAAGTGCCCTTCCGCTGCGGCCAAGGGCGGCAGGTCGGCTCCCTCCCCGGGCTCGAGCTCTCGACTCGCCAGCGCCCACCAGCCGCCCTTTCCCTTGCCGCGCTCCGCGAGCGTTTCCCAGAGCCGTCCAGCATGAGCAGGGTCGGTGACTTGAGCGGCGGCAACGACCGCGGCACCGGCCACTTCGGCTTCCTTGACCAGCTTGGCGAGGTTCTGCTGCGCAATGCGCGAATCGCCCACGTGTTGCAGAGCGCCGACACTGGCTGCCAACACCCACTGGTTCTGGACCGAGCTCTGCAGCTCGCTGAGCAGCCGCACGCGGACGTCGATATCGCTGACGAGTGCGCGCGCGAGGACCGCGGAGTCTCCTCGCCTTCCCTCAACGCCCCGCAGCACACGCTCCCGTCGCTTTGGCTCCGCATCCCCGTAGCGGAAAACGACCGCCTCTGCGGCGAGGAAGACGCCGTCGCGGTCCAACCAGCGCTCCCAAGCGCTGGCGCTGTCGACGAGATTCTCGAGCTCTTCGAGCGTGCCTCGACTCAACGTCTCCCGAGCGGCACCAAGACTCGCCCCTTCGAGAATGGATCGCGCAGCGTAGATGCCACCGAGGAGCGAAGCGATCACCAAGACCCAGAGAACCGGCCCCGGTCCGCGAGACTTGCCGACTCTGTCGCCAAACACCTGGCTGAGACGCGGCAGCTCCTTGACCCGCATCACCGTCTGGCGACCGAACCTTCGAATCGGTCCGCCCTCGACCCGTTCAGCCTGGCGCTGAGCGGTCAGGCGCTCACTTCGGTCAATGCCCTCTCGAGCGCGCTCGAGGGCGACTCGGACCACATCCTTGGGTCTTGCCTCATCGAAGGGCGCATGCGGATCAAACGCAGCGGTGGGAAGCTCAGAGGGATCAAAAGCGTCCGCAGCCGCGGCCGCTTGGCGAATGTCGCCGACATCCGTATCGTCGTCGTCGATCACTGTCGGTCCCAGCCTGCGCTCACCCGGGTAGAATCCCCGGCGTTCACGACCACCTCCACCTTCGTGTCCTTCTTCATGCTCGGGTTCACGAAGCGTACCTCGTGCGATCCCTCGAACACCTTCAAGGGCAGCATGGGGGTGGTTCCAACCTTTCTACCGTCTACGTACACATCCGCCCAAGGCTTCGCCTCGAAGAAAAGCTCGCCTTTCTCCAGAGTCAGGTCGGCCTCGCGAGAGGAGCCCGGCGGGAGATCCACGCGGACCTCCTTTCGAATCCCGAGGGATTCGTTCACGAGCACGAGTGTACTCTCGCCCGCTGGTAGCTTGACGGATTCGAGGGGTGTTTCGCCAAGGCTCTCTCCATCGAGAAAGACTTCGACTCTCGGTTTTGAAAGCAGACTCAGACGCGCAAAGCTCGCGATGAGTACCAGACGTCGACTCGCGCGCTCCCCATCCTCGAGCTCGACCTCCAGCTTGGCCTGACTGTACCCCTCGAGATCTGCGGTGAGCCGATGCACCCGTTTGGCGGGGAGAACGAACCGCGCAGGCGACACGTAGTACTCCTTGCGCCCTTCGATCTGAATCTTCGCACCGGGCGGGTCACTCGTGACCGTCACGACTCCCGCTCCAGGAGGCGCAGCGCTGTCCAAACGAATCAGTTTCACCGTAGCGGGATCGGACCGATCGATGATGAGCTCTCGTTCTTGGCGCTCAAATCCGCCGAGCTCGACCCCGAGCTCGTAAATCACGCCAGGTCGCAAGAAGGACACCTCAAGCGGGCTAGGACCGATCGCCTCGCCATTCAGCGTCACCGTCGCCCCTGGAGGTATGGTGCGGACCTCGACCTGTCCAATCCAAAACCAGCGCACGAATGCCACGCCGAGTACGAGTAGCGCGGCCAAGGCGAGGGCGGCCAGGCGTTGCCCTCCACCCCGTCGCTTGGGCGGCGAAACTGGCCGCTCAAACGCTTCCAATTGGGGGTCCGGGGGCGCCTCGGGCCAAGGCTGGGGCTCCGGCTGCGGCTCCTCGCGGGTTCGGTCCGGGTCGAGCGCTTCTTCGCCGGCAACGGTGATCTCGTCGGCCAGTGGGGGCGCGTACTCCTGACCCCCGGGATGCTCGAACACATCGCTCTCCCAGCGCTCGTCTTCCACTCTCGATTCCCAAGTAGGCCGCCTCACCTCTGCCTCTTCGGGCTCGAACATCGGAGCGACATACTCCTCGAGGTCATTGGACAGGACCGTGCCGTACTTGCTCATCAGCCGCTCGATCGCGACGACGACCTCGCGCGCTGTTTGAAAGCGGTCCTGAGGCCGAAGCGCGAGCATTCGGTCGACAACCGCCTCCACGTCCGGCGGAACCTTCGGACGAATCGAATGAACGGGTTTGTATTGCGCTTTCTCCACCGCCATCATTTGTTGCATGGCCGAGTCGCCCTGAAAGCACTGCTCGCCGGTGAGGAGCTCGTAGAAGACCACGCCGAGCGAAAAAACGTCCGCGCGGCGGTCGAGATGCTTGCGCAGCAGTTGCTCAGGGGACATGTAGGCGACTTTGCCCTTCACTGTCCCGACGACGGTTTCCGCACTGCGCGCCTCGTGTTTGGCGATCCCGAAATCGATCACCTTCACGCCGCCCATTCGGGTGACGAGAACATTTTCCGGCGAGACGTCCCGGTGAATCACATTCAAGGGGCGCCCGCTCCGACCGGTGAGTTCGTGGGCCGCGTGCAACCCTTGGGCGATCTGCCCGATCACGTAGGCCGCGATGCGAATCGGGATGAGCACACGGTCACGGTGACTGCGTTTCAGGAGCGCGCCGAGATCCTTGCCGTCCACGTATTCCATGACCATTACCGGTACGTCGTCGTACTCGGCGAGCTCGAAGACCTGAACCAGGTTGGGGTGCGAGAAACGGGCCGCAAGACGGGCCTCGTCGCTGAACATGCGCGCGAACTGGTGGTTACCTCGGAGCCGTGGCAGGATTCGCTTGATGACGACTCGCTTGCTGAAATTCTCTGGCCCGTCCAAACGCGCGAGGAACAGCTCAGCCATGCCACCGACCGCGATGCGCCGCTCGATGATGTACCGACCCAGCCGGTCCCCGGCCTGTTCGAGCCCTGTGTCCACGTTCAATCGTCCAGTCGCGAATGCGCCTACTTTATACCACCGCGCAGCCCCCGTCATGGCCACTTGGCTGACTCTCGCGGCGTTTCTCCTGGGCACCGTCAGCCCGGCTCTTGCGGCCTCCCCGTCCCTGGCCAAAGCGCAGCAGCAGTATCAAAACCAGCGCTATAAGAAGGTCCTCCCCCTCCTGAAAAAGGCGCTCCGGGAGGACCCGACCCCGCGCGAGGAGGTCGATATCTACGAGCTGATGGCCATGACCCACGTGGTTTTTGGGCGCAGCGCCAAGGCTCGCGATGCGTTCGTGAAGGTTTTGGCGCTGAATCCAGACTACGAGGTGCCCGCCAACGCGTCACCCAAGATTCGCAAGGCGTTTCTTCAAGCAAAGAAGCGCGCGAAGAAGCGCCGGCCCTCGGAGCCTTCCCCCGCAGGTGAACCCGAGCCCGAACCGGTCGATGAGGAACCCTCGGAAGCTGATTTCGATCCCTTTGCCACAGGCGAGACTACCAGTGGCAGCAACGATGACGACAGCGTGACCATCCCGCCGCCGGACGCTACCATCGAAGACTCCTCTGGTGATGAAACCGCTTTCTACCAGGAGTGGTGGTTTTGGACCGCTGTCGGGGTGGGTGTCGTTGGCCTCGGTGTCGGCGCAGCTTTTCTGTTTCAACCGAGCGAGCCTGCCTCGGACTTTGGACCCTTCCCACTGCCATGACTCGACTCTTCTACGTTTGCGTTCTCCTGATCGTGACGAGCTGCGGCGGTAGCAGCTATATCGCTCTCGATGTCTCCGGAGACTGCGCCGGAACGTTGTGTGAGATCCCCGGTTCAGTGAACGGGATCGTCGTGCGCACCTTCGACTCAGAAGACCTGCAAACCCCGCTCCTAGAGCAGACCATCGAGCTCAGCGGGGAGACCTTTCCGGTGCTGATCCTCCTCGAGCCGGGTGACGGGACGCCGGCGCGCCTCACCGAGCAGGTGGAGCTCCAGCTCGACGGCACGGTCGTGGGGAGCGGCGCGGTGGAGCACGGTTGGGAGAGCGGGAAGACAAACCGCGTGCAGATCGTCGTCGAAGTCCCCTGAGCGAGGGACGCCCGTGACGGCCGCGACTCGATGACTACCTTGCGTCCGATGCGCAAATTCTTCGATGCCCTGAAGTCAGTCCGCCAGGACCATGTCGATCTTCGGACCCAGCGACGCTGGCTCTACGTCCCCTATGACCAACTGAACGGCGACTTTGGTCCCCTTTCCCGCGAGGAACCCGAAACACTCGGGATCGTGCTGGTGGAGAGTCCCTGGAAAGCCGGTCGACGGCCCTACCACAAGCAAAAGCTCGCGCTCATACTCGCCAATCAGCGGCAGTTTGCCCTGGAGCAGGCACGGCGCGGGGTCGACGTCAGCTACTGGGTCGCCGACGGCCCCTATCGAGAAGCCCTCGCTCGCGCGGTCGACAAACATGGCCCCCTGCGGCTGATGGAACCGGCGGAACGCGAGCTTCGCGTCGACGTTGCGCCGCTCGTCAAGGAGGGCGCGCTCGAGCTCCTGCAGCACGAGGGCTGGCTGACCACCGTGGAGGACTTCAACCGCAGCCAAAAGAAAGGCCCTCCCTGGCGCATGGACGCGTTCTACCGCGAGGTGCGCAAGCGAACCGGCCTGCTCATGGACGACGACGGCAAACCGGTAGGGGGCAAGTACAGTTTTGACGCCGACAATCGCGAGTTTTGGCCCGGCGAGCCGGCAGCGGCGGTCCCGCCACGCTTTGAGCCCGACGCGATCACCGAAGAGGTCGGAGCGCTCATCGAGAGCGAGTTTGCCGACCACCCTGGTGAGCTCGATCTCAGCACACTGCCAACGACGCGGGCAGACGCTGAAGCGCTGTGGCGCTGGGCGCTCTCGAAATGCCTCCCTATGTTCGGACCGTTCGAAGACGCGATGAGTACCGAGTCCAGCACCCTCTTCCACACGCGGATCTCAGCGCTCTTGAACATTCACCGCCTCTTGCCGCGCCGAATTCTTCACGACGTCGCCCAGCTCGACATCCCGCTCTCGAGCCAGGAGGGCTTCCTTCGGCAGCTCATCGGGTGGCGAGAGTTCATGCGCCACGTGCACGCCGCAACGGACGGTTTTCGCAATCTGCCCGGGGTGGACGACGTGCCTGTGGCGGAGCAGCCGGGCGACGGAGGCTACAGCAGCTGGGCGGGACGCGCCTTCGACCGCGGCGCGGACCAGGACGGCTTTGACGGCGGATCCAAGCGCAGCGCCCTCGGCTCCGAGCGCCCGGTTCCACCCGCCTACTGGGGACGCCCCTCGGGCATGAAATGCCTCGACACGGTAGTCGACGACGTCTGGCGGGAGGCCTACTCACACCACATCACGCGGCTCATGGTCCTTGGCAACCTGGGACAGCTCCTCGAGCTCTCCCCGCGCGACCTCACCGACTGGTTCTGGGTCGCCTACGTCGACGCATTCGACTGGGTCGTCGAGCCGAACGTGATGGGCATGGGTACCTACGGCCTGGGCGGCCTGTTCACCACGAAACCCTATGTTTCTGGCGGCGCCTACATCGACAAGATGAGCAACTATTGCTCGCAGTGCGCGTTGAAGAAGGTCTGCCCGGTGACACGGCTCTACTGGGCCTTCATGACCCGCCATCGGCAAGAGCTCGACGGCAACCATCGCCTGCGCATGATCATGGCGAGCGAGCGAAAGCGCAGCGACGAAAAGAAGAAGGTCGATACCGCCGTCTTCGACTACGTGAGCGGACGCCTCGGGAAAGGCCAGGCCCTCCAAGCCGAGGAGCTCAAACGCCTCGGCGCGTGACCTCTGCTCGCTGCGGGCTCAGCCGGCCTCGCCGCAGTTGTCGACGTCATCCTCAACCGCCGCCGGCGCAGGTGTTGATCTCGACCGAGAGGAAGTGCTGGTTGCCGTCCTTTAGAATGTCACAGGCTTCGCCCAACACTTCGATGCGGTTGACCCCGGTCACTCGCCACTGTTCGGCGGGAATCGGGTCGTCGTCGAGCCACACGACGCCATCGTTGGTGATCGTGTCCGCGACCGCGAGCTCGACCGTGCATGAGAGCACGGTGTTGAATACGCCAGCGAACGCGTTGCCGAGCGCCTGTCCGTCGGTGCCGATGAAGCAGGGGGCCATGACCGGGTTGCCCGCCGCATCGAGGGTGCCACCGGGCTCGCAAGCCGAAACAGTGCAGCGATTGTCGCGGGCGTCGGGGCAGATCGCCCGTACGTAGCTGCGCTCTTCCCCTACGCCACAGCAAACCTCACCGGGCCTGCTACAGGGGTTGATCTCACTGCAGCTGTCGTTGCTCGAGAGGTTGAAGAAGAGCTCCTCGTAGGGCTGCTCAAAGTAGC
>CAYXVF010000066.1:0-5086 GCA_964468125.1 uncultured Bdellovibrionales bacterium | reverse complement strand
GCAGTCCCCGGCACAACACCAGCCCGCCGCGCAACGTTCGCCAGCGTTACAATCGTTATCGCGCCGGCAGGTACGTGTGGTGGTGCCGTAGGCCGGTGACGGGGCGGTGTAGGCGTTGAAATAGGGGTTCGAGGTGTTCGGAATCCGAACCGCCGGGTTGTCACCAGAGACCACCTCGAGCGAGGTGAAGTTCGCCGGCAGCGTACCGATGTCGTTCACCATCGGAACGGTCAGCGCGACCATCGTCGGCAGCCCGGCGCCCGCGTTCGCGACGTCCTGGAAGTGATTGGTCGAGATGTTTGTGCCCACGGACAGGGAGAACGTGTCGACCCCCGGGAGCTCGACCTGCTCCGCCGGGTTGTCGCGGTCCTGCACAAATTGCGGTCGCCGCGCTCGGTCCACAGCCTCGAGCACCAGGAACTCGGAGATCGTCGTTGGGTCTGGGTTTGAGCACTCGGTGTAGTCGGGCTCGCCGTCGGTGGCGAGGACGATGTACATCGGGTGGATGACCCCCGTATTCGCGTAAATCTCCGCTCGCTTGGCCCGCAAGAACTCGTCCATCTCCTGAACGGATTCGCCGGTGGGCGTGTTGCCCGAAGGAACCTCTCCCGCGAAGAAATCGGCGAGCTCGTCGCGATTGTTCAGCGCGGGCAGCCCTGCGGCAGAGACATCTTCCGTGCTGTCGCCAGAGCTCGTTGGATAGATGACCTGCGGTCCCCCACTTCCGCTGTCGTACATCGCGAGGGTGAAGAGAATGCGGTCCTGAAAGCGCGTGATCAGACCGTTTTGCTGCGGGTCCGGAACCGGTGAGCGTCCCTGATTCGCGGCGTTGCTTGCGCCTTCGTCGCCATTCGTACCGCCGAAGAGAATTTCCTCCACCGCGAACCATCGCCAGCGATCGACCCCGTTGATCTCGAAGGTCGGTCCAACGCTTCCCATCGAACCGGAGCGGTCGACCAAGACCCCGACGATGGGGGGAACGATCTGCCCCTCGAGGAACCCGGCTCCGCAGACATTGCCGCCCACCGAGATTCGCGCACAGCGTCCGTTGGGCGAGCACAGGGCGTCGCTACCAAAGCCAGCGGTGACACAGTCCTGGTCGACGATGCACTCCTGGGCGCAGAAACCGCTCTCCGCGTCACAGAACCCGCCTGGTGCCCCCACCCCTCCGCATTGGTCGGTCGAGGTGCAGGTGAAGCAGACCCCACCCGGTGCGGAGCAGGTGGTGCATTCGCCGTCCGCGCCCTCCACGGCATCGCCTAGACAGTCTCCGCAGGTTGCGCCGTTCCCACCGACGCCTTCCTCGCAGCTGCGCAGACGCATCGCGCAGCTGTCGCCGATGTCCGCACAGGTCGCGACCTGGCACGTGCCCGTGCCATCGTCGAAGAAGCCGTCGAGGCAGTCGCCACAGGCCGCCGGGACCGTAACGTTGCGCCCCGGAACGCATTCGCGATTCGCGGCGGCGCAGGTCAAATCGTCGCAGACGACCGGCTCGCAGCCAAAGGGGCCTTCTTTGTAGCCCTCGATGCAGTCACCGCACTCATCGAAGTCTCCCCGGCTGACGCACTGCCGCAACTGAGTGGCGCACCGCAGAGTGATGCACGACTGCGGCACGCATGTGCCGAGGCCGTTGTCATCGAATCCGTTCACGCAAGCGCCGCAGCTCGCGATGCCTTCGGCGTCCACCTCGCACGCCTCGCGGTTCGCGCCCGTGCAGTCGAGCTCGTCGCAAGTGAGCAGGGCGGTCTCGGGGCGGCAGGTTCCGTCGAGACACACGAGACCCTCGGCGCACTGGCCAAAGGGTGCGGTGCTCGAGCACACGGCGACCGAGCAGCTACCGCCCGTGCACACCTGTCCCGCGGGGCAGGCGCCGTCAGTCGCCAAACCGGAGCACGGGCGCTCTTCGATCGGCAGGCAGAAACCATCGACGCAGTACGCCGCCGGAGGACAGAGCCCCGCAGGACGCTCCGGGGCGCAGTCGTTCTTGCCCTCCTTGATCGGCGCGCAGGAGCCCGCCACACACACCTCGCCGACCGGGCAGGCGCCCACGAGGTTCGTCTCGCTGCACACGGCGGTGTCGTCGCCGGGGTCGACGCACGCAAAGCCGTCGCACCACTCGTCCGCCCCGCAGGCCGAGCAATCGAAAACCGTGACGGGTGGGTTGTTGTTGTTGTTGCTGCTGTTTGTGTTGGCGTTGCTGTTCGTATTGCCGTTGCCACCGCCACTCTGCACGCAGATCCCCGCTTGGCAGAGGCGACCGAGGGGGCAATCACCGTCCGGGTTCGCCACCGAGCAGCGTCCATCCGAGTCGACGCACTCTTGGTTCTCGCAGACCTTGCCGGAGCCGCACTCCGCAGAGCTCGCGCAACTGGCCGCCGCGCCCTCAAAGCTCGGGTTTTCGATCACGAGCTGGCCGCTGCAGCCCGTCAAGCATGCGATCAGGAGAGAGGCCAATACGTAGGCCGAAGAGGCGTTGGAGCCCATTCCCATGTCTCAACCTCGAATACGGTATCGGACGGTGGTTCAGTCCACCCCACGGAGAGAAGTTGCCGAAATCAGACCGAATTATGATCAAAATCGCGGGCCTTTGCACGAATTCGGGCCCTTCGGCGACTGGACATGCCGGTCTTCCGGGGCCACTCCTAGCCCATGAGCATCGACCGAATCTCCGATCTCCGCCGCGACTATCGTGGCGCACCGTTGCTAGAGAATGAGGCGTCCGCGGACCCCTTCGAGCAGTTCGGCCGCTGGTTTCACGACGCCCTCAACGCAGAAGTGGAGGAGCCGAACGCCATGAGTCTCGCGACCGTGGACGCCGCGGGCGCGCCATCAGTGCGGATCGTGCTCCTCAAAGGCTTCGACCGAGACGGTTTTACCTTCTTCACAAACTACGAAAGCAAGAAGGCCCGAGACCTCGCGGACAGTCCGCAGGTGGCCCTGGCCTTCTGGTGGGCTGAGCTCGCCCGGCAGGTACGCATCGAAGGCCGGGCGAAGAAGCTCTCCCGTGAGGCGTCCGAGGAATACTTTCACTCTCGCCCGCGGGGCAGTCAGATCGGCGCCTGGGCGTCGGCCCAGTCCTCGACCATCGAGAGCCGCGACGTGCTCACCCAGCGCGTGGTCGAGCTCGAAGCGCAATTCCAGGATGCCCCCGTGCCCTTGCCCGACTTCTGGGGCGGCTATCTCGTCGAGCCCCGGGTGATCGAGTTCTGGCAAGGCCAGGCGAGCCGCCTTCACGACCGCCTCGAGTACCGCATCGAAAACGCTGAGTGGCAGCGCCGCAGGCTTTCCCCCTGATGCGGATCAGCGGAAACGAATGAAGGTCTCGGTCACGCGCGTGCGCTTGTTCGAGGCAGCGTCCGGGTCTTCACCTTCTTCCAGGACGAGGCGGACCGAGTAGGTGTCCGTCACTGCGGCGCGATAGGCGTCGATGAGATTGCCCGTGCGGTACTGGCTTTCACATCCCGCACCGGTATCCGGCCCGCCCGCGGCGATCTCCGTATTCACGACGATCGGCGTCGGGTCGACGGTCTTCGGTCCGTTGTAAGTAAAATAACGCGCGCGTTTCATGCCACGGAGTGTCTCGTGGTCGCAGTCACCGCCTCCCGAGTCGTTCGTCGCGTAGATCCGGAAACCGAGTTCGCACCCGTCTACGGGCAAACCGACTGGGATGGGCGTATCGAGGCGAAGCACTTGAGACGAGGAGCCCTCGTCGGAGACCAGGAGATTCGGATCCGCCACGTTACAGTTCGTCAGCTGATCCACGCCCGAGGCGATGGTCGACCAGCTCGCCTCGTTGCCCGTACCACCGCTCCAATTGTTGCCGCTTCGCAAAACCGTCGCCTGACTCGGCCCGATCGTTCCATCGCCGAGGTCCTCCACATCACCGTCGCACAGGCGGTTGTTCTGCGTGAAAACAACCATACGCGAGGGAATTGGCGCCCCGCCGATGAAAGAAACGGTCTGAAGCGGTCCGGCCAGCCCCACCGCCTGCTCGTCTTCGATCTCGAAGGCGACAAAGATTGGCTCAGGCACCGCATCCGGCGCCCTTCCCACCACGAGATACTCTGAATCCGTGCGGACGACCACCTCGTCACTGAAGCCATCAAAGGTGATCTCTCCGCCGCTCAGTGTCCCCGAGGCCAAGATCGGATCCCCGTCGTCCGGAATGCCGTCCTCGTTGCTATCGCGGACGAGCCAAAGCTGGTCGAGGGATTCGTCGGTCGCGTTGCTCGCCGGATGCAAGCTCAGCGTGAGCGACTCGAGGGCATTTTCGCAATCCGTGAGGAATCGGAGCTCGAAGAAGACCGTGGCAGCTCCGGCGGCAACTTCACCGCACTGATCGGGACTTCGCTCGTCGATCAGCATCGTGTCGCCCGCCAGGCACAGAGGCCCTTCCGTCGGGATCGCGCGAGCGGCGTTGAGTCCTTCGGTCACTGCGTCGTTCCAACGGGCGCCGTCGCGGCAGAATACGGCGTAGAAGTATTCGAGGTCGTTGGTGAGCCCCGCATCGGTTCCGGAGGTCAGGCCCGGCATGGTGAAGGAGCCCAACGGGAGCGCTGCGCCATCGTCGTGCCCGGTCGGGAACTGGTCGCCCCGGCGCAGCAAGATGCACTCGTCTACGCCAGAGGGGACGGTGAAGAGGTAGGGAACCACCTCGCTCGCGCCGCTCTCGGCGGTGAAATTCGTCACCTGGGGTGGGAGCGGGTCGAGGGGGGTTGCGCTCGCAAAGTTTTGCGGCGCTCCGGCGCCGCTGAAGTTGCCCGAGTCGTCCCGGCAAAAGATTCGGTAGGTGTACTGCTGTCCGTTGAGCACATTCGTGTCGTTGAGCTCGGCCATCGTGTTCGGGGTCACCGCGGCGATCACCTGCACCTCCACCCCGTCCGTCTCCGTCGCCGGTGGCGTATCGCCATCGGCTCGGCGCACGACACACTGTCCGAGGTCGTCCTCCGGTGGATAGGTCCAACGAAGGGTGACAACCGCATCACCGCCGAGTGCCTGAAAATCCGCAACCGGTGACGGGGGCTCTGCGTCCGACGGAATGCAGTCGCCAAAAACACACTGGCCAGTGCAGCGCTCGGTCCCGCCC
>CAYXVF010000065.1:25820-36783 GCA_964468125.1 uncultured Bdellovibrionales bacterium | reverse complement strand
CGAGAAAACGCGGACAGCGCAGCCTGCCGGAAAACAGAACCGATCCCGAATGGGCGCTCTACGCAACATTCCGGTGACGGAACCGATAATGGGACACGAGTCATTCTCTTTGGCTCGGGGATTTACACACAATTGAAGGTCCAGACGTCAGCGGCGTGATGCGTTCGTGCGTCCGGATCGGGCGCATGGAGCATTAGGATGAACCGCGTAGTCGGGCCCCTGTGGGGCCGAGTACCCCCCTCTCTGTCTTCTGAGGAGACCCCAAGTCCGGGATCCTCATCCTCGAACCTCTCAGTCACCACAGCCGGTTACGCAGGGGCCCACCCCCTCGGTCCCGCACGCCTGTCAGAAAGCAGTGATGCCGCACCGACGCGTCGCGTCGATCTGGACAGCCCGGAGGGGAAGCGCCTGGTCGAAGCAGCGAAGACCACCGCCAAGGAGCAAGGGATCGATCCGAGTCAGCTCGTTCTCCGACACATCACCATCGACGAGCTCGACATGACCCACGTGCGCTTCGATCGCAGCTTTGAAGGCAACCCTGTCTACGGCGAGCAGCTGATCGTTCACAGCGGCAAGAACGGGAGCGACCTCACAAACCGGTTCGAGCCGATCGCCGAGATCAAGCTCAACGAGACGACGATCGGAAAGCAGCAGGCGATCGACACCGCGATCGCGATTCTCGAGAAGTACGGAACTGTAAAAACCTGCGAGGCGGAACCCGTCCTCTACTTCTCCGACATTCACGGTCATCACATTCGAGCCTACGAGGTGTGCGCTCATCTCGACACGCAGAGCCATCACCCACACGCCGAAATCCGGATCATGATCCACGGAAGCACCGGCGAGGCCATCGGGGGGAGCGCACATACCTTTGGGATCTGGCGGCCGCGGCCCTTCAGCATTCCCCAGGGCGCGGTCTCCGAACCTGGAGACGGACCGCTCGACAATGAGCCCGTTGGCGAGGCCAACGACAAAACGCAGTATTCCGGATTCATCGAGATTCGCGCGGAGCAGCAGAACGACCGCTACCGCCTCTTCGATGGAAGTCGCGGTAAGGGCATTCTCACGAAAGACGCTCGAGGAGGCAGCTCATCGAGCCGCGCCCGCGAGCTCTTCGACGACAACAACACGTGGGGCGAGGAGACCGACCCACCGAATACCTTTAACGCCATCGACGCCCACTTTGCGGCGCAGGTCACCTACGACACGATCAAGAAGTACGCGGGGATGAACTCGATCGATGGGCGGGGCTACCAGCTGCGCTCGAACGTCAACGTTCGGAGCAACTTCGTGAACGCGTACTGGGACGGCCGGGAGATGTTCTATGGCAGCGGCGATGGCCGCCGCGCGGGCCCGCTCACGACCTTGGATATCGGTGGTCACGAGATCCACCACGGCCTAACCACGAACACCTGGGACGGGATCTACTCCGGCGAGTCCGGCGGGCTGAACGAGAGCTTCTCGGACATCGGGGGGTTCATGACCGAATACCACGCGGCCAACACGCACGATCATCTGCGCTGGGACTGGCGCATGGGAGAGGATGCGTGGACACCCGGCAACGGTATACACGACGCCCTGCGCTACATGAACAACCCTACACAGGATGACTACTCGGTCGACCACTACTCGAACTATCCGAAGCAGCGGGAAGTGCACGGATCCTCCGGCATCTCGAACGCGGCGTTCTATCAACTCGCCGACCGAAGCGGCGCGGACAAAACTCCAAACTCAGTATCGGGGGTGAGGATCGAAGGGATCGGGATCGAGAAGGCGGCCCGCATCTTCTACCGCGGCTTCATCAAGTACCTGACTCGACGTGCGACCTTCTCCGACGCGCGCCGCGCGACCATCCGCGCCGCACAGGAGCTTCACGGCGAAGACTCGCGGGAAGCGATGCAGGTGGCGGCGGCCTGGAGCGCGGTCGGGGTGGAAGACGACAACACCCGCGCCCCGATGTCGGGCGCGGACCCGCTGAAGTTTCTCGACGTCCTGCTCGAGGACCACGACGCAGCGCGCGTCTAGGGAAGGTCCAGGAGGAGCTTGCCTGCGGGGCGCTTGTAGTTGCTGCGGGTGAGCGCAAGGATCCGTTCGAGCAGATCCTTTGCTTCGTCGTATTGACCGAGGCGTGTGAGCGCCTCGGCACCCCAATACATCGCGTCGTCTGCGCGCTCGTCCTCTGGGAACTTCTCAAAAAACGCGCGGTAGTGGGGAAGCGCCTCGTTCTTTCGGCCGCCGAGACGCAGCGCGTCGGCCAGTAGGAAGAGCATTCGCCCCTCGGGGTCGTCGATCACGATCGCTTCCTGTGCGTAGGAGGCAGCTTCGTCGTAGCGCTTCTCTTTGAACGTATCGACCGCCTGGCGTCGATAGACCTCCGCCGCGTCCGCGCGCGCGCGGGAGAGCTCCTGGCGATAGAGCTCCACCAGGATCTCCGGCAGCTCACCTTTGGAGGCTTCGAGCACCGCCTCGGCCTTGGCGAAGTCCCCGTCGTTGAGGCTCACGGTGAACTTCAGAATCGGGGTCTCCGGCAGGCCTCCCTCGCTCGCGAGAAAGCCAAACACAAAGCCGATCACCAGACCGGCGATCCCCACCGCTGCGAGGGGAAGCACCGGCACCATCTCGGTCCGCCGTCGCCTCGGCTGAAGGCGAACACGCTTTTCCCCGATCCCGGTCGCATCGAGTGGCGGCGACGCATCGAGGTCGTCAGGATTGGAGGCTCGAGCAACACCGGCCCGGCGCGGCTCGAGACGGGGCTTCTGGCTCGGACGGTCCGGTCGCGTCGGCTCCGGTGGGTCAGGAGTGGTGCGGTCCGAACGGGCGTCTCGCGGGGGCTCGGGCCGGGTTGGCTCGGACGATTCGAGCGGAACGGGACCCGCGTCGCCGGGGTCTGGGTGCGTCTGCTCGGACTGCACCGGCGTGAGCTCTTCGATCTTGGTTTCGCCGCTGCCCGCCGGGAGGACATTCGTGGTGCTCTCGAAGGCGTCCGGGAGGTCGCTCGCGGTGTGGACCTCGAGAAAATCCGAGTCTCCGAAGCGACGTTCCATCGAGATGACGAGGTTCTTCATGCGCAGGGCCGCGTGTTCGAACGCGGAGTGCTTGCGAAGGTCGACGAGTACCTCGGGGTTGCGCTGGACTCTGAGTTTCCCATCGCAGCCGCGACAGAGGGAGCCACTCACGTCGTCCGGGTTGAGCGTCGCCGCGTCGAGGCGCACGGCGATGTCCTTCTTGCAGCTCGTGCAGCGGTAGGGGACTTGGTAGCTTGCGACCCTGGCTTGGGCAATCAACGCGGGTGTTTCAGAGAATTGCTCGGTCACATCCGAGGGGCAGTCCCAGAGGAGCACCTCTTCTGCCGTGTCCGAGAGGTGCTCGAGGGTTCGGCGCCAAACACGACGACCGCCATCATCGATCCGCTCGAGCTTGGAGAGGTTCAGGATGACGCGCGGAGCGTTGATGATGTCGATTAAACTCTTGGCGTTGAAGGTGCCATCGATCACGCCACTCAGGCGTACGTAGCTGACGCCTTCGTATTCTCTGCAGTCAAACTCAGCGCTCACCTGCGCCTCACCGGTGTCTCACTGAACCGAAGACGATCCCGGTGCTGGATTGCTTCCGGACTTTTCGTCCTGCGAAACCTCCGCCGTCTCATCCTTGTCCTCGTTGTCTTGTTTACTGCGCGAGAAGAACTCATCCGGATCGGAGAGCTCGAGGGCGTGTTTGAGGACCTGGTCGATGTGGTCGACCGGGTGGATCTTGAGCTGCTTGACGATGGACTTCGGGATTTCCTCGATGTCCTTCTCGTTTTCCTTCGGAATGATGATCTCGCGGATCTCAGCGCGGTGCGCCGCGAGCGCTTTCTCCTTGAGTCCGCCGATCGGAAGCACGCGACCGCGAAGGGTGATCTCGCCGGTCATCGCGATGTCGTGTCGCACGGGAATCCTGGTGAGCGCGCTCACGAGCGCCGTGGTCATCGTGATACCCGCGGACGGCCCGTCCTTCGGCATCGCTCCCTCGGGCACGTGAATGTGCATGTCGAGGTCGGCATAGAAGTCGGGCTTCAGTCCCCAGCTCTTTGCTCGGCTCCTGACGTAGGACATGGCCGCCTGGGCGGACTCCTGCATGACATCGCCGAGCTTGCCGGTGATCATCAACTTGCCCTTGCCGGGCATCGTGGTGACTTCGATCGAAAGGATCTCACCGCCCATCTGGGTCCAGGCGAGACCCGTCGCCATTCCGATCTCCGCCTGCTCTTCTTTCTTGCTGTTCCGGAACTTGGGCACGCCGAGGTATTTCTTCACCGCCGCCGGGCTGATCTTGAACTTGAGCGCGTCCTTGGCGGGCACTTCCTCGTCATCGTGCGCGGCCTCCGATTGGCTTCGGACCACCTCTTTGGCGACCTTCCGGCATACGCTGCCGATTTCACGCTCCAGCGTTCGCACCCCGGCTTCGCGGGTATACTGCTGAATGATCGTGCGCGTGGCGGATTCGTTCCACTCCACATCCACCTCGCCGATGCCGTTTTCGGTCTTCTGGCGCGGGATGAGATAGCGGTCGGCGATCTGCATCTTCTCCATCTCGGTGTAGCCAGCGATCCGGATGATCTCGAGACGATCCTCGAGGGGACCGGGAATCCCTTGCAGAGAGTTGGCGGTGCAGATGAACATCACCCGCGACAGGTCGTAATCCATGTCGAGATAGTGATCCCCGAAGGTGTCGTTTTGCGCCGGGTCGAGTACCTCGAGGAGCGCGGCCGACGGGTCACCGCGAAAGTCCATCGACATCTTGTCGATCTCGTCCAAGAGGAACACCGGGTTCGACGACCCCGCGCGCTTCAACGACTGAATGATCTTGCCGGGAAGCGCGCCGATATAGGTCCGCCGGTGCCCGCGGATCTCGGCCTCGTCGCGGACGCCACCGAGGGAGAGGCGAACGAACTCACGCCCCGTGGCGCGTGCGATGCTACGTCCGAGCGACGTCTTACCCACGCCCGGAGGTCCGACCAAGCAGAGGATGGGTCCCTTCATCTTCTCGACGAGCTTGTGCACGGCGAGATACTCGAGGATACGCTCCTTTGGCTTCTTCAGCCCGTAGTGGTCTTCGTCGAGGATCTTCTCTGCTTCGACGATGTCGAGCTTCTCTTCCGTATACTCGAGCCAGGGCAGTGAGAGGCACCAATCGATGTAGTTGCGCACGACGGTCGCTTCTGCGCTCATCGGCGACATCATCTTGAGCTTCTTGATCTCTTTCTCGACCCGAACCCGCGCTTCGTCGGGCATGTTCTTCGTGCGCAGTTTTTCATCGAGCTCGTTCATCTCGCTCTTGAACTCGTCGCGCTCGCCGAGCTCCTTCTGGATCGCCCGCATCTGCTCGTTGAGGTAGTACTCCTTCTCCGTGCGCTCCATCTGCTTCTTCACGCGATTGCGGATCTTGCGCTCGACCTGGAGGATTTCGATCTCGCCCTGCATCAGCTCGTAGAGCTTCTCAAGGCGGGACTTCGCGGAGTCCATCTCGAGCATGGACTGCTTGTCCGGATGTTTGATCGCGAGGTGAGCGACGATCGTGTCGGCGAGGCGACCTGGATCGTCGATGCTCTTGATGCTCATCAGGACGTCCGGCTGCAGTCGCCGGGACAGGCGAGCGTAATTGTCGAAGGTTTCCTGCACCGTACGCAACAAGGCGTCGAGCTCGACGCTTGAGAGATCGGCCTCGATGAAGTCCTCCACTTCCGCGAGGAAGAACGCGTCGTTCGGTACGAAGCGCTTGATGCGCGAGCGCCGGCGGCCCTCTACCAGGACTTTCACTGTCCCGTCCGGTCGCTTGATGTGTTGCATCAGCTGGCCGACGGTGCCGACGGTGTAGATGTCTTCCGGCGTCGGGTCGTTGGTCTTGGCTTTGCGCTGGGCGGCGAGCAACAGCTCCCGATTTCCGCGCATGGCTTCTTCCACCGCGTTGATGCTCTTCGTGCGGCCCACATAAAGGGGCACCATCATGTGCGGAAACACGACGATGTCTCGGAGAGGCAATAGCGGCAACAGACGCGTATCTGATTTACTCATTTTCGATTGGACCTCGCGACGGCAGGGCAAAGCGCGCACTCCCCGCCAGACCTCTAAAGTAATCCTTCCCCCGCCGACGGCGCAAGCAGCGCGGTCAGACTCAGATCACGGGCGAATTGGGCGGATCGGCGCTGGGGCGCTTCAGCGCACGGCAAGTAGGGATGCGGGTGACGGCGCCAGACTCCGAGTACCACTGTGTAGGGCCTACTCCACCGGCGTCTGTCGTTCCTGAAAGCGGATGCCGTAGTGTTCGAGCTCGTCTAGAACGGGGAGGTAGACGTCAGGCCGCGTTGGAATGACCACGCCGCGGTGCTGGATCACTCCGGTCAGGATCAGCTTGGCTCCGATGCCCGTCGGAAGCCCCACGGTCTTGGCCATGGCGGTCCGCACCGAATCGGTCCCGAGGGTCACCATCGAGGAGTGTACGAGCCAGCGCCGCCCCCCCTTCTCGTATTCGGTCTTGTGGAGCATGGCGATCATGTCTCGGTCTTCGGGGCCGAGCGCCCATTTTTCCTCCAGACGTTTTTGCAGAGCCTGCGCAGGGGTCGCGCGGCTCAATCCGATCCGCTCTTCCTCGAAGAGCCCGAGCCACTGGATCTTGTCGAAGACCAGCGAGTTCAGATCGAGCTTGAGATAGGCGCGAATCTTCAGCTCGACGGACATGTCGCGGTCGTACCAGAGGTAGGAATTCACGAAGTCGCGGTAGGTCATCTGCGCGACGTCCTCGAGCTCATAGGAGTCGTCGGTCAGTCCGATCTGAATCAGCCCATCCCAGGCGCTGCAGAAGCCCGGTCGCCGGAGGGTCCCGCGGTAGATCGTCTCCACGTCCCAAAGCCCGTAGTGGCCGCGATAGCGCAGCGAGTCGCGATTTGGATAGCCTTCGAAGTCACCGTAGTCGGGGATCGACAGGGGTTCGTAGCGTTGAAAGAGCTTGTGGTAGGGCACGTACTTGTAGCGGCCGTTGTGTTTGAACTTCACGCCGCCCTGCCCCGCGAGCACGACGTTGCGCGGGTTCCAGGTGAATTTGTAGCGCCAGGGATTGTCATCGCAATCGGGCGCGACGAGCCCGCCGGTGAAGGTTTCGAAGCGCACGATGCGTCCGCCTGCGTCGCGCAGCGCGTCGAGGCCGCGCATGGCGGACATGTGGTCGATCCCCGGGTCCACGCCCATTTCGTTGAGCATCGTGACCCCGGCGCGCTCCGCCGCTTCGTTTAGGTCGCGCAGCTCTGGCGAGACGTAGGACGCGGTGACGAAGTGCTTGCGGTATTGGATGCAGGCCTGGGCCACCGGCGGGTGGAGATGGGCAGGGAGCATGCTCACCACTAGATCCACCGATTCGATCAGTCGGTCGCGCGCTGCGACGTCGCTGGCGTCGAGGGCCCGTGCATCGCCGCGCGGGTGCTCCGCAACCCGCTCGCGCGCCTGTTCGACGTTCGCGTCAGCGACGATGACTTGCCAGTTCTGCATGTCCGCCTGCTCGAGCAGATACTCGATCAGAACACTCGTCGACTTGCCCGCTCCGATCACCAGGATCTTCTGCATCGCGCCCCCCCGCTTCTGCCGGACGAGAGCTGTTGCAACACGCCGTGCGCAGCCGCGCAACCCCGTCGTCTACCGGCGCGTAGAACCGTCAGAAGGAGCGGTCGTGGATTAGCCCGCTTCCTTTTCGTAGACGACGAAGGGCTTTTCTTTGCGGTCGATCACGTCTTCGTTCACCACAACCTCGCGAATGTTCCGCTGCGAGGGGATGTCGTACATGATGTCGAGCATGGCCTGCTCGAGGATCGCGCGAAGTCCCCGCGCGCCGGTCTTGCGACTGATCGCCTGACGGGCCACCGCACTCAGGCCGTTCTCCGTAAAAGTCAGCTGCACGTTATCCATCTCGAACAGCTTCTTGTACTGCTTGGTGAGTGCGTTCTTGGGTTCGGTGAGGACGCGGACGAGGTCCTCTTCTTTCAGCTCGGTCAGGGTCGCGGTCACCGGTAGGCGGCCGACGAACTCGGGGATCAGGCCGTACTTCAACAGATCATCGCCGCGCACCTTCGAGAGGATTTCGCCGAGGGAGCGCTCTTCGCGCTTGCTGATGGGGGCGTCAAAGCCCATGCCCTGACGTCCGAGGCGTCGGTCGATCACCTGGTCGAGGCCACTGAATGCTCCGCCGCAGATGAACAAGATGTTGGTCGTGTCCACCTGCAGGAACTCTTGCTGCGGGTGTTTGCGCCCACCCTTGGGGGGAACGTTCGCTACCGTGCCCTCGATGATCTTGAGGAGCGCTTGCTGCACGCCTTCACCGGACACGTCTCTGGTGATCGAGGGGTTTTCGCTCTTGCGTGCGATCTTGTCGATCTCGTCGACGTAGACGATGCCGCGCTGGGCTCGCTCGATGTCGCCATCCGCGGCCTGGAGCAGATTGACGATGATGTTTTCCACGTCTTCGCCCACGTAGCCCGCCTCCGTGAGGCTCGTGGCGTCGGCGATGCAGAAGGGTACGTTCAGGATGCGCGCGAGGGTCTGGGCGAGCAGCGTCTTGCCCGAGCCCGTGGGGCCGATCAGAAGAATGTTCGATTTTTGCAGCTCCACGTCGTCCATGCCGACGCGGGTTTCGATGCGCTTGTAGTGGTTGTGCACCGCGACTGAAAGCACCTTCTTGGCGCGGTCCTGGCCGATCACGTACTCGTCGAGGATTTCTTTGATCTCCGAGGGCTGCGGGATCTTCATCGAGCTTCGCGCTTCACCCTCCTCGTTCTCGAACTCTTCGGCGATGATGTCGTTGCACAGCGCGATGCATTCGTCGCAGATGTAGACGTTGGGGCCCGCGATGAGCTTCTTCACTTCCTTCTGGCTCTTGCCGCAGAAGGAACAAATCAGGGACCCGTTGTGTTCACGCTTGTTTGCCATGGCTTTGAATCCGCGTTGACCACCGGGAATACGGCGCGTCACGCTACTGAAGTAACCCTATCCAGGCTCGCCGGCGAGCGCCAGGCGCATTCGGCGAGGCGGCCCGACTTGCCGCTAGAAAGACTCCTTGAACGGTCTCACGTCCAGCTCGAAGGTCCAGGCCGAGCGCGGTTGGCGGTGCAGCTGCCAGTAGGCCTCGGCGATCGCATTGGGGTCGATCAGGCCCTCAGGGCCCAGTTTGTCGACCATGTCCGGCATCATGCGGTGTATGCGAGGTGCGTCGATGATCCCATCGATCACCACGTGGGTCACGTGAAGGCCCCGGAGACCGAGCTCTCGGGCCATCGATTCCGCGAGTGCGCGCAGTGCGAATTTTCCGCCGGCAAAAGCCGCGAAATGCGCGCCGCCCCGTTTGGAGGCGGTGGCTCCGGTGAAGAAATCGTTCCTTCCCCTCGGGGGACCATCCTCCGCGCACCTTCACGACCGCAGAAAAAGGCCCCGAAGGCGCAAACGTTCCAGTCGCCCCGATACTTCTCGGCGCTGAGCTCGAGAATGGATCCGCGGGTGATGATCGCCGAGTTGTCGACCAAAGCCGAAAGGGGACCCACGTCTCTTTCAACCCGGTCGAACGCGTCGATGACCGCAGCTTCCTCGGTCGCGTCGAAGGCTAGCGCCGTTGCGCTGCCGCCGGCGTCCTCGACTTCTTCGACCAAGCTCTCGAGCGCGATTTCGTTCCGCCGAGCGACGCAGACCGTGAGCCCCTCGCGGGCGAAGCGTTTGGCGATGGCAGCTCCCGTACCGTCACCGGCACCCACCACCAGGGCTACGCTCACTTCCCGTCCTGGTCTTCGGCGCTCGGGCGCTGCTCGAAGACCTGGTCCACCAGGCCGTAGGCCTTCGCTTCCGCCGACGTCATGAAGTAGTCGCGATCCGAGTCCTTCGCGATCCGTTCGAGGGACTGATTCGTGTGTTTGGCCAAAATTTCGTTCAGGCGCTTGCGCATGCTGATGATCTCACGGGCGTGAATGTCGATGTCCGCGGCGGTTCCACCGATCCCGCCCATCGGCTGGTGGATCAACACGCGCGAGTTCGTGAGCGCATAGCGCTTGCCCGGGGCACCGGCCGCGAGAAGAATCGCCGCCATCGACGCCGCCTGGCCGATGCACAGGGTGGACACCTGAGGGCGAATGAACTGCATGGTGTCGTAGATGGCGAGGCCCGCGGAGACCGAACCGCCGGGCGAGTTGATGTAGATCGCCACATCCTTATCCGCGTCCTCGGACTCGAGGAAAAGCAGCTGGGCGACCACGAGATTCGCCACATCGTCGTAGATCGGCGTTCCGAGGAAGATGATCCGGTCTTTCAGCAGCCGGGAGATGGGGTCCCAGACCTGCTCGCCGCGGTGAGTGGTTTCGACGATGCGAGGGATGATTTGCGACATGATGGCTCCTGGAGTGTCACGCATGGCGGTCAAACAGCCGTTGCACGAAAACGGCCGCTCCGCAAACCTCAACATAAGTCGGCCGAGGCGGGGCGTCGAAGGGGAATGGTGCTCTCACGGGGCAAAAAAAGACCGGCCACGGGAGGGCCGGTCTTCTCATTTGGGGCGACTCTGTCGGACGCCCCGATTCTATTCGTTGGATGTGCTGGGAGTCGGTCAGGCGGCCTTCTTGCGCGGACGCTTATAGCCGGGCGCGAGCTTGTCGACCGAGTAGCTGATGTCGTCGAAGCGCTCAAATCCGCGGCGCACGACGTCGAAGCCCTGCTCGTGAAGCTGGTGAAGCCAGCGGTAGACGGTCTTCGGCTCGGAAGCTTTCATCTTCTTTTGAATCTTCGAGATGCTCATCGGGTTCTTGAAGATGAGCTCTACGAGTGTAGCTGCGGATGGACTGAGTTCGGCCATGGTGGTGTCTCCTTATGAAAGACGATGTGCCACCTACGGACCGGAACTTCAAGAGTATTTCGTGTCCGATGACGCCTATTGGCATCGTTCGACACTGACGGTCGTTTCC
>CAYXVF010000065.1:0-25720 GCA_964468125.1 uncultured Bdellovibrionales bacterium | reverse complement strand
CTTTAGTCCTCGTTGTCACTCGTTTTCTCGGACTTCGGCGCGGGCACGCTCTTCTCGAGAATGAGCTCCACCGTCTTGTCCTCGATCAAGCGGAAGCGGAGTCGGTCGCGTTGCTCCGGATCTGCGTAGTACGCCTTCGCCCGCTCACCCTGCTCGCCGGCTTCTTCGGCGATCCGGTCGATCTCGGCCTGCACCTCTTCGTCGCCGACCTCGATCTTCGCTTGCTTCGAGACTTCGAGCAGGAGCAGTCCGCTGCGGACTTGGAATTCCGCATCCTTTTCGTTGTCCGCGAGGAGCGCCTGCACTTGCTCGCCGTTGAGCTGGAATTGCGGCCCCATGATCTGCTGCATGCGCTCGGCGGCGTTGCGGACCATGCGCTCGGCCTGTTGCCGGACCATGGTCGGCGGTACCTCGAAATCGTTCGCTTCCACCAGCGACTCCATCACGAGAGTCCGCTGTTCTTCCTCGACCTCGCGTTTCTTGCGGGTTTCGAGCCGCTCATGAATCTTGCTTTGGAGCGCTTCGAGGCTGTCCTCGCCGACGTCCTTAGCGAAATCGTCGTCGAGGTTGGGCAGCTCCTTCGTTTTGATCTCCTTCACGGTGACCTTGAAGGTCGCGGTCTTGCCCGCGAGGTCCTGCGCCCCATACTCCTCCGGGAAGGTGACTGGAAAGCTGATCGTCGCGCCGACCTTGGCGCCTTCGATCCCCTCGGAGAATCCCGGGATATAGTCACCGCCGCCCAGCTCGATCATCGCGTTCTCGCCGCTGCCGCCCGGGAACGGTTGGTCGTCGATGAAGCCCTCGTAATCCATCGTGACGATGTCGCCCTTTTGGGTCTCTTCTCGGACCATCACCGGCACGAGCTGTGCGGCGTGCTCGCGCATGTGCTCGAGCTCTTTCGCCACGTCTTCGTCCGGCACGTTGACCTCGAGTCGCTCAATGGCCAGTCCTTCGTACTTTTCGACCTTCACCTCGGGGGGAACCTCGAACTCCGCGGTGTAGGAGAACTCGCTGCCACGCTCGAGCGCGCCGGGGTCGACCGTGGGCATGGCCACCGGTGTCTCCGAGCTCTCTTCGAGGGCGCGGATCAGGCTCGAGGAGACGAGCGACTGTTCGACCTCCGAGCGCAGCTGGGGACCGTAGTGCATCTCGATCACGCTCTTGGGCGCCTTGCCCGGCCGAAAGCCCGGAATTCGCGCATTCTTTGCGATCGCCTTGTAGGCCCGGTCGAACGCCTTGTTGACCTCGTCGGCGGGGAGGGTGACGGAGAGCTTGCGACCGTAGGAGCCGGTCTTTTCGACATTGACGTCCATCTTTGACCTTCCAAGTAGCTGCTGGGGCAAACTGTTGCCCCGTCCCGGCAGCCGGAGGCGGTGTGTAGCAACTTTGGATCCGCGCGGTCAAACGCCTTCGTGACCCTAAAAGTCACGCGGAAACGGTGCTTTGTGGTTCCTTACAACCTTTTCCGGCGCAACCGATGGATGCGGGGGTAGAGTGTGGTGCTTCGTTATGACGCACCTGCCCCTCGAGATGCTCGTCGCGAGTTTCGACGCGGCCGAGCACTATTTGATCGAGCCAGCGCTCGAGTCCCTGGAGATCCGTCCAACCTACCGGAACACGCGGGCGGGGCTGCTTTCGCTGGTGCGAGGCAAGAAGCTCGACGGGGTGCTGGTGGACTGGGACGACCGGCGGATCGACGGCGAGGGGCTCGTCCGAGAGATCCGCGCCTCGCGCAGCAACGCCAAGGTCCCGGTGGTGATCATGACCGGAGACCCGTCCACCCTCGCCGTCGCGCGAGCCTGTCGAGCTGGGGCGGACCTGTTTTTGAGCCGTCCTTTGGGAGCGCGCGCGCTGTTCCGCGGTCTGCGCGTCATCTACGACGCGATGGTGGAAGAGCGTCGCCGCTACCAACGGGCGGACGTGCTCGAAGCGTGCTCCGTCGTTCAGGGCGGGCACACAACGCCCGGCGATCTGTTGAATCTTTCGGCGAGCGGCGCTCTCGCCCGCCTCAAACGTGCGCCCCCGCTGCAGAGCTCCGTGCTCCTCGAGCTCACGTCGCCAGAGCTCCGGGTTCCGGCCTGGGTCGTTCGGCACCACGGAGCGGGCATGGTCGGCCTGCGCTTCATTTGGGTGGACGCGGAGCTCGAAAACACCCTCAAGGCGCGAGTCGAGCACAGTCTCGAGCATCCCGCACCTCCCAGCGATCGCACCCGTACTCCCACACGACGGTTGGCACCGGGAGACTGAGCCACCGCCCGGGTGATGGCTGCAGACAGCAGCGCGCTGCCAACGGTCGGCGACAAACGGAGAATCAAAGGGCGCAACAAAGGCCGCGCACGCCGGTTCGTGGTTGGCACGCTTCGCGCACTCCTGCGCAGCGTCGGCGCGTTTGTCGTGTGACTTGGCTGGTGACGGCCGTTCTCGGGATGGGCCCGGGCGCGGTCGTTTCGTCGAGCGGGCCGGTGAAGATTTGGCCCCGTCCTGGATCGGGGGCGGTCCAGGGCGGGGTGCACACCTCGAAGCGCGCGCGGCGATTTTGCGCCAAAGCCACGCGGCGCCCTTGATCGCGCCGGGGATGTGTCCCCATTTTTCGCCATGCGCACCGGACTCGATCGTGTTCTCGCGGACCCCGCGCCCCTGAAAGGTCGCGTGGGGCTCATCGCCAACCCGACCACCGTCGACCGCACGCTGTTCCACGCGGCCGATCGGTTCGCCTCCCATCCGGACATCGATCTGAGGCTCCTCTTCGGCCCTGAGCATGGGATCCGCAGCGACGCGCAGTACATGGAAGGCGTGGGTGATGCCCGCGATGACGCCACCGGCCTTCCCGTGGTGAGCCTCTACGGCGATAGCTTCGCGTCCCTGTCCCCGCAGCCCGAGCACCTCGCGCAGCTCGATACACTGGTTTTCGACATTCAGGACATCGGCACCCGCTACTACACCTATGCCGCGACCATGGCTCTGGCCATGAAGGCCACTGAGGGACACGATGTGCGGCTGCTCGTCCTGGACCGTCCGAACCCCCTCGGCGGAGTCGAGGTGGAAGGCAGCGGCATCGAGCACGGGCTCGAGAGCTTCGTCGGTTTGTACTCGGTCCCTCAGCGTCATGGTATGACCGTCGGCGAGCTCGCCCGTCTCTACCGTGATCGTTTCGACATCGACTGCGACCTCGAGGTGATCCCCTGCGAGGGCTGGAGCCGAGATCGCTACTTCGACGAAATCGATCTGCCCTGGGTAATGCCTTCGCCCAACATGCCGACTCTCGACACCGCCCTCGTCTACCCAGGCCTCTGCCTGCTCGAAGGGACGACCGTCTCGGAGGGGCGCGGGACGACGCGGCCTTTCGAGCTGCTCGGGGCGCCCTACGTCGATGGAACAGCGCTCGCGCGTGCGCTCGAAGCGATGGAGTTGCCGGGCCTCACCGCTCGACCCTGCGCTTTCACGCCGACCTTCGACAAATACCGCGGCGAGCTGTGCCGCGGGGTCCAGCTCCACGTCACCGACCGTCGAGCCTTTCGCCCCTACCGCACGGGCATCGCGGTCCTCATCGCTTTTAAAGCGTTGTACCCCGGTCAGTTTGCCTGGCGCACCGAGGCCTATGAGTTTCGGGACGATGTGCCCGCGATCGATTTGCTCACCGGCAGCCCCGAGATTCGACTGGCCATCGACGAAGAAAAGTGCCTCGATGAAGTCATGGCCCTGTGCGACTTCGGTCTCGAGTGCTTTCATGATGGGCGCGCGGAAGCGCTTCTCTACTGACCCTCACGACACGGGCGGTCATTGCGCAGGTGACGGAACGAGCTGAATCGCCTATCGACGCTCATGCGCGTTTTCTTGCTGCTCATTCTCCCCGTCGTGGTGGTTGGGTGGCGGCGATGGTACCGACTGGACCGAGACCCCGCCCTTGGGCTGGACCCGCGACTTGACCGACACCCCCGGCTCCGGCGAGAGCTGCTCGAACAGCTCCGGGCTCGTCAAGATGCTCGTGTGACTGCCTTCGATGCGGGGCATGATGCGCTCGTAGGCCTCGATGAGCGAGGGACCCGCTGCGTGACCCTCTCGCTCGAGGCGACGCAGCTCCGCTCGGAGCGCCTCGAAGCGCTGGTCTTGTGCGAGGCCGAGCGCCATGTTGCGGGTGCGTGGGTCGCTCGGCTCTTCGCCACTCAGTACGAAGCGTGCGATCGTTGCGGCTTGGGCTTCTGACAGGTCAGGCAGGGACGTCACGGCGTCCGGCTCTTCTTGTCGCGCGGCAATATCGTGGATCTCCACCCCCTCGAGCCTCGGTCGATAGAGGTTGTGATACATTTCGCTGTTCCCCCGCATGTCAAAAGCCGCCCGCCAGCCGAAGAGCTTCATGAAGAAGCGAATGACCGGCCGCAGAAAACTCACGAAGTCGGGCTCGTGTTGAAAGCCCGCCCAGGAGGTGTCGACCGTGCGCAGCTGCACCTGGCCGAAGCCGGCCCGTGGATCCGCGGCGAACTCCGAGTCCTCACCGTTCCAGCTCGGCTGCGCGAGGCTGTTCAGAGCGGAGCGTGCAACGATGCCGCCCATCGAGTGGCCGATGATCTCCAATGAGCGCTCCGTCGGGTAATGGCGCCGAAGCCCCTGGAGGGCCCGGGCGAGCTGCGCGCCGCTCTCCGGCACACCGGTGCCTCGGTCGTCGTAAAAGGCGATCAGGACCTGCTTGCCCTCGTCTCGCAGCCGTTCGGCGACCGCGCGCAGCGTGTCCGGTGCTCCGTTGATCCCGTGCACCAGAACCACGGGCGGCCGGCGTGCGTCGAAATCTCCATAGGCCCCGAGGGTGACGCGGCCTCCATGGGCCCGAAGGATTTCGCGCTCGGAGGCTTCCGTGAGTCCTTCGGCGTCGAGGACCGGACCCGCCCACGGAGGTCTTCGTGCGCCCGGAGCCGTCGCCTGGCCTGTAAAGGCGCCGTCGAGCGGCGAGCGCGCATCGAGCGAGACCCGCCTGTCGCGCTCCGAGCCGTCGAGGTGCCCGCGCTCGGTCGGAACGGGTGCGGGCTCGCTCGCTTGCGTCGCCGCGCCGGCCGCGACCGGCACGAGCGCTCGCCGATTTCGGTCGATTTCCCCCGGGCCCGCCATCGTCTCACTTCTTACACGATGGCGGAGGCGCTTGGCTCGTGTGGCCGTCGAACTGCGCTCGCTCGAGCCCTCCCTCGGATGCCAGCGCTCATGGTCTCGCCAAAGCGCATCGCTGCAACGCTGCCCATGCCGGCTCGTCGACACGCCCTTCTTCGACGACCCCAAGCCGGACGGACTCCGACCGGAAGATATCGCCCGAACGGTCCTCTTCGCCGTCCAGTCGCCGCCGACGGTCGACGTGCACGAGTTGCTCGTGTACCCCACGCCGAAGAAGACCGAGGCCCGCTGAAGTCGGACGTGCGCAGCGCGGCATGGGGACGCCGTCTCTGTGACGGAAACGTGTCGTGTTCGCTCTCGAATCGAACAATTCGTCGGGCTTGCCTTTCAGTGTTCATGATGCTGAACAAAGTGTCATGGATTTGAATGACATCCTGATCTTCGAGCGCGTGGTGCGCGAGGGGGGCTTCAGCGCGGCGGCGAAGGCCATGGGGGTCGCGAAATCGACGCTCAGCACGCGGGTGCGCCGCCTCGAAGAGCGTTTGGGCACCCGGCTTCTCGAGCGGACGACCCGCAGCTTCTCCCTGACCGACGCCGGGGCGGCCTATTACGCCCACTGCCAGCAGATCGTGGCAGAGGCGCTCGAAGCGGAGCGGGCGGTGCAGACCCTGGAGACCGAGCCCGCGGGCACGCTGCGGTTGAGCGCGCCGACCGTCCTCGCGGATCGGGTCGTCGCCCCCTTGGCCCTCGACCTGCTCGACCGCTACGCCGCGCTCCGGATGGAGGTCATCGTCACCGAGCGCATGGTCGAGCCCGCGCGCGAGGGCCTCGATCTCTCGGTCCTGTTGGACCCGAGAGAGGATCCAACGGTGCGCTCCCGGGCCCTCGGCCGTTTTGCCCTCTACCCGGTGGCGTCGCCACGCTTCATCGCTCGCCATGGGCGACCGGACGAGCCGGCGGACCTCGTACGCTTTCGCTGCATCGGAAGCGTGGCCGAGGAAACCTGGACCTTTCGCGACGGAGGGGTGGCGATTCAACCGGTGCTCGCCGTCAACCGCTGGGATGTCGCCCGCCGGGCGGCGGTGTCGGGGATCGGGATCGCTCGCCTGCCGGTCTTCATGTGGCAAGAGGACTACGAGCGCTCCGAGCTGCTGCCCGTGCTCGGGCGTGAGCCCGCGGGCGAATCCCTCGCCGTGGCCCACTACCGGGCTGCGCGCTACTCACATCCCGCCGTGCGCGCGTTTCTCGATCGTCTTTCGGCGAGCTTGGCCGCCTTGGACCCCTGGCCGCGCGGCGCTTGACAGGGGAGCCATGCTATAGTCGACGCGTGAGGCGATTTGTCGAGGAGCGCGAGCAGGAGGAGCGGGAGGAGATCCTCGAGTCCCTGCAGCACGCGCAATCCCCCCTTGGCATGGTGTCCCAGGATCCGGTGCTGAATGAGCTCGTGGTCCTGCTGCAGCGCCTCCGCGTCCAGCACGAAGAAGACCCCCGAAAGCGCCTCGAGTTCACCTTCTCCCGTCGCCACGTCGAGGCCGCACGTGCGGCCTTCGACGAGATGCTTCGCCGGGGCGAGCGTGGCCTGCATGAGCTCTGCGACCTGCTCGCAGACACACTCCTCGAGGACTACCAGCTTCAGAGCGTCGTGATCGGAGAAGTCGACGGTACGGGGGAGCGCTTCGTTCTCGCCACCGACATCGACCGCAGCCACCTCTACGACATCTCGGACATCAACTTTGGCAACTCCCAGCTCGAGCCGCTCCGGTTCGTGCGCGACGAGGAGCTTCGCCGGGCGAGCCTCGTCTCGAACGTGGTCGAATACCAAGCGACCGAGCCCAACCGCTTTGCGATCTACAAGATTCTGAGCCGGGTGAAGGCGGAAGAGGAGATCTGGAACAAGGTCGTCGATGAAATCTTCAACCTCGACGCGATCGTCCTGCGCGACAAGAGCCTGCGCCATTTGAGCCGCTTCGTGAAGGACGTCTTCGGAGTGAAGATAGTCGTCGGAGACAAAGACGCGGTCTACAAGCTTCAAAAGGCACTCGCAACCACTGAATGGCCATCCGAAAATCTCGGTGCGCTGCAGATCGAATCGACGGAGCAGGCCCGGCGCTTCGATTTCGTGGAGGTGAAGGACTACCTCGGCCGCGAGCACCGAAAGCGCAGCGGTTGGTCGGCGATGAAGTCGGTGGTGCGCTGGCGGGAGAAGACCTTCGAGATCCAGATCCAACCGCTCGGCAACTACCTGCACGAACGCGAGCTCCTCACCCGCGAGAGCCACAGCTCCTTCAAGGTTCGCCGCGAGCAACTCCGCGCAGACATCGCCGAGCGCATTCCGCTCTTTGGATTCTATCTGAGGCTGTTGCGCTGGCTCTTCATCGAGCCCGACGCCCCCCCCCCGCGCTTCGGCGACGCCGTGGTCGAGCTCAAAGACTAGAGCCCCCGGAGGATTTTCTTGAGCGTTTCGCGCTGGTCGCGGATCGAGCGGGCGAGGTCGAGCTGGCCTCGGGCGCGCAGCAGATTGTGCTGCGCCGCGCGCTCGAAGCGCGTCCGGTCCCAGCCGAAATACGATTCGTTGAGCGTGTCCGCCGCGAAGCGCATCGCGAGCTCGAGGGCGATCGTTTCGGTGCCGTCGAGGATCGCGGCGCGTTCTTCTTCGCTCGTCGCATCACCCGCCGCGCCGAGGTAGCCCGTCATCGCCGCCTCGAAAATCGCCGGGTCGAAGCGCGCCCCTTCGCCGTCTTCGTCCGCACTGTTGCACCAGGACCGGAGCGCGTCGCCGATCTCGAGAACGAGCGGCATGCGCTGGAGGGTGTCGAGATCCACCAGACAGTGGGCGCGATCCGACTCGTCGAAGAGCACATTGCTGATCTTTGGATCCCCATGCACCGGGCGGGCGTGCATGCGCTCGAAGGTTCCAACCTCGCCCCAGCGGTCCAAGACCTCGCGCGCGAGGATCTCCACCGCGCCGTAGTGCCCATGCCCTCGGTGGCTTTCGAGCGCTTCGGTTAGCGTCGCCGCGTGGCGCGCGGTGTCGTGAATCCCCGTGCGCCGGTTCGCGAACTCGTAGTCGAAGTCCGAAAGGGCTCCGTGAAAGCGCGCGAGCAGCGCACCTGCGGAGTGCGCAAGCTCCGGGTGCGTGACACGCAGATGCGTGCGACCGGGCGCAAGGGTGAGCAGGCGCCAGACCCCATCGTGCTCGACGTAGAGCTCGCCCTCTTCGGTGGGGACAAGCGTCGGGGTCGGCACGCCGCGCTCGACGAGGCGGCGGGTGACCGCGTCGATGTCCTGGTGAATCTCCGCGCCAAAAATCGGCGACACGCGCTGGAGTACGAAGCGCCCGATCGAGCTCTCCACCAAGTAAGTGCGGTTGATGTGACCATGGGTGACAGGTGTCAGCGTGACGCGGTCTAGAGGCCAGGCTTCGAGTACTGCCGCGGGAGGATGGGGATCATTCATCGTACCTTCACCTCATCCGTGTTCAAGTTCACGAGCACCGTGATGGCTCGATCCTTCTCGAGCTCGAGCTCGATGGTCTTGCTCTGCCCCGTGGGTGGGTGGCGCATCTCGAGGGCGTGTTTACCCACCGGCACGCGCACCTGGCGCAAAGGAGTGTTTCCGAGCGGCTTGCCATCCAGCGTCACTTCGGCCCACGGAGTGCATCCGAGGGTCAGGGTCGTCGTCGCCCGGGGAGTTGGCGGCGGCCGCTCGGTGACGGTGATCGGTACCATTCGCGCCCGTTTGCGTGCGGGCGGGGGATGTTTTGCGGGCTCGGTCGCCTCCGTGGGCTCTCGGAGGCCGCCTTCGCTCGGTTCTCCTGTGGCGTCCGCCGCCTTCGCCCTTTCCGTCTTCGGGGCCTGCGCAGGTGGCGCGGCCTCGATGGAAAGTCGCGGCGAAGAGCCGGGCGCCTCCTCGGAGCGCGCATCCGACTTCCCGATGGACGGTCCGCGCGTGGGCACGGAGAAGTAGACAGCCACGCTCGCAAGGAGGGCCGCAACCGCCCAGGGAAGCAGTCCGATCGTGCGGGAAGGACGCGGTGGCAAAGCCGGCTCTACGGTCGAGCGCCTGGCGCCCGAGGAGGGAATGGGTCCGAGTGCGCTCTGTGAGCCGCCGAGGATCGATCGGACCGCCGAGTCCAGCACCGGTCGCGTGCTTTCCGGACGTGCTTGGACCAAGCGCGCGAGCTCGGTCAAAGGGGCCGGCGCATGGAAGCCCCGGAGCGCTGCGCGCATTTCGGACGCGGTGGCGTAGCGCTCTTCTTTCGCTTCGCGGGTTGCGCGCCGAAGAACGTCGAGAAGAGGAGGGGCGTCCGTGAGTGTCTGAAGTGTCTTGCCCAGGGCATAGATGTCTGCACGTCCGTCCACGGCTGCGTCTTCGTGCTGCTCGGGCGCTCCGAAGCCGCGGGTGATCGCACGGGTTTTGGGGTGCGCCGGGTCGCTCGCGCACAGGGCAACTCCGAGGTCGCCGAGCTTCACTTCGCCCGTGCGGGTGAGGAAGACGTTTCCCGGAGTCACGTCGCGATGGATCACCGCGCCGCCCGGCAGTTCATGGAGGTACTCGAGCCCGTCGCAGAGCGCCTGACCGATCGTAGCAACGAGGGCGGGGGGGACCGGTGTTGCGAGCTGCTCGAGGGTGCAACCATCGACCCATTCGCTGAGGAGCAGGTAGCCGTCGTCGTCCTTGCGCAGCTCGAGGGCGTGGACCAAGCGCGGATGGTCGAAACGCGTTGCGAGCTTCGCTTCGTGCACAAAGCGGTCGATCGCCGCCGGATCGTCCCGGCAGCTCTCGAGCAATCGTTTCACCGCGACCGTGCGCTGGGTCCCGTGTTCTCCGCGCAGGAGGCCGCGATGAACCACGCAGGTACCGCCGCGTCCGACCTCTTCGAGAACTTCGAGGTTAGCTGCCACGACTAGGGCTCTAATGGGGGACGAGCACCGGGGTCAACGGCTGCGGTCGAGCGCTGGAACAGCAGACGGGGTCGGGATAGCCTCTTCTGAGCGATTTCATGACCTTTCGACTCCCATTGGTGCTCGCGATCGGCTGCTTGGCGGGTCCCGCCCAGGCTGCGGAGATCGTGCTCGTCCGCGCGCCGACCGTCGACAGCGAGGCATTGGCCGCCCGTCTTTCGGAGTTCCACACCGTGACCACCTGGACGGCTGCGCCCATGGAGCACGAAGTGGAGCGCGCCGTCGTCGAGGCCACCCGTTCGCTCGAGGCCGCGCGAGAGGCGTATCGCGAGCTCGCGGCGACGCACGCCCTCGAGGCGATCGCCCGAGGGGTCACCGCCATCCTACCGCACAGTGAACGACCGGAGGGCCTCCTGTTGCTCGCGCGTCTCCAGCGTTTGCGCGGCAGGGTGAATCTCTACCAAGGGGAGAAGGCTTCTGCGGCCGAAGCATTCGCGGCGGCGGCGGAGTGGGACTCTGAGTTCTCCCCGCCCGTGGAGGAATGGCCCCCGGAAGCGCGCCTCGCCTACTCGGATGCGCGCGCGCAGCGCCTCAGGAGCGCCCCGGGAGCGCTCTCCGTGCGCGTCGAGCCCGACTGTGCGGAGCTGTTCGTCGACGGCCGCTCCCGAGGCATCGGATCCACCTCCATCCGCAACCTCGCCCCAGGGCTGCACGTTCTGTCGGCCTCGTGCCCAGGCTTCGAGCGCTTTGGCGCGACCTTTGAGGTGCTCGGCGATGGTGCGCTCACCGAGCTCTCCGTGTTTCTCCCGGCGCTCCCCGAGGCGAACGCGGTGCGTGCGCGAGCTCTTCTCGATTCGCCGGCCAGCGCGAAGCAGATTCTTCTCGGTGAGCCCTTCGCCTACGTCGTGATCGTCGACCGGTCTCGTCAGGTGTGGTTGCGCGATGCCAGCGGCGCGACGTTGCTCGGCCCTCGGGAGCTCACCGAGCCGGCGCTGCCCACCGCTCTGCAGGAGAAGATCGAGACACGCGAGTCGCCCGCGCGCGGGGCAGCGGCGTGGTACGAGCGCCCCTGGGTATGGATCGTCGCTGGAGCGGTCCTCGCCGGAGGCACCACCGCCGCGGTTCTCGCGGCGAGTCGCGACGGCGACGAAACCGTCCGCCTGGTGATCGGGCGATGAGAAGAAGCCTATGGATCGCGCTCGTTGCATGCGCTTGCGCTCTTGGCTGCAGCCAAGAAAGCACGCGCGACATACGCGTTGAGATCTCTCTCGCGGCGAGCTGCGGCTTTGCCGCGCAAAACTACGACATTCGCTGCGTGTCTTCGATCGAGGTGCGGGTGGTGGGGGACAACGGCGCGCTCCTCGCAGAGGAATGCACGGCGGTGGACGGGGCCTATGCGGACCTGGGTGATCTGGTGAGCTCTTCGCCGCGGCCCTTGCTCGACGGCCTACCGGTGGAGGACGCGGTGCTGGTGGAGCTTCGCGGCTACCTTACCTCGGACGCATGCGAAGGCTTGGCGGAGTCGGACCTGATCTTTTGGGGTGAGTCCGGGATCGTCGACCTCACGGACGTCGCCGTAAACGCAGTGACCGTGGAGCTCGAGTGTCGCCCGGAGTGCAGCTGCGCTTCGATTGGAGAGCCGGGCTGCGAGGTGCCCCTGGAGCCCGGTGTCTGTGCACCGATCCCGACGGTCCTGTGTCGCAGGCCCTGCGCCGATGCGAGCCGTTGCTTCGGGGGCGAGCTGCAGTGCGTGGGCGGTCTCTGTCGCGCCGAGCCGCGCGGCCTCTGCTCCGAGTGCAGCGCAGGGGCGGACTGTGATTCGGGGATCTGCGTCCGCAACGAGAACACGGGCGAGTCGTTCTGCGGCCCCCGTTGCCCGTCCAACGTGGAAGGGCGAACGATCTGTCCGGAGCTGATGAGCTGCCGCCGCCTCGACGGTGACCCGTTTACGCGGCTCTAGCCCTCGGCGTCCTAAATCGAAATCGAGCCCTTGCGGAAATCCGATTTGCCGATGATCGCGTTGATCAGGACCGGATGGCCGACGCGCGACAGGCGAACGGCTTCTGCCAAGACCCCGTCGAGCTCGCTCTCTGACTCCACCCGAAATCCTTTGGCGCCGCAGCCCTCGGCCACCTGCTGATAGTTCATGTGTGTCAGCAGGCAGGCCACCGGGTCGCCGAGGGTGGGGGTCTGGTCGCGCTCGATCTGGGTCCAGCCCGCGTCGTTCCCGACCACCGCGATCACCGGGAGGCCATGGCGCACGCAGGTGTCGAATTCAATGATCGAGAAGCCCGCGGCGCCGTCGCCCCAGAGGATCCACACGTCCGAATCCGGTCGCACCACCTTGGCCGCGAGTGCGAATCCGGACCCGACACCCAGTGTCCCGAAGACGCCCGGGTCAAGCCAGCTCAGGGGCCGCCGTGGGCTCGTCGTGTAGGACGCAGTGGCCACGAAATCGCCACCGTCGCCGACCAAGACCGCATTCTCCGAAAGGTGACGATCGATCGCACGACACAGGGCGATCGGGTTGATCGCACCGGTCTCTTCTCTACCTTTACCTTCGATTTCCTGTTCGCGCTCTTCGTCTCGAGCGCGAAGGGTCTCAAACCATGTGGGCTTGGAGACCGGCGCGTTCATGCGTTTGGCGATGGCGATGAGCGCACTCGCAGGGTCGCAGAGCAGGCCCAGGTTCGGGCGTCGGTTTTTCTCGAGGTCCGCCTTGCTAAGGTTCAGCCCGATCACCGTAGCTCGGGAGACATGGCTGCCGTAGTCGAGGCGGAAATCACAAGGAACACCGCAGAGCACCACCACATCCGCCTCGCGCAACGCCTTGCGCCGTTGGTGGCGCATCAGCACCGAATGCTTCTGGCCGAGCAGTCCCCGGGCCATCCCAGACAGGTAGACCGGCGCCCCGATGCGCTCCACCGCGTCGATGAGCTCGGTGATGTGAGTCGGGTCGCGCATCACCTGACTGCCGATGACCATCAGTGGTTTCTCCGCCTTTTCGATGAGGCTCGATGCGCGCCCTACCTGCGTGTTCGACGGGCGGTCCACGGAGGCAGCTGGTGCACTCTCGAGCTTGGGCCGGTCGCGCTCCGCGAAGAGGTAGGCGAGGTGACCACGGATATACAGACCGGTCGCCTTCTCCACCGCCGTCTGATTGGGCTTGTTCGTCTTGGCGGCGTACCACTCGCGTACGGTTGCCTCCGGATAGAGCAAGTCCACCGCGAGCTCCACGAAGACGGGCCCCGGTACACCGCTGCGCGCCATCTCGAAGGCTTTGCGCAGCTCGGGAACCACCGCGCGAAGGCTGTTCGGGCGTGCCACGTACTTCACGTGAGGCTCGACGAGCGCGACTTGGTCGATATCCTGAAGCGCGCCGTGGCCACGCAGCAGAGTGGCCGTCGCGCCACCGATGAGGACCAGGGGAGACTGGGCGAGCTGCGCGTTCTTGAGCGCGGTGAGTGCGTTTGTCACGCCCGGGCCGGCGGTCACCGCGGCCACGCCTGGAATGCCCTTCAGCCGCGCCCAGGCGTCGGCGGCAAAGACCGCATTGGCCTCGTGGCGCGTGTCGACGACTCGAATTCCTCGCCGTTTGCTCTCGACCAAGATCGGCGAGATGTGGCCTCCCACGAGCGTGAAGAGCGTGTCTACGCCATAGGCCTCCAGGACCGCGGCGACCCGATCGCCTCCGTTCATGTTCAACGCTCCGGTGCGAGCCCGTGACGACTCATGAGCTTGTAGAGATACATGCGATCGATGCCCGCCTGGCGGGCGGCCTTCGCCACGTTGTGCTGTGTCGCTTCGAGGAGCTTCTCGACGTAGGTGCGCTCGAAGTCGGCGATCAGCGCGTTCTTCTGCTCTTTGAAGGGGATCTCGATGTCGACTTCGGCGTCGGACGATCGGGCGCTACGTTTGAAATCGCCTCGCAGCTCTGGAGGCTCGGCGAGAAGCGCCGCCCGCTCGATCACGTTTCGCAGCTCGCGCACGTTGCCGGGCCAGGGATAGGCCTGAAGCTCGCGGACCGCATCGCCGGAGAGCGTGGGTGGCTCGCCGGGAACCATCTGACAGAAGTGCTCCACCAGCGCTGGAATGTCGTCCGTGCGCTCGCGCAGCGGGGGCATGCGCAGCTCGACGATCGCGAGCCGGTAGTACAGGTCGGATCGAAACGTGCCATTCCCCACCTCTTCGGCAAGGTCGCGGTTTGTCGCACACACGACCCGGACATCCATTGGCAGCGTCTTGTTCCCGCCAACGCGTCGCACCTCTCGCCGTTGAAGAACACCGAGGAGCGCCGGTTGGAGCGAGAGGGGCAGCTCGCCGATTTCGTCGAGGAAGATCGTACCGCCGTGAGCGCGCTCGAAGGCTCCGGCGCGGGCCGAGTCCGCGCTGGTGAACGCGCCCTTTTCGTGCCCAAAGAGCTCGCTCTCGATCAGGTTCCCGGGCAAGGCGCCGCAGTCGACGACTACGAAGGGTTTGTCCCGTCGGGAGGAGAGGTCGCGGAGCGCTTCGGCAACGAGCTCTTTGCCAGTGCCGGTTTCGCCGGTGACGAGCACGGTCGCGTCGGTGTTCGCGACCTTTTTGATCTTGGCGTAGATCGACCGCATCACCGCCGAGCCGCCAACGAGGCCGCCGCAGCGTGAGTCGGCGTCGAGCTCGAGTTTTTCTTCTCTATCGAGCGCCGAGACTTTCAGCTCGCTGTTGCCGAGTCGGACCCGGGCGGGAGAGTCGATGTATGCCACCTGCACGCGGTGCTCTTCGAGGTAGGTGCCGTTCGTCGAGCCGAGATCTCTCAGGCGAATGCCATGGGGCGAGCGGGCGAGCTCGAGGTGCAAGGTGCTGACCGTCGGGTCGTTCAAGCGAAGGTCGCATCCCTCGCCGGAGCCGATGCGAACGGGCTCCATGGCGAAGTCGTGCTGCCCGCCGCGGCGCAGCTCGACGCGAATCACTCGGACCGAATCGCGTCGGCCCGAGTCGAGGATCTCCGTGCGGCCACTGCTCATCGCCGCTTTCGACGTCCTTGTGGGGGCATGAAATCACCCAAGTACGTCGAGTCGCGGTCTTTGCTCAAGGAAGAATGACTGGAGGGAAAACGCGTTCGCGGATCTTCACGGCCTTCGAAGGGATCGACCAGATCGAGCTCTTCCGACGACACGGACTCGGACCCTTTCGATCCGGTTCCGAGCTCGAGGACGATATCGGGTGCGTCGCCCTCGTCGGTGACCTCCACCCGCTCGATGCCCGGGATCGCTCGGCGCAGGGTGAGTGCCAAGGTCTCCAGGTCGCGCTTCACCGTCAACACGCCGCGTCGAGCCGCGCCGCCGACCAGGCGCACCTGACCGTACTGCCCGAGCGCTCGCCGAGCGCGCGTGAGTTGCCGCGCGGGAAGCTCGCTCTTCACCCGGATCTCGAGCTGGCGTGCGAGGTCCCAGCGGGCGGAGACCGGATAGCGAAAGCTCTGCTCGTTTTGCGGTCGGGAGCCGAACTCGAACTTTGGCAACACCACCGCCACGTCCTTGCGGCCCCAGTAGGTGCGATTGTTCGTCAGGCGAAGGATCTCGCACGAAACGCGGATGTCACTGAGTTGCTGATGCGGAAGGAAGCGACGCTCGCCGCGCCAGCTCAGCATGAACCCTACGGACGGCTCGCAGCGGCTCTCGCCCACCGGGACCTTCTCCCAGAGCATGTCGACCTTCATGGCGCCGCGGTACCACTTGCGTTTGGGACGCTTCGGCCACATTCGCTGAAAGACGACGTCGATCCCGAACATGCGGTCGCGCACGTCCATCAACGGCGGCGGGTCCTCCGGGTTCGGGGCCGCCGTATCATAGAGCGAGTGGACGTTGTGGATCGGCTCGACCGAGTCGGTCTTGAACACGAGCAGAAACGACTCACCGGTGATCTCGCTGTTCGGCTTGCGATGATGGTCCAGACCGATGCAGCCGACCTCGGTGAAATCCTTGTTCCAGCCAAAGACGTCCGCATCCACCCGGTGGGCTGACCAGTCCGTGTGGCTCTCCGGGACCACCAAACCTTCGAGGGTCTGACCGGGGCGCACGCGCACGTCGCCCGCCTGGGCCACCCCAGCGGCAAGAAGGATCAGAATGAGAGCGCTGCTTCTCATGGTGGCGGCTCGCGGTCGGCGCGGGTGAGCCCCGTGCCTGACCGATCTACGCATTCATTGCGTATGCGGTTGTCGGAGTTACACCTACACCGCTTGTTTTTCTAAGCCGCTGGATTCACTTGGTATTTGGGAGCCGCGGCGAAGCGTGAGGACGGTGACGGCGCACCAGAGGGTGAGGGCTGCGAGCCCGAGGATCTCGACCCGCGCTGGGGTCTGCACCCAGGGGACGATGAGCAGGAGTGAGATCGCCCCCTTGGCCGCTCGGTAGCCCAGGATGTCGATCACCGGCTTGCCGCGGCTCTTATCGTCATAGCAGAGGGGAATGTAGAGGATCTCTTTGGCGATGCGGAACAGGGAGTAGTCGAGGCCCTTCGACGCGACTTTGACCGCGGAGAGGATCGCAGCGCCACCGGCGAGGGCGGCGGTCCCGGCGGTGAGGAGCACAGGGATCGCCATCAACACGCCGCTCGCGCCCAGCAGTTTCAGCACGGGCCCCGCGACGAGCTGAAGGGCGAGCTCGAGGACGGAGATCAAGCCATAGACCACGCCATAGGCATCCGCCCGCTCGGCGGTGTCTGTGAGCGTCCGCTGAATCTCGAGCTTCCAGCGAAAGTCGATCAGCGTGACCGCGAACTGCGAGAGCACCACCAGCGAGAGGATCGTGAGGAGGACGCGATTGCGCGCCACCCGACGGAAGCCGTCATTGAACGCGACGGAGTCGTGCTCGACCTTCTCGATGTGTTGGTCGACGCTTGCCCAGGCGAACACCACCGCGGCGATCACCAGAGTTGGGACCACGAGCCAGAGCGCGTTTTCCGTGCCGATGCTCTTGGCGTAGGGGCCGATGCTCAGGTTCCCGATGTAGCCACCCGCGGCCCCCCAGCCGCAGAACAGGCCGTAGGCCCAGCGCGCGGATTTCACCGGATAGACCGCGTTCGCGTAGGTCCAGAAAATCTCCACCAGGAAGACGATGTAGAAGTCCTTCCAGATGTAGAGGGCGAAGGTGGCGCCGATCAGCCGGTTGCCGCGAGCGAATAAAACGAAGGCGAGCAGCGCGATCGACGCCGCACAAACCCCCGCCATCGCGCGTCCCAGAGCGAGCCCCGCGGACCAGCGGTTGTAGGCCCCGACGATGAAGACCCCGACCACGGGCGAGACGATCCACACGTAGGGTTCACTCTTTGCCCCATAGCTCTCCATGAAGAGGCTCTCGGTGGCCGGACGGGCGATGGCGTAACCGAAAAGAACGGCGAAGGCGGTGCCGCACAACGCGAGAAAGCGCAGCGCCCGCAGCCCATCACCCGACTTTCGCCATTGGGCGATGGCGTACACGAAGGTGTAGGCGCCGATCAGGGCGAGAAACACCCAACGGAGATCGCGGAGCAGCTCGGTGGTCACCGGGGCCCTTATCGCGTGAAATCGCGCTCCCGTCGCCCCCCTTTTGGAGGGGTCGGGCAGGGACCCCCGGGTCGATGGAACGGCTTCGAGATTCGCCAAGAACCGCTCGGCGGTGGTGGTATGAAGGTCGGATGCGGCATACTGTGAGGCGGACGTGAACCACTACGACCCTCGCCAGCCCTTACCCGGAGAGGTGAGCCCCGCGTCGCGGGCCAAGCTCGTCGCGTTGATCGCCTCGATCGTGATCTTCTCCCTCGGGATGGTCGTTGGGGTGTGGCTCAGTCCCGAGGCCCCAGGTGATCTCGTCAGCGAAAATGCGCGCCTCGCCGCCGAGCTCAAGGCGGCGAAGGCAGACGCCGCGGACCTCCGGCGTCGACTGACCTACGACAAGCGCGAGGTAGAGCAGGAGACAGGCGCGCTCGATCCCGCCATCGCCGAGCGGCACAAAGTACAGGCGAAGATCATCGCCGAGGCCATGCGCAGGGTGAAGGCGCAAGGTGCGTCGCAATTGTTCGACTGGTTCGTCGACCGCTGGAATCGCGTGCTCGACAATCCGAAGGAAGACGACCGGGTCGGCCGGCGCGCGGAGCTCCTCAGTCGTCTCGTCGGGGGCATGGCGCAAAACCTCCACCCGGGGGACTACGTTCCTTGGCAAACGGAGCTGCACAACGGCGCCTGGCTCGCCGAGCTCCACTACGACCTCGACGGCGATGGCCTTCCCGGGCCTCGGAGCGCCAAGAACCGCAATGACGGCTTCGTCGACAAGTCCATCTGCCACGTCGCGATGGCACTCAACCAATCCGTGACGGACGCCCTGATTTTGGTGATGCCGGAGCTGCGTTGCCACGAAGCGAAGAACAAGATGTCCGCGTTTCTCCAGGGCGAAACATTCGACGATGCGATCGATGAGTTCGTCGCCGCGGCGACGGAGCAGGGGTTTCTCGTGCTCGAGAAGAAGAGAAAGAAGCAGCGCCTCGTTCTCGTCGGCAACGGCAAGAAACGCCGCTGAGCGATCGGAATGGAGAATCCCCCCTCGCGCTCCACGGGAGAGAGCGAACGCGAGGGGGGCGGGAGCCTAAGCAGGGGACTGTAGGCTGAGCTCGATCACGCGATCGCGATCGTGCGGGGTTTTTCCTCTTCGCGCTTGGGCAGCACCACGGTCAGAAGACCGTCGGCGAGGCTTGCTTCGATCGCCTGCGGGTCCACGTCCTCCGGGAGCGTAAAGCGGCGCTCGTAGCTCACGCCGCCAAACTCGCGAACGCGCGCCTTCAAACCCTCAGGGGCGGCCAGTGCGCTCTCGGCGCGGACCTGAAGCACGCCGCGTTCCACCTCGAGCTCCACCGCGTCCTTTCCAACGCCCGGAACCAACAGCTCCACGGTGTAGGCGTCGCTCGTCTCGGCTACGTTGGCGAGCGGCCGGACCCGGGGAGTATCCACCCGGGTTTCAACCGGGGTCTCGACCGGTACGGTGGGCGCTTCATTCTTCGTCAAAGTCGGGGTCTGCATCGTTTCGTCTCCTGTTTTCGAACGTTGAATCTGGGTTTGGTTAACGGATCTCGATCCGTCGGGGTTTGTCGGCTTCGGCTCGCGGCAGCTCGATCTGGAGCACGCCGTTTTCGAGCTTGGCGCTCACCGCGTTGGCGTCGATGGCGAAAGGCAGCTCGAAGCCGCGCTGGAACTCCTCGGCGCCGAACTCGCGACGAGTGACGTTCTCTCCATCCCATTCCTTGCGCTTACCGCTGACGGTGAGGGTCTTGCCCTCGACGGAGATCTGAAGCTCATCGTTCTTGAATCCAGGGACCGCAATCTGCGCGACCGCCCGGTCTTCGTCGCTGTACACGTTGCTCGCGACCGCCCCACGGGTGCGGTAGGTCAACGGAGCGTTGTTGAAGAAGAGCTGGTCGATTTCCCGCTGGAAGCGATCGAGCTCGCCCCAGGGGCCCCAGAACAAATCGTTGAACCGATCCCGGTTACGAATGCTGATCATGCGTTGCCTCCTGCAAAACCGAGGAGCTGGCTCCCCGATGTTCGTTCCTTCGTACGCCTTCGATTTAGGGGCGAGGCCGGAGCCGTCAAGCGCTCCTCGTGCACCTGGCTCGCCTCGCGTCGTTCTGCTAATTCCGACGTCGGATCGTTTCAGAGGAGCTCTCGATGAAGCGCGTGATTTGCGTCCTTATTGTGACCCTTCTTTGTGGCCTGGGCTGCGTGCCGCGTTCTCGCCAGGCACCGTCCAAGGAGCCCAAAAAAGAAGTGCCGCTCATCAAGCCGGAAGAGAAGCGCATCGAGCTGACCGACCGGGTGAAACGCGCCCGGGCTCTCGTGGAGAGCTTCAAGGGCAAGCTTCAGAGCTCCCTACGCCAGGCGATCAAAGAGGGTGGACCGGTGAACGCGATCTCCGTTTGTTCGGACATGGCGCCGGAGATCACGGACGCCACCCGGGACGGCGAGCTGTGGCTGCGTCGGGTGGGGACGCGCGTGCGAAACGCCGAGCTCGGAACCCCCACCGCCCGCGAGCGTGAGCTTCTCGGTCGAATGACCCTGAGCGACAAAGAGCACGTCTACGAGACCGACGACACCTTCCACTACATGCAGGGCATCTTCATCGACCGGGGCGTGTGCGTGATGTGCCATGGGCCCGAGGAGCAGATCCCACGGGAGGTGAAAACGGCCCTCGCCCAGAACTACCCGGACGACAAAGCGATCGGCTACGAGCAGGGGGACTTGCGGGGCGCCTTCGTGGTGTATGGGCGCGGCGCGCCCGCGCCCGCGGCGGGAGAAATCCCGGACCCGTCGCCGAGCCCTGCGCCGAACGAGTGAGCGCTCAGACCGCCTTGAGCACCGGATAGTGGGGTTGCCACATCTTCCAGGCGATGAGTCCCTCGATCTCGTCGTCGTGAATCGGGCGGCCCACGCGGCTGCGGATCGCCTCGCGCACGACCGCTGCAGCGATCGTGTGGCTGACCTCGCGCAAACGCGAGAGCGGCGGGAAGAGCCGACCGGCTTCAATGTCCTTTTCGCTGACCATGCCCGCGAGGGCCCGGGCGGCCTCGGTGAACATCTGGTCGGTCACTTCGGACGCCTCGCTGATGATCGCGCCGAGTCCCACGCCCGGGAAGATGTAGACGTTGTTGCCCTGGCTGATGTGAAAGGTCTTGCCGCCGTACTCCACCGGGTCAAAGGGAGAGCCGCTCGCGACGATCGCCCGACCTTCGGTCCACTCGATCAGATCCTTCGCGGTCGCTTCGCTGTTCGCGGTGGGGTTCGAGAACGGGAAGATCCCCGGCCGCTCGTGGTTGGCCGCCATCATCTGTACGACTTCTTTGGTGAAGGAGCCCGGCTGCCCGGAGGTCCCGAGAAGGACACTCGGTTTGAGCTTCTCGACGGCGGTGGCGAGGTCGATGGGTTGGTCCGGGTCGAGGCCGAAGGAGGCGGCGAGCTTCGCGGGCCAGGTGAACTCGCGCTTGTAGCTGTCGTCGATCTCGCGCGAGTCGACGAGCATGCCGCGTGAGTCGAAGACCGCCACCGCCGAGGTGAGCGCATCTCCTTCGAGCCCGGCGGCTTTGAGCGCAACTCTGAGTTGCTGAGCGATGCCGACGCCCGCTGCTCCCGCACCGAGGATCACGATCCGTTGCTCGGCGAGGGGCTTCTCCATGATGCGCACCGCCGCGTAGACACCCGCCACCGCGATCGCCGCGGTCCCCTGAATGTCATCGTTGAAAGACGGGTGGCGGCGCCGGTAGTCGTCGAGGAGGCGGAAGGCGTTGGCTTTCTTGAAATCCTCCCACTGAATGATCGCCGTCGGGAAGACGCGCTTCACCGCTTGCACGAACTCCTCCACGAGATCGTAGTAGGCTTCGCCCCGCAGGCGCGGGTGACGCCAGCCGACGTAGAGGGGGTCGTTCAGGTGTTGTTCGTTGTCCGTACCGACGTCGAGACTGACGGGCAGGGTCTGCGCCGGATGAATGCCGGCGGCGGCGACGTAGAGTGACAGTTTGCCGATGGGAATTCCGATGCCACCTGCGCCCTGATCGCCGAGACCGAGAATGCGCTCGTTGTCCGTGACCACGATGAGCCGGGCCTCCGGAATGTCCGCGTTCTCGAGGATCGAATCGATGTGGCCGATGTCGTCCGGGGTGATCCAGACCCCGCGAGGGATCCGGTAGATCTGACTGAAGTTCTTGCACGCCTCGCCGACCGTCGGCGTGTAGACGATCGGCAAGAGCTCCTCGATGTTGTCGACGAGCAGGCGGTAGAACAGGGTCTCGTTGCGCGCCTGGAGTGCCGCCAAGCCAATGAACTTCTCGATCGGCGTCGCCTTCTCGTGGATGCCTCGGTGAATGCGCGCGAGCTGATTCTCCATCGAGGAGACCACGTTCGGAATCAGGCCCGTGAGCCCAAAGGCCTCGCGCTCAGCATGGGAAAACGCCGAGCTCTTGTTCAGGAGGCCATCGCTCAAGAGGTTTCGGCCGCGCAGCTTCACCTCGACCTCGATGGTCCCGTCTTCCAAACGACGAAAATTGCGGTTGTGGCTCATCGGGTTCCTTTCCGAGACTAGAGCACGAGTCCGGTCGCGTCGGCGACGAACTTCATCAGCGGCTTCACCGCCTTGAAGTTTTGAATCAGGATCGGAATCAAGCGCTCGCTCGTGACCTCTTTTTGTTTGAGCTGGGTCACGGCGATGAAATCTTTGCGCTTCAGGTCTTCGATCCACGGGTGGTCCGGGTCGTAGTCCTTGGGGGCTCGCTTCAGGCTCTCGCCCGCGAGAGCGTAGCGCTCTTTGAAGGCCCTGTTGTTCAGGACCTTTTTCCAGGCACCGGGTTCCTCGTCGATGCGCGCGCGAATGGCTTTCAAGACCTTCGACTCTGGGCGCCACACGCCGCCGCCAACGAAGCAATCGCCCGGTTCGAAATGCACGTAGAGCCCGGGCGCGTGCACGTCCTTGCCCGCGATGTGGCGAAACTGCAGGGCCGCGTGCGTCTTGTACGGGCGCTTGTCCTTGGAGAAGCGCACGTCGCGATAGATGCGGAACATCGAGCCGCCCACAGGAGACGGGTCCGCCACGAGGTGCGGACTCACCTTCATCAAGGGCGCTTCGATATCTTCGATGAGGCTCAGGAGCGGCGCTTTGACGTGCTCTTCGTAGCGCGCCTTGTTGGCCTGGAACCACTCGCGGTCGTTGTTCTTGGCGAGGTCGCTCAGGAACGAGAAGAGCTTGGGTGTCAGGTGTGCCCGGGCCATGATCCCCTCCGCCGTCTAGAGCGCTCCCGAGGCTCCCTTACACAACAAAGGGTCTCGCCGTTCAACGCGCCTCGAAGCGGTCGCGCAGGTAGTTGATGATGTCCCGGGACTCGGGCATCCAACGCTCGTCGCCGTTTTCCTCGATGCGCAGGACCGGAACGGTGCCGCGGCCGAGCTGGTGAAAGAGCTCATCCCGGGCGCCGGGGTTCCGCAGGGTGTCCACCATCTCCACCTCGATGCCGAGCCGGTCGATCTCGCGCATGACACGCTTGCAGTAGGGGCAATAGGCGTAGCCGTAGAGACTGAGCTTGGGGGCGGCGGGGGCTTCCATTGCCAGGGACACTAACGACCGCAGCCGGAACCGCAAGTGGCGCTACTCGCTCGGTGCGTAGGCGGGCAAGGCCCGCGACAGCTCGACGGACCGATCCGAGAGGCCCATGGCGTGGCGCACGCCGGTCACCACCGACGCGGAGCAGACCTGAAGCACCAAGTCGCCGTTATCGAAGTCCATCAGCGAGTCGTAGTACTGGTTGAGCTTCGGGTGACGGTGCAGGTAGCGCTCGTCGTCTCGTCGCTTCTGGAACACCGTGTCCTTCGCCCCGCCGCGAAAGACAAAATGGGTCGGGTCGAATTCCGCGTCCTCGCGAATGTGGATCCAGCGGCGGTGGTGCTGAGACACCGCGTTGGCGATCGACAGGTGGACCTTGCTCGGCCGCGGTGCGGCGAAGGGGGAGGGGTACACGTTGTCGAAGTGAAGGGCGACGTTACCCAGGCTGCTCTTCACGCACGCGACACAGCTCAGCCACACCTTTCCGAATGGACGGGTGCGGAGCATGAAGCAGCGCACGAGGTACTCGTTCAAACGACGGGTGAGGCCCGTGCCGCGGGTGGAGGGGTCGACGCAGGTCAGGCCCATGTGGAGAAAGCGGCCGGCGCCTTTCGCCTCGAGGAGGACGCCGGAGCAAAAACCGACCAGCTTGCCGTCCGCATCGCGGGCGGTGGTGATCACCGCGCGCTTCAGGGCCTCGCGCTCACCGCTCAGCGCCTGGTAGCGCGGCAGCTCCTCGAGACAGCGATCCGCGAGGTCGCGCATCTCGCCGACGAGATTCGCCAAACCGCGCCGGGTCCAACGATTGCCGGGGCGGCTGATGTAGCGAAGCGTGGGGCGAGCGGCCTTTGCCATTGCGAGCACTCCAGGTCTCGAGGACAGCCTTGGAGTACACGCGATCCGTGTCACCGATCGGGATGCTCAGCGACTCTGAAGCGACGACACTGTTACTTCTGGCACGAACGTACGTGGCGAGAGCCGTCACCCGGACGTAGCCACCGCGCCACGTACGCTCAACCGAAGTGTCAACGGCGGGAGATCACATCACCAGGCCGCCGTCGACATCGACGACCCGCCCGTTGAAGTATTCGCACTCGACGATGAACTTGGCGGCGAGCCAGATGTCCTCGGGCTCGCCGATGCGCCCCACGGGCACGGAGGCCACGAGCGCTTCGCGGGCCTTTTGGTTCATGCCCTTGGTCATCGGCGTTTCGATCATGCCCGGGGCGATCGCACCGACACGGATGTCGAACTTCGCGAACTCGCGCGCCCAGGTGACCGTGTTCGCCGCGAGCGCCGCCTTCGCCGACACATAGTTCGACTGGCCGCGGTTTCCGTGGCGCGCCACGGACGACATGTTGATGATCACACCCTTTTCACCTTCCGCCGCCATCTTCGCGACGACATCACGCACCATGAAGGTCGCGCCGGTGAGGTTGACGTCGATCACCGCCTGCCAGGCGTCACTGCCGAGCTTGATGATCTCGCCGGTGTTTCGGTCCTTCTTCACCAGGAGCGCGTCGCGGAGGATCCCCGCGTTGTTGATCAAGCCCGTGAGGCCGCCCATCGACTCGTGCGCCCAATCGACGAAGCCAGCGATCGACGCCTCGTCGGCGACGTTGAGCTCGCGGGTGAACACCTTACCGGGCAGCCCTTGACACTCTTTGGCGAGCGCTTCGAGGCCCTCGGTGTTGACATCGCCGGCGGCGACCATTCCGCCCGCTTCGACGATGCGTTTGCTGAAGTGAAAGCCCATGCCACCGCCAGCGCCGGTGACGACCATTTTTTGCTCATTCAGATTCATGGAAATCTCCTAGCCCGGTTCGGGCGACTCGGTCTCGAGCCGCCACCGAGGAATGCGGGGGCGTGCGATTCGAGGCGGTCATATCCGTTCCGGCCCGGCGGGGCCAGCCCCCGTTGGCGCCAAGAGGCTGGGGGGTCGAGCGCGTTCCGGATCCCAGCGACGGGGGCACGAATGCATGAACCGTGGATGATTATTGCGCTGGTGCTCACGACGAGTGGAGCGCTGGCGGGCTGTGCACACCAGCAGCGGCCCGCATCGCATTTTCCGCGCACGGCCATGCTGTCCGCGGAGAACCTCACTCGTGACTTCGACGCAGGGATAGTCGGGCTCCAGTCGCTCCATCCGAATTTCGATCGGCGGACAGACCGAGAAGCCTTTCAGCGAACGTGCGCCGAGGTTCGTGACGCGCTTCGCGCCCCAATGACACAGCTCGAAGCGTGGCATCTTTTCGCGCGGGTCAACCCGACGCTGAACGACGGGCATGCTGGCGTCGTGATGCCGGAACAGTTCGCCTGGACCCAGCGCTATCTGGACCGAGGGGGCACCGTGTTTCCGATCGATGTTCACATCGACGACAACTCTCGCTTGTTCGTTCGACGCAGCGACGGACGAGCAGAGCTGGCCGACCGCAACATCGGCTACATCTGCGCGGCGTCCTTTGCTGGACATCTCTCGGATGACTTTCGCGAAATGACCCGAGAGGCATTTCGGGAATTTCATTGCGGGTACAGAAACCGGAGGTCTGTCCTGCCAGACCGGTCGGGCGACGCGCATACCCCTCGATGAAACGAAGGTGCTCGCGCAGCCCCCACATCATTAGCACCACC
>CAYXVF010000064.1:0-37097 GCA_964468125.1 uncultured Bdellovibrionales bacterium | reverse complement strand
CGGCTCGTTCATCTGGCCGTAGATCAACGCGGCCTGGCTCTTGCCAGCCTCGAGGAGAACCCCGCCCTGCTCGTTGGTCTTCGGGTGACCGTCCTCGTCGAGCTGCGCCTTGATGACGCCGGACTCGATCATCTCGAAGAAGAGGTCGTTGCCCTCGCGGGTGCGCTCACCGACGCCGGCGAACACCGAGAAGCCGCCGCGTTGGACCGCGACGTTGCGGATGAGTTCCTGAATCAGAACGGTCTTGCCGACACCCGCGCCGCCGAAGAGGCCGATCTTACCACCGCGGGCGTAAGGGGCGAGGAGGTCGATGACCTTGATGCCGGTCTCGAAAACCTCCGCGGCAACCGCTTGCTCGGTGAAGCTCGGCGCCGTGCGGTGGATCGGCAGGAACTTCTTGGCGTTGACCTCGCCGCCTTCGTCCACGGGCTTGCCGACGACGTTCAGGATCCGGCCGAGGATCTCCGGGCCCACGGGCATGGCAATGGGGGCACCGGTGTTCTTCACCTTTTGACCGCGGATGAGTCCCTCAGTGGCGTCCATGGCGACCGTGCGCACGCTGTTCTCACCGAGGTGCTGCGCGACCTCGAGGACCAGGTTGTCCTCCTCTTCGCCCAGGTTGGCGTTCGACGCGAGAAGCGCGGTGTTGATCTCGGGGATCTGCCCCGGGGGGAACTCGACGTCCACTGCCGGTCCGATGACCTGCGTAATCACTCCGGATGCCAATTGCTCTGCACTCATGTTTCGCTCCAACCGTCCCCATCCGCGGGGCTCTCGTTACTCTCGATTCGTCATCCTCACCCTTCGAGACGCCCACTTCGTGGGCTCCTCAGGGCGAGCGGGAGGCAGGTTTGTTGCCCAGCCCCCCGCAAAAAAACCTAGCCGCTCAACGCCTCAGCGCCGCCGACGATGTCCATCAGCTCCATGGTGATCGCCGCCTGGCGAGCCCGGTTGTACTTCAGCGTCAAGCTCTCGGTGAGCTCCTTCGCGTTCCGAGAGGCGTTATCCATCGCTGTCATCCGTGCGCCGTGCTCCGCGGCCGAGCTCTCGAGAAGCGCACGCCAGAGGATCGTGGTCACGTAGCGCGGCACGAGCTGGTCGAGAACCTCGCGTTGCGACGGCTCGTATTCGTAGTCCACGTCCGGGCCTTCCGGCAGCTCGTCTTCCACCACGGGGAGGAGCCGGTCGACGGTGACGTTCTGCGAAATCGCGCTCTTGAACTCGTTGTAGAGCACGAAGACCGCGTCGAGATCCTCATCCACGTAGCGCTTGGCGATCTCGTCGGCGATCTTGCGCGCGCTGAAAAAGTCGAGACCGTCGAAGATGCCCGGGAAGTCTTGGACCGAATCCGGGGTCCGGCTCTTCTTGAAGTGCTCGGCGCCCTTGCGACCGATGGTCGCCACCTCGAGGCGCTCGTACTTGCCGACCTCTTTCTTCAAGAAGCGCTCGGCTCGCCGAATGATGTTGGCGTTGAATGCGCCACACAAACCGCGGTCGCTCGTCACCACCACGAGAAGCACGTTCTTCGGCTCGTGCACTGCGAGCAGCGGGTGTGCGGCGTTTTCCGCATCACCGTGGTCGGTCCGGCTCGCCACACGGCGAAGCGTTGCACCGAGCTCGATGGCGTAGGGGCGTTGTGCGGTGATCGCGTCTTGAGCCTTGCGCAGCTTGGAAGCGGCCACGAGCTTCATCGCGCTCGTGATCTTCTGCGTGTTCTTGACGGTCTTGATCCGCTTTTTGATGTCTCGAAGTGATGCCACGTCTTTCTCTTTCGCGTCCTTCGAGACGCCCACTCACGTGGGCTCCTCAGGACGAACGGTTGAATCCCGTCTCTTTCGCGTCCTTGCACTCGACCCTTCCGGCCGGCTCAGGACGAACGGATTAACCCTCGCTGGTCTTGAACGCGTTGTTGAAGTCGCGCAGCGCGGTTTCGATCGCCTCGCGCACGTCGTCCTTCAGATCCTTCTTCTCCTCGATCATGTCGAAGAGTGTCGGGTGCTTCGCCTCGACGAAATCGAGGAGCTCCGAGCACCAGCGGATCATGTCCCCGGTGGGGATGTCGCGGACGAACGTCTTCTTGGTCTTGGAATCCTTCTGCGTGCCCGCGTAGATCTGCACCACCTGAGCGGCCACGCGCTGCGGCGAGTACTGACCTTGCTTGAGCATCTCGACCAGTCGCGCGCCTTCTTCGAGCTGCTCCTGAGTGGCCTTATCGAGGTCCGAGCCGAACTGAGCGAAGGCCGCGAGGTTGCGGTACTGAGCGAGCGCCAAGCGCAGGGTACCGGAGACCTTCTTCATCGCCTTGATCTGCGCCGAGCCACCGACCCGCGAGACCGAGATACCGACGTTGACCGCTGGGCGAACGCCGGAGAAGAACAGGTCACCTTCGAGGAAGATCTGACCGTCGGTGATCGAAATGACGTTCGTGGGAATGTACGCCGAAACGTCACCGGCCTGGGTCTCGATGATCGGCAGCGCCGTCAGTGAGCCCGCGCCTTCGGCGTCGGACATCTTCGCCGCACGCTCGAGCAAACGGCTGTGCAGGTAGAAAACGTCACCGGGGTAGGCTTCACGACCCGGCGGGCGACGTAGGAGAAGCGACATCTGCCGGTAGGCGACCGCCTGCTTGGAGAGATCGTCGTAGACGATGAGCGCGTGCTGGCCGTTGTCGCGGAAGTACTCGCCGATGGTGCAGCCGGTATAGGGCGCAAAGAACTGCATCGGCGCGGGGTCCGAAGCGTTCGCGGCGACGACCGTGGTGTACTCCATGGCGCCGTGGGTCTTGAGCTTGTCCACCAGCTGGGCGACCGTCGACTGCTTCTGGCCGACGGCGACGTAAATGCACTTCACGTCCTTACCCTTCTGGTTGATGATCGTGTCGATCGCGATGGCAGTCTTACCGGTCTGACGGTCGCCGATGATGAGCTCGCGCTGGCCACGACCGATGGGGATCATCGAGTCGATCGCTTTGATGCCGGTCTGAAGCGGCTCGTGAACCGACTTGCGCGCGATGATGCCGGGGGCTTTCACCTCGATCCGCTTTTGCTCCTTGGTCTCGATCTCGCCGAGGCCGTCGATCGGATTGCCGAGCGCGTCAACCACGCGGCCGAGCATGCCTTCACCGACGCCGACCTGAGCGATTTCGCCCGTGCGCTTGACCGTGTCACCTTCGCGAATCTGGCTAAACTCGCCCATGATCGCGACACCGACGTTGTCCTCTTCGAGGTTCAAGACGAGGCCACGAACCCCGCCGGTGAACTCGACGAGCTCGCCGGACATGGCGCCACGGAGGCCGTAGACGCGGGCGATCCCGTCCCCGACCGACAAGACGCCGCCGGTCTCGGCGACGTCGACGCGGTTTTCGTACCCGGCGATCTGCTCTTTGATGATGCTGCTGATTTCTTCGGCGCGGATCTGCATGTCTTTAAACCCTTAGGCCGCCGCGGCTTCGAGCCGCTCGCGGAGAATCTCCAACTGTCGTTTGATGCTGCTGTCGAACTTGAGGTCGCCCACCTGAACCACGAGGCCTCCGAGGAGCTCCGGAGCCACATTGACGTCGACGAGGACCGCCTGGCCGAGGCGCTTCTCCAACGCCGCTTGCAGGGCTTGCTTCTGAGTGTCGTCGAGATCCATCGGGCTCCACACCTCGGCGTGGAGGCGCTTTGAGAGCTCGTTCGCCATCCTCTCCGCGGACTCGACGATGTCGTAGAGCACGCCCATGCGGTCGCGCTCGGCGAGGGTCTCGAGGAGGCTAGTCGCCGATTCACCGAGCCCTGATTTTTCGAGGATCACCGCGAAGACCTTCGAGCGGTCGTTCACGAGCGCCGGATTCGTCAGGAGCTGACGAAGCTCTTCGTTCCCCATGTATTCGCGACGAAACGCGCTCAAATCCTCGACCAAGCCGTCGACTGCTTCTTTGCCGCCTTTGTCCATCGCGGCCTGCACCCCGGCCCGGGCGTAACGCTTGGCGAGAGCGCTCATGGGGCACCTCCAACCATCGCTGTCTCACCGGCGGCCTGTGCAACTTCCGTCTTGCCGGACGCAAGCTGCGCTACCGCCTGGTCAAAGAGGCGTTTGCGATCGTCGTCGGTGATCGTGCCGCGCAGCAAAGACTCAGCCTTGTCGAGAGCCTGGAGAGAGACTTCGAGCTGCAGCTCGCGCTGCGCGTTTGCCCCCTCTTGCTCCATGATTGTGCCCGTGTCCGCGCGCAGCCGCTCGGCGTAGTCTTCCGCGCTCTTGACGATTTTTTCCTTGTCCCGCTCGCCATCGGACATGCTGTTTTCGACAAGCTCCTTCGCCTCTTCGTCGACGCTCGAGAGCCTATCCTTCCACTCTTCGCGCTCGCCCTGGGCCTCGTTGAGCTCGCGCTCGTTCTTCTCGACGTTCTCGCGAATCGTCTGAGCGCGCGAAGCGAACATTTCGTTCACCTTCTTGCCCGCGAGGCGAACGAGCAGAGCCACGAAGACGATGAAGTTGACGATGAACCAACCGACCGGCGGAGACTCCGAATCCCAGGACCACCAGTTGATCTCAGGGTGCAGATTGACGTGGTGTCCTCCGCCCGCGGCGAAAGCCACGCTCGCGGTGAGGGCGGTCAGGACAAAGAACAGCCCTGCCGTGGACCCAGGCTTCATGCTCCCACCTCCCGGCCGAGGATCTTCGAGGCCATTTCGCCGGCGATCGCGTCGACCTGAGCCGACAACGACTGGCGTGCCTGACCCTCTTGTTCGTCGATTTTTCCGCGTGCATCGTTGAGCGAATCCGCAATTTCCGCGCGCACCTGGCTCAAGAGCTCGCGTTCCTTCGCGCGCCCTTCGTCGCGGAGCTCCTCACGCTTGGCGAACGCGCGGTCTGCGGCTTCGCGCATGCGGATCTGATAAGCCTCGAGGTCGTCTTTCTTCAGGGCGGTGAGCTTTTCGATTTCATCGCGCGCGCCCTCGAGCTTCTGGTGGCGCGCCTCGAACACTTGGAGGATCGGTTGGAAGAGCAGGCCGTTCAGGGTGAAAAACAAGACCAGAACGATAGCGGCCTGGATGAGAATCGTGACGTCTAAGTCCATGACGACCTTCGTTGTCGGCTAGATATCGGCAGCGAAAACCCTGGAAACCCGTAACTTTCCGCCGCCCAGCGCGGCGCGTATGTAACCTCCCGAGCAGGGCGCGTCAAGCCATCGGGATTCGGGGTCGTGAGTCTTGCGACATCGTGCCGCAGCCGAAAAAAGTGTCTCGATTTCGCACACTTGTCGGGCCGAAGGGCAGTTCACGGAGCGCTCGCGACGCCACACGGGGGGGACCGCGGTTTTCTGGAGAGCGCAATGAAGATCGGGGATGATACCGCGGCGTCCTATGTGGCATCACCGGGGGATCACGACTCTAGCGCTCGCGTCGCTCATTGGCATCGGCTGTGCTTCGACGGTGGGCGACCTCCGTCAAAACATCGCCCTCGCGAGCAACGTCGCCGCGCCGAGCCGCCCGCCTGAGCCGAGTCGCCCGGAGCACTTCCCTGACGTATTAGTTCTCTGGGCCCGCACGGCCGATCCGGGCGCCCGCGGACCGGTCCTCCCGGAGACGCGGGTTGCGATGGTGACCCCTGAGCCCGAGCCGATTGACGACCCGCTTCCCACGCCCGAAGTGCTGCCGCCTCCCCCACCCATTGAGACCGAATCGAGCAAGGTCGAGGAATTCAACGGAGCCGCTAATCGCGCCACCAGCCGTGTGATGATCGACGACTACGACGACACGGCGATCCTCCTCTCCCTGCGCGAGCAGCTCCGCACAGACCCGGAGCTGGGAGAGCTGCAGCCGGTTTGGAGCGAGAAGATTGACGAGGCGATCGCGCGCGCGGACCAGCTGCGCAGACTCCGGGTCGTGCGCACGAACCTCCAGCAAGCCTTCGCCAACTCGACCCTCAACGAATCCACCTCAGTCTACGAGAACATCGATATGGTGAGCTGCCGTAGGGCCTTCATGATGCTCTTCGAGCGTTTTGCCGATGACGCGGAGATAGAGGTCAACATTCCTCCGGTGGGCAGAAAGCCGCTCTCTGCTTTCAACGAGATCTGCGAGTTCAGCCATCAAGCGTCGCTGGCCCAGGTCACATTTCCTGAGAACGTCGGCCGGAAGCGCCTTCGCAAGCTCGCCAGTCGCCAGTTCAGAGCGACCTACCCAGACGTGAAGCTGCGCAAGATCGCGGTGACCGAGAAGAAATGGATCGAGCTCGACGACGGTGATCGCCGCGAGCTGCGCTTCACCGTCGGCATCGAGCGCGAGAACGCGTTCCCCGAAGACCCCTGCGTGCTCCAGGAGGTCTCGATCTATCAGAACAAGATCGGCCGACGCTTTGCCGCCACTGAGTGCTGCGACATCCACCGAGAAACTCCCATGCTCTGCGATCTACTCGAGTAGTTCATCAAGAAGGAAGAGGCCAAAGAGATGCGATATCCGATCCCCCTAGCGATTGCGCTTCTGCTGTGGAGCGTGCCTGCCTTCGCGCAGGAAGAGATCGAGGCGGCCCCGGCCGAGGAGGTCGAGGCTTCCGAGCCAGCCGCGCCAACCGAGCCAGCCGCGCCGGAAACCTTTGAGGCGGCGCCTGAGGGCTCCTCCGGGCTGAGTCCCACCGACGGCGTCGTGGGACACATTGGCTTTGGCTACTTCACCGGGACCGCGCCATTGGGTGTCCGCTACTGGTTGGATCGGGACACGGCGATCGACCTGGGCTTCGACCTCGCCTTCACCAGCGGCGACGCAGAGGCCCTGCGCTATGCGATCGAAGCGGGCTACGTCATGAACCTCGCGCACTACCACTACTCCGTGGTGTTTGCGCGGCTGGGGGTTGGGTTTCGCTCGATCGATGCATTCGTGGACGGGGTTGGGACCATCTACAACATCAACACGAACGCCTTCTTGGGGGCGGAGCTCTTCCTCGGTGCCTTCGGCTTCCCCAACGTTTCGCTTCAAGGCGGCTACGGACTCGAATTCGAGTACACCAATGAAGGTGGCTCGGCGTTCACCATCAGCGCGGTGGACGGTGGCTTGAACGTCGTTGGTGTCGGCCAGCTCGGCTTCCACATCTATTGGTGAGGTAAGAACGATGAAACGCATTTTGACGACGCTCTTCCTCGCGGGGACGACGGTCTGTGGTTTGAGCGGATGCGACGGCATTCGTGTGCAGTGCTCCGACGGAATAGACAACGACGGTGACGGACTCGTGGACGGCGAGGACCCCGGCTGTCTCACGGTATCCACGCGGAGCACCCAGCTCGCGGCCAACTGCGGACAGGAAGGCACGGGCCTAAATGCCACCAACCCCGCGTGCCAGGTGAGCAGCGCCGGTCAGCTCGAGTCCGACGACCCTGAATGTTTCGACGGTCAAGACAACGATGGTGACGGAGCGATCGACTTGAACGACCCCGGTTGCACGGACAATCGGGACGGCTCCGAAGAGAACCCATCCTGCTCGAACGGCGAGGATGACGACGGAGACGGGCTCGTGGACTTTCCTGCGGACCCGGGCTGTACGAGCCTCAGGGACCTCTCCGAGGGGGGTGACCCCCAGTGTCGTGACGGGATCGACAACGACGGGGACGGCGACACGGACTACCCCGCGGACCTCGGGTGCACGTCACTCGGCGATAGCGTCGAGCTGAACCCCGCTTGCTCGGATGGGCGCGACAACGACTTTGACGGGCTGACCGATTTCCCGAACGACCCGGGGTGTACGACACTGCTCGACGGAGACGAGCTCAACCCGCAGTGCAGCGACGGAGAGGACAACGATCGCGACGGTCTGATCGACTTCCCTGGCGACCCGGGCTGCGTGAGCGGCACGGACAACGACGAGCTGAACCCCGAATGCTCGAACCTGCGCGACGACGACGGCGACGGCCTCACGGACTTCCCCGATGACCCGGGGTGCACCAGCGCTCTCGACACGGGCGAGGCGCAACCGGCCTGCAGCGACGGGCGCGATAACGACGGCGACGGGTTCACGGATCTCGACGACCGCGGCTGTCTCACGCCGACGGACACCGACGAAGCCGACATCGCCTGTAACGACGGGCTCGACAACGACGGTGATGGACTAACCGACTTTCCCTTCGACCCGGGCTGCTTCTCGCCCTTCGACACGTTCGAGGGCAGCGGCGCGGGCTGCTCCGATCAGATCGACAACGATGGCGACGGCCTGATCGACTGGCCCCAGGACCCAGACTGCGCCGGCCCGGGCTCGTCGAGCGAAGGCTCCGGCGGCGACTGCGACGACGGCATCGACAACGACGGCGACGGCCGCATCGACACCGGTGCTCCGGGCATCTCAGACCCAGACCCCGCGTGTAGCCTCGGGTACCTGTTCGAGCAGTTCGACCCGATCTGCTCCGACGGCCTCGACAACGACGGCGACGGCCGCATCGACGTCAACGGCATCGATCTAAACGGCGACGGCGTCTTCGACCTGCCCGGCGAGGCGCCTCCGGACTTTGGCTGCGCGAGCGCCTTCCATTTCCGCGAGAGCCCGGAGCCACAGTGCTCGGACGGCGCGGACAACGACGGCGACGGCACGGCGGACTTTGAAGGCGTGGATTTGAACGACGACGGCCTCTTTGACCAACCGGGCGAGCTTCCGCCAGACCTCGCCTGTTCGGGCGGTGGAGACCAGGACGAAGGTGCGCCGGAGCAGTGCCAAGACGGCGAAGACAACGACGGCGACGGGTTGATCGATTTCGAGCCGGAGTTCCTTCCCGGTGGCGGCGGGGCAAACCCCGACTTTGGCTTTGGTGACCCTGAATGTTCAGACGGGTTCGACAACTCGGAGGATGTGTGATGCGTAGGTTGGGACTTTTAGTGGCGCTCGCGGGCCTCATCGCCTGCGGCAAGTCGAACGAGCCAGCGATCGACGCCTTCACGCCGTCATCGAACCCCCTCCTAAACAACGGCCGCCCCGCAGACGCGGTCGTGGGGCAGTTGAGTTTCAGAGGACGGGATGTCGGCACGACGAATGCCGCGGGGCTCAATGGGCCGGTGGCGGTCGCTTCTGAGGCGGAGCCCGACGGCACGATTCAAATCTGGGTCGCCGACAGCGTCAACAACCGTGTTCTCGGATGGCGCACGTCTTCGGCGGTGGACCTCTCGGATGGCGCGCCGGCGGACATCGTGTTGGGGCAGGTCGATGACTACAGCACCAACGGGCGGGGCCTGCCACCGGAGTTCAGGCTCAACAATCTCGGCTTTGTCGCCATCGATCCCGAGCTTCGGGTCTACGTCTCAAACGGCAACGACGTGTACGTCTACAACAACCCATTTTCCGATGACGCGCTGTGGGACTATGAGCTCGACGATCTCGGAAGTGGTTTGGGCGGCCCCTGGAAGCCGGTACCCTTCGGCGACAATCTGCTGGCGGTTCACAACGGGCTCGAGGTGCGATTCTACCGTCGTGGGTCCCCGGCGCGGTTGACGGACAGCACCGACGTCGGCCCTGACGGGGTCATGCCAAAGGCCACAGGCTGCGCGAATATCGCCTCCGTCGCCGGAGGGTCGAGCAATTTCTACATCGGGTGTACGACCTCGATTGGAACCTGCCCCCAGGACATCGTCGCTGGAGATCCCACCGACTGTAGCGCCGACGGGGCTAACTTCACGAGCCCGTGTTACGACAGCGCTGGCTCCTGTGGTGTCGTCTACGCCTACAAATACGAGTCGGACATTGACTCCGACATCGATCCGAACACGGGTTCGGGCCTGCCGGTGAACAACACCTTCCCACCTGTGTTTTCCGGCTTCGGCACCATCAGCGACGTCGAGGTCGATCTCAACGTGATCTTCGTTTCCGACTCGAGGTTTCGAGTCCTTCGTCTCAACGCCGGCGAGCCTTCGGCCTCGTCTCTGCTGGAAGATCCCAATCCAGGAGACCTGATCGAAGAAACCCGGGGCACACAGAACGTCTGGCAGGCGACGATCGTCGGCAGCACCGCCCCCGGGCTCGACACGGCCTTCGGGCAAGCCGACGAACGAGCCTACGTGCAGAACCGTGGGCTCACGAACGGGCAGCTCTCTTCCCAAGGACTGGGGAGCGCGACGGAAGTGGCCGTCGATCGCGCCGATGGCCTGCTGGTCGTGGACGGCGCCAATCAGCGGGTCGTCCGATTCAGCGGCGCTTTGGCCACACCGCAGACCACCGCGAGCCTGTTGATCGGTCAGCCGAGTTTCGCCTTCGCGTTCCCGAACGCGATCGAATCAACCGGTTTTGGACAAGTCGAATCCGTAGCGGTCGATTGGGCGACCGATACGGTCTACGTCAGCGACTCGGCCGCGAATCGAATTCTGCAGTTCGATGGCGGCCTCGGCAGCGAGATGGGAGCGGAGGCCGACTCTGTCATTGGGCAGAACAACTTCCTGGGCTACCTCGTCAATCGGGGGCGCATCAACATCGATGCGACGACACTCAGTGCTCCACAGGGTCTCTATGTTGACCGTGCAACCGGCGACGTGTTCGTCAAGGATTCCGGTACACCGACCAACCAACGGGCACTCGCCTTTGACGACCCCGCGAGCTCCGCCACGATCACCGGTCGCCAGTACGGCGCAAACGCGACGAGCACCACCGGCGAGATCACCGGCACCGGTGGAATCGCTTCTCTGGGCACTTCGGTCTACGTCACGAACGGCGGAGAGATCAGACGCTACGACGCAGTCGGGGATACGGACACCCGACGCTACGGCGACGGCAGCTCCAGCGGGCCCAACGGAATCGGGTTTGCGTCCGGCATTGATTTCGATTCCAACGGATCGATGTATGTCGCCGATCGGTCCAACAACCGGATTCTGATCTTCGACGAGCCAAACGGAGACCTGCTGAACGCGATCACGGCGGACGCGGTGGTCGGACAGGCAGATTTCACAACGACCAGCGGGGGTACGGACCGCAACAAGCTCAACCAGCCCGAAGGGATCGCCATCGATGGTCAAGACCGACTCTGGGTGGCAGACAGCGGTAACAACCGTGTCCTCCTCTTCGCCGAGCCCCGTGCCACGGACCCAACCACGAACCTGGCCTCCGCAACCTACGTGCTCGGCCAGCCATCGTTTACCACCGCGGCAGTCCAGGATGACGGTGACGGCTTGGGCTCGATCAACGCAGGTACGCTGACCGCCCCGTCGGACGTCGCGACCAACCAGTCTGGAGACGTCGTCTATGTCGCAGACCGGGGCAATAACCGTGTCCTGCGCTTCACGGATTCGGAGCGCCTTCGCTTCACCGAGGGACCGGGGGTCTACGACGTTGCACCGGGCGAGGTACGCACCGTGGCCATCGGCACCAACCTCACCGCGACGCTGAGCCTCGATCGGGTGAACCCAGAAGGTTCCGTTGCCTTGAACGGCAGCGTGATCACCTTCGACGCCTCCGGTGCACGAGCGGGTACGGAGGCGCGCGCACAGATCCTCGCCTCCACGGACGGCCCTCCGGGCCAAAGCATCGCCGCCGGCATCACGTTCAAGGTCGTCCAAGGGACGAATCTGCCGCCCAGCTCGCCGCCCGGCGCCCGCACGCCCGAGCCGCGCACCGACGGCGGCTGCGAGTGCAACGGCGTTAGCGGCCCTTGGCTCGGCTTCATCGGCCTGCTCGCGTTCTTGCGGCGGAGACGACGGTCCAGAAGCGACGAGATGTAGTCGCCTCCACCTTTCCGGCCAGGTAGATTCGTCCTATGCGAGGAACCTGGCCGATTGCGCTCCTCGCGCTCAGTAGCTGTTTTTCAAAGTCGGACCCTCTGCCCGAGCTCGAACCGGAGCCAGAATGCTCCGAGCTCGAACCGCGCCCCGCGTCCGTGGTTGTTGTCCCCGAGAGACAGCCCGCGGCCCCTCTCACCGGAGCAGAGTCTCACCCGTGCGATTCTTGGTCTTTCTCTTCCTGACGCTGTCGTCGACGGCGGCCTTTGCGGAGCCGAAGCTCCTTCCCATGCGCGAGCGCGCCGAGGAGATCGATCGCTGGCTCGAAGAGCGGGTGAAGACGCTCCTGCCCGAGCTGATGCGACGCGAGGGGATCGACATGTGGGTCCTGATCTCCCGCGAGTACAACGAAGATCCGGTGCTCGAAACTTTCCTCCCCGCCAAGAGGCAGTCGGCGCGGCGCCGCACGATCCTGCTGATCTACGACCCAGGCAAAGACAAAACGCTCGAAACGCTCGCCATCGCCCGCTACGACGTGGGCAAAGTGTTCAAGAAGGCCTGGGACAAGGAGAAGCATGCCAGTCAATGGCAACGTCTCATTTCACTGAAACACGGCCTACTCCATCGAGCTCTACGCCGAGTCCGCCATCCCTTCCTGGGGTCGCGCGGTTCGCGTTCAGCTCGAAGAGGATGCCTTCTTCGACGGCAAGACCGTGACCTACATCGACGGCCGCCAGCGGGCGATCTTCACGATCCCGCGCGAGCCCGCTCGCGATTGACTTCTGCAATCCGGTCGGGGACGTGGAACGGGTGAACGAGCGGCAACGGATGTGGCGCTTGGCGGGGCGCTACTCGGCGACGGGAATCGAGATGGCCGTGTCCGTCGCGTTTTGCTCGATCGGCGGCCACTGGCTAGACGGCTACTTCGACACGGATCCTTGGCTCACCACCATCGGTATTCTCCTCGGTCTCGTGCTTGCGGTGAAGACCGTTCACCGCGTCGTTCAGAGCTACCAGCGTGACATCAGCCGCTGATTTGCCTTTTCCACTTCACGCACTCTGATATCGATCGACCTCGCTCGGGGAACCGAGCGGGGGAGGATTGCCATGAAAATCGTCAAAGGAATCGTCATTGCGGTCGCATCGATCTTGGGCGCCTTCTTCATCGTCGCGTTGTTGTTGCCGAGCACACAGCACACCGAGCGCAGCATCGTGATCGAGGCGGAACGCGAGACCGTCTACGACCTCGTCGACAGCTACGATCGGTTTCAAGAGTTTTCGCCCTGGTTTGAGCGCGACCCTGAGGTCGAGATCACACTGAGTGGTCCGGACAGCGGAGTGGGCCAGACCATGGAGTGGAAGAGCGACAAAGACAACGTCGGCAACGGCATGCAGGAGATCGTTGAAGTCGACCTGCCGCGTTTGGTGAAGAGCAAGCTCGATTTCGGGTTCGGCGAGCCGCCGCACGCCGCTTGGATTCTCGAGGAAGAAGAGGGTGGCACCAAGGTGACGTGGACTCTCGACTCGACCTTTCACTCCGATTACGTCGGCCGCTACTTCGGCATCATGCTCGACGGCATGCTCGGCCCGCGTTCGGCGGCTGCGAGGTCGTCTTCGCACACGGCGGCGACCGGGGAGAACGAGCGCCGGTGAAGGGGGCAGGGGCCGAGCTCCTGGAGGGCCGCGATGTGCTGGGGACAGTAGTAGCCCTTGTGACTCTCGAATCCGTAGCCGGGAAATTTTGAGGCGGCTTCGCGCATGAACGCGTCGCGCGTGACTTTCGCGACGATGGACGCAGCAGCGATCGACTGGCTCTGACTGTCACCCTTGATGATCGGCCGTTGCTCCATGGAAACGCCGGGCACGGTCCGGGCATCCACCAGCAGAATGTTTGGCACGGGCGTGAGCTGCATCAACGCCCGGCGCATCGCTTCGCGCGATGCTTGGTAAATGTTCATTTGGTCGATCTCGTGCCGGTCGCAGCTTCCCACCGCCCAGGCGATGGCGACCGCGCGGATCTCTTCGGCGAGCTCTTCGCGCGTCTCCGGGTCGAGCTGCTTCGAATCGTCAATGCGCGCGAGATTGGTTCCCGGCGGAAGCACCACCGCCGCCGCCATCACCGGGCCGGCGAGCGGGCCCGCTCCCACCTCATCGACGCCAGCGACGTGGAGGCCCCGCGCCCACAACTCCTCCTCGTGTCGGAGCATGTCGCGCAGACGTGCGGCTTCAGCGACGAGTCGTTCGCGCCGTTTGATCTCCCGTAGGGCCAGGCGGCGAACACCGGCCCGACTGTCCTCGCTGAATTCGGCGAGCTGCCCTTCGTCACAGGTTTCGATGGTCGCGGAAAGCGCCGCGATCGAGGGCCGTTTCGGCATGGACCGATAGGATCAAGATGGTGGATCGGGGTCAAGGGCGCGGTGGTTTTACGAGTGCTTACCGCACGGCCCGAGGAGAGGGCTACGCTCCTAACGAGGTGAAGCACATGGCACTCAGTGCTCAGACCGTCGCCATCGAGGCCGAGTCCCTGATCCGCGCGGCGATCGAGCTGCGCGCCGGGCGCGAAGGCCCGGAAGGACAGGAGGCGCTCGCCCGCTTTCGCCGCTACCTCCTCGACAACCCTCGAGTGGACTCGGACGTACGCGCCGCCTTGGTGATCGCCACCGGGGCGTGAAGCACGCCAAGTCCGTGCCGGTTTAGCCGTTGCGGGCTCAGAGGCGCTCGGCGATAGTGTCGTTCATGTCTCTTCCGGTGGGTCCCCGGGGACCCGATCCCATTCTGAGTGCGAGTACGGGTGACGACCCGCCGCAGGAACCAACGAAGAGTCAGGATCTACCCGGTCCCGCGACGGCCCCACCCACCTCGGATCTCGATGCGGGAAGCGACGCCCCTTCTCGGCTCGCCGCACCGCTGTCGCCGAATGCGTCGGCGGTGGGGGAGCGTCGCGATGCGATCCTAAACGGTCGGTTGACCGAGAACCTCCGCGGCGGGCTGGGCTATGGCGCCTGGCTCCTCGAACACGGGCTGGACGCGCCCGCCGAGCACGTCGCGTACACCTTGCATCGCCTCCTCCCCGACGCCGTTCCGCCCAACCTCTCGCCCGCCGAGCTCGCTCCCTTCGCCGCGCAGCTTCGCGTGCAAAACGGTACGCGTGAGGGCCCGCTCTTCGATCTGCTGAGCGCGCGCCAAGGCGACGAGGGCGCGGCGGAGCGCCTCGCCGAACACATCGAGGACGGCACACTCGACGTCCGTGCCTTCGCCGCGGACCCGGAGGAGCCGCCCGAGAATTGGCGCTTCTCTTTCGGCTTCTGGGCCCACAACGACAACCTCGCGATGGCCCGAGACGGCATCTATCGCAGCGACGACGGTGCCACCGCATCCTTCGGAGTCCGTAGCGGCTGGGCGCGGGGGGAGCCGGGGGACGGGGAGCGTTGGGACCTCTCCTTCGGACACAACATGTTCACGGAGCGCGGAGGCATGTCCCGGAGTGACGTGGCGGAGCTCACGGTCGAGCACCTACGTACGCGGCCGAGCGATCGCCTCTTCTTCGACACCGTGACGACCGGTTGGCTCGTCGGCCTTCAAGGCGTCGGAGACTTCGGCGGCGCGACGGTCCAAGACGGTTTTCACGCGGCCATGAGTGGCACCGCGCTCGCGGGCCGGCGGTTGGGGGCGGGCCTGCAGGACGAATACACGAGCGACCGCCAGATCGCGGCGCTGCTGGGTGCCCGGATAGCAGGAACAAAGCGGGTCGGCCCCTTTGAGCTCGAGGCCGGGTCCGAGCTTCGGCTGCCAATAGGTGGTGCCGGGGTGGGGCACTTGCAACCGGAAATCGCGGCACGGCTGGCCAACGAACGAGGACCGCAGGCATCGGTAGGGCTGGCCGCGGCGTATCAATGGACCGTTGGCGATGCGCTCGCCTTTGACGGAGCGCCGCGCGAGGGCTTTGTTCTCGCACCGCGCGTCGCCGTCGGCTGGGATTTCGGCCGGTGGAATCTTGGTATTGAGTGGCAGGGCAACCGCTGGGGGACGCAGGAAGGCTTTGGCGATCGCAACGGCGAGTCGGTCGCGTTCATGGTCAGCTTCGCACGATGAATGCCGCTTGCTCCCTCCCACCACCCCTTCGGTCTCCGCGTTTCGCGCTATTCGTGATCCCCATCACGAGAACGGTGAGTGTAGAAACACTCTTTGACCGCACTTGATCACCGTTCGTGAGCGGCATCACCGGCTCACCGAACAAACACTGCGACTGTCGGGCCTCATGGCAATTCTCGCGGGCATGTCCCGCAGCCAAGGAGACTCATATGCAGTCCTATCTGAGATTCATTCCCCTACTCGCGGTCTCGGCCTTCGCGACCGCGTGCGGCGGAGACGATCCGGGCAATTTCGAGCCCAGAGAAAATTCCAACGCTAACGACCCAACGACACCGACCGTCGTCGAGCAGTCATCGGGCTTGCGTATCGAGCTCGACCGCGCGGTGTACGCCGATGGCGAAGAGTTGCGAGCGGTCGTCGATTTCGCCTCGATCCCCGTCCCCGCCGACCCGGGCGCGGTCGCGTTTTCATCCGAGGCGAGCGGTGACGCGGAGCCGGCGGTCTTGGAGAACGTCGCCGGAGAGTGGGTCGCACGCGGCGTGACCGTGCGCATCGGAGACGGAGCGGTCACCCCAAACGATGGCGTGCTCACCGTGCCGGCTGCGGGTTCCTTTTACGCTCTCTACTTCGTCGATCGGGAAAAGATCAGCGAATCACTGGCGGAAGAGGACATGGTTTTTGATGCAGCCGTGGCCGCTGGCGAGTCGATGGACCTGCCCACGGCGGTCGAACCGACTCTGGCGGTGACGAGCGACGAGCTCTCACCTCCTCCAGGCGGCAAGCGCGCCGCGACCCTGCTCGTCGATGATGGGTTGCCGGTTCAGGTTGCAACCCGCGAGCTCATCGTCGCAGTGGCTTCGGATGCGGAACGCGACGCGCTTCTCGAACGAACCGGAGGAGCCGTCTTGAGCGGACCGGAGGAAGAAGACGGCGTCACGTACTACTTGATCTCCTTCGATCCCGAACGCTTCAACGGCGAAGGAGTCTCGGGCCTTCGCGCGCTCTTCGGCGAGTCCGGCGCGCTTTCGGTCAGCAACGAGGAAGGGTTAGACGTTTACGCCGCAACCCTGGCGCTCCAGCTCGATGGCTATCGGGTCGCGGTGAACCCGCGCATTCAGTGGGCGGACGCGCCGACGGCTTCGGAAATAGAAGATGGAAAGGTCACCTTCACGATGGAGATGAAACCGGCCAACAGCACGTCCGGGCCGTGTATCCCCGGCGACCCGTCCCGTCCGTGCGTCAACAACGTGCCGGCTATGTGGTCGTTCTTGCAGCTCGCGGGCGCGGACCTGCGCGAGATCGACGTCGCGTTCCTGGACATGGGCTTCTCACGCAACGCCGACTTCCGGTCGCCCTCCAGTGGCACGCCGGTGGAGTGCGACATGGGCACGAATCCCGTGACGTGCGGGCCCGGTGCGGCCGAGGGCGCTCCCACCGTGAACAACAGCTTCTTCGGCGGGCGCTCCTACCATGGCACCGGCGTCGTCACGACCGCCGGCGGCGTGGCCAACAACGGTTTTGGTGCAGCGGGGACCGGCGGCCAAGTGGTCGTACCGATGCTCTACGAGTACAGTCTCTTGGCCTACGCGTTTGAAATCGGTTCGGGTATTCGGCGCGCGGTCAATGACGGCGCCGCCTGCGTGAACATCAGCGGCGGCTACCCCTGCAACATCCTCACGAACATCGGTCCCGACTTCAACATCTGTACCGGTGCCGGCCGCGCCGGGATTTGCAGCATCATTACCGCCGGCGCCGGGGGCGCTGCGGCGGTCGCATGCGCGGCACTCGGACCGTTCTTTGGCGGGATCCCCTGCGCGATCGCCGCGGGCGCCGCGGCCACCGCCTCCGCCGCATGTTTCAGCTCACTCGCCTTGGGCGACATTATGGGTCCAATGGCTTCCGCGGTGCGCTACGCGAAGAACCGAGGCGTACCGGTCGTGGCGAGCGCGGGCAACGCGCTCGATCGTGACACCCTTCCCGCGGTGATCCGAGACCTCGTCGAGCTCGAGGACTTCCGCCTCGAGCGCTGGCAGGTCGTTCCCGCCGCGTTCCCCGACGCGATCGCGGTGGGCGCGGTGAATTCGAGCTACCAAAACGTGCACTTCTTCGGCGACCGGGTCGACATCTGGGCGCCGATCACGTCGGCCTATACGTCACCGAGCGATCCCGCGAACCCGAGCTCAGCGGACGCCGATTTCGAGATCGGAGGCACGAGCGCCGCGGCGCCCTTCATCACCGGCGTGATCGCCGCGATGCAGGCGGTGAACCCGAGCTTGAACCCGAACAACCCTGCCCTGAGCGATGCGCAGCGCCGTCGGATCGTCGACGACATCGTCGCCGCGCTCACCTCGCCGTCGGCGACCTTCGACGACAGCGAGCTGGTCGCGAAGGGCTTCGCGAGCGATCCCCGTCGCCGTCTGGTGGTCGATCCTCTCGGCGCGGTGCAGGCGGTCTCAGACCTCGACGAGGACCTCGCCTCTTCCGGGCTCGATCTGAGCCTCGGATTCAACGAAGCCCTCGGAAGCGACGACGGATCTGCGGACGCTCGGGCTCTCAGCTACGACGTGCCGCGGGTCGGGACCGTCATGGACGTGATCACCTCCGGCGGCGGGATCACGCAGCTCGACGAGGACTGGTACAGCGTGCAGATGCCGTCGGGTTCGCGCCCGTACGTCGTGCAGGTTGCGCTGAGCTCCCTCGGCGCGACGGTTCCAACCCTCGACGACGCGAGCTTCCGCCTGATCAGCCGAGGCGGTGCGCCGGAAACCACCGAGGTCTTCGAGACCCTGGCGGCTCCCGATGAGGTGTTGCTGTTTCCCATCGTCGGGGGCGATGCATCCTACGAGGTCCTCGCCTCCACTCCGCAAATCGCGGAGCCGACGGTCGCCCTCGCTTCGCCCATCGCGGGCATCACGCTCTGCGCGGGTGAGAGCGTCGCCTTCGACTCGAGTGTTCAGTTCCCGGCCTACCCGTCCGCGGTGGTCTCCGGCAGCGACCTCGAGTGGTTGGTGGACGGAGTCGTCGTGGCGACCGGCGCTACGGCGAACCTCACGCTGAGCGAAGGAACGCGAACGGTCGCGATTCGCGCCTACGGTGAGCCTTCGCTCACCGCGCAGAACAGCTACTCGGTTGTCGACTGCGTTGGCTCACCCCCGACCGTGATGATCACCTCTCCGTCTGGCTCGGGCAGCCTCTTCGACGTCAGCTATTTCGCCGAAGGAACCGACGCCAACGGTGACTACTACGAGGTGACCCTCGTGGCTTCGGTCAGTGACCCCGATGGGCCGATCCCGTCCGAGGACATCGTGTGGACCACCGACTCAGCGTCGGCGACGATCCAGCCGGGAGGCAATGCGCTGCTCGGAACCGGAACCTCGATCACCGTCCGGCTCTACAGCTCCTGCGTCGGAGGGTATTTCGGGATCGTCGACCACGAGGTCGTGGTCACCGTGTCCGATGGCGAGAGCGAGGCGAGCGACACGATCGTGATCCGGATCGAGACGCTGTGCTGAGCTAGCGATCTTCGAGCGGGTCCGGCACGCGTCCGGGCCCGCTCAACCCGCGCTGGGACCCTCCACGCAATTGCGATAGAGCGCGAGACGCCCTGAGCACTTACCCTAGCGGCAAGGCGTCGCGTGATGGATCCCAAAGCCCACATCGTCTCGGTCGGCCGAGCCTTTCCCCCGCACTACTACTCGCAGGAAGAGCTCGTCTCGGCGTTTGTCGAGCATTGGGGTGCGCACTTTCACAACCCGCGACGCCTCGAGCAGATCCATCAAAACGTTCTCGTCGGTGGACGCCACCTCGCCTTGCCGATGGAGCGCTACGCCCAGCTCTCGTCCTTTGATGAAAGCAACGCTGCCTACCGCGAGGTCGCAACCGACGTTGGTGAGGCCGCGGTCCGCGACGCCCTCGATCGGGCTGGCCTCGCAGCGAGCGACGTCGATCACCTCTTCTTCGTGTCGGTGACCGGAATGGCCACCCCCTCGATCGACGCACGCTTGATGAACCGGCTCGGTCTTCGCCCGGACGTTAAACGTACCCCGATCTTTGGACTCGGCTGCGTCGCCGGGGTGGCCGGCACGGCGCGGGTCGCCGATGTACTCGCGGGCGATCCGAACGGCGTCGCGGTTTTGCTCTCGGTGGAGCTGTGCAGCCTCACCCTTCAGCGTGGGGACCTCTCGATGGCGAACGTCATCTCCTCCGGTCTCTTCGGCGACGGAGCGGCAGCGGTGGTCATGACCGGGCGGGACCACGAGAAACGCGGACCGCGGGTGATCGATTCACGCGCGAGCTTCTACCCGGACACCGAGCACGTGATGGGCTGGGAGATCGGATCGAAGGGATTCCGCGTGGTGCTCTCGCCGGAGGTCCCTGCGATGGCGCGTGACCATTTGGGTGCGGACGTGAGTGCGTTTCTCGACGCACGAGGGCTGAGCAAAGACGACATCGGAATTTGGATCAGCCACACCGGCGGCCCCAAGGTGTTGGACGCGATCGCCGAAGCCCTCGACGTCGACGCGGAGGCGTTGTCCCTGACCTGGAAGAGCTTGCGCGAGCACGGCAACCTTTCGAGCACGTCCGTGCTTCTCGTCCTGCGGGAGACCCTCGAGACGCGGCGGGAATCCACGCACGCGATGATGACCGCCATGGGTCCAGGGTTTTGCTCCGAGCTGGTGTTGCTCGAATGGAGCTGACGAGCACGGTACTCTACGTGGCGCTGATCGCCGCGGTGGGGCTCGAGCGCGTGGTTGAGCTCGTCATCAGCCGACGCAACGCCGCCTGGGCGCTCGAGCGCGGTGGCAAAGAGTACGGCGCCGCGCATTTTCCGTTCATGGCGATGCTTCACACCGGATTTTTCATCGCCGCCGTTGTGGAGGTCGTCGCGCTCGATCGTCCTTTCTCTCTCCTCTTGGGCGGGCCGATGCTCGTACTGGCCGTCGGTGCCCAGGCGATCCGCTACTGGGCGATCGCCACGCTCGGACGCCGTTGGAACGTGAAGGTCATCGTGATCCCCGACGCCCCCGCGGTCGACCGCGGACCCTACCGCTTCTTGAAACACCCGAACTACCTCGCAGTGATCGTCGAAGGTTTCGCTCTGCCCTTGATCCATGGCGCCTGGATCACGGCGCTCGTATTCAGTGTCGCCAACGCCTGGCTGCTCACGGTACGAATCCGCTGCGAAGAACGCGCGCTCACCGAGCACAACCACTACGACTCAGCGCTCGCCGGCCGGGCGAGAATTCTACCGGGGCTTTGAGTTTGAAGACTCGCGACGACATCATCGCTACGCTGCGCTCGATTCTGGAGCGCCAACTCCGCCGTCCCGTGGAGGCAGAGTGGAACTCCGACATTCAGCGGGATCTGGGTCTCGACTCGTTGAAGCAGCTCGCCCTCATCGTCGAAATCGAAAACACCTTTGAGCTCGCCTTTGAGCCCGAGGACGACGACGTTCGAACAGTGGGCCAACTCGTCGAGACCATTGAACGGCTTCTCCGCGAGAATGCCCCATGAGCACGCTCCTCCACATGCTGCAGGGTGCGGCAACGTCGAACGCGCGGCTGCGCTTAGTCGACATTCGGGAGCGAGAGCAGGAGATCCCCTACCGCAAGGTTTACGATCGGGCCCTCGCGGCCGCGTCGGATCTCGAACGTGCGGGCGTGCGTTCGGGCGATCACGTGGCGCTGGTCCTCCCTACGGGAATCGGCTTCTTTGATGCGTTTTTCGGCGCGATGGCGCTCGGTGCAGTGCCCGTCCCACTCTATCCGCCGGTACGGCTCGGTCGCCTCGACGAGTACCACGCGCGCACCGCCTCGATGCTCCGGGCCTGCGAAGCCGTCCTCGTGGTCACTGAGCGTCGAATCGACCGCGTCCTCGGTCGTACGCTCGAGCTCGAACGCCCCAAACTCGGCACGTTGACCCTCGAAGCCATGCCCCGGCACGAGCGACGCGAGCCGGTGTTTCGCGACCCCGATGCACTCGGTTTCATTCAGTTCTCCTCCGGAACCACCGCGCAGCCGAAGCCGATCGCGCTCACCCATCGCCAGATCCTCGCGAACGTCACTGCGATCACCACCGCGATCTTGGACGCCCACCCCGAGTCGGAAACGCTCCGGCACTCCGGCTGCAGCTGGTTGCCGCTGTACCACGACATGGGCCTGGTCGGATGCGTGTTCGTGGCGATGGGTTATCACCGCGACCTCACCCTCATTCCCCCGGAGCACTTCCTCGCGCGGCCCGCGCTCTGGCTGCGCGCCCTCGCGCGTCACGGGGCGACGATCAGCCCCGCGCCCAACTTCGCCTATTCTCTTTGCGTCGAGCGCATCGACGACGAAGAGCTCGACGGGGTGGACCTGTCGCGCTGGCTCATCGCCCTGAACGGTGCCGAGCCCGTCACACCTCGGGTCCTCGAGCGGTTCGTCGAACGCTTCTCGTGCTACGGGTTCCCCGAGAACAGCCTGACCCCGGTCTACGGACTCGGTGAAGCGACGCTTGCCGTGACCTTCAGCGCCCTCGGGCAGCGCTGGCGCTGGCGACGCTTTGACCGCGGGCGTCTCGCCGAAGCTCTCGAAGCGGTCGAGGTCGAAGAAGACGGCGTCGAGCTCGTGAGCCTCGGTCTGCCGTTGCCCGGTTTCGGCGTGCAGATCCGTGGGGACGATTGTGCGCTCTTGCCCGACCGCCGCGTCGGGCAGGTGTGGATCCGAGGTCCATCGCTCATGTCCGGCTACCACCGTATGGACTCCCTGAACAACGACGTGTTTGACGATGAGTGGCTAAAAACCGGTGACCGGGGGTTTTTAGACCAGGGCGAGCTCTATCTGTTCGGTCGCGAGAAGGACACAGTCGTGCTGCACGGGCGCAATTACGCGGCACAGGACATCGAGGCCGCGCTCGACGGTCTCGCGGGCGTGCGGCGAGGCTGTGTCGCCGCCGTGGGCCGGGTGCGCGAGGAAGGTGAGGTGCTGCAGCTGTTGGTGGAAACCAAGCTCGACGCCCCGGCCGAACGCGCGGACCTCGAGGAGCGCGTGCGGGCTGCCGTATTCACCCGATGCGCCCTGTCTGCGGAAGTGACCCTGCTGGCACGCGGAACACTCCCGCGGACCTCCAGTGGCAAGATCGCGCGGGCCCGCGCACGGGAAGCGTTGGAAGCGGGGACCCTCGAGGCTCCCAAGCCCGTCACCGCGCTGCGTATGGCCAACGAGCTCGCCCGCTCCTATCTCGCCCGACGCCGAGGCGCGCGAAAATGAAGCGGCGGGTCCTCATCGTGGGGGCTGGGCCTTCTGGCCTGGCGGCCGCAATCGTCGCGGCGCAGCGGGGGGCCGATGCAGTCGTCTTTGAGAAACGCACCGGGCTGCTCGACAAGGCCTGCGGCGAGGGAATCATGCCGCCGGGGGTCGCCTGGCTGAGACGGCACGGCGTGGATCTCGACGGGCTCGGCCGACCCTATCGCGGCATTCGCTACATTGAAGGGTCGCGCACCCTGGAAGGCCCCTTTTTCGGTGCGCCAGGACGCGCGGTGCGGAGACTCGCCCTGTCGGAACGCATGCTCGATCGCGCCACGGCCCTCGGCGTCCGGGTGGAGCGGGGCGCGACCGTGGAACAGACAGCGACGACCCAGGACGGAGTGACACTCACGCTCGACGGTGCGACGGTCGACGGCCACGTCGGCGTGGGTGCGGACGGTCTCCACAGCCGCGTGGCGCAGCAGCTCAGCGGCGAGAAGCCGCGACCGCCCCGCGGCCCCGTGCGATTCGGCGCGCGCTTTCACGTGCGCCTCGCGCCCTGGACCGATTCGGTGGAGGTCCATTGGTCCGACCATGGCGAGGCCTACGTGACGCCGGTGAGCGAAGCGGAGGTGGGGATCGCTTTCTTGACCGACGAGCGTCCCCTCGACGCCTCACGGCTCCTCGCGCTCTTTCCCGAGCTCGCTCGGAGGATCGACGGCGCCCCACACAGCTCCACGTTCCGCGGGGCCGGTCCCCTGCGAAACCCAACGCGGATCCGCCGCCGGGGCTATTTCGGCCTCGTGGGCGATGCCTCGGGCTACGTCGACGCCTGCACCGGCGAAGGCTTGAGCTTGGGGTTTGCGAGCGCGGAGAGCTGGGTCACCCACGCGCTCGCGGGACGCCCCTGGGCTTATGCCCTGTCCCACCGTCGCCTGATGGCGCGCTATGCGATCGCGACCCGAGCGGTGCTGCTCCTCGCGCGGTCGAGACGCCTGCGCCGGATGGCCTTTGCCGCCTGCGACCGAGTGCCTTTGGCTTTCCGACTCGCCGTAGGATTGGCGACATGACTCTGTTTGTCCTCACACTGATGCTCGCTGCCGCACAGCCCGTCCCCGTCGCAAAGGACTCGCTCCTGGCGATTCGGGTCAACAAGGATTCCTCCACGCTTCTCAGCGGCCTCTCCCACAACCACGTGATGCGTGCCTCAGAGTTCGATGCGCGGGCGAGCCTCGATCCGACGAGCGGCGAATGCTCGGTGAAGGTGACAGTGCCCGTGAAGGCCCTCGAGGTCGACCCGCCGAAGCTTCGCGAGGAGTTCGGATTGAAGGAGCGGATCGACGAGGGCGACCGGAAAACGATCCGCGAGAACATGCTCGACGCAGATCAGCTCGACGCCGAGCGCTACCCGACCATCACTCTTCAAAGCACGCGCTGCCGCTTCGAGCGCACGACGCTCTCTCTGCAGGCTCGCCTGACCCTCCGGGGCAAGACCCGAAGCGTGCGCCTCGAGCTCGAACGGGTCGTCGCGCCCGATGGACGCACGGTCCTCGTCGGAACGCTGCCCATCAAAGGAACCGACTACGGCCTCGAGCCCTACTCCGCCGGACTCGGTTCGCTGAAAAACGCCGACGAAATGACGATCCATCTCGAACTGTACGCGCAGTTTCCGAAGTCGGAGTGAGGCCTCGACGGTACAACGCGGCTCCGAGCACAGCGCGTGAGTAGAGGAGTGCAGCTAGCGCTTCAGGAGGTCGAGGCGGAGGCGGTGGTTCGCGTCGATCAGCCGAAAGAGCCCGAGGAGTATGACTCCACCGGTCGCGATCGCGATGGTGGCGGCGATGAGGAACATGATCAGGATCTGATAGCGCGCGGCGACCTGCGGTGAGGAGCCGCCCAGGAGCTGGCCGGTCATCATCCCGGGAATGGTGATGAGGCCGACGACGCTCATCGCGTTGATGATCGGCACCATCCCCATGCGCAGCGATTCCGTGGCCACAGGACGCAGTGCCTCCCAGCGGGACGCACCGAGGGCGAGCATGGCCTCGACGCGGCCCCGCGCCTCGTCGAGCACGGCGGTCGAGCGATCCATGCCGAGGGCGACCCCGTTCAGGGTGTTGCCGAGAATCATTCCGAGGATCGGGATCAGATAGCGCGGCTGCCACCAGGGCTCGACCCCCACAAACACGGCGACGCCGAGGATCGTACTCACCGACGCCCCGACGAACATCGCCAAAAAAGCGTGTCCGAACATGCCCGAGTAGCGTCGCGAGCTCCGGCGGGTCGCCTCCCAAGATGCCAACACGACCATCGCCAGAGCCCAGGCCAGGACGAACCAGGGATTGTTCGCTTTGAAGATCGGCAAGAGCACGTAGCCGAGCACGGTGAGCTGTACCGCGGTTCGCACCGCCGCGATGAGCAGGCGCCGCTCGAGCTCGAGCTGAAGCCAGACCGAGAGCACGCCGTTGACCAGAAGAAGCCCCGCTGCCCCGAGAAGGCTCCAAACGGAGATATCGAGCGCGCTCATTTCGCCCCTGCCTTGAAATCCCGGAGGTCGAAGACGCGCGTGCCGACCCGTTCCGCTTGCGCTTCATCGTGGGTTACCCAAACGCTCGTTCGCTTCGCGAGGGTCTCTTCCACTGCCCGACCGGACTCCGGGTCCAGATGGCTCGTCGGCTCATCGACCAAGAGAACGTCCGGTCGCGATGCGAGCGCGATGGCCAAGTAGAGGCGCTGTCGCTCGCCCCCGGAGAGAGTGCTGTAGCGTTGGGTCCAGGCCCGTTCTTCGATTCCCCAGGCTGCGGCGAGGGCCCTCGGATCGTCCGTCTCTCCCCAACTGCCGAAGGCGCACGCGAGCTCGAAGAACTCCCACGCGCTGCCATTCAGCGGCGGCGTGTCCTGCGCGACGTAGGTCACCCGCTTGCGCCACCCGGGCACCCCGAGACGTTCGGGGCTCTGGCCGTCGAGCATCAGCACGCCGGTGTTCAATGGGTCGAGGCAGGCGAGCTGGCGCAGCAGGATCGTCTTGCCCGAGCCCGATGGCCCTCGGACCGCCAACACCTCCCCGGTCTCGAGGCTCAGCGATAGCCTCGAGAAGAGCGTGCGGTCACCCGGATGGGCGCTGAGATCCTGCGCTTCGAGCCGCATGAAGGCGTGGTGTCACAGTTGCGAGCCGGGGTCACCTGGAAACACTTTGCCCGGGTTCATGATCCCGTTTGGGTCGAAAGCGGCCTTGATCCTACGCTGCAACGCGATGAGCTCGGCTGACTGCTCGCGAGAGAGCTCGTCCCGTTTGGTAAGCCCTATTCCATGCTCAGCCGTCAAGGTGCCACCCAGTGACAACGCGAGATCCAAAAAGGCGCCTCGAAGCTCCGCGGCGCGCTCCCGCTCTTCTTGCGTGGACGCTAAGCGATTCAGGTGGAGATTGCCGTCGCCCAAATGGCCGTAGGCCGCGATCAGCAGACCGCGCTCTGCGGCCATCGCCTTCGCCTTTTCGATGAACACGTGCATTTGGCTCCGGGGAACCGCGATGTCGTCGGAGAGCTTGAAGGGATAGCGCCGCTTCAGGGCTTTGGATGCGGAGCGGCGAAGCGCGCGCAGACGTTCGCGGTCCGCCGGGCTGTCGGCGATGTAGATGCTGTCGGCGCCAGAGCTCCGACAGAGCGTCTCGAGCTCCGCACGGGTCGAGGGAGAGCCGCCATCGAGCTCGACGTGCACCGCGACGGGCTCGGTCGACGGCACGGACGCCTCCTCCCGAACCGCTGCGAGCGCCTCGCTGTCGAGGAGCTCGAGGGAGCGAGGCAAGAACCCAGACCGGAAGATTTGAGCGGCGAGGCGCTCCGCGGCGAGCTCGGAGGCGACACCGAGCCACGCTCCTTCAACGAACGGCGGCGCAGGAATGAGGTGCACGGTCGCCTCTGTCACCACGCCGAGCGTTCCCTCCGAGCCCACGACCAGTGAGGTGAGATCGAGGCCCGTGACCCCCTTGAGCGAACGCCGACCGGTGCGCAGGACCTGACCTCCCGCCAGCACGAGCTCGAGCCCCCAAACATAGCGTCCGGTCACGCCATATTTGAGCGCGCGGGGACCTCCGGCATTCGTGGCGATATTGCCGCCGACCGTGCTCGTCTCCCAGCTCGCCGGGTCGGGCGGAAACATCAGCCCATGCTCGCCCGCCCGCCGGTCGAGCTCGGCCGTGAGGACTCCAGGCTGAACCACCGCGTATTGGTCGTCCGCCTCGATTCTGAGGATTTCGTTCATGGCCGAGAGATCGAGAACGACCTCGGAGGGGCGTGGAATGGCGCCACCGACTTTGCCGGTGCCCGCACCGCGGGGAACGATGCCGACCCGGTGCCGGTCGGCAGCCTCGCAGAGCGCCACCACCTCTTCGGTGCTGCGTGCGCGTGCCACGGCCCCCGGGAGCACGGGCGCGAGGCCCGACCAATCGGAGGCCACGGCCGCCCGCGCCTCTTGCGAGGTGCTCAAGCGCTCACCAAAAAGTGGAGCGAGATCGACGATCAAGGCCTCGAGGGCTCGGTTGGACCACGTGCTCACACCCGGGACCCACGCAAGGTTCGGGGTGGGCTGTCAAGGGACACTTTTTTACATCGCTGTCTCTGGCTTGTTGACGCCCCTTTCACCGCCTAGACTACTGGCCATGGAACCGAAACCGGACATGCCCCGCATCGCCCCCGCCTCCGATGAGCCCATCGAGGAGGTGAAGAGCAAGACCCAGGGGCTCAAGCTCAAGGAGGCCCTCGAGCAGCATCGGGGCGAGCGGCACGTGATCGCCATCCGCGGCTACCCGGATCCGGACAGCATCGCCTGCGCCATGGCCCACGGCTACATCTGCCAGACCTTTGAGATCGAGCCGGTGATCCTCTATTTCGACGACATCTCGCACCACGAGAACCGCGCCCTGGTGAAGAAGCTCAACATCGAGATGGTGCGCTACGGCGAAGCGGAGCTGGCGGACTTTGACCGGATCGCCCTGGTCGACGCGCAGATCCTGGAGCCGCCTCCGGAGCTCGCCGACGTGCCGATGATCAGCATCGTGGACCATCACAAGCCGCAGGGAGAGGTCACCGCGGAGTTCATCGACATTCGCGAGGACGCCGGGTCCGCGAGCTCGATCTACGCCGAGTACCTCGCCGACGGCATCGTGAGCCTCGAGCGCGACAATCCTTTTGTCGGCAAGCTCGCGAGTGCGCTCCTCTACGGTATTCGCTCCGATACGGACGACTACCTCTCGGCGCGTGAGATCGATTACAAGGGCGCGGCCTACCTCGCACCCTTCGCCGACCTCGACCTCCTCAAAGCGATCTCGATGCAGAGCGTATCGCCACGCACGATGGAGATCACCCAGCGCGCCTACGCGAATAAGGTGATCTCGGACACCTACGTGCTCGCCGGCGTGGGCTTCGTTCGCGACGAAGACCGGGACTCGATCGGCCAGGCAGCGGACTACCTGCTCCAGCGCGAAGGCGTGGACACGGTCGTGGTCTACGGGATCGTGAACAATCAGTTCGTCGACGGCTCGCTACGCACCACGTCAAACGTGGTCGACCCGGATCGTTTCCTCAAAGAGCTCTTTGGCTACGACCCGCACAACACCGCCTACGGCGGAGGCCGGGCCGACAAGGGTGCCTTCAAAATCCCTTTGGGGCCGTTCTCCCGCTGCGGCGACCGTGACCTTCTGTGGCGCATGGTCCAGCGCACGATCGAAGACATCTTCTTCAATAAAATCGGAATCACGCGCGAATAGCCCTCCCGCGCGGGGCCGAGCCACTCACTTGGCAAAAAATCAGATCCGATCGTCCCGCGGGTCCCATCCCTGAGCCACAAGAGCGCAACCCGCCCGGTTGACCGCCGATATGTGTGACACGCGCCCACAGCGGGCGGATTGAAATAGGGATGTACTAGACATGAGCTCCATCGTTCGAATCATCGGCGGTCGTTTGCCCGATTCTCTCGGCAAAGATCTCCTCCCCGTCATGCGGGAGGTCTCCAACAACATCGACCGCAACGCGCAGCTCTCGGACAGCGATCGCGCCGCGGTCGTCAAATTCCTCGACGGCGTCGAAGCGCTCCCCGCCAAGCAGCGGGAGAAGCTGAGCGCCAACGCCGAGCGGATCAAAGAGCTCGAAGAGCTGATCCAGAAGCTCCGCGACGACGCAGGCTTCTTCGGCGGAATCTTCGGAAATAAGAAGATCCGCGAGGCGCAGGAAAAGCTCTCTCGCGAGCAAGCCAAGACGGAGCCGCTCCAGATCAGCGAGTACGAAGCGCGACTCGCGTCGGTGTTTGCCGAGCTCGGTGAAGAGCGGCTCGTGCCCGCGTCGGAGAGCGCGCTCGGACGCACGCCTTCGACCTGGGAGAAACGTCTCGACGACGCCTATCGACGCAGCGAAAAGGAGCTCGACCTCGGCGACTTCGCCGAAGAGCTCCGCGCGATCGAGGCCGAGCTGCGCACCCAGGACGGGTTCCTCTCGAACCTCGGACGCAAGCACGACCGCCTCAACGACAGCAACTTCATCCGCGAGAGCGGCCTCTTCGTCGACGAGGACAAGAAGAATCGCTACGTGTTCTGGGAGGCGGCCGGCGCCGCTCTCGAGGGCATGCGCCGCGAGCCATCGCAGGAGAACAGCTTGCTGCGCAGTGGGCTCGACCGGCTGAGAAAGCTCATTACCACCGAGCTCCAGGGCAACGGCGAGTACCGCGCCGCGGCGGAAACGATCCGAACGCAGAACTCTGCGATCGAAGGCATCAGCCCGTTGGTCCGCGGTATGGACGCGGTCGCTGACCGCGCCGAGCGTGCAGCCACTTTGGTCGAAGAGCGCGCCGAGGCACAGGTGCGCCTCGTGCGAACCGAGCGTGAGCTGCCGGAGGCCCGGGACGCTGCGGAACGTGCCCGCGCGATCCTGCCACCGCTCCAGAACGCCGCCGCCCGTGCCGAAGCGCGTGTTGCGGACTACCGCCGCGACGTGAACGAAGCACAGGGCGAGCTACAAACCGCCCGTGGTCGGCTCGAGCGTGTGACCCGCGCGCTCGCAAAGCTCGACCAGGACATCGCGGGGATCCGGGCCGAGCTCGAACGTGCGCAGAAAGGCGACGGGCAGCCCATCGACATTCCCGTGCCGAAGACCGCCGACGAAGCGCGCTCGCTCTTCCTCCGCGCAAAGAAAGCAGCAGCGGCCCTCGAAAACGGTGAGCAGGTCTCGCCCGAAGACGCCAAGATCGCTCCGCACGCCGCCTGGTACCAGAAGGCTTGGAAAGCGATCCGCAGCGGTGAGGACCTTCCCGCGCTCCCCGGCGGCGGCGGTGGTGATCCGCAGGTCATCGAAAAGCTCGCTCGCGAGCTTGCAGCCGCCAAGGACCGCAAAGCGAAATTCGAGGCACGCAGCAACGTCCGCGAGCTCCGCGGCCAGGTGGAGCGAGCGGAGAAGAAGGTCGCGCAGCGCAAGGATCGTCTTCGCCAGGCGGAGGGTGAGCTTCAAGGCGCGAGCGCGGAGCTCCGCACGGCGAGTAGTCGCGCCGCAACCGCGCAAAGTCGAGTCGATGAGCTGGAGGAGGACGCCCAGCGTCTGCACGGTTCGATCAATCAGCTCGGCCGGCAAGCACGCAGCGCTCTCGAATCAGCGGCCTCTCACGGCGATACGCTTCGAGACGAATACGACGCGGCGACCGAGGCGGCAAAGTCCATCGGCAAGTCGATCGCACGGTTCCCGCTCTTCAGCTTCCCCCGTTCGGAGGAGATTGCAGAGATCTTTGGACGTGGCGCTCTGCACGACGCGCGCGAAGACGCTCAGAAGCTCCGTCAGGAAGCCGGGAAGGCTCGCGTGGTCGAATCGAGCGCTGACGGTGTGATCGCCGGCGCCCGTAGCGTTGCGAGTCAGGCTCGCAGCCGTCAGCAGGTGATGGAGCAGAGCCGCTTCAATGAGCTGATGGGCCGCTGAGTTGAGTCCAAACGAGAATCAAAAACACTGAGTTTACGTACGCTGTCCGCGACGGCGACTAGGATGAGTTTCCAATGACTGACATCGTGAAGAACGTTCCAGGCTATCAAGTCTCAGACCTACCGGAGGGTGTGAACAACGCACCGGATTTTGAAGATTTGGTGAACGACTACCAGGTTGACGACGATCAGAATGGAGTTCTGAACGCCGACGACGCCGAGGCCCTCGACTTTGCGCTCGAGCTGGCTGAAGGCACGGAAGACGAGGCGCTTCTGCGCCAGCTCACCGGCGCGGTGAAGGACACGCCGACGCTCACGCTGGAAGCGCCCGGCCAGCGCTACCCCGATCGCCGCGACCAGGTGCAGTCCGCGCTCGAGGAATCCAGCTGGTGGGGACAACGCCGCGAGGCGATTCGTGAGCTCTCGGCGACGCAACTCTCGGAAGCGACCGTCGCCCAGCGGGCGGCCGCCATCGATGAGCTCGCCAAACGGGGCGGCTTCGCCGTCAACCAAGAGGCCGCGCGCGAGGTGATGGAGACGACGCCCTACCACCGACGCGGTGCGCTCCTCGACGCGATCCGCTCGAACAATGACCTGTCGTTTGCCGTGAGCTCGGCGCCGGAGTGGGTGCAAACAGCGACCTTCGAGCGTCCCGACCTCGACGTCAGCGCCCGCGCGGTGCGCCTCGGTCAGGCCCTCGATATGAACGATGCGGCACGCAACGTTGATCTCCTCCTCGCCTCGATGCCGGAAGAGCAGCTCGAGCCCCTCGCGGCCGAGCTCATCAGCCGGGGCACCTTGAATCGAGTGGCGGCGATCTCCGAGCGCGGCGCAGCGCTGAAGAGTGCCGCCGTGCAGGCGATCCTGGACGATCCGACCAGCGACGAGCTGCAGATCGCAGCCGAAGTCGGCGCGCTCGGCCTCGACGTCGCCACGATCGTGCAGGTGCTAGGCCACCCGCGCTTCGAAGGACCGGACGGTGAGATCTGGGACGAGCTCGCGGTCGACGAGTGGGTGAGCAGTGGCGCAATGGCGCCGGTGTTCGAAGCCCAAGGCGGCTCGATCGGTGAGCTCTTGGAACGTTCACGCTCGGATTACGAGGCACGCGCCGGACTCGCGTCACTCTTCCAAGAGCTGAACAGCCATGGCCAGCTCTCGGACGCCATCGAGTCCACACTCGTGAGCGGCTATCGCGACTATGCGATCGCCGCGGTCGATCAGCGCCGCGAAGCCCTGTACCAGAGCGCCCTTCAACGTCGGGCGGGTGACGAGAACATCGATGACGTGTTCCCGGACCGGGAGCTCGAAGACGCGTTGGAACGCCGCCTCTACGGCAGCACGGTACGCAACCTGCGCGCTCGGGCCCAGGAGGGTGTCTTGAGTGAGCGGGAATACCGCGCCTTCGCCGACGCGGTGCGCTACGGCGACATCGAGGACGGCGAGGCCCTCGAAGAGCTCGCGGATATCGTGACCAAGAGCTTCACAGACATGGACGATCACCTGTTCGACGCGGGCGAAGACCGCTACGGCTATGACTACTCGAGCGTGGTCAACATCTTCGCTTACGGGCAGGTGGGCGCCAACCGCAGCCTCTGGTCCTCGGAGGTCGCTGCACTCAGAGAGCTTCGCGCCCGGGACGTGTTCAGGGAGTACGCACATTTTGCCGATGGCCGCACGATCGGCACCGTGCTGAATCTGCTCGAGCTGGGCTACACGCCCGCGTCGCTCGGCTTCCCGACCTCCGGCGGCGGAACTCCGGACCCGACCGATCCCCCTCCCGGCGGCGGAACTCCGGACCCGACCGATCCCCCTCCCGGCGGCGGCACTCCGGACCCGACCGATCCCCCTCCCGGCGGCGGCACTCCGGATCCGACCGAACCCCCTCCGGGCGGCGGCACTCCGGATCCGACCGAACCTCCAGGCGGTGGATCCAACCCGTTCTAGCTTTGATTAGCCACTGATTTTCGCATCGGCGTCGCAAATGCGGCGCCGGGATTGAAAGATTGAGAAGTGATATGAGCAGACCCATTGATCGAATCAACACCGCGGACGAGGCGGGATTGGCACTCAACATTGCGGCGTACGGTGCCGAAGGCGGCATTGGCGACCACAACAGCGGCTTGACCGGCGGCGAGGTCCGTCGCCTTCGAAAGCTCTACGACGCGTTTCAGGATCGCTTTCCCTGGAGCTTCAAGCGCAACATGCATGAGCGCGTGCAGTCGGGGCGAATCGATGTCGGCACCATGCGTCGAATTGCGCCGCACGAATACTGGGACCGCTGGGGGCGTCCGGATCATCACGACCTGGCTCGCGACTTCAGCTCACCGGGCGAGGCCGCCTCGGCGATCGTGCTCGCGGCCTACGTCGTCGAGGAAGCAGGACTGCACCACGAGGAAGTAGGACGGCTTCGTCGCATCGTCGACAAATTCGAGAATCAGTTCCCCCACGAGTTCCCGCGCGAGCTCCGACGGCTGGTTCGCAACGGCGATCTCGACCGCGAAACCGCTCGTCGCATTGCCCCGAACATCATTCGCCGCTGGTAGCGGCGTCGTACTTGCGCCGCCGCGGGGCCTCGGTCTCGCGGCGGCTCTCCACTCACCATTGAGTCGCACGGAGCCCGCATGTCTTCTCACCCGATCATCGACACTTTTTTTTCGCTGCTCGAGGAGACCGGCGACGCTCAACGCGAGAAAGTCCGGCTTCGGCCCGGCGGGCTCGCCGAGCTGCAGCGGCAGTTCCGGGCGATGAGCGATGAAGAGCGCGCGCTTGCCCTCATGCCACTCATTCACTGCGTGAAGTTCTTGGCGAGCGCGGGATCACCGTCGCTCTTCGATGAGATCCGAAATGGGCTCGCGCCCGTGTTTGGCGCCACCGGTCTCGCGAACGATGATCGTGGCGCGACCAGCAAGCGCTTTCTCGGCGCGTCCTCGGGGCTCGAACGGGTCGCCGAGCGCGACGCCCCGGCGACGGGTCAGAAGTGGTGGGAGCTCTGAGCCTGTAGCAATCGGATCTGCTCGTAGAGGTCCGCGACCTGCCCCTCCCAGTACCGCTCACTCCCCCAGTCCGGGAAAGCGCGTTTGAATGAGGGGTCTTCCCAGCGCCGGGCGATCCACGCGGCATAGCGAACGTAGCGCAAGCCCCTGAGCCCCTCGATCGCCCTCAGGCTCGAGTGGTCAAACTCCCGAAACAGCTCGTAGCCCCGCAAGAACGCGTCGAGCTCTGCCTGACATTCACTGGGTCTTCCGGGCAAAATCAGCCAGAGATCCTGCGACGGCGGACCGTAGGCCGAATCGTCAAAGTCCAGCACCAACCACCCCTCCGGTCGGCGCAGCATATTGCCTCGGTGAAAATCCGCATGGACCACTGAGTGGTTCTTACCGGCGAAGAAGGGCTGGCAGAGGTCGACCAAGCTCTGGACCGCGTCTCGGTAGCGGCCACGGGTCCCTTCGGGCATCTCCGCGCGATCCGTGATGGTTTGGAGCGACTCGAGGCCGTAGCTCTCCGGCGAGAGCACGGGGCGGTGAGGGAGCTCGAGACTCGCCATGATGTTGTGCATGCGTCCGAGGACCCGCCCGAGCTCTTCGAGCTCCTTCTCGCCGAGGTCATCCGGTGCGCGACCGCCGACACGCGGAAACAAAGCGAAGAGGATGCCTTCTTCCGTAGCGTGGAGCGTGTCACCGTCCTCGAACCGGATCGGCGTCACGACGGGGATTTCGTGCTCTTCGAGGGCACTCAGGATTTTGTGCTCGTCGAGGATCTCCTCCCTTCCCCAGCGTCCCGGGCGGTACCACTTGCCCACGACGCGTGTGCCATCATCGAGCTCGACCTCGTAGACCCGGTTCTCGAGCGAGTTGAGGGCGTAGCACAACCCCGTGGTCACAAAGCCCGCACGTTCAACCGCTTCCAGAACGCGTTCGGGAGTGAGGGAGAAGAAGTGGTCCAGAACCTCGGCCACGTCAGTCGGTCCGCTCGTTCAGATACTTCAAGATCCGCTCGCGCACCGAGCCTTCGAGATTGACGAAGCTCAGCGACGCAGCGGTGGGCGTGTCGTCGGTCTGTTGGGCCGCGACCACCTCCGCATCAACCTCCACCGACGCATCGATCGGATCGAGGGTGAAGCGCAGTTTGACGCGCGTGCCCACCGGGTGGGTGAACCCGTGCTCGAGGTAGATCCCCCCAGCCGAGAGGTTCCCGGCCAGACGGAATACGGTTTCTTCGCCGTGCTCCTGCTCGATCCAGAGGTCGAGGTCGACGCGGGAGAAAGCGCGCCGATCCATGCCGCTGCGCCGATCCTCGCGACGGCGCTCGCCGATCGGGGGCGAGCCCAAATCCTCTCGTCGTCGGTCGTTTTCGCGTCGGTCATCCGTCATCGAGTTCATAGGATGCACACTTTTCCCGCGGCTCCAAGCCTCAGGCCTGCCCCGGTTGCCGGCCGAGCCCCCTTCGCGCTACACCACGGGCTCATCCTGGAGGAGGGGAGCAGCGTGGCACACAACGCAGTCATCGGTCAGAGCGGCGGTCCCACCGCGGTCATCAACCAAAGCCTCGTGGGCGTCGTGAAAGCGCTCACCGCCGCAGGCGCGGTAGACAAAGTCCTGGGGGCGCAAAACGGTGCCCGAGGCATGCTCGAAGACCGCTTCGTCGAGCTGCAGGGCATCGACGAGGCGCGCCTCGACCGGATCGCCAACACGCCGTCGGCCGCCCTGGGCAGCTCGCGCGACAAGCCGGACGAGGAGTACGGCAAGAAGGTCGTCGAGAATCTCGCCAAACACGACGTGAAGTACCTGTTCTATATCGGCGGCAACGACAGCTCGGACACGTGCCGCATTCTCAACGAGGTGGCCGGCAAGCAGGGCTATGACCTGCGCAGCTTTCACGTACCGAAGACCGTGGACAATGACCTGGTCGGAAGCGACCACACGCCTGGCTTTCCGTCGGCGGCCAAGTTCGTGGCCTCCGCCTTCATTGGTGACAACCTCGACAACAAGTCGCTCGCCGGCATCAAGATCAACATCGTCATGGGGCGTCACGCGGGATTTCTCACCGCGGCGAGCGTCATGGCGCGCCAGAAAGACACTGACGGTCCTCATCTGATCTATTGCCCGGAGGATGCATTCGACCTCGACAGCTTCGTGGCCGACGTGGATCGGATCTACAGCAAGCACGGGCGCTGCCTCATCGCCGTCAGCGAGGGCATTCACGACTCGGACGGCAACCCGATGATCACCAAATTGCAGGCGCAGGTGGAGAAGGACGCCCATGGCAACGTGCAACTCTCGGGCTCCGGTGCGCTCGGTGACCACTTGGTGCAGCTCGTGAAGTCGAAGATGGGCAAGGTCCGCGTGCGCGCCGATACCTTCGGGTATCTGCAGCGCTGCTATCCGATCGGAATCAGCCGCGTGGACCAGCAGGAGGCTGCCGCGGCCGGCGCCAAGGCGGTGCATTGCGCCCTCGACGGGGAGAAGGACGGCTCGATCGCGATCACCCGTGTGAGCGATACTCCTTACAAAGCGGGTTTCGAGCGCCTCGAGCTCACCGACGTCGCCGCCAAGACCCGTACGTTGCCCGACGCGCATCGAAGCGGCGGAAACGACATCACCGACGCATTCAAGGACTACCTCTTGCCGCTCCTCGACGGACTGCCACAGGTGGAGCAGCTCTAGCGGTTCGGTTGCCAGGGCCGCTGCGTTCTTCTAAGAGCGGCGGCCATGCATTTCTGACTCTTCGTTGTTTTCGCGTTCGCGCTCTTCTGCGCGGCTCCCCAGAATCCCCCTGCAGCAGTCGACGCTTCCAAGCGTCGAACCGTCGAGATCGCTTCTTCCACGGCCCCCCCCCCGCTCCAGCGCCCGAGAAGAAGGACGACTCGAAATGGGACGTCAACAATCCCCCCCGGGAACTGGGGTTGGAAAGAAGTGGAGATCGACACGACCGAAGGCACGTGGATGAGCCTCGACGTTTCAACGGACGGCGAGACCCTCGTCTTCCGAATGTTGTCGTCGCCTCGCACGGCGTACGGGTTGAATGTGCTACGGCGGAGTCGGTCGCGCGTCTGCTCGCGGTGCTTTCGTGATCGGGACCACGAGGAACATCAAGGTCTTCGCTCGCGCCGAGCCCACAGACGAGCACACCACCCGGCCACGGCCCCACCGAGCAACCCGACTTGCCGGTCATCAC
>CAYXVF010000063.1:0-37274 GCA_964468125.1 uncultured Bdellovibrionales bacterium | reverse complement strand
GCCGCGGAATCGACGACGACAAACCAGCGCGGAGCCTCCGCGTGAACCGCCCGGACCGCCTGGCGGCGCCCCTCTTACTCCTCCTCTGTCTTTCAGTGGCCGCAGCCTCGATCCGGGCGGCAGGGAACGAGCCGCTTCCGAACAAAGAGCTCGTCCTGCTCGAGCTCGACCGCAGCACTCGCGAGGTTACGGCGCGTCGCGTGAGCGAGGACGAGCTCGGCACGCTCGAGATTTCCTCCACTGACGACAACACGATCCGTTCCGCCATTCGGATCGACACCCGCGACGGCCAGGTGGACCCGCTCGATGCGGGGTTGTCCTGGTACTGGCTCGCCTTTGGTTTCGGTGCGCAGCTCCTGTTCACCGCCCGCATGTTGGTGCAGTGGATCGCGAGCGAGCGGGCGAAGGCGAGCGTCGTGCCGACCGCGTTTTGGATCCTGAGCGCCCTCGGCGGCCTGATGCTGCTCACCTATTTTCTTCGGCGCGGCGATCCGGTGGGGGTCACGGGGCAAGCCTTTGGACTGGTCATCTACGCTCGGAATCTGATCTTCATTCGACGCAGTGCGACCGCCGCGCCCGTCTCGACCGAAGGGGCTACGAACGACCACTAGATTGTTCGTGCCTCCGCCAAAGTCTCGCGGCGGCAGGGCACTCTGACTCGCCGCATCAAGAATCCTAACGAATATCAGGGAGATATCGAGCGGAACGGTATACCCGAGCCATTGACACGCCCTCCCGGACATTGTTTTCCTCCCGAACAAACTCCGATGGGGGGAGTATGGTCCGGTTCAGCGACGACTTCGTCTTCGGAGTCGCGACGTCGTCTGTTCAAATCGAGGGCGCCACCGAGGTCGACGGGCGCGGGGAGTCGATCTGGGACCGATTCTGCGCGACCCCGGGAAAGATCGAAGACGGCAGCGACGCGCGAACCGCCTGCGACCACTATCACCGCTATCCGGAAGACATCGCGCTCATGCGCGAACTCGGTGTCGACGCCTATCGTTTCTCGATCGCGTGGCCGCGCATTCAACCGAGCGGACGTGGGCCGGTGAACGAGGCGGGCCTCGCGTTTTACGAGCGCCTGGTCGACGCGCTGCTCGAGGCGGGAATCACGCCGTACAGCACGCTCTACCACTGGGACCTCCCGCAGGCGTTACAAGACGAGGGAGGCTGGACCCAACGCGACATCGCCGAGCGCTTTGCGGACTACGCGGGCGTGGTGGTCGAGCGTTTGGCCGACTGCGTCAAGAACTGGATGTCCTTTAACGAACCGTGGTGCATTGCGCATCTTGGGCACGACAACGGGCACCATGCACCCGGCATGAAGGACCGCTCGGCCGCGCTACGCGTGGCGCACCACGTCAATGTCTCTCATGGTCTCGCCCTTCCGCGCATGCGTGAGCTCTGCCCCGATGGGCGCCACGGGATCGTGCTCAATCTCACCCCCGGCTACCCCGCGTCCCCCAGTCACCACGACCGAGGCGCCGCTGAGTGGTTCGACGGCTTTTTTAACCGGTGGTACCTCGACCCCATCTTCGGACGGGGTTATCCAAAGGATATGCTCGGGCACTATTTCGCGGACGGGGCTTTGGACTCGATGACACCGAGTTTCATCGAGGAGGGGGACCTCGAGCTCATCGCTCCCGAGCTCGACTTTCTCGGCGTGAACTACTATTCGCGCGCTATTCTCCGCGGTCCCGAGGAAGGCAATCTGCCCCGGGAAATCTTCGAGCCCCCGGACGAAGAACGCACCGACATGGGGTGGGAGGTCTTCCCCAACGGTCTCGAGCGCATGCTCCGAAGAGTGCACGAGGACTATCGGCCGAAGTCGATCATCGTCACCGAAAGCGGCGTCGCGTACTCCGACGGGCCCAACCGGGATGGCACCATCAAGGACACGCAGCGGATCGACTACCATCGCATGCACCTCGACGCCTGCGGCCGAGCGATTGAAGCGGGTGCACCGGTCGAGGGTTATTTCGCTTGGTCTCTCCTCGACAACTTCGAGTGGGCCCACGGCTACCGGATGCGCTTTGGCCTGGTCTGGATGGACTATGAATCGCTCGAACGAACCCTGAAACAGAGCTTTTACTGGTACCGCGACGTGATCGCCGCGCGCCAGACGTGAGAATGCTATGTCCCTGAGTCTCTTGTTCGCAGCGGCCCTAGTCGCTCAAACCGGTGAGTCGGATGCGAAAAGCCGAAGCGGACCGCGTGACGACATACCCGTCGAACGCTTGCGTGATGCGCCACCGCCGGAAGACGTCGCTCCCATGCAAACGGAGCCGGAGTCCACGCCTCCCGCCGCCGCGAAGCGCCCGGATCGCCGGCGCACGCGGGGCGGCGCACACACGGTCGAAGTCTACAGCGATGAGAAGGGCCACAAGCTCCAGGTCGATGGGCAAGACTTCTTCGTGTTCGGCATGAACTGGGACTACTTCCCGATCGGCACCAACTACAACTACGATCTCTGGAGCCAACCCGACGCGTTCATCAAAGAGGCCCTCGACTACGAAATGGGTCTTCTCGCCGACATGCGCGTGAATGTGATCCGGGTCTACGCCGGCATTCCGAAGAAATGGATCGAATACATCTACGACAACTACGGGATCTACACCGTCCTCAACCATGCGATGGGCCGCTACGGATTCCTGGTGGATGGGGTCTACCAGAGCCCGATCAACTACCAAGATCCCCGTACGCGGGAGGTCATTCGGGAGGAGATTGAGAGCATCGTCCGCGAATACAAAGACACCCGCGGCCTGCTCTACTGGCTCCTGGGCAACGAGAACAACTACGGATTGTACTGGAGCTCCAACGAGATCGAGGACCTGCCGCTCGAATCGCAAGGTGATGCGCGGGCAAAGTACCTCTACACCCTCTACGGGGAGATGGTCGATGCGATCCACGCGATCGACGACAAGCACCCGGTCTCCATCGCCAACGGCGACCTGCAATTCATCGACCTCATCGCCAAATACGTCCCGAACCTCGACATTCTCGGATCGAACGTCTACCGCGGCGAGAGCTCGGGCGACCTGTTCCAAGAAGTGCAGAACGTCCTCGGCGTGCCCTTCGCTTACACCGAGTTTGGTGCGGACGCCTACAACGCGAAAGAGAACCGCGAAGACCACATCATGCAGGCCGAGTACTTTCGGGCCCTTTGGCAGGAGATCTACGAGCAGAGCTACGGCAAGGGTCGCGTCGGCAATGCGATCGGCGGCATGTCATTTCAGTGGTCCGACGGCTGGTGGAAGTACCGCCAGGAAGAAAACCTCGATGTGCACGACACCACCGCGAGCTGGCGAAACAACGCCTATCGCATGGACCTGCCGGAGGTGGGCAACAACATGAACGAGGAATGGTTTGGGGTCTGCGCCAAGGGGCGGCCGAACGAGCGCGGTTTCTTCGAGCTCTATCCGCGCTCCGCCTATTACGTGCTCCAAAAAGGCTACGCCCTCGACCCGTATGCGCCCACGACGACCCTCGAGCGCATTCGAGAGCACTGGGGTGCGCTCGAGCCCAAAAACGAAGCCGCCGCCTACAACGCCGCGAAAGCGCAACAACTCGTGAGCGAGCTTTCACTCCTAAAGGTGAGTGACCTCCGCATCGAGCTCGAGAGCTACTACACCGATGGCGCGCTCCTCGATGCGGCGCCGGTGAACCCGAGCGACCCCACCGTGCGTCTGCCGACGCTCTACGATGAAAACGAGAATCGAGAACGACAACAGAAGCGCATCGAATCGACGCAGTCGTTCTACTTCGGCTTCGAGTCGAACCCCACCAACGGACTCAAGGCACAGGCGACCTTCAACGTGCTCGGGAACGTCGCACAAAACCCGATCAACGAGATCTACTACGAAGACCGTGAGTTCCGAGGACAGCAGATCCTCGATCCGATTAGCGGCGAGCTCGAGCCGATCGTCGGTAACGAGCGCATCAAGGTGTACAACGCGTCCGCGGAGTGGAACCACAGCTACTTCGATCTCGAAGCCTTCTATCGGGTGGGCAGCTACCACTGGGGCTACGAGGGGGACTTCTTCGGCCTGAGGCCCGAGACCTACTACGGCGAAGCGATCGACATCTACAAGGCGGATACACCGGTCGGAGTCGAGGTGGCAGGAAAGCGAGGGCTCGAAGGCTTCAAGCTGCTCTTTGGCCAGGAGGTCTACTGGGGCGCAAACCCGCTCGTGATGGGCAAGTACGAAACCAAGATCGGCTCCTACGAGGTCGCGGTCATTCACCAGGAGGACCTCGCACAGCGCGCCGGCGCGGCGGTGAGCTCGGTCATCCCCCAACCCAAGTCGCGCAAAACGACCCTCTATGTCGGTCGCCAATACGGCCCGTTAAAGCTCGAGCTCGGCGGGATCATGGCGGGCTCGCCGCTCATCGACCGTGAGTTTCAACAGGTCGAGGAGGTCGGCGAGGGCGAGGGTTACCTCAATTCGGGCTACAACGTCTTCGATGATCAGGTTCGCTTCACCGATACCCTCGGTGCGAAAGGAAAGCTCACCGCCGAGCTCGGCATCGTCAACGCTTATGTGCAGGGTGCCTATAAAGGCATCGTCGCCTCCGGTGGCCCAGACGCCACGTTGACCTACACCGGTTGGACCCTGAAGGAGAGCGGCCAAGGCAACCACTGGAACACCCTCGGCGGTTTCACCTATCTCATCGGTGACATTCAGATCGCTCCGAACTTCTTGTACCAGAAGTCGATCGCCGAAGCGCTTCCGTCCATTCCGAGCGGCACCGACATCTTCACCGGCCAGTTTTTCCCCGGGGTGTCACCTCGCAACATTCTCGATGACCCGTTCTCGGTCCGGGGCAACCAGGAGCTCATGGGCTACGAGCTGATGATCGTCTGGGACCCGACCCCTGCCACCTTCTTCTGGCAGTTCGATAATCGCGCCCAGGAAGATGCACCGATGGCCCTCGCCCTCGACATCGTCTACCGCGACTATCGGGGCGTTCAGGACGCGGGTATTGGCGTTCTCGCGAATGGGAGCTTCTTTCCCTTCGCAAGCTCGGTACCGGCGGAAGACCTGATCGAGGTAAACATTCAGGCCCGCGGCAAGGCCAACGGCGTCCGCTACGCTGCGGTGCTCTACGGCGGCGAGGGTCAGCCCAACGGCGACGACGACCGCGTCATCCAGCGCTACGGGCTCAACTACGAGCTGTCCTACGAACGCTGGTTCATCAACGGCTTCATTCGCATCGACGATTGGGGCCCCTACGACTTCCACCGGGATTTCAACCTGACCTTCCCGCTGCAGACCATGTTGGACGTTTCCTATGGAGCCACGCTGCCGAGCTGGGTCTACGAAGCGTACTCGCGGATCGGCATTCGCACGCAGTGGCGCTTGCTGAACGATTTCAGTCCGCGCTTCCGCGTGGACGACGAGAGCCCGACGGAGGAGCGACTCTTCGACAACCTGAGAAACGGCGACCATCTGGGCTACGAGCTCGAGGTCCTCACCTACCTCAACATTGCATTCTGAGGTGACCATGCATCGGCTGACACTCATCCTCGTTCTTTGCTCTTTCGGCTGCGGCGTCGACGCGCCGGACCCGCGTTTCCCGATCGACCTGCTCGCGCTTCGGTACGAGTTCTTCCGGCCCGATTCGGGCGTCGCACCGAGCGACTCGATCCTTCGAGACCCGAACAATCCATTCGTTTCGACCGGCATTGCCGACGATACGGAAGCGTTCGCGATCAGCGAGGTCGGCTCCTCTACCGCCACCTACTACGCCTTCGGCACGATCCTTGCCAATGAAGGGCCGATCGATCCCGGTGTCGCTCAATACTTCGCCGCGGTAGGTCTGCAGGGGATCTACGAAACGAGCGAGTTCACCGACGACACGGATCCCGACGACGTCCGTCTCCAGGCGATCGCGGCGTACCAGTCGGTGCTGAGCAACTACCCCGGAACCCTCCTCGACCTCACCGGTGACGGCGTCAGCTTTGCCCGCCTCGCAACACCCTCGTATCTGGCGATCGAGCTGCTCGGCGGAAATGTTCAGGGAAACTGGGTGCTACTCGAATACGTCGATGAGAATGGCGACGTGCAACAGGTCGCGGTCCAAGGCGGCAACGATCCGATCTTCCCGCCCGAGTTCGAGCCGGAAGAGGATGAAGACGAGGAGGAAGCCGGATGATGATGCATCGCTCAGCAGGACCCATCGCAGTCGTTGCGGCACTCGTTGCATTCGCCGGCTGTCGTGACGCGTTCGACGATCCCGACTATTCAATCTATCAAGAAGCCTTTGACCGGGTCGAAGCCGACCGAGTGGGCACCGATTTTCTCCCCGGACCGGACCCCTTCCAACCGGGAGACGACCGTCTCGCCATCGGTCCGTTCTACGACGGCATCATCGGCGACGACTTCAGCGATGTCTACGACGCGAGCGGCGGCCCTGGAGGGAACTACTTCATCTTTGAGGACACCTACCGTCAGCTTCGCCGTCCGGACCGAATTCAGGGCGAGGTGTCCGCCGCGTTCTTCCTGACCGGCGCCGCCGGTTTCTGGGGTGGAGGACTCTTCTTCGAGACCAACCCGCAAGACCTTCGGGACTATCAGACGCTCTCTGTCGCGTTTAAGGGCGGCGGCCGCCTTTCCTTCAGTGACATTGAGATCCAAATGGCCGATGCAGACGGTTCGGTCACGTTGCTCGCCTCCGCCTATGGGTACCAGAACGATTCGGACTGGCATCAGCTGTGGATCCCGCTCTCCGATTTTGAGGACGGAGGCGTTGATCTCTCACGGGTCACCAACGTCGTGACCTTTTCAAACAGCACGACCTTCACCGGCGAGACGCTGCTGGTCGACAACGTGTACTTCGATGGCGATTCGGTGGAGGACATTCTCCTCGATGTCGAAGCGGCGACTACTGCTGAAAACTAGCTCGCTCGAACACCCGGACGTAATCGATCAGGAATTCCTCCGGGAGCTCACCAGGCAGCGGAGTTTGGTTCCCTACAAAATTGCCACCGACCGCAAAGTTCAAGAGCAAAAAGAACGGCTGGTCGAAGGGCCACCGCGTTCGACGGTCAAAGCTCGCGCAGTCTGATTCGGAGATGCGCCCCGCCTCACAGTTGGCCTGCGCTGAGATCTGAACAACGCTTCCGGTCACCACCGCGAAGAGTTCGTCGTCCACGAACCAAGCGATCCGACTCGGATCCCACTCTACCGCGAAGACGTGAAAGCCCTCGTCCCAGCGCACGAGGCGTGGAGGCGAATCGGGATCCGCTCGTTCCTCCTCACGTGTATAGGCCGCCGAGATCGCGTTGCCCCCATTGAACGCCGGGCCGTGTACGGAGCCGAAAATGATCGTCGGCGCTCCCGAATCGAATTCCATGATGTCGATCTCTCCGGAGATGGGCCACCCGTCCTCCGGGAAGTTGCTCCCCAACATCCAAAACGCCGGCCACATGCCTCGGCCGCTCGGCAACTTCATTCGCGCTTCAAAGCGACCGTATTGTTGCTCGAACTTGCGAAGGGTGGTGATGCGGCCCGAGCTGTAGGCGCGGTTCTCGAAATTGGGGCGTTCCGCGATGGGGATCTCCTGAGCGCGGATCCTCAGGTTGCCGTTGCCATCGAGCGACACGTTCTCGGTGCTGTCGGTGTAATACTGCAGCTCGTTGTTGCCCCAACCGGAGCCGTTGGGGCCGGTGCCGATGTCGAAATTCCAGACCGAGGTGTCGACCGGGTCGCCGTCCGCGCCGTCGAACTCCTGCGCGAAGACCTGGACGTAGGTGACCGCGGGAAATACGGTCTCTCCCTCGCTCTCAGCGCATCCGAATCCAACGGTCAGGGTCAGCAGGGTCAGTGCTCGTCTCATCGTTTCCTCCTCAAACGATCACCGCGCCGATGCGGGCGACCGCACGGGCATCGATCAACATCGACTCATCAATTAGCGCATGACTCAAGACCTGAGTGGCCGCCCCCAGGGCGATATCGCGGTCAGCGAGCTGGGTGGTCACGATCGGGGTGGGCGCGATCGACGTCGACAAGGCACGTCGACGCGCGGTTTCGATCAAGGGATCGAGGAGAATGGGCCCCGCTTGCGTGAGCTCCCCCCCAAGGACCACCATTCCCGGATCTAGCACGTTCAAGAGATTGGCGATCCCAATGCCCAGCAAGTGTCCGGCGCGCTGCACCGTCTCTAGGGCGAGTCGGTCGCCGGCGATTGCGGCATCGACGAGCGTCTGCGTGCTCAGCGTCCGCGGATCGAGGCACGAAGGCTGACCCGCCTGAATCCGCTCACGAACCCGGCGAAGCAGCATTCCGGTGCCGGTCACGAGGCCAAGACAGCCGTCTTGGCCACACAAGCAGCGCGGCCCCGCCGGCTCGACGGCGGTATGCGCGATTTCCCCGGCGATCCCCGCTTTGCCGTGAAACACCTCACCATTGATGATGAGACCGGCGCCGATCCCGGTGGCGAGCTTCAAATACACCAAATGGCGCTCCCCGCGTCCGGCGCCCCACCAATGCTCGGCGAGGGCGCCTAGGTTGGCGTCGTTGTCGAGATGCACCGGGACCCGAAACTCCTTTTGGACCGCGCCGGTCAGGTCGAAGCCAACCCAGCGCGGCAGAATCATCGAGCTGATTCGATTGGGCTCGCTGTTCACCACCGGCGACGGTACGCCAATCCCGATGCCCACGAGTGGCGGGCCGGTGACGTTCGGATCTTCGAGCACATCCCAAAGCAGCGCCTTGACCAGCGCGATGGTCCCGGCCGGATCTTCGCGCACGGGATGATAAACGTGCCGCCAGGCCTTCTCCTCACACCGGAGATTCGTGAGGACGACCCCGACGTGGGTCGCCCCTACATCAACGCCGGCGAGAGTAAAGGCGTCGTAGTTAAAGGCGAGGAGGATCGGACGCCGCCCGCCACTCGACGTTCCGGCTCCCACCTCCGAGACCAAACCGCGGTCGAGGAGCTCGTTGACGATGGCGGAGACGGTGGAGCGACTGAGGCCGGTCTGGCGCGACACGTCGGCCCGCGACATCTCTCCGCTTTCCCAGAGGAGGCGCAGGAGTAGGCGACGGTGTTCTTCTCGCACCGCGGTCGCGTCGAATATCCGGCCTTTGGACAAGCCCCTCCCCTTCTTCGGCATCGAGTCTACCATCACTCGATCCGGACCGAGTCGAGATAAAACGTCACGGGTGCGGCGGCGACCCAATCGAACCCGGTCTTCACCCGTTCGAGATCTGCACCCTCCAAGTCGACGACGAAGTGTCTCCACTTCTGACTCAGTGTCACTTCGCCGCTCTCGACGCGGGCGGTATCCGGGTACTTGGGGTCTCGGCCGATGAGCCCGAGACCGAACTTCACGGACTCGCCGCCCTTCTCGCCCCTTGCCCGGAAGCTCAAACGCGACGCACCACGCAGGTCCAGGCCAGCCGGAAGCGCGCCCCAATCGTTCGGTGGGTCCTGCCAGGCGACGCCGCCCCAGCCATCCTTTGCGGTCAACCGCGACGCGACGCCGGCGTAGCTGTTGATGCCGTAGACGTCGATCGCGGGACAGAGGCGGTGCACATTCTTCACCCGCTCGCCGCCGATCTCGGCGGTGGTGTTCGCTCCGGCTGCCGCGAGGTCGGCCAACGACCCACCGCCGGCAGCGCCCTTCACTTCCCAGGGTTTACCGCCTCGGAGGAGCTGCCATTCACCGTCATGCTGGACGAGCTCGACGGGGATGGCAGCAGCGGCCACAGGTACGGTTAACATCAGAGCGCTGAGCAGGTCGAGGAGCACGCTCCCCGCCCTGGTAACGTTTCGGATCGGACATTCCTCACCGCGTCCTCTACTTTAGGCGCAGCCTCGGGAACTCAGCCGGATTGTCCGCGGAGAATACGTTCACGATCGCTCCGCCGACGTTGGTATCGTCGGGATTCAATCGGAAGAACAGATAATCTCCAGCAACCGCACCCGCCGTGATCTGATCATTGATGTAGCCGATGAGAGTCGCGCTCGCGCTCTCCGGCGTCCGTACCGATCCGGGAGCCGTACTCGCCGTGATGAAATCATCGGCGATCTTGACCACACCGCTGGTCGCATCGTCCGCACCGGCGAAGTAATCGCCGGCCAGCACGTCCGCTGCGGTTCTGAAGGGCAAGCCGTAGAGGTCGACGTTCCAGCTCGGGCTATTCACGATGCTGATCAGGCGCGCATCGAAATCCCCCTCTGTGAATCCGCCCATCGACACGGTCGGGATTTGAACCGGGATCACCATGACCGATGGCTCAGCCGAGATGTCGCCGATCTCCAAGGACTCGGGTCCGACCGCGTTTTGAACCAGCGGACTTCCTCCGTTGGCCAGAATCCGCGCGTCCGCCGAATCCGCCGCGTAGGTGACGAGTCCCACCTCGAAGCAACTCGACGCGCACTGACCGTAGACCGCACCAAAGGCGAGGTTGTTCCGGTCGACCGCGACCTGTCGGTTCGCGAAGGAACTGAAGTCCGTCCTCGGCGCACAGCTCGCGCCTCCCACCATGTCGTCGATGAGATCTTCCTCGCTGCTGAACCCGTCGGTGATAAATTTGTGCTCGAACGCACCCTCCTGCACGGCGAGGGTGATCGACCAAATGCCACCGCCTTGGTCCGCCATATTGATGTCGCCGCAGAAGCTGCAGAAGGGTCCCGTGATCTGCACGCTCGAGAACGCATCATCCGGATCCGGGCAGCCCATGTCGACGGTGAAGGTCACATCGTAGATGCAAGACCCATCGTCCACGATCGCGGTCGGATCGTAGTTGTTCGCATTGGATGCGGTGCACCCCAAGGCAAAGGAGTCGCACGTGGTGCAATCCGACGTGAAGGTGAGCAGGGGCGGTGCTTCGGGGAGGCCCTCGTTACCCGTGTTGACCTGCCAAAATGCGTTCCCCCCCGTTCCGTTGGCACCGTTCGGCGCCAAGCGGAAAAACACCCAGTCGCCGGGCGTCGTCCCCGCGGTCTGAAGCTGCGCATTCAGGAAGTCCACGAGTGCGGTGCTTCCAGCTCCGTCCGTCGTGATCAGGTCGCCCTGGGTGTAGGTGCCGCCACTCAGAAAATCGGCCTGGATCAGCGTGCCCGTCGTCGATCCGTCGTAGTCTGTGGCCAAGATCTCCGGGTCGTCACGTGTGCCGAGCCCGACCAGATCCGCTCCGAAGTCAGGAACATTTTCCGGCAGAGCGAAGAAGCGCAGGCGAATTGCCGCGTCGCTGACCACGTCGTCTTGGCGCAGACTGCTCGGCAGTTGGAAGCCGAAGACAAACGCGTTATTCGTCGCCCCGATGTAGCCAACCGGCGAGATCGCCCCGGCGATGTCCCCGACGAATGAATTGCCTCCGTCCTGGAATACCAAACCGTCCGCAGGTCCTGAATCGAGCGCCTCGTTGAGCTCGGTCGTCGGAATCGGGCAATCCGTCGCGCACTGACCGTAGAGGTCATTGTAGGTCTGCCCGTTGATCGCCGTGATCACGCGGTTCGCAAAGTTGGTTCCGTCCGTGTTCAGGGGCAGACCGCACGTCCCGACCTCATCCAACAGGTTCTCCTTCGAGGAGTAGTTGTCGGTGAGGTAGAAGTACTCGAACTGGCCGTTCGGCAGATTCAGGTCCGTCAGCGTAATGGTCCAGATGTTGCCCGAGCCTGAGTCCACGAGCGTAATGTTCGGTGCGAACCCGTTGAAGGGGCCCGCGATACGAACATCGGTGAAGCCCGTGAACTCACCGATTGAGTTGTTCGAGCCATCGAGAGCGTCGGGACAGCTCATGTCGACGCTGAAGGTAAGGTCATAGGTGCAGCTGCCGTCGTCCGCGACGGCGTTCACGTCGTAGTTTTTGGCGTTGCTGTCCGTACACCCAACCGTCGCATTCTCCCAGGTGATATCGTCGATGTAGAACTCGATCGTAGCGCCGCCAGTGAGGGCGGCGACCCAACCGAAGGGCCCCACGACCTTGTCCCAGGTTTCTCCGCCGATGAAGAGCGTGAACTCGGTCGGTGTGGTGGTGAGCGTGAACTCGCGCTCGACATTGAACGTATCGAGCGCCCCGATTCCGGTGACGAACTTGACGACTTCGCCGCCATTCTCACCCCAGGCCCAAAACCGCACCACATTGGGCGTGTTGTCGACGCGGATGCCCTGAGTCAGGTCGGTCAGGTTGCCATCCGGGAAGTTCCAGAGCACGCCGGCAAAGCCCAGTCCAGCTTCCGTATAGCTCACGCTGTAGCAGTTGCCGAGCTCATCGCCCGCACGCGTCGGGCAAGAGGCGAGCGTCTGGGTGACGTTGCCGGGGGTTTCGCCATCGCCAATGAAGCCGCTCGCGAACCAGTTGTCGTCGACCACGATGGGTGCGGAGAGTGGGACGCAATCATTCAGCGGCGTCGTCGGCAATCCGACCGGTGCGTCAACGATGGTGAAACCACGTTCGTTGAACGTACCACTCGGGTTGTCATTGCATGCCAAGGGCACGACCTCCGGCGTTCCGTCCACCAAGAAGCGGTAGAAGTAGCTTCCTGGAGCGCGATCCGCCGTGCCGGTCCAAACGTCGTCGCCGTTACCATCCGCGAGGTCGACCGTGGTGCCGTCGCTGAGTGCGACCTGCACTCCGGTGGTGACCGCGATGTTCACGTCGACGGCGAAGCTGACGGTGTAGACGCAGCTTCCGTCGTCGGTGGTCGCCGAGGCGTTGAAATTTGCGGCGTCCGGATCGGTGCAGCCAAGCACGTCGCTCGGGCACCCGCCGAACAGCACGGCCGCGAGCTCCACCGGCGCAGGCCCCACGTTGACTTGGCGAGCGCCGCCGCCGGCATCGCACGTACTGGGAACGATCTCACTCATCGGAGGAGTCGACCCAACGTAGAAACTGTACGTGTATGACCCCGGTGCAACGCTCACCGTGCCGCTGTAGATGTCGTCCATGTCCCCGTCCGTGAGCTGCACATCGGCTCCGAAGCTACCGGTCGCAAAGACGCCGTCGGAGGCATTGAAGGTCTCCTGGGACATGTCGACCTGAAGGGTGAGATCGTACGTACAGGAGCCGTCATCGACCGTTGCCGTATCATCGAAGTTGTTCGCATCACTGTCCGTGCAGCCGGGTATCGAGACCATGGTCTCGGAGCTCAAAGCTATATCGTCGATGTAGAAAGTGTAGCTATTGCCACTGTTTGGCGTATCGGCGATCACCCAGGAGAACGGTGTGACGAGGAGTCCTGAGCTGGTGGTGAATTCGATCGTGTATTCCGTGGGAGTGCTGGTCAGCGTGATGCTGTTTCCTGTCGATACCTTGAAATCATCGATATCCGACCCGGCGATGAACTCGACGGTCTCCCCGCCGCTGTCGCTCCACGCCCAGAAGGTCAGGGTGTCGAGCGTCGTCTCGACACGCCGCCCATCGTCTCCGTTTGTGAAGTTACCGTCGGGGAACTGCCAAAAGATGCCAGCGAAGCCTTCGGAGCTGACGTTGTAGGTCATCGCGTGACAGGAGCCCAATTGGTCACCCGCGCGCGTGGGGCAGCCGGTCGTGTCGTCGGTCACATTTCCGGCGGTCCCTCCATCACCGATGTAACCGCTGGCGAACCAATAGGTGTCGACAGTGAGCGGTCCCTCGAGGGGAATACACTCGGAGAATGGATAGACGGGGGTCGACGTGGGAGCGTCGCTGACGGTGAGGCCCCGCTCGGTGAACGTGCCGCCTGGGTTGTCGTTGCAGGCGAGAGGAATGTCTTCCGGGTCAGTGCCCCGAACGAAGCGGAAGAAGTAGTTGCCGCTCGCGATGTTGCCGACACCGGTCCAAATGTCGTCGCTGCCGCTGTCCGTCAGCGGATAGGTCTCGCCGTTGCTTGCCGAGACGGAGACGCCTGCGGCGGTATCAAAGCCCGTCATGTCGACCGAGAAGGTCACCGCGTAGACACAGCTTCCATCATCGGCATCCGCGCTCGAGTCGTAGTTCGCGGCGTCGGTGTCCGTGCAACCGGGGTTGTCCGCGTTCTCGTTGTTGTTCGTGTTGTTGTTGTTCCCGTTGCCCGGGGTCACGCAACGGTTGCCTTCGCGGACCTGGCCCGGTGGACAAGCGTTGTTGTTGTTTTCACCTTCATTGTCGTCGTCACCGCAGGCGGTGGCGAACGCGAGAGATATGGCGACGATGGCCCGGGTTGCGAACGTTCGACTCAGCATTTCAACCTCCCCGGCGCCAGCCCTCCCACAAGCGGCGCGTCCGGTATTTTTGTGGCCCGTGTGTGCAAAACAAGCTTTGTTTGTTGTCCGAACTAACTTGTTGCCAAGGGGGATGTCAAGATACACAGGAGGCGCTCGCAGAGATGACGGGAGGATGACATGAACACAACGCGCGTCATCGGAGCCGCCGTGGTTTTGGCCGCGATCGGCTGCTCCACCGCGCCTTCTTCGGAACACCCTGCAGCCGCGCCCGAGACGAGATCGGTGGACGGCTCAACCGCCGCCGAAGCGCCGCTCGCGCGTCGGGTCTTCGCTCCGGAGCTCGCCGGCGAACCGGTTCTCGCTGGGATCTCCTACGGGCCCTTCCGCGAGGGGCAGTCCCCGAGCGGGCCCTACCCCTCGAAGGAGCAGATCCTCGAAGACCTGCGGATCGTCGCCGAACGCTGGCACCTGATCCGCGTCTACAGCAGCCGACGGGTTACCGAGAAGATCCTCCAGGTCATCCGCGACAACTACATTCCGGTGCGCGTCATGCTCGGCGTCTGGATCGGCAACGAGATGCCGGAAGAAGAGCTCGACCTCGAGATCGCCGAAGCGATTCGCTTGGCAAACAGCTACCCGGAGCAAGTCGCCGCAGTGAACGTCGGCAACGAGGCCATGGTCTCCTGGTCCGCCCACCGCGTGCCGAAGGAGGTCGTGCTCGAGCAGATCCGGAAAGTGCGCCCCGCCATCGCGCAGCCAGTCACCGTCGCCGACGACTACAACTTCTGGAACAAACCAGAGGCCAAAGAAGTCGCGGCGGAGCTCGATTTTCTGGTGGTCCACGCCTACGCCATGTGGAACGGCAAGAGCCTGGAGGAAGCGGTGCCCTGGACCGCGTCGGTCATGGAGGACATTCAGTCCCGCTACCCGAACATGCCCCTCGTGATCGGTGAGACCGGCTGGGCGACTGGCCTGAACGAAGAAGGCTCGGAACGCGAGCACATCAAGGCGGACGCAGGCACGGAGGAGCAAACGCGCTTCTACCGCGAGTTCACCGCCTGGGCCGCGGAAGCCCAGGTGCCCTACTTCTATTTCGAGGCCTTCGATGAGCCCTGGAAGGGAAGCGCCGACCCACGAGAGGTCGAAAAACACTGGGGGCTCTACTACGTCGATCGGACGCCGAAGCCGGTCCTGCAGTGATTCCATGGCCCGCGCGAGGCCGCACGGGGATCGCTCGCGCATGACACGTTGATCCTGCAAAATCAGCGATCTCATCGAAAATTTTGCAAGTCTCTGAAAATATTGCAAGATTCGGGCATGTGAGTGCCTCGACAGAAGCATAGGTCACCCACGGAGGATGGGAAGCTCCCCTCCGTGCGGTCCGTTGTCACGCCCCCCCGGGTTTGTTGCACCCGGGGGGATCGGCAACGTTTGTGCCCATGAGGTCACGCGCCTGCCACCCGAGGGTCAGGTGAGCAGGTCTTCCTGGAGAAAGTAGAGCTCGAGCCGCCTAATCCGGCCGCTGCGGGAGAAGATCTCTCTCGCGATCTCTGGCGGTAGCTCCGCCGACTCCCGCGATTCTCGGGAGCCATCGTCCCAAACGATGACGAGCCCAGGCTCGCCGCCCGCTTCTACGCGGTAGAGAATCGGGACCTGACACCAGGTGAAGCCGAGGCCGTGCTTCGGTATGGTGATACTCTGCCATTCACCGTCCACGTCGAGAAAGCACAGGTCGCCGGGCGCATGGAGCAGCTCGCGGGAGCGGAGCAGCGCCGGCTGAAAGGTGACGGCTCCGTCGCGCACGCGGACGCCGAGCTCACCCAAGCGGGTCAGCACCTCCTCTTTCACCTGTCCGGTCATCCCGGGCTGGCGCGCTCCGGAATGCTTCGGCGTGTGCGAATAAGGGTCCGTCGGAAACGCACCGTACTCGGCGGGGGTCTTGTTGAACCCGATCCCCTCCCGCACACGGTAGTACAGCCCGGCGAGTCTCTCTCGCTGCTCGCGGGGAGCATCGCCGTCGAGGGCTGCAAAGAAATTCTCCTGCACCGCGAGCAGGAGCTTTGAGACCATGTGCCAGTAGATCGAACCGAGGCCCTCAAAGCCAAACATCGTCCCCGAGCGGCCGGTGAACTCTTTGTGCTTGAAGACCTCCTCGAAGAGCGCACGCAATGGCTCCCGCGCCGAGTCGACCTCCTGGGATTGATCCTCCGCCACACGGTCGAGCGCCGCGTCGAGGTCGCCGACGTTCGCGAGGTCTGCCTTGAAACGAATCTGTCCCTCCGGGTCGCGGTAGACGATTCGCCGGTCATCGGCCGAGAGCATCATCGACACCAGTGGGATTGCCGTTGCCGAATCCTCCGGTACGCGATTCTTTTCGAGAAAGCCCGGCAGGGCCCGATCCGGGTAGAGCATGAAGGAGTGCTGCTCCTCGCAGTAGACCTCGCTCGCAAACAACGCGTCCAGAACCTCGATCGCACCGGCGGCGTCCAGGTGTCCGGCACTCAACGCTGCCACCTGCCCCTCGAGCATGACGTAGAGCGTATCCACCTCGAGGCGCCCGGCGCCGGTCTCGACCAGGTTATAGGCGTGGTAGAGACCGTCATCGCGCCGGTTCGCGTCGATGCTGTGGTCTATGGCGAGCAGAGCGTCCTCGCACATGCGATCGAGATCAGAGATCTTTCGCAACACCGGCTCGCCCGGCCCCGCGGCGTAGACTTCGGCGCGAAAACGACTCGCCGCCTCCCCGAGCGCCGAGAGAGCCACGAAGCGCTCCCCCTCGCTCACGTCCCCGCGGCGCACGTGGTCTGCGAGCTCGGAGAGTGCCGCGGCTGTGGCCTCCTGCCATGTGCTCACCCTACTCGACAGCTCGACCTCGCCGTCCTCCGTCGCCAGCAGCTCGCGCAGAAAACGCAGATAGCGCCGCGTGTAATACAGGGTGACCATCGACAGGCCCTGCCCCACCAGTGCGTTGTTCGCGTCATTCCACTCCGGACGTTGAGTGTTCATCCAGATCCCGCCGTCCAGGACGAGGTTTGCGAGCTTCGCCAAGACCGGGACGACGAGCTTTTCGAGCAGCGTCACCTGCAGCACGCTGTGCGCGTCGTTCAGGACGAGCTTGCCGTCCGCTCCCATTTCGGCGACGCGCTCGTCGATCGCGCGGGCCCGCTCCTCGTCAAAAAGCACCGTGTCCTTCGGGTTTCGCAACAGCTCGGGGAACGGACGGATCCGGTAGGGCACGTTCGCGTAGGCGAAGAGCGGCTGATGGAGGAGAGCGGCCAAGCGCTTCGGGTGGTGCTGCCTGGAGAGCTCGAGGAGCTTCAGAAGGTAGATGATCTGATGGTCGCCCCAGTAGCCGATGTAACTCCAGGGGTCGTCCGGGTCCTCCACCTCCCAGTCGATCCCCTCCTTGGTGACGCGATAGGGGTTGTAGCCGTCGACGGTGGAGGCGTTCACGAACTTGGCGATCATGTTTTCGACCAGGTCCGGGTAACCGAGTGCTAGCGCCTCCCAGTTCTGAAAAATGTCCCGCCAGTTGCCTTGATAGGACAGGAGTCGCTGGCCGTGCTCGTCTTTGAGGCGAATCTCGAAGTGATTCCAGGGCCGGCTCGGATCTCCGTGGCGCCGCCCAAAAGTGATCGGCAAATACTCGCGGCAGAGCCGCTCGAGCTGCCGGTCCTTCGTTCCGTGAACCTTCTCGAGCAGCGCGTGAAAGCTCAGCGACTCCGGCAGGGCACCGAGCATCGCCCGGTTGCGGTTGAAGACGTCCCGATTGAAGCCCCGAAGTGTCCGCAACAGGTCGCTCCGGGTGATCGTGTATCCCTCATCGACGATTCCACCGCGCAGAATGTTGAAGAGCACGTTCGCGCAGTGGTGGACGGTGACGTTCTCCTCGGCGGCGGTTTGAAACCCATCGGCGGACGCGACCAAACGGGCGAGCTCGTCCGAGCCCTCGAGCACCGATGCATTGATCCTCTCTGCGAGCGCCGTCCGGTCCGAGAGCTCTCGAATCAGGGCTACCACCTCTCCCTGCGTCTTCTCCACGTCGGCCACCAATGACCACTCGGCGGCTCTTCCGGGCGAGAGCTTCAGAGGGGTACGGACGAAGTAAGCACCGCGCCTACCGCGGGTGAGCGTCTCGGCCGCCGCGTCCTGGCCCTCACGGAACGCATAAAGAGCATTAGCCGACAGAGATACGGACGCGCTGGGGAGGCCGAGCGCATAAACCAGGTTGGCCCGGAGGGACTCGCAAGGCTCGGCCCGATCGGTGATCCCCGAGTAGAGGGTGAACAGGCCGAGGCCGGTGTCGTGCAGCTCACTCCACTTGTAGGCGTCCACTAGGTTGCTGGCGTTGGTCTGCGTGTGCGCTGGCGTGTTCGCGGGCAGGAGGTTTTGAAGGCCATCGAGGAGGTCGAGCGAGACCGTGTCTTCGCCGCGATTTTCGAGAACACACTCGCGCAAGAATCCGTGACTCTCACTCGTGCGCCAGGTGTAGCGAAAGGCAAGATCGAGGTCATGGTTCACTTCCTCGAAACACAGGCTGTTGCCGAGCACGTGTTTGTAGAGATTGCGCTCCACCTCGAAGCGGCCGTCCTGCTCGCGGTTGAACGGCTCCCAGACCTGATCGCAGACCCGGAGGACGGTCTTCGGCCCGGTGTGCAGCCAGCTGTCGTGGATCTTGTCTTCCGTAATGTAGGGGAAGAGCGGCGTCTTCGGCGAGATGCGCCCTGCGGTGAGCCCTCCGGTCGAGGAGACGAACAACCAGTGGTCAACGTTCGACACCACGCTGATGAAGAAAGGCGGCATGCGATCGACGTTTTGAATGGCGTAGACACGCTCGCCATGGTGATCGCAGAAGTGTCCGTTAGGCTCGGGTTTCGCAGATGCCATCAGGCGAGCCTACCCCCTTTGGGCCCCACGAAAAAAGGGCGTCAGGCACTCGCCGCCGCAGGTTCCGGGTCGGCCGCCGTTCCTCGACGCGCTTCGAGCAGGCTGCGAAGCTCGTGGGCGCGCTCTTCGGTGATCGGGTAGGCAGCGATCGACCAGATTGCGATCGCCGAGGCGATGAAGGGAATGACCACGTCGCACAGGCGCATCAGCGTCAGGGTCTGCTCGCTCTGATCGCCGCCGAGCTCGACGTTGAAGCCAGTGGCGTTGAGGAGAATCCCGCCGCCCGCCAGCGCTGCGGCCATCCCCACTTTGACCACCCACCAGAAGATCGACCCATACATGCCCTCGCGGCGCTGATGGGTCTGCAGCTCGTCCTCGTCGACCACGTCGGCGATCATCGACGGCATCAGAGTGAAGAGGCCACCCAAGCCGAAGGCGAGGAGCGGGGCGGGCAAGAGGAGGAGCCAGGGTATCTCCGGCGTGTAGCACACCCACTTGAGGGCATAGCCGACCATGGAGATGCCCGTTGCGACGAAGAAGGCTCGTCGCTTTCCGATCTTGGTGGCGAGCCAGGTCACGATCCCGATCACCACGAAGGTCGCAATCCCGGTGGCCGTCCCCGAGTAGCCGGCGTAAGTCGCGCCGACCTCCTGATCGCCGCGGAAGACGTAGTAGATGATCACGTAGAACTGGAACGACGAGACGAGCATGAAGCCGTTGAAGACCAGAAAGGTCGCGACGCACAGCTTGAGAAACGAGCGGGAGCGCAGCGTGGTCGCGAAACCGCCGAAGAAGTTCTTCATCATTCGCAGGGCGGCTCCGCCCGGATCGGGCTCCGTGGGCACGGCCTCTGGAAGCACCCGCTCGCGCAGAAAAACCGCCGGGAGGATCCCCACGACGATGGCGAAGAGGCCCACGCCGACCGCCAATCCGCGCGCCCCCTGCAGCTGGTTGTCGAAGAGCGCCTTGTTCGACATCACCCAGAGGCACCAGGGCGTCAGCACGTAGGCGAGATTGCCCATGAAGTTCTGTACGCCCATCAGGCGCGTGCGCTCGTGGTAGTCGGGGGTGAGCTCGTAGCCGAGAGCGACCCAGGGCGTCGCGAAGACCGTATAGGAGAGGTAGAAGATCAGCGAGCCGAGGAGGAAATACCAGAAATAGAAGGTCTCTGATTGACCGTCCGGGAGCTGCCAAAGCAGCGCGTAAACGAGTCCCGCGAGGATGGCCCCAGCAAATATGTAGGGCCTTCGCCGCCCCCACTTGCTCCTGGTATTGTCGGAAATGAACCCCATCAGGGGATCCGTCAGCGCATCGGTCAGTCGCGGCAGCGCCCCGAGCAGACCGACCAACGCCGGGTCCATACCGAGGCCCAGATTCAAGACGATCATCATGCCGCCGATGGCACCGGCGAGAATGTTGTTGACGAAAGCACCCGCGCCGTAGACCAGTTTGTTGCCGAGGGAAATCCGATCCCGCGGTGCGGTTTCGTAGTGCGACGTTTCAGCCATGTGCGTACCCGACGGTGTGCACGCACCGTCTCCCCTCCAGTGTCATCGCACGATCCGCGCAAAACCAAAACCGCTTCCGAGGCAGAACATGCGCGGTGTAGCACCCGGGTGACGAGGCTTCCCCTTCTCGGTGTTCTATGGCACGACGCCGCACTCGGCGAAGGAGTAGAACATGGCTGCGTTTTCTCGGGTTCTGGTCACCGGCGGCGCGGGGTTTATCGGCTCCCATCTGGTCGAGCGGCTACTGCGCGACCAAGCGGGCGAGGTCTGGGTCGCGGACAACTTCGACCCGTTCTACGACCGAGCGATCAAGGAACGGAACCTCCGGGCCTACCAGGACCATCCGCAGGTTCGTTTCCGGGAGGTCGACCTCCGCGAAGGCGACCAGGTGCGGACCCTGATGGACGAGGCCCGCCCAGACATGATCGTACACCTCGCCGCCAAGGCGGGCGTTCGACCCTCCATCGAGGACCCCGACGGCTACGTGCGCGCGAACATCGTCGCGTGGAACCAGTTGCTCAACGAGTCAGTGCGCGTGGGGTGCAAGAACATCGCCTTTGGCTCCTCTTCCTCGGTCTACGGCAACTCTGCTCCGGTCCCCTTCTCCGAGAGGGACCCGGTGATGCAGCCGATCTCCCCCTATGCTTCGACGAAGCGCGCCGGCGAGCTCATCGCGTACACCTATCACCACCTAAACGCCCTCAACGTCGCCTGCCTGCGCTTCTTCACCGTCTACGGGCCCCGGCAACGGCCGGACCTGGCGATCCACAAATTCGCGCGACGCATTCTGAACGAAGAGACCATCACCCTCTTCGGCGACGGCACGACGTCGCGCGACTACACGTTCGTCGAGGATATCGTAGACGGGGTGGTGCGCTCGATGCACTGGCTCGCCGAACGCCCCGAGCCGACCTTCGACATCTTCAACCTCGGCAACTCCTCCCCCTGCACGCTGAGCGAGCTCGTCGCGGCGATCGAAAACGCCGTGGGGAAGAAGGCGATCATAGAGCGCATCGGCATGCAGCCCGGTGACGTAGACCGAACATACGCGGACGTGTCGCATGCCAAGGAGTGTTTTAGCTACGAGCCGAAGACCGATCTCGAGACCGGCCTTGCCCGTTTTGTTGACTGGCTTCGCGAAGTCGGCTGACGTTCAATGGCCCATATAGCCGAGCGCTTCGAGCGCCTCGAGCTCTTGGGCACTGATCGTCTCCTTGACCTCGCGGCTCTCGACTTCTCGACGCACCGCTCGTATCCGGAGTACACCGAATGCAACGGCCTCCGCGTTGCTCCAGCTCTCGGGGGCAGGAACAGAGGCCCGCTGGTCGCCGGAGACGAGCGCGCAGCCTTCGAGCTCCCCGTCCACAGCCGCTGCAAACCAGACGGGGCCGAGGGCTCCGGGCACGAGTGTCCTCGAGCGCCGGCGCGTGGCTACTTTTCCGACATAGGGGGAAAACGCGGCCGCGCATTCAAGCTCGACCGCTCCTGGCGCCGAGTCCCCCTCGATCAGAAGATGCTGGCCGCCGTGTGTCCGTGCGATGTGGCGGGCGGCGGTCGCGAGAATCTCGCCGCGCGTGCTGTCATCGGCGCCGAGTCGAGCCTTCGGATTCTTTTCCCGCGGGTCCGCGTCGAGGTCGATCCAGCGCTGGCGACCGTCGAGATTCAAGGTGAGCTTCCAACGTCCATCGTGTGCGACCACGACCTCCGAGCCGACGTTCTCACTGACGACGATCGGGGAATCGGGCGCCTCCCCCCGCATCAGCGGCACGAGCGATCGGCCCTCGGATTCCTCCAAAGGCTCGGCGCCGATCAACTCGAGCACTGTCGGGAGCACGTCCAGAATTCGCACCGGAGCACTCACTCGCCTCGCGCCGATCCCCGCGGACTTCGGTGGCTTGATCACTAGGGGTACGTGTAGCACCTGCTCAAACATGCGGTTCACGCCGTGCCCGATCACGCCACGATGCTCACCCAAGAGCTCCCCGTGGTCCGAAACGAAGAGCAGAAGCGATTCATCGTAGAGTCCCAGCGCTTTGAGCTCGTCGATGAAAAGGCCGAGGTGGTGGTCCGTGTAGTGGACCTCGCCGTCGTAGAGGGTCCGGGCCACCTCGATCAGCTCTGGAGTCAGCTCTCCGCCTCGACTGCAGCTCGAACAGCGTCCCCCACCCTCGCCGTGCAGCACGCTCTTGCCCCGAATCAGGATCGGCATGCTCACGCCCAAGCGCTTCAGCGCCGAAGGTTTCGTGAAGAGCTCGAGGCTTTCTCCTCGGTGATTGAACGGTTGATGCGGGTCGTTGAAGTGAAGGAACAGGAACTTCTGACGGTCCGCGTGGTCGCGAAGCCAGCGCTGACCGAGTGCCCAGACCGTACCCGCGTGCACCTCGTATTCGCTGTCCAAATGGAAACGCGGTCGATTGAAGTAGGCGTCGAATCCACGCTCGAATCCCATGTCATACAGCAAGAGCTTATAGGCGATTCCCTGGGTTAAATAACCAGCGCCACTCAACGTCGATGCCATCGTGTTGTCACCGAGGACGGAAAAGCGCTCGGTCACCCCGTGCTGTCCGGCGTAGCGCGAGGTGAACATCCCGGCGAAGGACTCGGGCGTCCAGTTCGACTGCGCATAGGTGCGCTCGAACACCACCGCGTCCTTCGCGAGGGCGCTGAGGGCCGGGCTCGTCTCCTGCGAGTGGCCGAAGGTGGACAGACGATCCGCGCGCAGAGTGTCCACCGCGAAGATGAACACGTCCGGAGGGTCCTCGCCGGTGCGGGGGCGAGAGAGGATCGGGTTCGCGAACACCGGAATCGCCTTTTCGCCGCGACTCACCAGAGCGAGCTCGACCTCGCCAGTCTGCTCGAGCGTCACCTCCACCGGCGTCCAGCTCGCGCCGATCGCTCCTTTCACGAGCGTCTCGCCGCCCAGACGCACCTCGTAGTGTCCCTGGGGCTCGGACTCCCCGAGCAGAGCGACCTGAAAGCTCAAGCGCATCGGGCGAGCGAGCTTCAGAGTCCAAGTGGCGCTCCCGGGGGAGGGAAGAACGAGGCCGTGCCGGTACTCAAAGTTCTCCTCGTTCTCCGCCACTCCGTCCTCCGGAAGAGGCAGAAACTGCGCGTACCCGGCGGGTGACTCGGGGTCCAATCCCAGGCGTTCAAAGGCCATCAGAAGCCGCTGCTCGAAGGTGGATTCGAGGGTCGATACTGAGATGTCGTCGAACCAGGCGGTCTTTCCGCGTGGACCGGTGCAATCGAAAAGGAGGAGGAGCGAATGCGTCTGCGGGCCGGTGCGGAGCTCGAGCGTATCTTCTTGCCATTGACCGTCACCCTCGGGGAATTGGTGACGCCGCTTCAGGGCGGCCAGGCTCACGTGGGTCCCCGCAACCGGCACCCCGTTGATGACGCGCGCAACGTCGCCTGGGTGACCCGGTCGGCCCTCCCGAGGCTTCGTACTGAGCTCCAACACCTTGAGCGTGGGCGCGTCCGGGTTTCCCCGGCGTCGTCGCACCACCCGAACCAGCGCACCGGGCGCGGTCGAGACCAGAGTGGCCTGCGGACGACCGGGCGCGCCCGTAACCGCGAGCGCTTTGCCCTTCGCGCCATCGATTCGGCCGAGACGCCAGCTCCGCGTCGGTCGAAAGCCCCCGGGTGGTCCCTTCTCGAAATCGAGGGTCACGAGCGGTGTCGAGGCGATCTCCTCGAGAGAGGCGTCTTCGGGCAAACCGAGCTCGATCTCCGCGCGGTCCAACACGTCGAGCAGCCGCACGTTCGCCGGCATCGTGGGAGTCGGCTTCTCAGGAGTGCGCTCCCCCGAGGGCTCGGGCGTGCCTTCCTCCGGTGTCGATTCGCTGCAAGCGAAACTCAGAGTTAACAGAAGCGGCACGAGCCAATGCGCGGTCTTCATCATCGGACCCCTTGCTCCATCTCGCGATCGCCACCGCCCGCCGTTTCGCCTGCGTCGCTCGTGTGGCTGTCACGCGAAAAACCGCGAATGAATCGGTTGAGCTGCACCTGCGCCATTCGCGGAACTTGGTGTCCTCCTTCGTAGGGCACGAAAGTCACCTCGACGTTCGCTTCCTTCATCTGGCGCTGCATTTTCGCCACGGGCTCGAATTGAGCGAGCGGGTCGGTTCGGCCGTGTGAGATCAGAACCGGTGTCTTCTGAAGCGAGGCGAATTCCTTCACGGGCTCATCCAGATGCAGGGCTTTGCCACTCAGGAAGGCCAGCGCACCGAGCGGTTCCGGCGAGTGCAGTGCCACGTCGAGAGCCAGGCTCGCTCCTTGCGAGAAGCCCGCCAGGAGGATCTCGTTCCGAGAGACCTGAAAGCGATCGGTGACCTCTTGGATCAGGTTGAGAACCATCTGCCTCGCGGCGACCACTTCTCGATCCAGGACGATGTATTTCACCTTGCTCGCAGGTCGCAGTCCCGCGTCGTTGGGCGGTGGCGTCGACCCATAGTTGGTATAGCGGGGCGTCCACCACGCACGACGACGCCAGTCGATCGAGACCGGCGCCTCGGGGAAGATGAAGACGGTACCGAACTTGGCGGACTCCTTCTCCGCCATGATCAGGAGCGAGTCCTTCGGCTTGGCAAAGCCGTGCAGCATGATCACGATCCGCGGGTTCTCCTCCCCGTCAGGCTCGCGCTCCCCGGCGATCCACACGTTGAGGCCCGCCATACGGGTCCAAACTTCGGGCATCGCATCCTCATCAGGAAGCTCCCGATAGCTCGCCGGCTCTGGCGCAGGAGGGCCTTCCGGCTCGCGCACGATCACCTGTTGAGGTGCAGGCTGGCGAATCGTGCCGGCGAGGTAGGCAACCCAGACGAGCGCGACTAGTCCCGAAACCGCGCCAAGACGAACGAAGCCATCCGGGTAGAAGCCTCCAAGAGAGCGAAGAAGTGGCGGCTCGTCACTCACAATTTGGCCTGACCTTTCTCAATGGCGATCGCGAGTCGCTCTTCGTCGAGTCCGAGAACACTCGAGTACGGGGTCACCATCTTGCGCTCGGGCATGAGATCCCGTGGTCGCACAAAGGCCTGATCGTTCAGTCGACTCTGATAGTCCAGCCCAGCGTGGGCGTTGTAGTGCCACTTGCTGAAGCCGCTCTTTGCGTTCCACCGTTTGCCCAAGGTGCGAAGGACGAGCGTATCATCGTCGAAGGGAAGGCCGCGGAGGTTCTCTCGCGCCCGTCGCGGCAGTGACGTCCAGTAGTTTTCGCGATTCGAGATGTAAAGGACGCGGATCGGAACCCCCATCGCCTTTGCGCTCTGGCCGATCGCCGCAAAGGTGTTCTCACCGTCGAGCTGCGCAGGCAACACGCGAATTCTTCCGCCCATGATGAGCTGCCGAATGTATTCGTACTCGCCAGGCGCATGGAGCCAGCCCCATTCGGGAAAGAGAGGGCGCGGGCGCAGCGCTCGGCGAAACGAGAGCGCCAATGTCGGACCGAGCTCGATTGCCGTCTGCTTCAGAACATCGCAGTCCTCGTGCCCATTCTCCGTGCAGTGGGTGCCAATGAGCTCCACGGTCTCCTCGAGTTGCTCGGGGCGAAAGGCCGCCGCGAGCTCGCGCGACGTCTCCTTTGCGCCGATCACCGCGTGAAGAATGCGGTGGACCCGCAGCAGAATCGGGTCCCAGTCGACGAGCCACGCCCACTCGCTCCTCGCCTTGGCGATGAAGCTGTAGTTGTGCGTCGAATCGAACCCCAGGTAGGCGCCACCGAGACCCTCAATCTGCGGAGACCAGAGGGGGTGGCCGCGCTCGTTGCTGCGCACATAGGTCGCGGGATCGCGGCAATCGAGGGCATCGAGATCCGCTTCCTCGCAGGGCTGGACCGGCTCGAGCGGGTCCACGGCGAGCTCGTCCCAGAACGCCTCGTGCTGCCGCGTGCTCGCGCTCGCGACTTCGAGTGCCTCGACTGTCTTAGCTTCTCGATCGCGCTGTCGGTATTCCCGGTAGAGGTCGAGCTCCTCGAAGAGCAGCTCACTGAGGGTATCTCCCACACGTACGGACCCTTCGAGGGTCAGATGCTTGTAGTCCCCCATCACAAACCGCGGCGTCTGATGGTACCAGCGGCGGATGGTCCCTTCGCCGCCGAGCGCCTGGTAGAGGTCGTAAAAAGCACAACCCGTGTTCGCCGCCACCTGTCGCGACGCTTCGACGATCTTCGGCAAGCCGGAGGGTGTTTCGATGCGCCCAGCGTTCATCACCGCCTGATCCTTCGGTGACAGGACTAAACACCCGGCATCCGGAGCTCCGGCCCGCGCGCGCGCAATGCCCGAGGTATAGTCGACGATGAACTGCTCGATTTGTTCCTCGCTCTGTTCCGGGCTGCGCAGCACCTCCTTGGCGCCGTATTGAAGGATCAACAGGGATGGCTCACGCGCAGCCACCTGCGCTTTGAGGTGTTCGGGCTCGAAGGCATTCAGGTTGTCGGCCCAGGCACCGATGACCATCAACGCATCCAAGACGATTCCCCGGTCGCGCTCGAAGATCGCTCCATAGGCGCGAACGTTCTCATCGGACGCCACCATTCGCAGGCTGTGCGGGCCATCCTCAAAGTCGTAGTGCACCTTCGCGTCAGCGATTTCCTCGAATGAGGTATCCACCTTTTCTAGGAGCTCGCCGTCGAGATAGAGCTCGAACTCCCCGCCTTCCGGATGAACCTGAAAGAGGACCTCGGCGCTCGACCACGCTGTTCCCGCGGGGAAGGGATTGAAGCCTTCCTCGATCCCATAGTCCTCGTCCACGGTGCCCCAGACGACCTCGGTTCCCTTTAGCTGGTCGTGAAGAATGCCGCCGAGGCCGTAGCGTCCATCGGATCGTTCCCCACCGCGAATCGCGTCGCCCTGCCAGGCGTAGTCATCGTATGTCCAGGCGATGTCACGGTGATCGAGAATGCTCCAGGTCCGGTCGATCAACACGAATCCTTTGCCTCCGTCGCCGAATCGCTCCTGCAGGTTGCGCCGCATTTGGCTCGTGACCTGATCGTGCCCGATCTCTGAGGTCCCAAAGAACAACACCCGTACCTTGTCCCTCGATCCGTCTTCGAGCGCGAACAGATGGTCAAAGAAAGGCTCGAGACTTCCCTCGGGCCGAGTCAAGTGAGTGTCGTTTGGTGGGGGCCGCACGTCCGCCGTCAAAATCATGGGCGCGAGCTCGATGTCTGGCTCACGCTTCTGCTCGGGAAAGAGCTCGACGGAGAGCGGTCCGTCTCGAAAGGAGCCTACACGTTCGATCAGCTGCCATGCGCGACCATCGAAGAGCGTCGCTGCGGCAAAGGCCAGCAGCAGCAGATAAGCTCTCGGTAGCACGGAGCCGGTCTTTTCTCGTGCGTCTCGCATCTTCGCGGGCTCCCTAGAACTGGAAGTAGACAAAGCTCTGCTGGGCGAAACCGGTCATCTGCATCAATCCATATCCAACCGCGAAAACCAGCCCCGCCTGCACCACCGCGGGCGCTGCGGTGAAGGCCCGCGCCAGGCGCTCCTCCCAGAACTTGGGAACGTAGTGGCTGAGGATCGCGAATGCGAGGACACCCAAACCGGTCAACGAAAAGGCGACGGTGAAGTCGTTCCACTGCAGAAGCTTCGAGTACACGAGCCAAGCGGTCTCGAGGTCCGGGGATCGAAACAGGCCCAAGGAGCCGATCACGAACAGGTTCGTCGCCAAGATCGGCAGGAATCGTCCCTCGAGCTCCGACTCGACCTGCTTGCGTTCTACCCCACGAATTCGCGCCACGAGAGTGGTCAACAGGCGAGTCCCGAGTACTCCCGTCGAGTGATAGACCCCAAAGAGCACGAAGTTCCAACTTGGGCCGTGCCAGAAGCCGATCACAGCGAAAGTGAAGACCGTGTTGAAATGGGTCTGTAGCGCCGAGCCGCGATTTCCGCCGAGTGGACGGTAGATGTAGTCGAAACAAAACCGCGAAAGTGTCAGATGCCAGCGGCTCCAGTAGTTCGCCGGCGTGTGGGCCGCATAGGGACGACGAAAGTTCTCTGGTAGGTCAAAGCCAAAGAGCGCGGCGGTGCCGATCGCGATGTCGGTGTACCCCGAGAAGTCGCAATAGACCTGCAAGTGAAAGCCGGTCAGCGCGAGAAAGGTCTCGAGACCGTTAGCGGCCTCCGGCGTCGTGAAGTAGGGATCGACGATCGTCGCGGCGATGAAGTCGGCGATCAGCATCTTCTTCGCAAAGCCACGAATGATGCGATAAAGCCCGCCGGTCAGCCGCTCACTGTCCAGCGCCGGCGCTCGATCCATCTGCGGTAGGAACTCCTTCGCGCGAACGATGGGCCCGGCGATGAGCTGCGGAAAGAACGACACGAACAGAAGGAATCGCGGCAGTGAGCGCACAGGCTCGAGCTCGCCGCGATAGATGTCGATCGTGTAGCTCATGCTTTGGAAGGTGTAGAACGAGATCCCCACGGGCAACACGATGTCGAGGTGGACCGCAGTCGCATCGATTCCCGCAGCATTGAGAGCGCTCACCGCGTTGTCGATGAAGAAATTCGTATACTTGAAGTAGGCGAGCAGGCCGAGGTTGGCGATCACCGAGAGCCACAAGAGCGCCGTGCGCAGCCACCCGCGCGTCGCTCGAGCGATGAGGCCACCGCATACGTAGTCGAGCAGGCTCGAAAAGAGGATCAAACCGACCAGTGGACCGTTCCAAAGGGCGTAGAAGGCGTAGCTGCACAGCATCAAAAAGACCACTCGCGCGCGGTCGAAGCGCGCGAGAGGCCAGAAGAACACGAACACGCCTACAAAAAAGAGAATGTAGTCGGTCGAGTTGAACGACATTAGGTGCCTTCTCGGAGTCGGGTGAGGCAATGCGACTGAGCTGCCAGGTAGTGGCCAATCGCATCATCGTAGCTCGCTGCATAAGACTCGCCGAGCAGGCGACGGGCGAGGCGCAGGACACGTCCGTCCAAAGCGCCGAGCTCCTCGAGAGCTGTGCGTCGCACATCGACGATCTCCTCCTCCGAACAGAGGTGATCGAAGAGGCCGAGACCCAGCGCTTCTTTCGCCTCGATGGGCTCCGAGCGGAGAATCATGCGCTTGGCGACACCGAGACCGACGTATTTCGGCAAACGAAAGAGCTCCATCCCAGGCAATACGCCTTGGCGCACCTCCGGGAAGCTCACGCTCGAACGCTCGGTCGCGATTCGCATGTCACAGGCGAGCGCGAGCCCTAGGCAATCGGCGTCGCAGGCGCCGTCGATTGATGCGAGCAACGCGACTGGCAAGCGTTCGAGTCGACTGACGATCTTCTCCCAACGTCGGTAAGCGTCGAGCTCGTGGCTGATCGGTGTGGGAGCTGCGTGATCCCGTAGGTCCCCGAGCTCGATCAGCAGCGCACGATGGCTCCCCGGCTCGTCTTCGACAGCGTCAACGAGATCCTGGAGCTCATCGGTCGTCGCCTGGTCACACATGTCGGCGACGTTGCGAGCGGAGAAGCTCGCGATGCCCCGAGCACCGTCTTTCTGTCTGGAATTTCGACCCATGCCCGTCCTCATCCCATCGCGAGACTGGTCTCGATCGTCGAGCCAGGCCCCATCGTCATCATCAAGGCGACCTCACCGGTTTGGGGCATGCGCTCCTCGTATAGGCGAGAGAGAGAAAACAGGAACGATCCGGAGGAGAGGTTGCCGTAGTCGCGGAGCACAGACACCGTGTGGCGGAGCTGATGGGAGCTGAGGTCGAGAGCATAGCTGATCGCATCGATCACCTTTTTCCCCCCGGAGTGCACCACCCAGTGCTCGACATCGCGAAGGCGCCGGTCGTTGCGTTCCAGGAGGGCGCCGACCGGACGTTCCACGTGGTCCCCGATCACGTAGGGAATCTCCTTGGCGAGAAAGAAGGAGTTCTTGCCGTCCTCGAAGTCGAAGCGCATCGCATCGATCGCATCGACGATGATCTCGGACTCGAAATCGAGGATCTGGAACCCTCGACCGTGAGAGGGGTCACCGCTGATCACCGCCGCCGCAGCACCGTCGCCAAAGAGAGAATTCACCACCGATGTCCGCATGCTCTCATCGAAGACGTAGGCGGCGGAGCAAATCTCGACGCAGACCAAAAGCGCGATACGCCCTCGCTCCCGCGCGCAGAAATTCACCATCGGCTGCAAGCCGTTCAATCCGCCGTTGCAGCCCATCCCAACGATGTCCACCCGGTGCACGTCCCGCGGCAACCCGAGCTCCTTCACCATGTGCGCACTGAGGCCGGGGCAGAGAAATCCGGTCGTTGTCACGCAAGCGATCGCGCCAACCTGGTCGCGGCTGACCCCGGCGCGGTCGAGCGCGTCGAGCACAGCCCGGCATCCGAGGCGCATCGCTTCGACGCGATGCTTCTGAAGCAACTCCTCTGCCGATTCGTAGGGCAATACACCATTCGATTCTGGCTGGGGGAGGCAGAGATGGCGCTTCCGGATGTGGGCGTTGCCGAAGAGCCTGCGAACCTTCGGGTCGCTGACACCGAACAGATCCAAGACCTCTTCTTGAGTGTACTCAGTGGCCGGGTTCGCCGTTCCGATGGAAACGATTCGCGGGGCGACCGTCATTCTAGTCTTCTCCCCCGCGGGCGCGCCGTTCGTAGAGAGTGGCTTGGGCGACAGATTCGAGAGCATGAGCGCCGGGCTCGAACATGAGCTTCGCCGCGCGGACCGCCTCCGGGTCGCGCTGGGCGCTCTTCGCTGCGAGGTGGAGGGCACGATCCATAAAATCGCGACCGCGATGACTCACGAGTCCCCAGGCGAGTGCACGCTCGGAGTCGATCGGCTCGGCGCTCATGACCAGGTGTTTCGCGGGCCCTTCGCCAATGAGCGTCGGGAGTCGCCGCAAGCCGCCTGCCGCGGGAAGGAGGCCGTGGTCGAGCTCAGGAAGGCCCAAGGTCGCATGCGGCGCGCAGACCCGGAGGTCGCAGGCGAGCGCGAGCTCCACGCCGCCGCCGCGCGCTGCGCCGTTGATCGCAGCGATAGTGAGGATCGGAAGCGAAGCGATGCGGTCAAAGACGGTGCGGCTGAGCAGCGAAAACCCGTCAGCAAAACGATGGGTTTCGAGCTCATCGAGGTCCGCGCCGGCGCAAAACGCCCGCTCACCGGCGCCCGTGAGAACGAGGGCGCGCACAGAGCTATCAGCGAGCCCGTCCAATTCCGCGCCCAACGCTTCGAGCAACTCCCGGGTGTAGGCGTTCGAGCGCTCGGGTCGGTTGAGCGCGAGTACGAGCACCGCCTCCCCTGCCTCGTGGTCCCTGCGCTGCAACAGCGCTGACATGAACGCTCCCTTCACGGACCCCCCGAAGAGAATCCTGTCGCAGGACTTCGCCTCCGGGCGAAGCCAACGCTCATCCGCTTGGTGTCTCCCGGAACGCGCCACACTCGGGGCTCGCGGGGGCGACTCCTTTAGGAGCCACACTTCTTGCACTCAAAGTGTACACGCGGAGCTCTGGGTCGCAACTTGTCGGCGAATTGCCCATCGAGAACGGGGTTTTCCGGGTTTGGAGGTCGCCGAGCGTTGACGTCTCCCTCGCCTTCGCGCGCGAAAGCGCCGAAATCCAGGACGCGATCCTCGGCCTTCTCGAAGAGTATTCGGACCTGAACCCGGAGCAGCATCTGGTCGCCGAGACCTATCGCTGGTGGCTCGAGGACCAGCGCCGGCTCGCCCAGTACGCCGAGCACGTCTATCTCCTCCAACCGGGCGTCGGTGGCGTGCATCGAGGTCTCGAGCTTCTCATGACTGAGGTGCACCCGCTCGAAAACGAAGTCGACGCTCGAGACTACGTCGAGCGAAGCTCGCATTCGCGTCATAGCCGAGTTGGGCGAACCGGGCTCGGACCTCGCCGTTGACGTACCCCTCTTTCAACGAGTAGCGGGCTTCACCGGCTACATCGGAGGCTGGGGTCTCTACGCCGAAACCCTCGCCTACGATTATGGCTGGCTCGACGACGCAAAGAGGAGCAACGATGAAGGTGAAGCTCTACGGAATCCCCACCTGCGAGAGTTGCCGCAAGGCACGCAAGTGGCTCGACCAGAACGACGTCGACTACGCGTGGATCGACCTGCGCGAATCCCCCCCGAGCAAGAAGAAGATCGCCGAGTGGGTCGAGCGCCTGGGCACCAAGCCCCTGCGCAATACGAGCGGAGCCTCCTACCGCGCGCTCGGCGAGGAGAAGAAGAGCTGGGAAGATGCACGCTGGATCGATGCCTTCGCCAGTGACGCAATGCTCCTGAAGCGCCCGCTCCTAGAGGTCGACGGCGTCGCGGTCAGCACGGGTTTCAAGGAAGCGAGCTTCACGGAGAGACTGGCCTAGCCAGGCCTAGCCACGGATGACTAGCGGCGCACGGGAATGCCGTTCGCGATGGCGAGGGAGAGGCGAAGCGCTTCTTCGATGTTCTCCGTGGCGCGTGGCCGACCGTCATTGACGCACTCGAAGCGGTGATTGCGCGCGATGATCTCATTCACATAGCGCGCCTTGCCCGGCACGATTTCGAGCCACTCAAATACCGACGGCGGCACATCGAAGTAGTGGTAGACCGCCCCCCGCGGGAACTCGACTTCGAGCAGGCGCGTCTCTTCGTCGTAGGCGTATCGGCGCAGTCCAGATGTGTTTTTCTCTATCACTCTCAGACGGTACGAGGTCCCTCCGACAGAAGCGGGCGACCCGCTCAGGGCGACAGGGCGGCATTCCTCTCGAAGTGTTGGGCGAGCTTCTCTTGCAGCGCATCCCGGGCTGTTCGAAAGCGGGCGAGCATGTCCTCCGGGCTCAGGTCGGGGTCGTCGCTCGCCGGGTCCGGGATGGGCCAGTGCTGCCGCGCGGCCTGTCCGAGCCAGACCGGGCAGACCTCTTCCGCGCACAGGTTGATGACCTCGTCGACGGTCTCGCCGTCGATGCTCTCCACGGATTTCGAGCTCTGTGACCGAATGTCGATTCCAATCTCGTCCATCACCTCGATCGCGATCGCCACGGCGATGGCGAGCTCGAAGTTATTCGATGCGGCGGTAAACGAGAGTGTCGCGGCCTGCTCGTATCCCGCGCCGACGCGCACGCTCATCACGAAGGAGAAGACGAACATCAGCACGAAATAAAGGCAGAGCGGGACCGCAATGCGCAGCACATCGAACGGGAGCGCCACGAAGGTATCGCCTTTCAGAGAGAACACCGAGAAGCCGATTCTGCACCAGCGGAAGTGCGAGCACGCGACGATTGCGAAAGACTCGGCCGAGCTCCTCGTAGCGAACCTTCGCCAGCGCGGATACATCATCAAGACGAGGCCGATCGCGATCGGAATATTCGTCGAGCCGACCTGAAGCGATTGGAGCGCTTCCACGATCCCGGGCGCAACAAAGCCGATCCCGATCCCCGTCGCCAGCGCGATCCAGAGGGTGAGGAAGCGGTCGAGGGTGGAAAGTTGTTTCATCGCTCTTTTCCGATTTAGAGGCCGCCCGCGAGGGCCTTGAGGCGGCGGAGGGCCGCCGGCGCGAGGCAGTAGCACACCCGGGACCGTCGATCTCGCCCTGCACCAGTCCCGCCTCTTTCATCACCTTGAGATGCTGCGACAGGTGGACTCCGCGAGATCCAGCGCGCCGACGGTTTTCCAGCAAATACAGGCATTTCGACGGGCGAGCAGGCGCGGGATTCGGATCCGTAGCGGGGTGAGCCAGAGCCTTTGCGAGCCGCGCGAGGTCCTGATCGGCCTCCGGGCCCTCAACGGGTCGCAGGTCGAGCCCTTCGGGCACGCTTGGAGGCGCGCGAACATCAATCATCGCCGATTGACGATTAATGAAAGCACTCGCCAAGGTGCGCCGCGCCCGTGGCGCTCAGGTCCCGCCGAGCCGGTCCTTTAGCTCCTCGCGCAGCTGCCGCTTCAAGAATTTTCCCGTGGCGCCTCGCGGCAAGGCCTCACGCACTTCGTAGGCATCCGGAAGCCAGAACTTCTCGAATCGCTCCAGCAGGTAGCTGTTCAGAACCTCCGGATCGAGGGTCCTGCCTTCCTTGGGGACGACCACCGCGAGGGGACGCTCCTGCCACTTTTCGTGTGGTACGGCGATCACCGCCGCCTCTGCGATATCCGGATGGCCCATGAGCGCGTTTTCGAGCGCGACCGACGAGATCCACTCGCCGCCGGACTTCACGAGGTCCTTCGTCCGATCGGTGATCTCGATGTAGCCCGATGGATCGATGGTCACCACATCGCCGGTCTTGAACCAACCGTCCGCGGTCCACTTTTTCTCCGCCTGCTCCCCCCCATGATAGGCGCCGGCGATCCAAGGGCCCCGGGCTTCGAGATTGCCCATGGTTTCGCCGTCCCAGGGCAGCTCCTCTCCCGCGTCGTTCACGATCCGCAGCTCCACGAAGGGCACGGGCATGCCTTGCTTCGCCCGGATGGCGAGCTGCTCTCCTTCACTGAGTGTCTCATGACGCGGCTGGAGATTCGAGACGGTGCCGAGCGGCGTGGTTTCGGTCATGCCCCAGGCGTGAACCACGCGCATTCCATGTTCGCCCATCTTCGCGATCATCGATTGGGGCGCTGCCGAGCCCCCAACCACCATCCGCATGCCGTCAGCGAGCTTCCAGCGCGAAGGCTCCGCTTCGACGAGCTTCAGGATGCCCATCCAGATCGTCGGTACGCCCGCCGATACGTTCACGTTCTCCGCCACGTAGAGGTCGAGGAGCGACTCCGGCTGCAGATGCGGGCCCGGGTGCACGATTTTCGTACCAGTCATCGTGCAGGTAAACGGAAGACCCCAGGCGTTGACGTGAAACATCGGAACTACAGGACAGAGAATGTCCGACTGACTGAGGTCGAGGCCGTCGGGGATTGCGGAGGCGAAGGAATGGAGCACGAGAGAGCGGTGGCTGTACACAACCCCCTTTGGAGTGCCCGTCGTACCCGAGGTGTAGCACATGCCCACCGGGTCGTTCTCATCCGCCTCCGGGTAGCTCCACTTTCGTGGCGCGTCGGCACCGGAGAAAGACTCGTAGTCTTCGCAGCCTTCGGGCAGCTCTTCACCCTTCCATCGGACCACGATGATCTTCTCGAGCTTCACCTGGTCCTTGACCCTCAGGATCAGGGGCACGAGCGTATCGTCGACGATGACAAATCGGTCCTCTGCGTGATTGAGGATGTAGCTCATTTCCTCCGGCGACAACCGAGGATTCAGGGTGTGGTAAACGCCGCCGATGAATGGCACACCAAAGTAGACTTCCATGTGCACGTGGTGATTCCACATCAACGTCGCGACACGATCACCCTTCTTCAGGCCTGCTCTTTCGAGGGCATGCGCGAGGTTGCGAGACCTTCGGTGAAGATCCGCGTACGTATGCCGAACGAGCGACATGTCTGGCGCTCGGGAGACGATCTCTGCGTGTGCAAACAGCTTTGACGCCCGCTCGATCAAATGGTGAGTCGTGAGCGGTGTGGTCATCATCGTGGAATCCATGTGCGCTGCTCCTTGGCTCGTCTTGCCTCCAAAACCCCAGACGTACAGATTGACCGAATGAGTCGAGTCTTCAACCCTTGGAGATTACATGCTGGATGTCGCTGACGCCCTCGGGCGAGTGCTCGAAAGCCTCGAGCCGCTCACGTCGGAACGCGTGGCCGCGCATGACGCGGTGGGTCGCGTTGCCGCAGAGGAGGTCCGCGCAACCCGTCCGCAGCCGTCCTACGCCAATTCGGCGATGGACGGCTACGCGGTGTGCACATCCGGACTTCCGGGTGAGCCTCCCTATGAACTCAATGTCATCGGAGAATGCGCAGCGGGTCGCAAAGATAGACCTAAGATGGGTCCGGACGAGGTCTTTCGGATCTTCACCGGCGGGCCGATGCCAGAGGGCGCTGACGCGGTGATCGTGCAGGAGGACGTGAGAGAAGACCGGGGTCGACTCATCGCCACCGAAAAGCCAACACCAGGACGGCACGTGCGGCTCCAGGGTGAGGACATCGCCGCCGGTCAAACGCTCATCCGACCGGGCGAGGTCCTGCGTGCCGGTGAGCTCGCAAATCTCCTGACCCAAGGAATACTCGAGCCACTGGTGTTCAAACGCCCGCAGGTGTCCTTCGTGTCGACCGGTGCCGAGCTGATCGAGGCAGGCCCAGAGCCTGCCTTTGGTCAGGTGACGAACTCGAGCGTTCCCATGCTCGCCGCCGCGGCACGCGAATGGGGTGCCTCGAGCCGCGAGCATCCGCCCCTGCGCGACGACCTGGAGACGATCGAGCGCGGCTTTCTGGAGGCCGCGAAGGGATCGGACCTCGTCGTGGTCACCGGTGGAATGTCGGTGGGGGACTACGATTTCGCCGCACGGGCGATGCTGGCCTTGGGCCCGGTGAGTTTTCACAAGATTCGAATGAAGCCGGGAAAGCCGCTCGCATTCGGGAAGATCGGCAACGTGCCGGTCCTCGGTCTACCCGGCAACCCGGTGTCGAGCTACGTCGGCTTTGAGCTCTTCGGTCGCCCGGCGATCCGAAAGCTCGGCGGCTACAACTCGCTCTTGCGCCCCACCGTCCGTGCCCCGCTCGGTCGCGCCTTCCCGCGCTTGCGCTCGCGACCAAACTACATTCGCGGCGCCTTCGACGGCGATACTTTTGTCCCCCACGCGCGCCAGGGATCGGGCGATCTGACGAGTGTGCTCGGTGTAGAAGGGCTTGCGATCATCGACGTCGGCGAAGGCGAGGTGCAGGAGGGCGAAGAGGTCGAGGTACTCGACCTGCGGCGCTCCTAGATCCGGCGCGTCGGATTCTTCCCAGCCCTAGCTAG
>CAYXVF010000062.1:20763-37332 GCA_964468125.1 uncultured Bdellovibrionales bacterium | reverse complement strand
GTTGATTTTGCGCAACTGACACGGAAGAACCGCCGATAGTGACGCTATCCCCTTCCAGGTTTAGCGTGCACCCCGGTCCATGGGCATGGCCGGGCACGTCGACGCGTCGCATCGAGACGCGCATCGGAGATGAACAATGCAAACCCTCCCTTTGACGGCGCCTGCGGGCGTTCGGCCGGACACCTCCATCCTGCAGCCGGTGCGTCCTGAAGCTCCCGTAGCGGAGCACACCCCGCCGCCGGACCGTGTCGCGCCTGCACCTCCGGCGAGTGCTCCCACCCCGGATCCAGGAAGCACGCCGACGGCGCCCGTGCGCACGCGGCCGGAGCATCCCTCCACCCGCCTGCCGACCCTCACGGCGCCGGTCGAGCGCCTCGATGCATCGTACATCGAGCCGTTTCACTACTACGGTCGAAAGGGCGAGTTCCCCGCGGCCCTGAGCGTGATTCAGATCCAGCGCGCGTTCAATCGCCTAGCCCCACGGATCGAGGCCGAAGCCCCCGAGCTCATCGCGCAGTACATGAACCCCGACGGCAACTCGGAGCCGGTCACGCTCGCACCGCTGACGGTGGATGGCCTCATGGGTCCGAATACAAATCGTGCCCGCCAGCTGCTCCTCGCCTTCTCCGGCGTGGTGCCAAACGCTCAGCACATGCGCGCGAGCGATTGGGAGGCGCTCACGGGGGAGCTCGAGAGGAGCCCACCGGAGCCCTGGTTCGAAATTGCGGTCTATCGCGGTGACCTCAGCGAAGAAGAGATGAACGCCGCGATGGTGTTCGAGCGCCTTACGGTCGACGACCCGAAGCGCGCCGCGGCACTGGCGGAGCATCTGGGCATCTCCCTCGAGCCCGCAGTCACCCGGGATGACATCAACCTTCTCGTGAATGCCATGCGTGAGATGGGAGTGCCACTCACCGGCGACATGGTCGAGCGTCTCTACACGCGCGACGCGAGCGGCCTCGGCGGCATGACCTACATGCGTGCCATCAACGTGGTGGATCTCCTCATGGAGACCGAAGAGCTCGACTATGACGCGATGGACCTCGTCATCGACGAGGCGATCGAGTGGATTCGCGAGGAGGAGACCTTCACCTTCATCCGCTTTGCGCGGATCGCCGCCGACGGCGACGAGGAAGCGGCGGTGCGGGTGCTGCATGCGCTGATCAAGGCGGTGATGTCCGCGGAGAGCGATCTCGACCGGGTGGAGGACGAGGACGTGCAAGACGTCGGTCTGATGCAGCTGATTCCAGCGGTGGTGAACGACTACAGCTACTACTTCGAGCGCGCGACCGCCGAAGACGAGGCCCGTGCGCGCGAAGGTCTCGAGCCCCGGCGCTCAAAGCCGCCCACCGAAGAGCTGCCGCCCGCCTATCACCCGGCGACGCTCCATCCGGTAGCCAATACGGCGGCGGGGGGCGCGCTGCTGATGCGCCACTTCGCGAATTTTGGCGGGGATGTCTCCTGGGCGAGCGCGGCCTACAACAAGGGTCCGAACCACCCGGACATCAAGGACCGCCGGCGGATCCCAAACGTCTTCTCCGCGCACATTCACACGGTGCGGACCCAACGGCGCACGCTCTACTACATGGAAAACTGACCGGGGCCCGGGGCACTCTCAGAGCAGCGCGCGCAGGCGGCGACGCAGAGTGGCGGCGGAGAGCTCGCCGCCGAGGGCCGCGAGGTTGTGCTCGGCCATGCGTTTGCGCTCGGCCTCCGTCGCATCGGCGAAGGCGAGGATCACGGATACCGCCCCGGGCACGTCGCCCTGATCCACGCGCCAGCCCCCGCCTTTGCTCAGTAGCTCACCCACGTGCGAGCGCTCCGGAGCCACCGCCAGCACCGGTCGGCCCACCGCCATGGCGCTGTAGACCTTGCAGGGGTGGGTGATGCCGACCATCGCGTCGCCCATCGTGACCACGTGCAGATCCGCGGCGGACAGCGAGTAGCGCAGACGCTCGAGCGGTTGATAGGGCATCACGGTCACGGTGCGAATCGGTCGTCGGGTCAGTCGCTCTTCGAGCGCCGCTTTGCCGGCCCCTCCGCCGATGAACGCAAATACGAGGTCGTCCCGGTCCCGCAGCTGCTCCGCTGCGTCTACGACCGTATCGATCGGACTCGTTGGGCTCATGTTGCCGCTGAACATGACGACGGTCTTGTTTTGCCAGCCCTGCTCCGAGCGAAAGGGGTTGTCCACGTGCGGAACCGGCACGACGTGGCCATCCAGTGGCCATGGCGGCAGGACCTCGATGGCTCGATCGCATTTGGCGCGAAGGCGCTCGGCCATGAAGTCATCGAGGGCGACGACGTGCTCCGCGGTCTCGAGCACCCGAGCATTGTAGATGTCAAAGGCGCGTACGGCGGGATGGCGCGGGGAGAAGAGGTTCATCGCGACGGCCTGGTCCGGATTCAGGTCCATCACCCAATAGGTCATCGGGATCTGTCGGGTTCGGTGGAGCACGAGGCCCACCGCGGCCGCGAGAGGGGGCGACGTACTGACGAGGAGCCGGTCGACATCGTCGAGACGGAGGCCCCGGGCGACCGCCTGCGCCAGGAACGACGCCGCGCCGGCCAACCGCGTCGCGATCGACGCCTTGCCGAAGGAGCTCGCCGGCAGGCGGATGACCTCCAAGAGGCCATGAAACTCGTAGGGCGGATAGGCCAGGGTCGGGTCCGAATAGTCCCGGTCGGCCGTCAGAACGGTCACCGGGCGTCCAGAGTCCGCGACCTCATGGGCGAGGTCCGCGAGATATTGCCCCACGGCCGTCGCGTCCGGGGGAAACACCTGGGTGACGATCAGCAAGCGGCCCATGCGCCTTGCTTATCGTCGCTTTGCTCGGGTAATCAATCGGCCCATGAGCGAAAGCGAGCTGATCGAGAAGTTCCGGGCGAAGGAAGCTGTGGTGGGGGTCGTGGGCCTTGGCTACGTGGGCCTACCGCTGATGATCACGTTTGGCCGGAAAGGCACGCGCGTGCTCGGGTTCGACATCGACCCGAACAAGATCGAGCGCCTCCACCGGGGCGAGAGCTACATCGAGCACATCCCCTCCGAGCCGATCGCATCGCTCGTCACCGAGGGCATGATCGACGCCACCGACGATTTCTCTCGCATCGGCGAGGTAGACGCGATCCTCATGTGCGTTCCCACCCCTCTAGACGCGCACCGCGAGCCCGACATGACCTACGTCGAAGGGACCGCGCGCAGCATCGCCCCACACGTGCGTAAAAATCAGATCGTCGTCCTCGAGTCGACGACCTATCCGGGAACCACCGACGAGCTTCTGAAGTCGATCCTCGAAGAGGACAGCGGACTCGAAGCGGGAACGGGTTTCTACCTGGCCTATTCGCCCGAGCGCGAAGATCCGGGCAATCCGAACTTCGACACTCAGCGGATCCCAAAGGTGGTTGGAGGCTACAGTGCGGCCTGCCGCGATGTAGCGGTCGCGCTCTATGAGCAGGCGCTCGACGAAGTGGTCCCGGTGGACAGCGCCCGTGTGGCCGAGATGACGAAGCTCTTCGAGAATATCTTCCGCTCGGTGAACATTGCTCTGGTGAACGAGCTCAAGGTCCTCTGTGACCGGATGGACATCGACGTTTGGGATGTGATCCGCGCGGCGTCCACCAAGCCCTTTGGCTTCATGCCCTTCTACCCGGGCCCGGGTCTCGGCGGGCACTGCATCCCGATCGACCCGTTCTATCTGACCTGGAAGGCACGCGAGTACGAGCTCTCCACCCGCTTCATCGAGCTGGCCGGCGAAATCAACACCGGCATGCCGCTCTACGTGGTCCAGCGTACCGCCGAAGCCCTGAACCAGCGCAAGAAGCCACTGAACGGCTCGAAGGTATTGATCCTCGGGCTCTCCTACAAGCGCGACATCGATGACAGCCGCGAGTCACCTGCGTTCAAGGTGATCGAGCTCCTGCGCGAGCGCGGGGCCGAGGTGAGCTACCACGATCCGCACGTCCCGAGCTCGCCGAAGAAGCGCGATTACGAGCTACACATGGACTCGATCGACCTCACCGCGGACGCCCTCGCGGCATATGACGCGGTGGTGATCGTCACCGATCACCGGGCCGTCGACTACGATCTCGTGGTCCGCCACGCGCCGCTCGTCATCGACACGCGCAACGCCTGCGCGACGGTCGACGGCAACAAGTCGAACGTAGTCAAAGCGTGAGTGCCTCGGGCGCTTAGACCGCTCAGGGCGTTCCGAAAGCGAGCACGACCGTCGACATGTTGTGAAAGCCCGAACGTCCTGCGCGGGCGCCGCCGATCTCGCCATAGGTCTCGAAACCCGCGATGGGTACACGGCCGAGCTCGTCGCTGATGCCCCGCACCGCTTCGTCAAAGCGATTGCCGAGGATCAGGTTACGGCAAATGCAGTCGAACACGAGCGCCCCGGACACCTTCATGCCCCCGAGCTGCTCCCGCGCCATGCGCGCCGCCTCGAGCGCACTCGCCACCTGCGCCTCTGGCGAGCTCTCGGTGATGCAAAACTCGGTGCCCTCCGGAATGCCACAGGCAAAACCGAGCGCGCCGTCTGGGTCCCGTCGCAGCGGGGCACGGACGCGAAGCTCATCGCCGTTTCGCAGCGCGGCTTCGTAGGTGAGCAGGAATCGGGTGATGTCATCGGTGGCCATCGCTTCTCGTGCCGGGTGACCACGCGTCGCCTCCTCCCAGGCGTCCCAGGCCGGACGCCCGTCCACCTCGTACACCGTCGACCCCCGCGCGCGCGTCACACGCATCGGTGGGGAAAGCACGCGATGGCCGTGGCTCACGCCCATTCCCACCGGCGTCTGCGTATAGAGCACGACGAGGGCGAGGGCGTTCGACGCCACCAGATGGCCCAGACTCAGCTGCGTCTCGGTCATCTTCAGGTCGTCACCGGAGGCGCCGCCGGCGAGGGCGACGTCTTGACCCAAGTACTCCGCGGCGAGCGCGGTCGCCTCTTCACTCTGGCCCGCGAGGGGGTCGAGGAAGAGAAGTGCGGAGCGATGAGGATAGCCGTCGATCGAACGCGGCATGCCGTTCGTGGCGGAGGCGACCGCCCTTTCGACATCTTGTTCGAGATGAAAGGCCATCGACCCGCGCACTTCGAGGTCACCGGAGATGGCGAACATGGCGACGGCGTTCTTGGCGTCGCCCCGCTCGGTGAACTCACCGGCGGTGGACGAGCCAAGCACGAGGGCGTCGGGGTAGATGGTCTTGATCGGGTCGATCACCACGCCGAACTCATAACCGCTCGAGGCAAAAAACATCACGAGCGCGGGTGCATCGCCTAACGCCTCTCCCAGCGATTTGACCGCTGAGACGATCTCCGAGGGACTCTCAGCTAGGGCAGTGGCGGTTCTCAGTGTCATAGGTCCTCCGCCCTCGATCTTGGCACGGGTTGGGCGACCCCGCCAGTCTGTTCGACGGCACCAGGAGTCTAAGCATTGAACCGAATGCGTGGTGAGAAAGCGCTGTTTCGGAACGCGGTTTAGAATGCGACGCGCACGCCACCGGCGACGCTCGCGGCCACTCCCGGAAGAGCGTTCAGCTGAACGTATGCTTTGAGCACCCATAAGCTTGCTTGGAGTCCGAGCATCGTTCTGAAGCGACCGCGCGTTGGCTTGGCCGCTTGGTCTGCATCGATGTCGACCGTTCCGATATCCAAGGTGTCCCCACCTTGCGGGTTTTCCGCAGTGACCGTTCCGTCCAAGCTCGCTTCGATGGTCGCATCGCCGAGCTGAAGGTCCGTCCCCACTCCCCCATAGAGCGTCAGGACCGAAAGTAGCGTGACCGCAGTGGTGATCTCGACCGGTATGTTCGAGGTGCGGGCGTCGAGCCGGAGGAGCCCCACGCTCGAAAGGTCGACGTCGAGCTGCTGACCGCCGCTCCCCAGGGTGAGACTGGTTGGCAGCTCCTCGGTGAGAGTGAGCGTCGTTCGCGCGCGGTTGTAGCCCGCGGTGATGTCGAAGCCACGCCAATCCCAGAAGACCTCACTGGTGCTGTCCCCATCGCCACCGAACAGCCGAAGCTGCGCGTGGAACCCAAGGTTATCGACTTTCAGGTCAAACTCGTCGGAATCTCCGAACGATGCATCTTGGCGATAGCCGCTCGCAAAGATTCGAAGGCCATCCAGTCCGAGAATCCCCAGGTCTACACCGACCAAAGCAGACAGGTTCGGCGCGAGCCCGTCCACCGCCCGGTCGATGTTGTCGGGATTGAGGTCACCGCTGTAGGCGAACGCGGTCGACACCCCGAAGCCCACGAGCAAGGCGCCGAACTCCGACGCGTAATCGACGGTGAGCCCCTTGCTCGAGAAGGCCTGCGCGTCGGCGAAGGGCTGCAGGTATTGCTCCGTGTCGAGAAGACCGAGCGCATCGGCGATCTCACCTTCGAGCAGGGCGGCAAACTCGTCCGGGGCGGTGCCGAGGAAGTCGGCGGCTTGCTGCGCGTCGGCGCCGGCGACGAAGTCCACCGAAACATTTTGGGCCCAAGCGAGGCTCGGGGTGCAGAGAAGCAGGGTCACGAGCCAGGTGCGCTTCATGTTCGATTCTCCCGGGCCCTCTCCAGGCCGTTCTCCAAAAAATCACGATAGGCGCGCCCGATCCCATCACGGAGCGTCACCTTCGCGGTCCAGCCGGCGTCTCGCAGGCGAGAGACGTCGAGCAGCTTGCGCGGCGTGCCATCGGGCTTGCTCGCGTCCCACTGCAGCTCACCCTCGAAGCCAACGACCTCCGCCACCAGCTCCGCGAGCTCCCGGATAGTGACGTCGTCACCCACCCCAATATTTATGAGTGGCGGCTCACTTTCGGTCGAGAGCATTCGGTCGAACTCCGCGTCCGGAAGCGTCGTCAGGTAGACCGACGCCTCGGCCATCTCCTCGCTGTAGAGGAACTCGCGCCGCGGCGTGCCCGTGCCCCAGAGCTGGACCGGACGGTGACCGTCGACCTTGGCTTCGTGCATCTTGCGGATCATCGCCGGCAAGACATGGGAGTTTTGCAGGTCATAGTTGTCCCCGGGGCCGTAAAGGTTCGTGGGCATCACCGACAGATAGCGGGTCCCGTGCTGCCGATTGTAAGCCCAGCACATCTCGACGCCCGCGATCTTGGCGATCGCGTACGGTCGGTTGGTGAATTCGAGGGGCCCGGTGAGCAGGTGCGACTCTTTCATCGGCTGCGGGGCCTCGCGCGGATAAATGCACGAGGAGCCGAGAAAGAGCAGGCGCTCGACCCCGACGCGAAAGCTGCCGTCGATCACGTTCGATTGGATCGCTAGATTCTGCGCGATGAAGTCCGCTGGGTAGGTCGAGTTCGCGAGGATCCCGCCGACCTTCGCCGCGCAAAGGAACACGTGCTTCGGGCGCTCCTCCTGAAAGAAAGCGGTCACCGCCCTCTGATCCGTGAGATCGAGCTCGTCGTGGGTGCGAAGGAGCAGGTTGTCGTAGCCTGCCTGGTGCAGCATTCGCACCATCGCCGAGCCGACGAGGCCCCGATGCCCGGCAACGAAGATGGGGTCCGTGGGCTCGATCATGGCCTACTGTTTAGCCTGTTTGCGTGCGGCGATGAAGTCGCCGGCCCGACCCCAGGCATAGGCGCTCGCCGCGCGCAGCGGATGGAGCGGTTGGCCCGCGGCGATGCCCGTGGCGCCCCAGCGCAGGGCGGTGGAGAAGGAACCCCAATCCGTTTGCGTGGCCTTGGCCATGAGCGTGGTGCGAAAGCGATCGCTCGCGAGGTCGCGGGCGCGCGGAGCACAGAGCGCCACCAGGACTCGCCGGAGCGCAAAGGCGAACCCGCCACGCCGTGCGTCACGGTTGGCGCGGGCCCAGTCGACCGGAAACCGCGCCACCAAGCGTCGCGTGTCTTCGAGGTGGCGGCCGTCGAGGGCGAAGCCGTGATTGGCGTAGTGGACCGCGGTGTAGAGCACCTGGTCCGTGGGCTCGAGGGACAAAATCGGACCATCGACGCTGTCGTAGTAGCGCGAGCGAGCGATGAGCGTCGCCGGGTCGAGACTGAACGGCGCATTGGCGAGACCGCGATGAAGATCGATCGTGAGTCCACGCCCGTCGACCGGATTGAGTGTCCACTCCTTTGCGCGGTCGTTGCTGAAACGATGCTGCGGGTAGATCACGCGTTCGTAATTGATCTGGCGAAGAGCCCCTGCGACGCGCGAGAGCTCCTCGGCGGGCACGAGCACATCCACATCCGAAACAAAGCGCTCACCGAGACCACCGTAGAGCACCGGTTCGCTAAAGGCGCCTTTGATGAACACCACGGGCACGCGCAGGTCGCCTGAAAGCGCGCCGAGCTGCTCTCGCAGGGCTTTCATCATCAGAGACTGAAAAACCAAACGCCGTTGAGTGTCTTGACCCACTCGACCCGACTCCGCGGCACTCATACCCACATCATCCTACCGAAATTTGCTGACGTGATGGAATTCACATGCGGCCTTTGCCGTGACGTTCTACAGTTTAATGGTGAAGCAATCGATTCTCTGCCTCCTCGCCCTTCCGTTCTTCATCGCCTGCGGCTCGAGCCAAGCGAACACGGTCACCAAACGGCCGATGGTGGCCTCGATGCAGCCGATGGCACCACAGCCGGTGCAGGTGGAAGAACACGACAATTCGGCGAGTGCGCACCTCGAGCGTGCCTTTCACCGTCTTCGCATCGCCGAGTATGACGGCGCCGCGCGATCGTTTGAGGCTGCGATCGGCACGAACAACCTGAACGACTCGGGTCGTGCCCTCGCCTATTGGCACGTCTACCTCTGCCGCGCGCAAACCGGCGAAGAAGACGCGGCCGCGGATGCGCTGATGAGCTTCACGGTGGTGGCCGAAGACATGCTCGACGACAGCGACGAGCTCTCCCACGAGTACCTCGCGAGCCGCGATTTTGTGGAGCGCTTCAATCTCGAAGGCCGCCTCGCCCGCGCCCGCGCCACCTTGGCCGCGCTCTGGGTGGACCGATCCGCCGATTATGGTCGCTCGGGCGGACAGCCCATTCGCGTGCAGTCGAGTCAGGAGCTCGACGTATTTCTCGAGCTCGCCCCTCCCTGCGACACAGCTGAAACCCGCCAGGTGGACCGCAAAATGCTCGAGACCGACGGCGAAACGGAAATCGAAGAGGTCACCCTCTACTGCGATGATCTCAAGGGCGCTCGCTACGTGATCGAGCACGTCTCGCGCTAGCCCCGTTCTGGCTAATACGCCTTAGCGAATACTACCCGGCGCGTACTCGGCTTCCCGGACTTCACGCACGTGCCGTCTTCATCCTGCGCGTCGCTCGGGATGTTTCGGATCGTGACCTTGAGCTCGTCCTTGATCGCCGCCTCGGTCTCCTTCGTACCGTCCCAGTGGGCGTGCACGAACTTGCTCTCGTTGCCTTCAAAGACCGACACGAAGTCATCCCAGCTGTCGACGCGGAGGGTGTTGTCCTCGCGGAACTTCTTCGCCCGCTCGAACAGGTCTCTTTGCAGCTGCTCCATGTAGTCGACCATGTAGGCGCCGATCCCGTCGCGGGGAATGAACTCTTTCTTCTCCGCGATGCGGCCTTTGAGAGCGACCGTGTTCTTTTCGATGTCCTTAGGACCGATTTCGAGGCGCGCCGGCACGCCCTTTTGCTCCCACTCGAAGTACTTGAAGCCCGGCTTGTAGTCGCGGGTGTCGAAGACGACGGAGAGCCCGGCGTCACGCAGCTCATCGGCGAGCTTGGTGCCGGCCTCGCGCACCACGCCTTCGTCCATGCCCTTGCCGTAGATCGGCACCACGACGACGTGCACCGGCGCCAAACGCGGCGGAAGGACCAACCCATTGTCGTCGGAGTGGGTCATGATCAAGCCACCGATCAAGCGCGTGGAGACGCCCCAGCTCGTTTGCCAGACGTATTCCATCTCGCCGGCGGTGTTCTGAAAGCGCACGTTGAACGCCTTGCCGAAGTTTTGGCCGAGGTCGTGGCTCGTGCCCGCCTGCAGCGCCTTGCCGTCCTGCATCATTGCTTCGATGGAATAGCTCGCCAAGGCGCCGGCGAACTTCTCGCTCTCGCTCTTGATGCCTTTGATGACCGGCATCGCCATATAGTCCTCGGCGAACTCGGCGTAGATATCGAGCATGCGCTGGACCTCTTCTTGAGCCTCCTCGTGGGTCGCGTGCGCCGTGTGCCCCTCCTGCCAAAGGAACTCGCTTGTCCTGAGGAACATCCGGGTGCGCAGCTCCCAGCGCATGACGTTGGCCCACTGATTGATGAGCAGAGGCAGGTCTCGGTGCGATTCGATCCACTTGGAGAAGAAGTGGCCGATGATCGTCTCCGACGTCGGACGAATCACATAGGGCTCCTCGAGCTCCTTGCCACCGGCGTGGGTCACCACGGCGAGCTCCGGCGAAAAGCCCTCGACGTGCTCTGCTTCCTTGGTGATGAAGCTCTGCGGGATGAGCAGGGGGAAATAAGCGTTCTGGTGGCCCGTGGCCTTGAACATGTCGTCGAGCTGGCGCTGGATCTTCTCCCAGATGGCAAAGCCGTGGGGCTTGATCACCATGCAGCCCTTGACCACCTCGGCCGGCTCGGCGAGCTGCCCTTGGCGAATGACGTCCTGGTACCAGCGGGAGTAGTCCTCGCTCCGTGGGGTGATGCGTTCGGGGGATTTCTCTGCCATGGCGACGGTTTAGCGAGCCACTAAGGGCAAGACAAGCATGAGATAGATCATTGTTCCGCGGTCTGAATTCTGGTGAGATCCGTTCGTCTTAACTACAGCACCGGGGAACACGCCCCGGCTCCGCAACAAGGAGGGACACGTGACGAAACTCAGTCTCGGATTAGCATTCTGCGGCGTCATGGGGCTCGCTTCGGTCGCGCACGCAGACGGCAAAGAGATGTTCGTGGAAATGAAGTGCAACAAGTGCCACTCGATTGACTCAGAAGGCATCGAGCAGACCAAGAAGAAGCAAAAGGGCGGCGATCTCTCCGAGGTCGGCAAAGAACGCGACGCCGAGTGGATGACCAAGTACATCAAGAAAGAAGTCGATATCGAAGGCAAGAAGCACAAGAACAAGTGGAAGGGCACCGACGGCGAGCTCAAAACCATCGTCGACTGGCTCGCCACGCTGAAGGGCTGATTGCCTCAGAAACCGCTCGAGTAGAGTGTTAGAACCCACGCAAACCGCCCCCGCTCTCTTCGAGGCCGGGGGCGTTGTTGTTTGATCACTCGACGTCGTCTTCTTCGTCGTCGTCTTCGGACCCATCTCCGCCTTGCTCATCGAGGTACTCGGCGGCCCACTCCGGTAGGGCGCGGCCGTTTTCCTTGGCGCTGACAATCGCGTCTTCCATCTCTTCCGGCTCGTGGCAGTCGTTGCAAGCGTCGAGCTTGGCGGTGATGCCCTCGTGCCAATTGATCTCGTGGCAACTGCCGCAATCGGTCATGCGTTCGGGCTCGTCGTAGTAGTCCGTGAAGTGGTCTCGGTGGGCGAAGTTACCGCTGCTCGCCCAGTTCTCCTCTTCGTGGCACTTCAGACACGTGCCCCACTGGGACGTTTCCTTTGCGCCTTCTTCGCCGGGCTCACCCTCGTCGTCGAGCCCGAGCGGTGAGCCTTCGACGGCGTTCGCGAAGGCGATGATGTCGCGCTCGAGCGGATCGTCGGGCTTGGGTGCGTTCTTGCGGCGCTCCTCGATCTTCGCGAGCCGCTCCTGCTCGGCCGACTGGTTCGTGGGCGGGTTCATGATCTGGTCGCGCATCGCCTGTGCATTGCCGACGGCGATGAGCACCGCCGAGGCCACCGTCACGCCGAGGGCAATGAAGGACCAGCGCGGATCGCTGTGCCACGAGCGCTTTAGACGCGGCGGCTTGGGTGCCTTGTCGCCGAAGAGCTCGATGTACTGCGCACGGTGCTCGTCATAAAGCGCTTCCACCGGCAGGCGCCCGTTCAACCAGGCCCAGCTCATCGGGAAGATCGCCGGCCGCAGGTGCACGTTGTAGAAGTGCCAGATGAAGATCGCCAGCGCCGCGAGCAACGCCTCGATACCGTGCGCCGTCTGCGCGATGCGAATGACATCCGGTGGCAGATAGAGCGCCGCCAGGACCGGGAACCAAAGGACCAATCCGGTGACACTCATGAGCGAAGAGCCCCACCACTCGGCCCAGTAGTCGAGCTTTTCGTGATAACTCCACTTACCGATGTGGGGCCGTTCTTTGCGCAGCCCGAGCAGGAAGAGCCAGTTCTGAATCAGGTCCACCGCGTCCTTGGGGCTCGGCAGCATCTCGAAGCTGAGCTTGCCCTTACGGAACAGGTTCGCCAGGTAGCCGATGTGGTAGATCGCGGTGATGATCATCAACGCGCCGGCGAGTCGGTGCGCCCAGCTCACCACCATGATACCGCCCATCGCATCCACGAGACTCTGTGACTGGTCGAGGTGCGCCGCCCGGAGCGGCCAGCCCGTGACGACCAGTGTCGTAAACGACACCATCGTCATCCAGTGCTGAATGCGCCCGTGAATGTCGAGTCGAGCGACCTCGTCGTCGGCGTGAACCGGGCCGTCGGGATCAAAGTGGTGCTCTTTGCGCAGCATCGCGCCCCTGGCCGCGTTGAAGAGGTCGACCACCACGTGGAAGAACAAGAAGGTGAGCGTGAGCGCCGCGAGGAGCGAGAAGCTCAGGCGGACCGCCCAACCGATGAAGTTCGCGTCCGGGTCGTTCGGCGTATGTGAAATGCTCGCCAGGAAGTTTTCGTTGTCCGCCGCGCCCTCGTGGCACTCGCCGCACATCTCCGCCTTGTTCGACGCATGGACCGACGAGCGCTCGTCGTCGGGCCCAAAGATGTGGTGACCCCGGTGACAATCGTGGCACGCCGCGGACTCTTGCATGCCGAGACGCAGCTTTTTGCCGTGGATCGTATCCCGGTAGGTATCGACAATGTGCACCGGTGTCGGCACCTTCCCCGCTTCGGCGAAGTCGTGGCAGGTGATGCACCGGTTGGTCATCGCGAGCTTGCTCTGATTCTCGCGGACCTGATCGTGGGCGGTTCCGTGGCAGCTTGTACAGGTGGCATTCTCATAGGTCTTGCCGTCTTCGCGCTCCTTTGCGTTCGCGTGGACGGACTCCATGTACTCTTCGAGCTCGTGGCAGTCGTAGCAGGTGGCCATGCTGCGCACGTCTTCGATCGGGAACTTGCCCTCGAGGGCGTCGAAGACCTCCTCGTAGTCTTCGCGCTTCTCGACTGCGATCCGGTGCGGATTTTCCGCGCGCCAGGTGTGGCAGTCGATGCAGGCCGCATCACCGTTGTCCGGTGAGTGCATGTGCACCCGCGAGGTCATGTCCGTGACCACGTCCTGGTGGCACAGCTCGCAAGCGGCCTGTTCGGTGGGAGCATCCTCTCGGATCTCGGCGCCCAAGAGCGCCAAGCCGATCCAGAGTGCGGTCATGCTTCGTTTTCCCCTTCTGCCTCGGTGCCCGGCGGATTCGCCGCGTTGATCAGTTCAAACACGGCCCAACCCAAGAGCGCACCGAGGATCACCACCATCGAGGCGACGCCCATCACCGTTATGACGATCCCAAAGGCGATGAGCCCCTGGGCTTGCAAGCTGTCGAGGGCGTTGCCGAAGATCCCTCGCGCGAGCGAGGTCCCCGTGAACCCGCCGTAGAACAGCGTGCCCTCGAGTCCAACGGCGATGAACACGACGAGCGCGATCGCCGCCCCCGAGAATGTGTACGACCACAGCGGGCGACGGTCGACGGCTGGAGTGACGAGGGGCTCATCCATGGCTTGTGCCCTATCCTGCCCGCGCCCGTTCAAGGCGTCGGAGTACAACCCGCCGAGGCCGCGCCGGCACGCACCGCACCCGCGAAGCTGCCGTCCAGCGTCCCCAACCGACATGCGCTGTCCCAGAGGAGCTGCTGCATGTAGTCGAAGTTGTGGGCGTAGCCGCCTGGGCTCCTTTCGAAGAGGCCCCAGTTGTGCGCGGCGGTGAGGTTCAGCTGCCGCTCAGCGTCATCCGCACCCCAGTTCGTCACGCGGTTGCCATAGTTCGAGTCCGCCGCATCACAGACACCGTCCGCGCTGGCTGCTTCGTTGGCGTTGAAGAAGTAAGGGTAATCATTGCCGGCGCAGATCCCGGCCGCACCGAGTCCGGCGAGAACGCGGGCGGCAAGATTCTCGAGCTCGATCTTCGGCTGCTCGTTGGCGATTCCGTTGCCGTCATAGTCGATGGCCGAACGCGACGTCGGGATGATCTCTTCGGGCGCGTTCTGGCCTCCGTGACATCCGCTGCAACTCGCCGCAGGGTTATTGAAAATGTCCGCCATGTCGAAGGAGTGCTGCGATGCAACCGCATCGTGGCAACCTTCGCAGCTCGCCGGCGCGGTCGAGATGCCGACGTGGTTGAACTTCCCGGCGTAGGTCTCGCCCGCGTACTCGTAACCGCCCGCGGCCTCGTTGCCGTACACCTGCGCGGCGGCCGCGTAGTAGTGCACGTTCGAGAAGCTGAAGTTGCCCGCGGCAAAGCGGTCGTTGAAGGTCGCGGTGTTGGCGCGGCCCGCGTGGCAGTTGGCGCAAAGATTATCCGACCCAAGATCCGCCTGCGTGCCGTCCGGCCACTGAGTGAACTCAGGCTCGTAGAGGATATAGTCCGAGTTTTCCGTGCCGAAGCCGTCGTGGCAGGTGAAGCAGTCGAGGCCGTTCGCAGTCTCGTTCACCGTGATGCCAGTGCCGAAGGTGGTATAGAATCGGAACCCTTCCGAGCCCGCGTGGCAGGCAGAGCAGCTCGCATCGACCTGCTGGTCGGTCACCTCCGGTTCGTTGTCGTCCCAGTGGCGCGCCGCTTCGCTCGCGCCGTTGAAGTGACCGACGTCCTGACGGGTCCAGTCGCTCGCGCTCGACGGGGTGATCTGATTCGGCGGCGAGATGCCCTCGTTCAGGTCACGGATTGAGTCGACCAGAAGCTGAATGATGTATTTCGCGTTGTGGGCGAAGCCACCACGCTCGGTGGTCGCGAGCAGGTAGTTGTACGCACCCCTCACGAGCCGCGCGGACCATTGGTCGTAAGGCGCCGCGCCGTCCGGGCAGACGCCGTCGAGGTCGTCGTCCTTGAAGAAGTAGGGGTAGCGGTTGTTGTCGTAGCAGATCCGCGAGTCCGGTCCGCGCTCAGCGGCGTACTGCACGATCGAATCGAAGAGCGCTTCGCGGAGTGTGTCGATCTCGTAGTAGACGCCTTCGGTGGTGTTGCCGTCACCGTCGTAGTCCTGCGCCGAGGCGAGCATGCGAATGTCGCGAGCGCCCTGCAGGTCCGTCGCACCCGCGTGGCACTCCGTGCACGAGTCGAACTTGATCTGCAGCGTGTGCGCGTCGTGGCAATCGGTGCAGGTGTTCACCCCCGGCACGTGGCGGAAGCGCGAATCGTACACGTCGGTCTCGCCGGCCGGAACCGGATCGTACTGATAGCCGCCGCCCACCGCGCTCGCGAACAGCGTTGCCGCTGCCGGGTAGTAGTGCGGGTTCACGATGCCGAGGTCGTCGCTCACCTCGTCCGGATCGGTCACGCCGGAGTTCGCGATGTCTTCGTCGACCGCCGCACCCGAGGAGCGACCCTGGTGACACTCCATGCACACCGCTTCACGACCGAGCCCGGTCACGGTCTTGGGCTCCGGACTCGCAGTCGTCGCGGTCGCCTCAAAGGCCACCGTATCCCAGCCGAGGGCCGCCGGGTTGTGGCAGGCGTTGCAGTCCACGACCGTGCCGAGGGCGGCGGGCGAGTCCACGGAACCCACAGCCGAGCCATCGTTGCCCATGTAGTCCTGCAGACCGGTGGAGGAGTGGCACTTGGCGCAACGGGTTGGGATTTCGCCGTCTTCATCCCAGTGGCGGAACGACTCGGAGTTCTGGTCCGAGTGCGCCGAGGAGCGCCATTGCTCGAGGAAGGGCACCGCGTCGTCGATGGGCTCGGCCTGAACCACGACCGGGTGATTGCCCACCGCGCCCGTGTCGTCGCCGGTGACGGTGATCACCGTTTCACCCGGGGAGAGACCGGTGATGGTCCCGTCTTCGACGCTCGCGATCCCGAGATTCGCGCTCTCGTAGGTGTAGGACGCGTCGGTCCCGCCTTCGGTGGTGACCGTGATCGAGAGGGTACCGCCCACCACGACGGCGTAGCTTCCGTCGATGGTCAGCGTCGCCGACGAGCCGCCGTTGTTGTTGTTGATCAGATCATCGGGCGCGTCTTCCGCGCACCCCGCGGCAAAGAGCGCCGCACAAACACCGAGTACTGAAAACTCTTTCATCGGATTCCCCCCGATCATGGCAAAGCTCCGCCTTGGATCCATTCGATCTGCAACGCGAACTCAGCAGAGTCCGTCGGGTAAATGTTACCGCCGCCGTGGGACTGGCCGGCACCTTTGGTGAGCAATCGACTCGTCCCCGGAGAGGTCTCGTCGATGAATTGAAGCGTGTTTTGATAGTCCGCGTCGGTGTTGCCGGTGATCAGCCAACCGGTGGATGACGCCGGTCCTGACGGTGAGTGGCAGGACTCGCAGCCGGAGGACAACACGGGAAGGATGTCCGTGGCAAAGGACAGCTCGCCTCCACCGCCGTTGTCGTTGCCGTTCCCGTT
>CAYXVF010000062.1:19103-20663 GCA_964468125.1 uncultured Bdellovibrionales bacterium | reverse complement strand
CCGTTCCCGTTGCCGGGAGCGTCCGGTTCTTCCTCCGGCGCCAGAGGACCGCGACTAAAATCGCCGCAGCCCGCCGCGAAGGTCAGACCAATGACGGCGCCCAAGATGATGATCGTTTTAGAACTCATAGGCTAACGTCACTCTCAAGAAATCGTTGTCGAATTCGTCGACCTTCTCAAAGTTCCAGAAGTGGAAGATTCCTCCACTGAGGCCACGATAACGGAACCCGAGGCCAACGTGCTGCGTCGAGCCGTCGTCGGCGGTGTAGAGGCGTTCGTCGTAGAACGATCCCTTCTTGTTCCCGAACGTTCGGAGACCCTGCCGATAACGGAGGAAGAGGTAGTCGCCGATGTAGTAGTACGCTTGGAAGTAGCTGGCGAAATGGTAGTAGTCGTCGCCGGGTCCGCCGATGTCATCCCCCCCGCTCACGTCCGCACGCAAGGCGCCGAGACCGATGGAGAAGTTCTCGAGGACCGGGATGCCCCGCGCGCGCCAGAGCGAGAAATCGAGCCCCTGCATGAAGAGCACGCGGCCGAAACCCAGGGTCTGCGCGTAAATCGAATACCATGCGGAGAACGGTCCGTAGCTGACACCAAAACGGTCACCGATGGCGATCTTGGCGTTGTCGGTCGGCGAGAAGTCCGAGCGCAGATCCAGGATCGCGTCCTCGCTTCGCAAGGCGTAGCCGCGCACCGCGTAGAGGTCGTTGTTGAAAGTCCAACGACCGGCGCGGTACTGCACCGTCCCGGACACCCCTTCTTGCGCCCAGATCGCCGGGGTTACCCGCTGGTCGAATGCGACCAGACCGCCGTAGTAGCGGTGGAAGGTGGGCTCGGGGCCGAAGGGCACCAGAAGCTTCCCGCCCTTGAGAACGAGGCGCCAATCGGTGTTCTCGTAGGCGAGATAGGCCTCCCAGAACTGCAGCGAGGTCACCTCCGCGGTGAAGCCGAAGGGGTCGTCCTTGGCCTGACGCGAGACAAATAGGAAGTTGTGGTAGCTGATCAGCGCGTCCGTCGCGTCGCTCGAGAACGGATTGTCGCTGTAGTTGCGGCGCTCGTAGTTGATGTCAAAGCGCCCGTTGATCTGGAACGGCTCTAGGAAGTGGTTGATCCCCCCGAGTCCCGAGGTCTTGGGGATCCCGCCGACGAAGGTGCCATCGCCCAGCGGCTCGGGAATGCCTTCGGGTTTGCCGCTCGGCTTTTCACCCGTGCCCGCAGCAACGCCCGCCGCCGGTGCCGCAGGCGTGGGATTCTCCGGCGAGAAGAGCAGACCGCCGTTGACCCAGGCGGCGAGCATCTCCATTTCGTCCGAGCCTTCATCAAAAATCGCACCACCGCCATGCTCATCGTCATCCATGATGATGGTGTAGAACTGGCTCTCCTCAGGATTTCCGGCGACCGCATACTTGCGGAACTCCTGAAAGCGCGCCTCCGGGGTACTCCCGAGTGAGAATGCGATCCCCTCGCTGGCCTCGTGGCACGCCGAGCACTCTTGCACGACGAGCTCGTCGAGGGACGTGTAGAAGACTGCGTCCACCGCGGTGGCTTCTTCCGCAGATGC
>CAYXVF010000062.1:0-19003 GCA_964468125.1 uncultured Bdellovibrionales bacterium | reverse complement strand
GCCTCTTCCGCAGACGCCTCTTCCGCAGATGCCTCTTCCGCAGCCGCCTCGGACTCTTCGGTGGCCTCCGGGTCCTCCTGCGCGAGGGCAAAGGCAGGGAACAGGGCGACGACGACGAAGGTCAGAATCCTATTCGTCCACATGGCAGACCCCACATTTTCGTTCTTTGACGGCCCAGGCGTTGCGGCCGTTGTGGCAAGCGCCGCAGTACTTTCCGGCGTCCATCTCGTCGTGTGTGAAGCCGACGAGGTTTCGCGGGAAGATATCCGGGTGGCAGTTGTAGCATTGGAACTGATTGTGTCGCCAATGCGAGAACTCCGCGTTCGGCACCTTCTTCGGGTGCTTCTTCACGTTCGGGATCACGAGATCGTTCGGGACCATCGCTGCATAGAGCGGGACGGCGCCGACCAGCAGCGCCAACCCGGCTCCCAGCACGACGATGCGAAGACGCGGTCGTCTTGCATTACGCACAGTACCCTCCCCAGAGCTTCGAGCTGTCCAGCAGCTCTTACATGCGATCGCGGTAAAAATCCGTGATTGTGCGGATAGGGTCAAGTTAAACGAACGGCGGACGGCCACTCAGTCCCGCCATCCGCTTGATATCGGTCAAGAACGGGCGTCCGGAAGCGCTCCACTAACTATAAGCGCTTACCGGAACTTCTTTTCTAGAATGGCCGGGGGCGGCAGTCGCAGCCGATCGGCGTGTTCGGGTCGCAGTAGAAGCCAGCGAAGTTGCAGATGCAGCTTCCGCTCGCCGTATCGCAGACCCGCGGCTGGAAGGACGGGTCGGGGCCGGTGGAGCCATCCGCGTTGACGCAGGTACTGCCGCCATTGGCGCAGCCGGGCGGACAGTTCGGCGGCTCGAAGGCCACGCAGTCCAGGGCGCAATCCGCGTCGCTCGCACAGCTCCCGCCGGGGCCCGCCTGCGAGCTCGCGTCCGGGAACTCGCAGCTGCACTCGCCGGGAATGCAGACCGTGAAGAAGAACGGCGACTCCGGATCCCGTTCACAGTCGAAGCTGTCCCCGGCCGGGCAGCACAACGGATCGGCCGAGACACACCGGCTGCCGTCCCAGAGGCAGTTGGCGTCGCCGTCGCAGAGGGCCTCCGTCGTGTTCGTGCGACAGGACACGTCTTGGTTCTCGATGTCCGCGCAGCAGTCCTTCAGGTCATCGCAGGCCTGCTGGCTCGAGACGAGACCGCCGCCGGAGATGATCTCCGCGATGTCGTCCGCGCAGCTCCCCACGGGCGTGCAGATGCAGCTGTCCTCGAGGCAGGTGAGGCCCGGAGGACAGGCGCTCGAGTCCTCGCAGAAGATCGCGTTTGGATCTTCGTTGCACTCGCAGGTGTCCGCAATCGGCACGCACTGGCCCGTGTTCTGGTTGAAGGTCTCGCAGATGCCGCAAGGTGCGTCGATGCACCGGTCGATCGTATCGCCCGGAGTGCAGTCGAGCACGCACTGGTTGTTGTCGCAGATCTCGTTGAGGCCCGTGCAGTCGTTGTCCACCGCGCAGCTCAGACCCGTGTTGCCTTCGTCCGGGCAGAGCGCGCGCACGCAGGTCTGACCGTCGCCGCACTCCTCTTCGCAGGGAACGGGCTCCCAGAAGCGGTAGGAGATGTAGATGATGTCACCCTGCTGAGGCACCTGCGGCGCGTTGAGGGCAAAATCCACCTCGGCGGGCTCGATCACTCCGTTCGCCTGACAATCGACGCCCGGGTTGTCGCAGACGCCGTCGATCGGGTCGCTCTTGAAGCCGATCGAGTTCGTCGTTGGGTCGAAGGTGAAGCCAGAGGTTCGCGAGCGCGGGACCTCGAAGAACTCGCAGGTGCTGCCGCCGTCGCTGCACCCTCGCCCGATACCCACCCGGATCGTCGCCGAGATCGGGAAGCCACTCAGTGGATAAGGCGCGGAGAGCGACACGATGTCGCGCACCACGTCCTGGACGAAGCCCTGGTAGCTGTCGGCGCAAACGTCCTGTGTTCGGCCGAGGGTGTCGATGGCGATGTCGCGGTAGGCGCTGCCGTCACCGCGGCCCCAGGTGACCGAGCCACCCTCGCAGCCATCATTCGTGGGAGCTCCCGGGAAACCGCGATTTCGGGTGATTGCATAGACCGGGCCCAGCCTCCCGAGACCCACGAGGCCGTCACCGCCGTTGACCGCCTCGCGCCGCCGCCGCAAGCGCTTGCAGGGCTGGCAGTCGTTGAGCGGATAGGCGAACTGGCAAGCGTCCCCCGCGTTGTTGCCGAGGATGATGTCCTCGTTCCAGCTGCACGCGGGCTCCGCGTTGCACTGCTCCTCCGCATCGTCGATGTCCGCCAAGGCGTTGAAGGGCTGGCAGATGCTCGTGCACTCAGCGCGACCCCCATCCCAGGTGCAGGCCGCGCGTGAGGCGGGCGTTTCACAATCCGCGTCCCCCGGGGCGCAGGCGGTGATCTGCGGCGCTTCGCACTCGGTCTGATTCGTCGCGAGCGCACAGGGATCGAGCGCGCAGGCCGTCTCCCAGTTCGCCGGGGAGCACTCCGCCGCGAAGGGATCGCGCCAGCGCACGGTGAAGTCCGTCGCCGCGAGGCGATAGTCCGGCGCAAAGTTCGGGTCGTAGCCCGCGGGCACGCCGGTGGCGAAGGGAGCGCAGTAGTCCGCCGTTGCCGTACAGGACTCGATGGTGCGCGGGTCGCCGTCCACGTATCGACAATCACTGGCAAGCTGGCGCTTGTCAGCAACGCCGGCGGCGATCTGGTCCCAGCCCGTACCGACGCCCGGGGGTATGGTATAGGTGCCGACGCACTCGTCCTTGAAGTAGAAGTCTTCCTCGTCCGACAAGAAGAGAGTGAGGACCGGCACGATGTCGCAGAAGCCGGTGCACGTTCCCGCCGCGCCGTCCGCGCCGCAGCTCTCGCCCGTTGGACAGTCGCTGTCATCAAAGCAGGCGCTGCCGCTTCCGCCTCCCGCGCCGTCGCCGCAGGTCTTCTGGCAGCGCTCGCGCTCGCCGCACTCGACGTCGAAATTGCAGCTGAGTCCCGAGCCCGCAAAGGTGTCGCCGGGGTAGCAGCCCGCCGTCGGGCAGTTCGGCTCGCCGTCGTCGCAGTTCAGACGAAGCTGGCCGAGGGCCGCGAGGTCTTCCGGAACCGCGGGCAAGGCGTTGGTCAAGAGGCGCCGAGCTTGCAGGGTGCCGAGCTCCGGTGCCGAGTGCGGCCTTCGACCGCGGGAATTCGAGTCCGGGAAGCCGTTGACCAAGCGCGGCTTACCGCCCATCGCGCGGATCAGATCGCACATCTGCGACGCGAGGACCGTCGGCCCGTGGCTGCAGACCTGCGTGAGCCGGTCGCAGCAGCCCTCCGGATCGGTCGAGCAGTCGATCGCACTGACCGAAGTGTCGTCGCTCAGGTCGACCGGCTGCAGGAGCGACGAGGTGATGTCAGCGCACTCCTGACCGATGTCCGCACCGATGAAGCCCGCGTTGCCCTGCAGTGCCCGGCTATTCAAGGGGCCACTGCCGTCGTAGAACGCGCTGAAGTCGCCGACGTATTCGGGCAGGCCGCAGCTGTCGAGTCCGCCAAAGCCCGACACACTCGCGCAGTCCATGTAGAGGCTGTCTTCGTAATAAAAGGTGCCGCCGCCGCCGGGGAGCGGGAAGGCGCTCGCGTCCGCCGCGAGGTTCGCCGCGAGGTCCGCCGGCTCAACGCAGCCGCTGATGCAGCTTCCCGTGTCGCAGGTGCCGCCGTCATCGCCGCAGGTGCTGCTGCAGTTCGCCGGGCAGACGTTGAGACAGCCGAGCACCCCGTTGTCCGGGGCCACGGTCGGGCGGATCGCGTTCGGATCGCACGGAGTCGACCCGTCGGTGGTGCCATCCTCACGGCAGCCCACGGGGCAAATCCGTCGAATGCCCTGCGACGGGTTCGTCGTGGTCATCGCCAGACGGTAGTCGACGATGTTCGAGTTCGCGGTGAAGACGGTCTGCGCCGCCGTTGCAGCCTGCTGCAGCTTGTCGATGATCTGCTGCATCGAACGCGAGTCATCCACGACCCACAGTACGTCCGCCTTCGCGAGCGTCTGCTGCTCGCGCTCGCAGGTGGTGCTCGTCTCCGCCGCAAAACGGGCCACCGCCGAGCCACCGGTCAGGTCCTCGAGGCGAATGAGGCGTTCCGGGTATTGGCGATTCTTCGACAAGTCTTCAGGCGTGCTCGGGTTGTCGACGCGGTCGTCGGCCGTCAGAGCCACCACGAGGAGCGTGACCGGCTCGCCGTTGACGCCGAGCTGGTCCTGGCGCTGCACCGCGGCGATCGACGCATTGAAGCGAAGCGTGCACAGCTCCGGGGACGTGGCACAGCTGATGTTGCCGTAGACCACGTCCGGTGGGATCTCGGGCTCGATTTCTGGAGGCGTGGGCGAGTCGGGCTGACCATAAATGTCTTGATCCAGCAGGCTCGTATCGAGGAACGCATTCTCGAGCAGGAGGTTGCGCACCAACACGGAGGGAAGCGGCTGCTGGAAGGTGAACTCGAACTCACGCTGGGCCCGCAGAATGCGCGCCGCCGACAGGTTGTCGTGGGCGGGGCGCGCGGTCACCGCCGCGGTTTCCACCGCCGCCCCGGAGGTCAGAGCAATGAGCTCCTCTCGAACCTCGTCGAGGATCACGTCGAGCTCGCGGCCGTCTTCGGTCGCCACGATGAAGCCATAGATGTCGCGGTTGACGTCTTCGCCCGTGCTCTCGTCGTCGATCACCCCTTCCGTCGACTGGAAGTAGTGGCCGATCGGCTGGTCGTCGGTGTCGAGAGGGTCAAAGCCGCCTGAGCCGTCACCGTCGAAACCGAAGGGCAGCGCGAAGTATTCGGACTCTTCTCCATTGAATGGATCCTTCTCGACCTCGAAGGCCACGCGGTAGTCCAGGCGGATCGACTCGGCGAAGGTGAGACGTTTGACGTTCTGCGCCGAGCACACCTCGAAGCGAATGCGCTCTTCCGTGCCGGTCATCGGGGGCTCGTTGAAGACGCGCGGATCGGTCTCGTCGCCGTCGGTCATGCAGTTGCCGTTTGCGTCCTCATCACCATCGCGCTCGCCGTCGCCGTCCGTGTCTTCGTTCAGCGGATCGGGGAAGTCGCGCACGGCGCCTGCCGGTGCCGCCGGCATGAAACGCACCACCTCACACCCGTCATCGAGGCCGTCCCGGTCCGTGTCGATGGACCGAGCGTTGGTTTCGCCCGCGGCCCGGTCCCAGCGGCCGTCGTTGTTCGTATCTTCGCAGGCCGCAGCGGAACCGGCGCGGCAGCCGTCGGTGAGACCGTCGCCGTCCGAGTCCGGATTGCGCGGGTCGAGCTCGCCTTCGTCGAGAATTCCGTTGCGCGTCGCGTCCTCGATGCCGTCGGCGATGCCGTCGCAGTCCGTGTCCGCGATGTAGGCACAGGTCTCCTCAAAGCCTGGAATCGCGCCACCAAAAGGCAGGTTCAGCTCACCGTAGGTGCACAGGCCATCTTGGTTTGCGTCTTCGAGCCGGTCTGAGATCCCATCGCTGTCCGTGTCCTGGTTGCGCGGGTTCGACTCGCCGGGAAGGTCTCCGTCCATCGGGTTGTAGCAGCCGTCCCCGTTGACGTCCGTGAACTGATCCCAGACCCCGTTTCGATTGGCGTCTTCACGACCATCCGGAATCTGGTCGCCGTCCGTATCCGCATCACGCGGGTTGGTCTCCTGAAAGGGGTTCCAGACGCCGTTTTGGTCCGCATCCTCCACGCCATCTTCCAGGCCGTCGCCGTCCGTGTCCCTGTTGAGGGGGTCGGTCTCGAAGGGATCGCGCACTCCGTCCGCATCGAGATCTTCCTTGCCGTCGATGATTCGATCGCAGTCCGTGTCCGCGGTGAAGGAGCACGTCTCGGTCGCGTCGCATTCGCCGTTGCGGTTGCGGTCTTCGTTTGAGTCGAGAATGCCGTCTTGGTCCGAGTCGAGGCTCGTCGGGCTCGTCTCCCCGGGGTTGTCGACACCTGGGGTATAGCAGCCGTCGTTGTCCACGTCCCAGGCAGGGTCGAAAGGCACCCATGGGTCGAAGATGCCGTTGCGATTCGTTGGAGCGCCAGGATAAGAGAAATCCTCGTCGCCGTCGTCGACACCGTCGTTGTCCGAATCCGCATCCGCGCCGCTGGTTTCTCCTGGATCGATGATGCCGTTTTGGTTCCGGTCCTCTTGGCCGTCGAGGAGGCCGTCGCCGTCCGTGTCATCGTCGCGCGGGTCGGTATCTTCGCCGTTTTGCTGGCCGTCGTAGTTCTTGTCTTCGCAGCCGTCGCGCACACCGTCGCCGTCCGTGTCCGCGTTGTTCGGGTCCGAGTTGCCCGACGCATTTTCGTTTGCGTCCGAGATGCAGTCGCCGTCGCTGTCCTCGCCGGGCACCACCGGCGTGTTCGCGTTGAAGCAGACGCAGGGCGCGGTGGTGTTTCCGTTTCCGTTGTTGCCGTTTCCGTTGTTGCCGTTGCCGTTCGTGTTGCCGTTGCCGTTCGTGTTGCCGTTGTTGCCGTTGCCATTTCCGTTCGTGATCGGCTCGCAGTCCGTACCCGGCGGGCAATAGGGCGTGCAGTCCGGGTTGACGCGGTCGCCCGTGACCTGGTCGATGCAGAAGTCCTGTCCCGGCTCGCATTGCGGGTTGCAGTCGAGACCGGAGTCGACGTTGCCGCAGCCAGCGAAGACGCCGAGGGAGGCGAAGGCGGCCATGCGGACCAGGACGTTGAGGGTGGAGGCTAGCTTAGTACTCACTGTCATTCTCCGCGCCCCGTGGATTCACGCGGGGCCATCGAGCTGCTCGCAGGTGCAGCCGCACTCTTCACAACAAAAGGTGACATTGGGTTCGCAGCCGGGAGCGCAGCCGCCGTCGACGCAGTCTTGGAAATCCAGGCAATCATTCGCGTCCGTGCACGAGGTGGTGCCGTCACAACAGCGGGTTGGAGCCACGCATTCGAGGACCAAAGCGTCCACGACGGTGGGATGTTCGAAGCAAACCGCAATCTGCTCCGCGCCGCAACATGGTGTGCCCACAGGATTTTCTTCAATCGCCGCGCAGCAGGCGCGCGCCTGCCCACAATCCCCCACCCCCCGGGTGTCCGCGTCGTAGGTCCGACAGCTCTCGAGTGCGTCGCAGGGCAAGCAGCGGAAGAGCGACTCCCCCTCACACCAGGGAAACTCATCGGGCAGGGGTTCATGGGCGCAGAGGCAGACCTCGTCGGGAGTCTCGAAGACGCGCTCGCAGGGGGAGCAACGGCCGGTCTGCGGGTTGAAACGCTCGTTGCCCGTACACTCCAGCGGCGCCACCTCCGGCGTGCGAAGGTCCAGCGTCTGCTCCGTGCAGGCCCCGGTCGCGGCCGCCGCGAGGAACACGAGTGACACGAGAGGGACAAAACGGTGCATGTCATTCGCGAGCCTCGCAGCGCAGCCCAGACGCTTTCGACTGCGCGTGGAGGCGCTCCGCCTCGAGGGCCAATGCGCGATCCGGATCGTCCGCGAGAGCCCCGAAACATCGCTGCGCCGCGCAGGGCTGAAAACGCCGCTGCACTTCGCAACGGGACAGGCGCGCCTGCCGTCCAATCTCTCCGTCGATTTGGCTCAGGCCCGAAAGCTCGCGCAACGCGTCCCGCAGCTGCCCCATGCGTCCGAGGGTACGCGCCCGGCCGAGCTGGGCCATCCGTTGGATCCGCTGCGGCGCGGCGCTCGCGATCAAGAAGTCATAGGCCTGTAGAGCTGCGTCCGCGTCCCCACCTCGGGCCAAGGCGTCCGCGCGTTCGAGGGCGGTGAGCGCGGCGTCGAGATCGACGGGCCCCTCTGCAGGAGAAGGGCGTCCCTCAGGAGACCCCGGACTCGCTCCACCGGTCTCGCTCCTGGTCGTTTGTCTCTCGGATGCCCGCACGAGACCTCTCCCTTTCGCGCGCGTGCTTGCGTGTCGCTCGCCGGTGAGCGCAACCAAATAGGGATCATCGAGAACGTCCGAGACCTTCGCCCGGCGAACTGTGGCGCGCGCTCCGGTGATCCGAGCCCTCTGCCCCGCGCGCACCTCGGTCTTCTCGCGTCCACGCCAGACCTCGACTTTGCCTTGGGACACCTCGACCGTGGTCGCCGACCCATCCGGGCTCACCTCGACGGAAAAGCGTGTACCCACCACGACGACCCGCGCGTGCTCCGTACCGACTTCCAGTCGTCGTCCCTCGCCGCCGCGAAAGGCAAAGGCCGCCGTGCCCTGCTCCACACGCACGTGCGTGTCTTCCGGAGAACCATCGACGCGACCGACCCAGTCCTTTGAAACGACCGTGCGCAGGTGCGCGGTGAGCTCGCGGCGCTGCTCCGCCTCTACGGTCAGCTCCGGCAGTCCTTCTTCGTCCTCGAAATCGATCGCCCGAACGAAAGGCGTCGCCTTCTCGTTGGTCGCTGCGTTGACCGGTGTCTCCGCCCCATCGCGGCCGAGGAGGAAACCGAACGTGATCGCGAGCGCGACCGCGCTCACTCCAAGGCCCGTGGCCAGCCATAGGGGGGCCCGACCGCGCGGGCGCGATGCGTCGAGCCGTGCCAACAAGAGCGCCCGGTGCGCTCCGTCGAGCTCTGGTGCGTAGTCGCGTGCCGCATCGAGCGCGCTCCGGAGCGACTCCGCCTGCGCGCCCAGTGACTTTGAGCGTCCAAGCCGGGCCTCAACCCACTGCGCCTCTAGCGGAGCGAGCTCACCACGCAAATACGGCACCATGAGCGCGTTCAAGCGCTCATTCTCACCGTAGTGTTCGTTCGTGCCATTCATCGTCCAGACTCCGAATCCTCATCCCGATGCGTTCGTTCCTCTCGTGCCTGCGGGCCCTGATCCATGAGGGCAGCGGCGAGGCGGGTCCGCGCCACCTTGAGCTGTGACTGAATCGTAGGAAGCGGGCGCCCGAGCTCCGTACCGATCTCCTTCATCGTCAGCCCCTCGATGTCGTAGAGCGCCACCACGATCCGCAGCTTGGGGTCGAGATCCGCGAGCGCCCGGTAGAGCTCGGCAGCGCGGGCGCCCCGTTCCGGAGTGTCGGCGGAATGCTCGAGCTGCTCATCGTAGGCGACCTCCGTGGGGCGACGGTAGGACAGGCGCATCTCCTGGTAAGCGACGTTGGTCGTCACCCGTCGAATCCATGCGCCGAGACGCGCGCGACCACTCCAGGTGGGAAGGGAGCGCAGCACCTCGATGAAGACGTTTTGAAACAGGTCATCGACGTCCGCCTTGGGTCCGAAGGTCCGCTTGAGCTGGCGGTAGACCTGATCCGCGTAGTCGCGGGTGACCTCATCTGCGGTCACCGGTTTCCAGAAAGGACCGCTCACAGCCCCACCCCGGCGGCGACACTCACCGTTACTGGACTGGACTCCCGGTCGCCCTCGTCGAACAAATAACGCTGGGTCAACGGGTGGCCGAGGACCGTTGCCCTCAGCCAAAGCTCGGGACCCTCACTGACGTAGACGAGAGCGCTCGCGCCGAGGCCCACGTCGAAGGTCGCGCTGTTCTGCAGACCAGCCACCGCAAAGAGAGCGCTCAGCCGTCCGCTCCCTTCGAGGGCAAAGCCGTCGGTCACCCGGTAGCTAAGGTGGCTCTGAACAAACAGGTGATGGACCGTGAGCGCGTCGTCGACGGGCGCGCGCGCATAGGAAAGCTCGCCGGCAACGCCCAGGGTGTGCTCGCCCCGGCCAAACCCGACCGCCGCCCCAAAGGCCGACAGTCCGTCCCCTTGAAGAACGGTGTTGGCGGCGATCGTGACCGTTCGAGCGTGCACGGGCGAGGCGTTCGGCGCGTCTACGACGGCGCGGCGGACCGTCGGCTGGTTCTCCGCGTCGCGGGCGCGGGCCCAGGCGTTTTTCATCGCGAGCCACAGCTCGAGCGCATCGAAGCCGCCCTCATTCGCTCTCTGCTTTCTCTCGGTCAGGAGGGTCGAGTGCTCATACAGGCGAAAAACGCCGCGACCGTCGTCTTCACGCGAAAGCTCGAGGCGCAGCGCGCTTTCGCCCGGGCCCTCGGCGAGCACGCGGAGCCTGGGCTCGAGAAAGTCGGCGACGCGCTGTAGCTCTGGGTCGTTCATCGGGTTCTCAACGCGCACCGTCGGGGGCAAGTCCTGTGCCGGAGCGGCGGACGGCGGGGCGGCCAACACCATGGTAACCGCGATGTTGGCCCACCCAACCGTCACCTATTCCGTTCCCTGAAGAAGTAGTCGCGACCCGTCCCCGAATTTATGACGCTTGACAGGTCGCGATGAAAGAAAGTACCAAGCGCGTTCCGCCGATGGCGGCGGACTAGGAGAAGAACGATGGCTTCCTCGACGAAGATCAAGAAGATCCGCAAGAAGATGAAGGAAATTCGTCGCGGTCACCAGCGCAAGCTCAAGCTCGCCAAAGAGGGCACCACCCCCTCCAAGGCCGAGTTCTTCGGTGACGAGGCGGACAAAAAGGCGAGCTAAGCGCCCGTCTTTATTGAGAATTTCCTCTAGCCGCGCGATGCGAGCAAGCTCTCGCCAATGAACAGCGCGGCAAATGTCATCAACAGGTAGGTTGCTGGCCCCCGCTGCTGAAAGGGGTCGTCGTCGCCGCTCGTGCCCATGCTGACGAGCACCCGCGACGGATTGCCCTCGCCGCCGAGCGCTTCACCCACCCGCTCGGCCGTCGTGCGGGAAAAATCGCTCTCCTCGAGGCTGGCGTTCACCGCGATGTCGAGGGTCGGAGCGCGCAGCCAGTCTTTGCCGCGCACCTGCACTTCGTAAAAGCCGAGCTCGGTGAGTACGCCGCTCTCCGCCACCCGTTCTCCCGCCTCCGCCGGATCGCGCCCGATCACCGTCCCCCCTGGCGAAATGAGCTGGATTTCCTGCGCCCCGGTCGGGAGCGGCACCGCGGCGACGCCGCCCTGGCGCACGGGGCGCACCCCACCGCTGTCGAGGGCGTTTGCGGCGTAGCGCACGGTTCGCTGCACGAGCGCCGGAAAGGCCGTACGCAGAGCCAGATCGCCCATGTCGACGTCCAAAGCGGTCGTGAACAGCAATACGCGCCCGCCCTTGGCGGTTGCGCGCTCGAGGAGCGCCGGCGCACCGTTCTCGAAGCGCAGAATGGTCCGGGCCCGCTGCGCCGTCCCCACGTCGATGTTGAAGTAGCGGCCCGTTCGCGATCCCCGCAGCCCCTCTTCAAACGCCGCACCGAGACCGCGCAGGGTCGGATGATTGCCGTCGAGCTCACCAATCGCGAGCGGGGGGGAGCCTGTCACCTCGTCTTCCGCCCGAAAGAGGTCACGGAGCGGATTTGGCAGGAGACCGCCAAAGGTGCGATTCGCCTCCTCAAAATCCACCCGCGGGCCCAAAGCAAAGACGAGCCCCGTGCCACCGCCGACCGCCGCCTCCAAGGCCGCGAGCTCGGAGCTCGGTAAGGTGCCGACGTTCGCCAGGAGCACGACGTCGTAGCCTTTGAAATCGGGGCCCGTGTCCGCGGCGAGCAGCTCGTCTGCGGTGACGATCCGCAGACTGATCGGCGCCTCGCCCGCCGGAACCGCCTGGAGCGCCCGCTCCACGAAGAAGAGCTCATCTTCATAGGGAGTCGTGCGCGGATCCCCGTTGATCGCGAGGATCCGCACGCCCGAGCTCAGCTCGACCTGCACTCGGTAGCTGTCGTCCCGAGCGTAGCCGTCGCTGTCGTCCTCGGCGAGGCGCATCTCGCAGCGGTAGGTCCCGGTGCCGTCAAAGCGAACCGTGAGGCGCTTTTCTTCCGTGGAGCGCGGCCCGACGGTCACAAAACTGCGCTGGGTGACCTCGCCGCCGACCCGGAGCTCGAGGGGCCGCCGCGTCACCTCCTGGTCTCCAAAGTTTCGGACCGTCACCACGAAGACCCGCTGGGAGGCGGATTCCGGGCTCTGTTCGACCTCGACCCGTTCGATCGCCAGGTTCGCGAGCGCGACCGGCTCCTCCCGCTCGGCCACGTCCAGGAGCCGCACCCCGGGCGGCGGGTCGAGCGCCGTCGGCCGCACGGTCGCGAAGCTGTTGCGGCTCAAGTCGCCCACGACCACGAGCTCCGCGCCCGTGGCGTCGTCGCCGAGCTGGGCGAGTGCGGTCTCGATCGCCCCGCCGATGTCCGCGTAGCCCTTCGCCTCATCGATGTCGTCGATGGCCCGGCGCACGGCGGCAAGATCCGCGTTCGGCACCTGAAAGGGCGCTCGCACCTGGGGACCTGCGATCACGAGGGCCACCGCGTCGCCCGGTTGAAGCCCGGCGATGACTTCCCGGGCGATCCGTTTGCCGCGCTCGAGGAGCGTCTTGCCATCGAGCTCATAGGCCATCGACGCTGACGCATCGAAGACGAGCGCGAGCCGTCGGCTGGTATTCGGCGCCACGACCGACTGCGAAGGTGTGGGCCGCGCCACCGCGAAGACCGCCGCCGCAATGGCGAGCGTGCGCAGGAGCAAGAGCAGGAATTGGCGGAGCTTCTCGCGCCGGGCGAGCTGCTTGTTGATCGCCACGAGAAAATCGAAGGCGGCAAAACGGACCGTGGGGGCGCGACGGCGACCGATCAGATGAATGATGATCGGGATCGATGCGCCCACCAGGCCGGCGAGCAGCGCGGGATGTAAGAATGACCAGCCAGACATAGGGCGACCTACAAATGAGCACGAACGAAGCGGGACACAAACCTATTTCTCGTTCCGGCCGAGCGCTTCTTTTTACAAAAGCGTCTGAATACCCAGGGGCCCCCTCGGCGTTCTAGGGGTGTGGTACTGAACTCGCCCAGAGCCTCTCGCGGCACCCACTCGTCCCGTCGTCGCGCCCGGCCCCGTAGCCATGGGCTCGGGCCCGCTTTCGAGCGCTCGCCATCGCCGCAAATCGCCGTACATCCGGAAACCGGGACACTCCGGGCGATCAACGCCCGGGCGCGCGCTCTCCTCGAAATCTCCGAAAAGGTCTTCGTGGAGCTGCGGGCGGACCGCTTTTGGGTCGACTCCGCCGAGTTCTTTCGAGTTCTCGAAGCAGTGGAGCGCGTGGGCGAAACCAGCGTTCTCGAGGCACAACTACAGACCCTCAATGGCCGTAGTTTCTGGGCGCAGGTAGACGCCTCACGCGTCGAGGAGCTCGTGTTGATCAGTTTGGTCGACGTGGGTCGCTACAAGCGTCAGACCGAGTCTCTCCGAAGCCTCGCCGAGCGTGACTCGCTGACGGGCCTGCCGAATCGCCGAGCCTACGAAGCGCAGGCACGCCTTGCCGTGCGCCGGGCGAGGGCGGACGGCTCGTCGCTGTCGCTCGCCGTCCTCGACGTCGACCATTTCAAGCGAGTCAACGACCGCCTCGGACACCCGGCCGGCGACCGCGTCTTGGTCGAGCTCGCTGGGCTCGCGGCCGCGAATCTGCGCCGCGCCGATTTCATTGCCCGCTTCGGCGGAGAGGAGTTCGTGATCCTCATGCCGGACACGACCCTCGAAGAAGCGGTGACCGTCCTAGACCGGCTCCGAGAGAACCTGGACCTCGGCACCACCGTGAGCATCGGCGTCGCCTCTTTCGCTCGCCACGACGACGCCGAGCGTCTTCTCGAGCGAGCAGACCAGGCGCTCTACCGAGCGAAGAAGGCCGGCCGAAATCGCGTTGAGAGGGCCGCTCACTGAGTGGGGTCGGTCAACGTCTTCAAGAACTCACTGTCAGTAGAGAGAATCATCGTCGAATCCTGTGACAAGGCGTTCTCGTAGGTCTCCAGGCTCTTCAGGAGCTTGTAGAGCTGCGGGTCGCGATTGTAGGCGTCCGCGTAAATCGCGGTGGCGCGGGCGTCCGCATCGCCACGGAGCTCTTGCACTTGCTTGTAGGCCTCCGAGTTGATGGTCTTGAGCTCTCGGTCTTTCTTACCGAGGATCTCGGCGCGCTCGCCCTGCCCTTCGGAGCGGTAGAGCTCGGCGATACGCTTGCGCTCCGAGCTCATGCGGTCGAAGATCTTTGCTTCGACGGAGTCCGTGTAGTTCACACGCTGAAACTGAACGTCCACGAGCTCGATTCCGAAATCAGGCATCGCGCGTGAGGCACGTTCGAGCACCATGCGCGAGAGCTCTTCGCGACCCACTTTGATCTGAGTCTGCTCGCGTCCCTGCTGCAGAACGTCGCTCTCTTCCGTGTTCGCGAACTCGCGGTTGCTCGAACGCACGACCTCGATCAAATCGTGCGCTGCGACGACGTTACGCGTCTCACCGTCGATGATGTCATCGAGCCGAGATTGAGCGCCGCGCTCGTCGCGCACCGAGGTGTAGAACTTGAGCGGGTCCACGATGCGCCAGCGGGCATAGGTGTCTACGAAAACGTAGGTCTTCTCGCGGGTGGGCATTTCGCTCTCCTCTCCGTCCCATTCGAGCCACTGCTTTGAGAAGCGCAGGACCTTCTGAATGAAGGGCAGCTTGAAGTGCAGACCAGGCTCGGTGAAGGGTTCGCCCACGGGCTTGCCAAATTGGGTAATGATCACTTGCTCGCGCTCGTCCACGACGTAGGTGGAGTTGAACAGCAAGAGGATCGCTGCGGCGATGACAATGAGAGCGACGACGACGGACGCTTTCATCGCGCACCTCCCTCGTTCAAGTTCAAGAGCGGGAGAAGTCCCTTCGCGTCTTTGTCGATGATTACGGTTTGTTTGGTCTTGGGCATCACCCGCTGCAGCCCTTCGAGGTAGAGGCGCGTCCGGGTGACCGCCGGCGCCTTGCGATATTCCTGCACCACGGCGGTGAACGCGTTCGCTTCACCTTCGGCCCGGTTGATGCGCTCCACCCGATAGCCTTCGGCCGCTTCGATGGACTGCAGCGCCTTACCCCTCGCTTCGGGGATCACCGTGTTGTACTCCGCCCAGGCGTCGTTGATGGCGCGCTCCTTTTCCTGCTTCGCCTCTTCCACTTCGCGGAAGGAGCGACGGACCTGCTCCGGTGCGTTCACGTCCTGCAGCTTGAGCTGCTGGATCTGAATGCCCGCGTCGTAGCGATCGGCGAGCTCTTGAAGCTTGATCTTGGCCAGGTCTTCAATGGATGAGCGGCCGCCGGTGAGGACCTCGTCGATGCTGTGGTCACCGACAACTTCGCGCATGGTGGCTTCCGCCATCAAGCGAATGGTCATGTCGATGTCCCGAAGGTTGAAGAGGTACTTTTTGGCGTCGGCGACGCGGTACTGAATGATCCACTCGACGATGGCGACATTGAGATCGCCGGTGAGCATTTTCGACTCGTCCGTGGCGCGCTGCGGCCGGTCGTAGGAGGACTGCACGTCCGCACGCACGGTGCGAAAGCCAAACTCCTTCTTGAGCTGGCGTTGAATCGGAACCTTCTCCACCTGGTCGACCCCAAAGGGGATCTTGAAGTGCGGCCCCGGATCCTCGATCGACTGGAACTCGCCAAAGCGCAGGAGCACGCCGACTTCGTCGGGCTCGATTTGATAGTAGGACGTGAAGGCGCCCACCAGGAGCAGCACGACCACTCCGATGATCGCCAGGCCGCCGCCCTGTTTGTTCGCCCATTTGCGAAGGTCATCGACGTTGAAGTCGCCACCTCCTCCACCGCCGCTGCTGCGACTCGATCCACGTTCATAGCTACTCATGACGTATCCAGTACCACACCGGGACGGGGCTTTGAAAAGGCCTAGGGAGGACATATGCTGCGCACGATGAACGACTCATGGCGAAAGCACGTCGAGCTCCTCTATGACGAACACGCGATCGCAGCGCGCGTCTCGGAGCTCGGCGCCCAGATCAGCAAGGACTTCGCCGGCGAACGGGTACTGCTGGTGGGAGTGCTCAAGGGCTGCTTTGTGTTCTACGGCGACCTCGCCCGCGCGATCGATCTGCCCATCGCCAACGATTTCATCGGCATTTCGAGCTATGGCGACAATACGGAGTCCAGCGGCGTGGTGAAACTCACCACGGACCTGAGCTTGAATCCACAGGATCAACACGTGATCCTCGTCGAGGACATCGTCGAGACGGGCCTGTCGATGAAGTACCTGATTGAAAACCTTTCGACCCGAAAGCCTGCGAGCCTCTCCGTGTGCACCCTCCTCGACAAACCGGAGAACCGCAGAGTGGATGTCCCGATCGACTATCGCGGTTTTCAGATCCCCAACGAGTTCGTCGTCGGCTACGGCCTCGACTACGCGAACATCTATCGCAACCTGCCGTTCATCGGAGTCTATCGTGGACCGACGTGAAGCTGGGTCCATTGCCCGAACCTTTGGCCTGGTCCTCGTGGGCCTCGTGGTCGCCGCACTCATCGGCGTGGTCCTCTACCTGCTCAGCGAGATCAATCGCGGTCGCTACCGCCTTTCCGAGAACGAGAAACACGAGCTCGTCGTACAGCGCGGGGCCTACCTGCCAATGGGTTTCACGCAGTTGCACCCGGAGGCGAAGGACCTGGAGAAATGCTACGCCCCGGTCCCGATCCCCGAGGGACAGGGGGTCAACACCGCCGAGGTCTACGAGGACCGGGCGGACCTCGACCGCGCGCTCTTCGGCGTGCTCGCCGGCTGGTCCCGGGCGCTCCTCGAGTCCCCGGAAGACGAGGATTTTGAGCTCGCCCTGAGCTACGTGGAGCGGGCCGAGCTCTTGCCGGGGCTCAGCGAGGAACAGCGGGTGGAGCTGCGCTCCCTTCGGGCAGACACCGCCTACCGCAACGGCCGGCGCATTCTGCGCGGGGTGAACGAGCAGCTCACGGAAGCGGCGCGCTCCTTCGAGCAAGCGCTCCGTTTGGGAACGTCGAGACCGGAGGACGCCCAGCGCTGGATCGTCGAGATCGAACGGCGCCTCGATGCCCTCGGCGCGCCCCCGCCGCGGCGGCTCCCTGCGCCAGATCGGGACTCCTTGGAGCGCAGCGCCCGCGAGCCCTACGACCCGGAGGAACCCGGAGAGTTCGACCGAGATCGCCAGAATCCGGGCGATCCGGAGGATCTGCCCCTGACCGCCCCCGAAGCTGAGGGCGGCGAGGATGTTCCAAAAAAAGACAAAGAAAGCGACGACACCTATCAGCCCAAGTGGAGGTTGTGACGCTTGACTCGATGAGGACTCGAGCATGCGTCAGACCGAATTGGCACAGAAGGTTCGCTCCGAGCTGGAACAGCACGCTCGCTTTGCTTTGGCCGCGAGCCTTTGCGAAAACCGGCGCGTCCTGATCTTGGGCGAAGAACCACCCCATCGCGGCGGCACCGAGGTCCTGAAGCGCTCCGGAGCCCGCAGCGTCGAGCATTGCACGAGCGAGGCGACTCTGCCCTTTGATGCAGATCGCTTCGACCTAGTGATCGCCTTCGACCTCTATCGCCACCTCGCCCCCGACGTCGCGCCGGAGCTTCGCCGGGTCCTCTCCAACGACGGCTTTCTCATGGTCAGCGCGCCGTCCGGGGAAAGCCCCGGGCTCGTCGGGCTCGCCGACCGGGCGCCGGCTCCGGGCCGGGACGCCGACGCGCTCGAAGCGGCGCTCGCTCCCCATTTTGGGGCGATGAGCACCTTCGCCCAAGTTCCGATGGTGGGCGCGCTCTTCTTCGACTACGACGCGGAGGAGCTCGAAGCGGATCTCGACCGGCGTTTGCTCGACGACGACCCGGCCCCCGAAGCCTACCTGCTGCTCTTCGGCCCCGAAGCCCACCACTCCGAGCTGATGACCATCGCCGAGCTGCCCTTTGAGCAGATCCGCTCGGTCATTGTGGAAGCGCTCGGTCAGAGCTTCGAGGAGAACCTGCGCGAGCAGGTCGAGGCGGAGCTGCGGCGCGAAGCCCGCAGCGCGATGCCCGCCCCGGGGCTGAGCGACCGCAGTCGCCTGAACGAGGAGCTGGCGAAAGCGCTCACCGAAGCCGAGCGAGCGCTCGAAGACTCGCAGGGCGAGCTCTACCGGCGGGTTCAGGAGGTTCACGCGCTGAAGGACAAGGTAGAGGCGACCGAGCGCAGTGAGATCGAGGCCCGGGAGCAGTTGGTTACCTTGCGCGAGCAGCTCACGGAAGCCCGCGGCATCATCGACGGCAACGCGCACGCCGCCGAGTCGGCGAAGGAATCGGAGACGCGCGCCTGGGACGCGCACGAACGAGCACAGTCGCGGGTGGAAGAGCTCAGCCAGAGTGTCGACCGCTTGGAACGAGAGCTCGAGGGGCATCGCCGCCGCACGTTTGAGCTCGAGGAAGACCTCGAAAGGGCCCGGGATGCGCACTCCGACGCTGAGGGTCGAATCCACGAGCTCACCTTCGAGCGCGACCGGCTCGCCAAGGAGCTGCAAGCGGCGAGAAGCGCGATAGAGGAACACAGAGAGCAGGTCGAAGAGGCGCGACGGCACGCGGACGAACGGGTGATGCAGGCCCATCAGGACGCCGACCGTCGGGTGAACGAGTCCCTCTCCCTGGCAGACCGTCGGATCCGCGACTTCGAGAAGGAGTCGCAAGGCCGGATCAACGAGGCTCACCAGGAGCTCGAAGAGGAGCGTCGCCGGCTCCGGGAAGAGAACGAGCGTCGGACAGCGGACGCAGAGGCGCGCGCCACCGCCGTCCGCGAGCGGGTCGAAACCGAAGCCGCGGAGAGGATCGCCCTGGTGCGCCAGGAAGCGGACACGCGCGTGTCGCGAGCGGAGGCGGACGCGGAGCAACGCCTCGAGCTGCTCAAGCGTCAGCTCGAGCGCGTCGATGGCAAGCTCAACGAGCTCGAAGCCACGGTCAAACAACGCGACACCGCGGTCCGCCGACTGAAAGAGGAGCTCGAAGAGCGAGACCGGACGACCACGGGACTCCGCGCCGAGCTGCGGCAGCGGGACCGATCCCATGGAGAGCTCGCGGAGAAGCTTGGGCAGCAGGACCGGGCGACGGCCGAGCTCGCGGAAAAGCTCGCGCAACGGAACCGGGCGGTGGAGCAGCTCACGACCAGACTCGAGGAGCGGGACCACGCGATGGAGCAGCTCGCGACCACGCTCCGAGAACGGGACCAGGCGATGGAGCAGCTCGCGACCACGCTCCGAGAACGGGACCAGGCGATGGAGCAGCTCGCGACCACGCTCCGAGAACGGGACCAGGCGATGGAGCAGC
>CAYXVF010000061.1:0-37808 GCA_964468125.1 uncultured Bdellovibrionales bacterium | reverse complement strand
GCATTGCCGATACACGACCCGGAGCAGAGCGTTCGGGGTTCTCTCGAATGCACGCTCGTCCCCCACCCAGAAGACGCGTCTAAGGCGCGCTCTGACGGCAAGATCGTGACACACGGGCTGCGCAGTTGTCACCGCGGCTGCGCTCGCATTGTGACGTGACGGGGGCAACGAGATCTCTTTTCCTTGACACTGGCGGTCAGGGACTGGTAGCGGGCTCGCGGCCTTGGGCAATTTTTGAGGGATGATAAAATGAAAATGAAGTTTGTAGCGGTCCTGGCTCTCGGGACTCTGATCTCTGCATGTGGCGATGACAGCTTGGCTCCCGACCGCGGAGACGTCGTCGTTTCTTATGATTTTGAAGACTCGGCTCTGATCGAGCGGGCGAGTGTCTTTCTCGTCGAAGGCGAGCAGGGTATGAGCTGCGCGAACGCCCCCTTCTACGAAGAAGATGGAGTTTCACCGATCGCGCGTCGCGATCTGCCGCTCACCGGTGAAGCCGACTTCACCGGTATCGAACGCGGCAATCTGTGGATCGCGTGGATCGTCGGCTCCACTTCCGTGGGGGCCCCGGTGGCCTTTGATTGTCAGGACTTCATCGAAGTCCGCGATGGTGAGGTGACCCGGACATCGCTGCTCGGTCGCACCCGTCCGCTGACCGTCGCGGGAACCTACGAGAGTGATCTCACCTTCGATTTCAACCTGCCGACCCAGGCGCTGAGTGCCCTCACCGCCCTCGACGCGGCCTGCTCGATCTTCAATTTCCAAGAAGACACGTGTGACCTCATCGACGCCATAAACACGACACTGTCGGACCTGGACGTCACCGCGCGCTGGACAGTCACCCAGAGCGACGAGTTCGTGAACGGTCGCATGGTCTGGAGCGAGGTCGAAGGCGTTGCGGTCAAGGGCGATTACCGCCTGTCCCAGGGCGGCTTCCGGGGTCGCATCGCGGGAACCGACGACCTCGAAATCGTCAGCGAAGACCTGCGGGTCAACATGGATGAGGTCCTGCGCTTCGTCTTGGTCGAGGTCCTCCAGACCCAGACCAATGCGGGTATGATCGACACGCTCGTGGACGCGGCGGACACCTTCACGACGGACCTCGACATGAGCACGGGAGATGCGTCCGTGGTCGACTTCGACTTCGACTGGGAAGCCGACTCTTTCAACGGCACCTTCGACATGGCGATCGAGCTGCCCCAGCTGGAGCAGTCTCGCGAGCTCGAGATCCGTTGGAGCGCCGAGCGCGTTCTTTTGGACGACGAGTAATTGCACTGAGGCCGTTCGAGGGGCGCGTGACGACGCTCTCGCGTCCCTCGAACCTCGCTGCGGCGTGTTCCGCCGACCGATCGGTAGAATCCGACCTTCGAAAAACAGTTGAGCGCTCCGCGGTGCTGACGCACATTTTCCAGCACATTGGAAACTCCGCCCACCATCTCGACACCGCAGCCCCATGCGCACTGGAAGGGCTCCGGTCTTGCCTCGATCGCGACTCACATCTCTCGGCTCCACGGGCAGGACGCGATCCGGGAGCTCGTTGGAAGGCTACCTGCGGAAACTCAGCGTCTGCTCAACCCAGACGCGGAGGACCTGGACCTTCTCGCGTTCCGCTGGTACAGCCATGAGAGCATCCTCCCCCTCCTCGACGCCTGGATGGAGCTGACCGGGGCCAACGAGGATCCGACGGTCCTGCGGGTCGTTGCCCACGGAATGATGGAAGAGGTCCTCAAGGGCGTCTACTCTACCCTCTTCAGACTCTTAGTGTCGCCACGACTCTACCGCAGCCAGGTCAACCGCATCTGGCGCGTGTTTTTCGACAACGGCGGCGTCTTCTTCAAGAGCGATGAGGACCGCAACCACTACGCGACCCTCGACGAGTGGGACAGCTTTCACCCCCTCGGCTGTCACATGGCGACCTACGGCACCGAGTACATCTACCGGGCGATGGGCTGCAAGAACGTGAAGGTCACGCGGGAGAAGTGTCGCTGTCGCGGAGACGGCACCTGCGGGCTCCGCGTGACTTGGAGCTGAGCCGCTCGCGATTCCGGGGCTAGCCCCTGGTATCCTTGGATATTACGATCTTCATGAATACCGTGGGCGCTGTTTTCGTGACGAGACGAACGGCCCGCCCTCCCCCCACATCCTCAACCGGCGCCGGCCATCGGCGCCCAGAGCCCCTCAAACCCCCTCATAAACCCATATGTGCTTGAAATTATTGAAAAAACCAGGTTGTAAAATTGTAACGCCACGCTAGAGTGTCCTCATCCAGAACGGCGGAGTGTTTCAAGATGAGACAGGCGTGGGCGTGGGTTTTGTGTTCGACGATGATGACAGCCGGCTGTGGAGAGACGGCTCCGACGCTCGAGGCGTCGCTTTCGACCGCGGATCGGTTGGCGGTGGCGGAGCTTCTGGCGCCCGCACCGACTCTCGAGGTGGGGGACTACGAATGGTTCGGGCGCTATCTATCGCCGGGCGAAGCGTTTCGGAAGGTGCTCCGGGCGGGCGAGAATCCCTTCCTGTCGTCGGGCTACCGGCGTCTCGGCATGGTGCGCATTAGCAACAGCTTGATCGGTCGTGGCCGAACGATCTTTCGCAGCGAAGAGATCGGCGACCAGTTTGGGCTGCAAAACGTCCTCGGTTTTCGCAGCGGGCTCTTCGCCTTCCTACCGGAGATCACGAGCGCCGTGCTCGCCCTGAACGGCCAACCGACTACGAATCTCGTCATCACGCTCAAAAAGGACGTGACACTCGGTGGCCAGACACTTCCGGCGGGCACTCAGATTCCGACGGGTTTTGACGTCGAGTCGGGCGCACTCCTGCCCGTGGGTGTTCGCCTCGACGGCAACATCACCTGCGCATTGTGCCACGCGGCCGTGGACCCGGGTACGGGCGTGCTCGTGGACGGTCCTCCAAACGGCGACTTGAACGCGGCGCTCCTCGTGGCCGCCGCGACGAACTCGGCGGCGGGGTTCGCACGACTCGCGGTCGATCCCTTTCTCCCCGAGCTCATGGGAGGTGGCACGACCGTGCTGGACAGCGACGGCAACGCGGTCGAGCTCCCGAATCCGCAGAAGCTCGAAGACTTCTTCGACGCTCTGGTCTTGGCGGTGCCCGCCGGCAATTTCGAGAGCTCGCCTGACCTGCTGAACAACACGGTGCAGATTCCGAATGTGTTCACCTTTGGTCTCTCGGCTTTCGCCTGGGACGGCGCCTTCTCCACCGGACCCTTCGGTGGGGCGACGGCGATCAGCTCGGCGGTGCACAGCTCGGAGATCAACCTGATCGCCGCGGTGCAGAAGTCGCGAGAAGCGCTCGGTCTCGACCCGGAGGTCTACCTCGGTTTGCTTCTGCAAAACGCCGACGATCCGGCCGTGCGCCTCCCGACGGACGCCCCGGTGAAGCCCTCTGAATGGCTGCGAGCGCTTCGCCCAGATCCCGCATCAGCGGAGCTCGAGGATCAGGTGCTCCTCCCGGGTACGGGTGACTATCCCGACGCGGCGCCGAGCAACTTCTCCTACAACGCCCTCGCATTCTCGGAAGACACCTTCGCCCTGGATTTTGCCGCTGGGAAGTTCCTCTTCGCACCGAACGCGATGGCGGCCTACCAGGCGTCGCTCAATGTGCCGCCGAACCGCTCGGCGGAGAACTTCAACGCGCTGGCCAGCGGGGCCGTAGAGCGGGGGGCTGCGGTCTTCGCCGCGGCCGATTGCCAGTCCTGCCACCCTGCGCCGTTCTATACGGACAATCGCATCTACGTCGTGGAAGAGCTCGGTGGTGTGAATCCAGCGCGCGCCCAGTCGCGCCTGGGTCTGCAAGACATTCTCGTCGCGCCGAAGCTCTACACCTTCGATACGACCGTCCCCGTTCCGTCCGGGGCGCGGGTCATCGATGTGCCCACGCAAGGAATCTCCCCCACTCCGGACGCGCTCCCCACGGGCCTCGCAGGCACTCCAAACGGTGGCTACAAGTCCATGACACTACGTGGCCTGTACCTGAATCCGCCCTACATGCATGATGGTGGTGTCGCGGTGCGCGCGGATGCTTTGACCTATGACGAAGACGGCGCGTTCACGATTGTGAACCCCGGAGGTCTCGGCCTGACGAACACCCTGGCCCTCGGGATCCTCCCGGATGCCGCGGCGAGCCTCCGCGCGATGGTCGACCGAGATCTGCGCGCGGCGGTGGTGTCGACCAATCTCGCGGACCCGCGCCTGGTCGTCAGCAACCTAAGCGGCGAAGGTCACAGCTTCTGGGTCGACGACGAAGCGGGCTTCACCCCGCAACAACAAGCGGACCTGGTCGCTTTCCTGCTGGCCTTGGACGACAACCCCGGCCAGAACTGACCGGATCGTCTTCGCGCGGAGGCCTAGCCTTCCGGCCCCGATCTGGTCTACTCAAACAGCATGTTTCGGATCCCGGCCGAATGGGAGCCGCACGAGGCCGTATGGCTCGCCTGGCCGAGCCATCGGGAGCTCTGGGAGGGCGACCTCGACGCAGCTCGGGAAGAGCACGCTGCCCTGTGCGCCGCGATCGCCGACGTGCGCGAGGACGGGCGACGCGGCGAAGAAGTACAGATTCTCGTGCGCACGGATGAAGACCGACGCACCTGTGAGCGCGCGACCGCCGGTACGGGGGCGGTCCTGCACCGCTGCCCCTACGGTGACATCTGGCTGCGCGACACGGGCCCGATCTTCGCCCACGGGGCCCACGGCATGGTCGCAAACATCTTCGGCTTCAACGGTTGGGGTGGGAAATACGAGCTCGACGGCGACCGCGGCGTGGCGCCCTTCGTCGCGTCCGTCTCACAGGCCGCCCCCGTGCGCCATGCATTTGTGCTCGAAGGGGGCGCGGTGGAGCTGGATGGTGACGGCACCGTGCTGACGAGCCGCTCGTGTCTGCTCAACCCGAATCGCAACGGCACGCTCGACGAAGCGGAGGCGGAGGCGCGGCTCGCCGAGCTGCTCGGAGTGACACGCGTCCTCTGGGTCAGCGATGGCTTGCTGAACGACCACACGGACGGGCACATCGACACCTTGGCGCGCTTCGTCAATCCCGGTCGCGTGCTCTGTATGGTCCCCAACGGCAAAGACGACCCCAACGCCGCGGTCTTGGAGCAGATCATCGACGAGCTCGCGGGCGAGAAAGACGCCCGGGGACGCAGGCTCGAAATCGTCACCCTTCCCTCCCCCGGGCGCATCGAGTCGGACGACGGAGAGATCCTGCCGGCGAGCTATGTCAACTACTACGTTGGTAACAGCAGCGTCGTGGTTCCGACCTATGGCGTCGATTCAGACGCGGAAGCGGTGGCGCGAATCGCTCGTTGTTTTCCCGAGCGCCGCGTCGTCGGCTGCCCTGCGCGCACCATCCTGAAGGGCGGTGGCGCCTTTCATTGCATCACCCAGCAACAACCCAAGGCGAGATGAAGAGCACCGTAGCAGTCATTCAGTGTCCCTTGAGCGATTCCCGGGAGACCAACGTGGAGCGCGTGGTGTCGCACATTCGCGACGCGGCGAGCCGAGGAGCACAGGTCATACTTCCCCCTGAGCTGTTCGAGGGCCCCTATTTTCCTCAAGAGGAGCGCGAGGAGTTCTTTGACTGGGCGCAGGGGGTGAGCAACCCCACGTGCGACCGCTTGCGTGCGATCGCGCGCGAGCTCGAGGTCGTGATCCCCTACTCGTTCTTCGAGTGCGAAGGGGCGGCCTATTACAACTCCCTGGCGCTCATCGATGCGGACGGGGCCGTGCTCGGTGTCTATCGCAAGAGCCACATTCCAGATGGCCCAGGCTATGAGGAGAAGTACTATTTCCGGCCCGGGGACACGGGTTTTCGAGTCTGGCGGACCCGCTACGGCACGCTCGGCGTCGGCATCTGCTGGGACCAATGGTTCCCGGAGGCGGCCCGCGCCATGGCGCTCGCGGGCGCGGAGATCCTTCTCTACCCGACGGCGATCGGCAGCGAACCGTCGGGTGAAGACACGAAAGACCCCTGGCAGAGGGTGATGCTCGGCCACGCAGTCGCCAATTCGATGCCCCTGGCAGCGGCCAACCGGATCGGCGACGAGTCCGGCCAGCGCTTCTACGGCAGCTCCTTCATCGCCAACGCCCGGGGGGACAAGGTCGCGGAGCTCGGCCGGGAGGAGGAAGGCGTGCTGCTCCACGGCTTTGATCTGGCCGAGGCGAGACGCCGTCGCGCGGCCTGGGGTTTCTTTCGTGACCGGAGGCCCGAGCTCTACGGCGTCTTGCTCACCGCGGACGGCCGCTCCGGGCGCTAGGCCAAGCGAATCCGCTGTGGTAGGCCCCCCGGCCATGAGACGTCTCCTCGCTCTGTTCGTGCTGCTTGGCGGTTGTGCCCTCGAGCCGCCGGCGCGCCCGCAAGAGGCGGTGCGGTGCCTCGAGCTGCCCACCGCGGATGGGGTGGAGGTCGCGCGCGTTGGCCGAACCGCCCTCACGACCGAACGCCTCGAGGAGCGCATCCTCGACGAAGGCGTGCTGGCCGCGCAGCGCTACCTCGACAGCGATGAGCTGCGCGCCTTCGTGGAGGACCAGATCCGCTTCGAGCTCCTCGCCTATGCGGCGATCGAGCGCGACCTTCACCGAGATCCGGACGTGATCGACGCCGCACGCAAGGTCATGGTTCGCAAGCTGCTCGAGCGGGATCTCACGGGTGAAGCGGTGGGCCGTCCGGTTTCCGACGGCGAGGTGGCGACCTACTACGAGCGCAACCAGAGTTACTATCTCCAGCCCGCCATGCGTCGCATCGCGCACATTCAGCTCTCCCCAGATGACGACGGCCGCAATCTCGCGAACAACCTTCTCGACCAGCTGCAACGGCGCGAGGAAGACCGGGATCGGCAGTTTCGGCAGTTGGTCCTGCGCCACTCCCTCGATACGGAGACCCGGGCCCGGGGCGGCGAGCTGCTGTTCAAGACCGCGGAAGACCTGACCGATGATTTTGGTTTGTCCTTTTCGAGAGAGATCTTCGGGCGGTCCGAGGACGGTCTCGTCCTCCAGCCGGTGCAGAGCACGCGCGGTTGGCATGTGGTCTGGGTCCTGTCCAGGCGCCCGGAGCTGGTCCGCCCACTCGAGGAGGTGCGCGAGGAAATCGTAGAAAAACTCCTGGAAAAGCAGCGTGCGAACAGCTTCGACCGCTACCTCAATGCCCTTCGCGAACGGCACCCGGTAGTGCTACACGACCACCGCCTGCCCGAGCTCGCGAGCACGCTCCGGGCACGCTTGAGAGAGAGAAACGAATGAGAATGGCACGAGGAACCTTCGGCCTGCTTCTGGCGTTGCTCGCCTGCACGAACACGGCGGAGAAAACCCCCGAGGAGCAGGTGGTGGCCATGGTGGGAGGGGTCCCGGTCTCCGTCGAGGAGTTTCAACGGGAGCTTGCTCGCCTTCGCATCGATCAGAACGACACCCTGATCTCCGCGACCACCGCGAGCATGCAGAAGCGCACATTGATTGAGAATCTGATCGAGCGAAAACTCGTCCTTCGGGAAGCAGAGGCCCAGAACGTCCTGGTCGGGATCGACGAGGTCGAAGCGGAGTTCGAGCGGATGAAGCGGGCCTGGCCTGGCACCGAGTTCGAAGAGAATCTCAAAGAACGCGATGTCACTCCTGCCGAGCTGAAGCGAGAGATCCGAACGCTCCTCACCGTTCGCCGGTTCTTCCGCGACCACGTCTTCCCGCGCGTCGCGGTGACGGACGAAGAGGTCGAGGATTATCTCGAGGCCCATCCGGAGATCGCGGTCGCTCCGGAGCAGGTGCGCGCACGCCACATCGTGGTCCAGACCGAGGAAAAGGCCAAAGAGGTGCTGAAGGAGATCAAGCATGGGCTGCCCTTCGAGGAAGCGGCCATGCAGTACTCGAAGAGCCCCGAAGGGAAGTCCGGCGGCGAGCTCGGGTTCTTTGAGCGCGGTGAAATGCCCAGAATCTTCGACGACGTTTGTTTTGGTGCGAAGAGGGAAGGGGTCGTCGACCAGGTCGTGGCGAGCGACTACGGATTTCATCTCTTCAAGGTGGTGGAAAAGCGGCCGGAAACCGCGCGCCCCCTCGAGCTCGTCCGCCAGGAAATCGAAGCCCTGCTCTTGGAGAAGAAGCAACGCGACATGCAGGTGAGTTTTGTGCAGAAGCTGCGCGAAGCGACGCCGATCGAAATCAAGGAGAACCGGCTTGCGAGTATCTACTGAGGCTTCTCGGATCGTCGTTGGTCTCGCGATTCTGACGTTTAGTGGCGTCGCTTTCGCCGAGCGCGAGGTCGTTGACCGGATCGCTGCGGTGATCGAAGACGAGATCATCACCGTACGTGAGCTGGAGGACAAGGCGAAAGAGTACCTTCCCCAGCTCGAAGAGATCGAAGACCCGCAGGAACGACGTGAGCGGAAGCGATCGATCCTCGTGAAGGTGTTGGACCTCGAGATCCGGGAGCGGATGATCGACAAAGAGATCGAATCGAACTCGGAAAAGCTCTCGGTCTCGGACCAGGACGTCGACCGCGCGATCGACGAGGTCCAGAAGATGAACAACCTGACGCGGGAGCAGCTCCAGTCGGCGCTCTACAGCCAGGGGATGTCTTGGAGCGAGTACCGCAAGAAGCTCCGCAAGCAGATCGAGCGCTCTCGCCTCGTGCAGTTCCAGGTGCAGGGCAAAGTCGAGGTGAACGAAGAAACGGTGAAGCGACGCTGCCTCGAGCGAAAACGCAAAGGCGTGGTGGGCTCGAATCAAAGGGTCTGCGCCTCGCACATCCTCCTGAAGGTGCCGAATGGAACCACTGAAGCGGCGGCAGAGCAGGTTCGGGCCCGGGCGGTCGAAATCAAGGAACGCATCGATGCGGGCGAGAGCTTCGAGGAGCTCGCAACGCGCTTCTCCGACGACACCGGCGCCAAGGAAGGCGATCTGGGCTGCTTTGCGCGTGGCGAAATGCTTCAAGCGTTTGAAGAGGCCGCGTTCAGCCAAGACATCGGTTTGATCTCCGAGCCGGTCCGCACACAGTTTGGGTTTCACCTGATCCGCGTGCGCTCGCGCGAGGTGAGCGACGAAGGCTGTCAAACGCCCCAGGAGCTCACGCCGATCCAGAACGAGCTCTACCAAGAAGAGCTGGAACGCCAGATGAACGCCTGGGTCGATGAGCTGCGCCAGAAGTCGTTCGTCGAAGTGCGTCTCTAGACCCAGCCGTGTCAAATAGACCTCGCATCGCAGTGACTTTGGGCGACCCCGCCGGGATCGGACCGGAGGTGGTCGCCCTCGCGCTGAACGACGCGGCGGACTACGTGCTCTTCGGTCCGGCGAACATTGCCGGACCGATCGCCGAGACGGCGGGAGCGCGGGCGGTGCTGGGACCAGCGTTTGACGGACCGCGTGGCCGTCCGAGCGCGGCGAGCGGCTCGGCGGCGCTGCACGCGTTGATGAGCGCCATCGAGCACGCGCAGCGGGGAGACGTGGACGCGCTGTGCACCGCCCCGCTTTCAAAGGAAGCGCTGGCGCTCGCCGGCAGCGCCGACCGCGGCCACACGGAGATTCTCGCTCGGGAGCTCGGTACCGGAGCCACCGCCATGGCGTTTTTTGGCGAACGCCTGCGAGCGGCTCTCGTGACCACGCACCTGCCACTGAAAGACGCCATCCGCTCGCTGAGCGCCGCTCGGATCGTCGAGGTCGCGTACCTGCTCGAGCAGGCGTTGAAGAAGTGGACTGCTATCGATGCACCGCGCTTGGGGCTTGCCGCATTGAATCCCCATGCCGGCGAGTCGGGTCTCCTCGGGCGGGAAGAGATCGAAATCCTCGCGCCCGCCGTGCTGAGCGCACGCGCCGCCGGCATCGACCTCCACGGCCCCTTGCCGGCCGATGCGGTGTTTCGGATGGCCCTCGACGGCGAGCTCGACGCGGTGGTGAGTCTCTACCACGACCAGGCGTTGATTCCCCTGAAGCTCCTGGGATTTGGCGAGACCACAAATGTGACTCTGGGACTGAGTGTCCCGCGCACATCGCCGGACCACGGCACCGCCTATGACCGGGTGGGGACCGCGCGCATCGACCCCGCGGGAATGGACGCTGCGCTGCGCTGGGCCGTACGCATCGCGTCACGCTGAAGGGGCAACCGTGAGCGCAGATTCTTTCGGGTCGTAGCGTTCCTCGAGCCCGCGGAGGGACTCGCGGAGCGCCCGGCGGAGCGACTCGGCGTCATGGGCCGCAGAGTCGAGGGGCTCACCAAAAGCGTAGTCGAGACGGGCAAAGGGCAGAGGGATCTGCATTCGGTCCCAGGTCCTTCCGAGAACGACTCGCAGATTCGGAACCAGAAGTACGGGTACGATCACCGCACCGGTGCGCTCGGCGAGCTTCACGATCCCTGGCTGGACCGACCCCCGGGGCCCCCTGGGTCCGTCGACGGTGATGATGCCCACCCCGCCGTCGCGCACGTGTTTGATCATGGAAACGAGGGCCCGGGCACCGCCTTTGTCTCGGCCGTTCTTTGCGGAGGAGCCACGCACGGGCACGACCCGCCGCACCCGGAGGGCCGGCACGAGCAGATCGCCGTCCGTGGAGCGGCTGACCACCGCGGCGAGCGCAGGCTCATCATTGAAGAAGACCATCGCGGCCTGATGGGCGTGCAGACCGGCCAGCACGTAGGGTCGACCGGCCGCCCGAAGCGCGGGTCGGCTGTCCTCAAGGCGCCTGCGCCGGCAGGTGAGCGTGAGTAACAGGGTGATCGCGGCGATCAGCGCGCCGGCCATGCGACTCAGAAACCGTTTCACCGCGTCCCGCCTACGCTCGATCAATCGACGTCGTCGGGCTCATCCAGGTCCGGGTCGTAAGTTTCGTCGTCGTGGGCGGCGCCGATCGCTTTGCGGACCTCTTCGTCGAGCGTGCTCACGTCGACGAGGACCTTTTCGTAGTGCACATCGGTCACCGACTGCGCGGGAATGACCACATCGCTCAAGCCCTCGACGAAGACGACGAGATGGTCGGCGTGAATCTCCCGGACCGCCCCAAAGGCCGTCTCCCCATCTGCGCTGAAGACTTCCCAACCGACTTCCACCGCCACGGGCTTGGTCATGACAGCACCTCCCATTCCATACAGAATCCTATGAGCGACGGCGCCGTGGCAAGGTCTCGATTTTTGACCGAAATCGGGTCGGCTTCTGCCCCTCAGACGGCCGCCCGACCCAGTGAGGGTGGGGCCGGGCGGCCCTTCGTCATGAGGATGACTGGCAGGTCTCTTAGTGGGGTGGGCTTGAAAAAGGGTGGGAAAAACCGAGTCGCTCCAAGCGATCACGAACAAAGTCCGCCATCGCTGCGAAGGCCTCGGTTTCTGTAGGGGCAAATTCGATCCCGACGCCGGCTTCGACGTCGGGGTTGCGGTCGATTCGGGGGCGTACCCACCGCACTGTGGCTCGGCCTGACACGCGGTGAGCTCCTCCTAACGCGAGATCAACGGTCACCTCCGCACCGGGCTTGAGCGAAAAACTCGTGGCGATGAACGCGCCATGGGCGGACACGTTTCGAACGACGCCGGCAGCGCACTGCTCGCCCTGGGTCAGCGTCGCCGCACCGACCGCGGGAACGCGCACGTGCGCCCGCTGTTCGAGCCGCGGCGAGATCTCCTCCCGGGAGGGAAGGGGCACGGGTGAATGGGGGCGCGCAGAAACCGTCATGCCCTCTTGAATTACAAGACACGTGCCAAGGTCGAGTGGCGTTTCTCGGCCGTCAAACGAAGAATTCGCGCCCCTCAGGGCGGTGCTGAGCTGACTCGGGGGTCCAAGAGCCCCGGCCAGAACGGAACAGCGCGACGTTTAATCTCGAAACTCTATCAGGAGTCGCCCGGTCTCGCCTTCCCCGCGCGCTCCGAGCGCGAGGGTTTGGCGTTTCTCCGGTGGAAAGGGCGTGAGAGCGCTCTGCTTCGCGAGGCGCAGCAGCTGGTCCTGCTGATGCTCGAACAAAACCTGGTAGCGCTCGACGAAGGGGTTCGGGGTCACGGTGGCGCGAAGGGTGCCGCCGTCTTCAGGCTCGAGGCTCAGCGCATCGACCTCGCCCGCGACCGGACCGAGCTCCACGGGCTCCGCCAGGCGCTCAAAGGGGCGAAAACTCGCCAGGATATCCTCGAGGAGGATCGGCGAGAGCTCACTCTCATAGGCGAGGTACTGACCGAAGGCGTTGCGCGCGGCGACGAACTGCTCGTGATCCCGTCGACGCGCCCGGTCGACGAGATCGTCGAGGAAATCATCGATCCCGTCGACCCCCTGGAGGTGGAGGAACGGGCGGTACGGCGCGAAGGGTGCGAGATGATCGACGGCGCGCGTCAGTGCCAAGACCAGCGCCTCGCCAAAAGGCAGGACCGGATCGGCGTGGGTGGCCACCGCCGCCCGGGCGAGAGTGAGCTCTTCGGGCTTCAGCAGCGGCCGGTAGCGGTTCATTTCGTCGGTGAAGATCCGAGCGCCGTAGGCACGATGAAGGCGTCCACCGCGAAAGCTCATGCGCGCGGCGTAGGCGGTGTGTCCCAGATCCTGGTGAACGTGAATGATCCGCATCAGGAGTCGATGGCGCAGCTCGGCGATTCCACGTTCGAGGAGGTCGCCGTAGAGCGTCTCGGCGAGCTCGATGTTGGCGCAGATCCGGCGGATTCCCCGGTCACCCATCGCACGCCTGCGCGAAATGAGCTCCTGGTAGACGAGCTTCTCCACGAGATCCCCGAAGAGCTCGGCGAGTGTCGGCCCCTCGACGCCGCTGAGGGCTTTTCGTTGCATGCAGTCGCGCAGGAGCGTCTCGGTCTCGTCGATGAAACGTAGGAGGAGAGCGTAGGCATCCGGGGCGATGAGGTCGTCGAAGGCCGCGACATAGCTGCGCAGGTTCTCGCTCGCGTGACGAAGGACGCGACCAGTCAATGTCTTCGCCACGACGTGCGGTGCATTCCAGGGTTTGGCGGCACGTCGTAGGGTCGCGTCGAGCTCCAAGCGAAAGCGCTCGACGGCGCCGGCGCGGATCTTTTCCTGCTCGCTCAGCCCATCCCACACCTCGTCGAGGTTCACCCCGGGTCGAAAGGCCGGGCTGTCCGCGATTTCGCCGAGACCGTCCGCCTCCGCCCGGTACACGGGCTCGATCAGACCGATGGTGCGGATCTGTGCTTTTCGGATCGCCTCGCGCGCGTCGAGGGTCGGGCGGAGGATCTTCTGTGCGTCCGCGATCAGGCGGCGCGGTGTGCGTCCAGCGCGTTCCGCGTCCTCCGCCTCGCGGATCTTCTGCTGGAGCCCCGGGTGAATCGGAGGCAATCCGCGGGGGGTTGCGGCCTTCTTGATCACCATGCGTCGAGCTTAACCCCACGAGCGGCAAGATGGCGAGCGGCCGTTGACCTCCGGGTGGAGTTTAGCCTTGTTAGCGTCCATGGACGTGATCGCCATTCGCGGAGCACGAGAGCACAACCTCAAGGGAGTCGATCTCGACCTGCCCCGCGATGCGCTGGTGGTCATCACCGGAGTCTCCGGCAGCGGCAAGAGCTCCCTCGCCTTCGACACGATCTACGCCGAAGGGCAGCGGCGCTACGTCGAGTCCCTCTCCGCCTATGCGCGGCAGTTCCTCGACCAGAACGCCAAGCCAAACGTGGAGCGAATCGACGGCCTGTCGCCCGCGATCTCGATTGAGCAGCGCACCACCTCGAAGAACCCACGCTCGACGGTTGGCACGCTCACGGAGATCCTCGACTATCTCCGCGTCCTCTACGCGCGCACGGGCCGCGTGTGGTCCGAGTCCCGCGGCGCCTATCTCGAGTCGCTCACAGTGCAGCAGATCGTCGACCGAATTCTCGAGCTCCCGGAGAAGACCAAGCTGATGCTCCTCTCCCCCGTATCACGAACGAAGCAGGGCGCACACAAACGTGAGCTCGCAAGCCTCAAGAAGCGCGGCTTCGTCCGTGCTCGCATCGACGGCGAGCTCGTGGAACTCGGTGACACCGAGAGTCTAGACGCAAAGAAGTCACACGATGTGGATGTGGTGATCGATCGCCTCGCGATCAAAGACGGACTGCGCCAGCGCCTGACGGACTCCGTCGAGCTCGCCCTGGAGGTGGGAAAAGGAAAACTCGAGGTCGACGTTGTCGGGGGCGAAGCGCTCTTGCTTCAGGAAGGCTACCCGAGCGACGACGACGGCGAGGAGATGCCGGAGCTCACGCCAGCGCTCTTCTCCTTCAACTCGCCCCAGGGCGCATGCCCCACCTGCGATGGTCTCGGGGTTCAGTCCGAGTTCGATGTCGATCGGGTCGTGCCGGACCCGACGCTGACCATTCGCGATGGCGCCATTGCCGTCTTCGCAGGTGCGTTCAAGGGCTACTACATGGGGCAGGTGCGCGCAGTCCTCGAGCATCACGGCGCGTCGGTGGACGAGCCCTTCGAGTCCCTGTCCGAAGACGTGCAGAACGCAGTCCTCTACGGCACCGGCGAGACGGAAGTGACCATGCGCTTCGAGGGCTCAAAGAGCTCCTGGGAGAGTCAGCGCAGCTTCGAAGGGGTCATGCGCAACCTCGAGCGGCGCTACCGGGAGACCGAGAGCGACAAGCAACGCGAAGAGCTCAGCAAGTACATGTCGCGCACGACCTGCCCGAGTTGCAAGGGCTCGCGCTTGCGGAGCGCCGCCCGTCGCGTGCACGTCGGCGGCAAAGCCCTTCACGAGCTCCTGGCACTCTCCATCAAAGACGCGGCCGAATTCGTCGAGACCCTCGAGCTCAACCATCGCGACAGCCAGGTGGCTGAGCCCCTGCGAAAAGAGGTCGGAGACCGCCTTCGATTTCTGCGCGCGGTGGGCCTCGACTACCTTTCCCTCGACCGCGAGAGCACGTCGCTGAGCGGCGGTGAGGCGCAACGAATTCGTTTGGCGACGCAGGTCGGGAGCGCGCTTCAAGGGGTGATCTACGTCCTCGATGAGCCTTCGATCGGCTTGCACCAGCGCGACAACGACCGGCTCCTCGACACACTTCGCGCCTTGCGAGACCGTGGAAACACAGTGCTCGTCGTCGAGCACGACGAAGACACGATTCGAGCGGCAGATCACATCGTGGACATGGGGCCGGGTGCCGGACGCCTGGGCGGAGAGGTCGTCGTCCACGGTTCGTTGGCGAAGGTGAAGAAGACCCGGGCGTCGCTCACCGGAAAATACCTCTCTGGCAGGCTCGCGATCCCTGTGCCGCAGACCCGCCGGCCAGGGACCGGCGAGATTCTGTCCGTGCTCGGTGCCCGGGGCAACAACCTCAAGGGGGTGGATGTTCACATCCCGGTCGGTACGCTCACCTGCGTGACGGGAGTGAGTGGCAGCGGCAAGAGCACGCTCGTCAACGATACGCTCTACCGGGCATTTGCGCGCGCGATCTACCACTCTCGCGAGCCTCCAGCACCACACGACGCGGTGGGGGGGCTCGAGTACATCGACAAGATCATCGAGATCGACCAGAGTCCGATCGGCCGGACGCCTCGCAGCAACCCGGCGACCTATACGGGGGTCTTCGATCTCGTCCGCGAGCTCTTCGCGGGACTCCCCGAATCGCGCACACGGGGCTACAAGAGCGGACGCTTCTCTTTTAACGTAAAGGGCGGCCGCTGCGAGTCTTGCCAAGGGGACGGGGTCAAGAAGATCGAAATGCATTTCCTCCCCGACGTCTTCGTCACCTGCGACGTTTGCGGAGGACGACGCTACAATCGCGAAACGCTCGAGATCGAGTATCGAGGTGCATCGATCGCCGATGTGCTCGAGATGACCGTAGAACAGGCGCTCGATTTTCTCGGTGCGGTCCCGAAGATCCGCCGCAAGCTCGAGACCCTACGCTCGGTGGGACTCGACTACGTGCATCTGGGCCAGTCCGCCACCACCCTGAGCGGGGGGGAGGCACAGCGGATCAAGCTGACCCGCGAGCTGTCCAAACGGGCGACCGGCCGGACCCTCTATGTCCTCGACGAACCGAGCACGGGCCTGCACTTTCATGACGTCGCGCGCCTGCTCGAGGTCCTGCACGAGCTCGTCAACAGCGGCAACACGGTGGTCGTGATCGAGCACAACCTCGACATCATCAAGACCGCCGACTACGTCGTGGACCTCGGACCCGAGGGCGGCGACGGTGGCGGACGAATTCTGATCGAAGGCACACCGGAAGAAGTCGTTGCGCACCCGGACAGCCACACCGGACGCTATCTCGCGCGCCTGCTTCGATGAGCTCAATTGGATGCCAGTGACGGACTAGCGCGCTTCTCCCCGACGTCGAAGAGCAGGGCGTGGAGGGCGACTTGCGCCGCGTCGCGCTCGGCGAGCTTCACCGCGCGCATGGCTCCGAGGGCCTTGCGATTGCTGCGGGCAACGCTGACCAGGCTCTCCCCCGTATGGAGCGTCCCGTAGACCGTGATTTCCGCAAATCCGGAGGCGTACTCGAAGATCCGGTGGTCGGCGAGGTCCCTCTTGCTGTCGAGGGAGAGGACGAGGTCGCCACGGCGTTTGGGGCCGCGGCGGACGCGCTCTAGACCCATGCGTTTGAGCGATTGAATCAGCAGGCGCGACTGCTCCCGGTTGCTGTCGGCGACCACGACGCGCAAACGATTGAGGGCGTCCTTCGCCTCGAGGAGCGCGCGCGCACGAGAGGCGAGCGCATCGCGATCGAATGAAACAGGGTTGTGCCCGTGGCTGGGCACGTCCATCAGGCGCTCGGCCAACGCCAATCGCTCCGCGTCCTCCAAGAGGCGGATCTCGCCGGCCCGCTCCAGCGCATCGAGTCCCGCGGCGAGAACGTCGAGCTCGGAGCCCGAACGATGGAACACCCGGACCGAGCGGCCGTCCGCGGACAGCTCCGCGGCGCTGTTCGAAAGGAGAAGAAGCACAGCCAGGTACTGCATGACTGTAGGCTAGGGGAGGTTCGAGGCCCGAGATGTGAGCGCGGTCACGCCAGCTGACGGTTTTGTGGGTCTGTGAGGGGTACGAGGGGGGTGGGTGTGATCCCGATCACGCGAACCCACTCCGGTCACGTTGATGCGGCCTTGGGAGTTCAGTTGTCGTGCGAGACGTTGACCGGTGAGAACACGAGGGTCGTCTCGTCCTCCTGCTTTTGCGATTCCTGCTGCTCGCGCTCTTCCGCCTCTTTGGCTTTGGCCTTGCGCACACGGTAGCGCCACTGCTGATAGTGCGCCGAGCACAGGCCGCGTGCGACGGAGGTTTTGCCGCAGACCGAGCACACGCGCCGAGGATGGGCTTCGTCCGTGGCCGCGGGGGTCTGGCTCGGGTCGAGTTGCTCCAGGCGTTTCTCGATCCGCGCGATGCGCTTTTCGATTTCGCTGAGCGATTGGTCGAAGGAGGCGGCGACCTGAATCCGGAGGTCCTCGATCAAGGACTCAAAGAGGGCGCCAAAATCGGTCGTCTTGCGGGGGGGCATTCTATCTCCACGTTTCGCGCTCAGCAGGGCCGTGAGTGCCTTTCCGCACTATCGAGCAGTCTTCAACCTGTCAACAGCCGCTCAGTGTTAATGGCTCAAAAGCCCAAAACGAAACGTTCGAACGCAAAAACGCCGCGGCCCCCTCCCCAGAAGACCGCGGCGTTCGCGTTGATCACGATGTGCTCAACGGCCTATTCGAAGATGATCTTGTTGTTCATGAGGAACATGAGCACCCAGGTGAACAGCACGAGGGACTCGATGAACGCGAGACCTAGGATCATCGGAACGAAGACCTTGTCGCTCGCATTCGGGTTGCGGGCGATGCCCTCGAGAGCAGCCGAGGCCGCACGACCCTGGCCGTAGGCGCCGCCGGCCGCGGCAATGCCGATACCGAGGGCCACACCGAGAAAGCCGTAACCAAAGTCGGTCACGCCCGAAGCGCCAGCCGCGAAAGCGACGGTGCTGGTGAGCATCACAGCCACAAAAGCAGAAATAGACTTCAACATTTCACTCTTCCTTCAGGTTCGTCGCGGCCGCTCCTCCTGTCGAGCGATCACTCTCTCTCTCCACCCATCAACGCCGAGGCTCTCGGGGAGGTTTGTCCGCGACAGTTAAACTTCGATCAGTGCGCGTGCGCGGCTTCGCCGTGCTCGCCATGCTCCTCGTGGTGGTGCTCCTCCACCGAAAGGGAGATGTAGACGATGGTCAGGAGCACGAAGACCAGGGTCTGAACGAACGAGACGAACAGCCCCAGGAACATGAACGGGAGGGGCACCAAGATCGGCACCAGGCCCAAGAACGCGATGAGCACCGCGTGATCGCCGGTCATATTGGCGGCGAGACGAACCGCGAGGCTAAAGGGTCGAACCACGAAGAATTGAAGCCCTTCCAGGACGATGAACAAAGGGGAGAGCAGCCAGCCCCACCACTCACCGACCGGGTTGGCCATGTGCTTCAAGTAGCCTGCGCCGTTAACGCGGAAGCCGTGAAAGTTGTAGTAGAGCATCACGAGGATCGAGCAGGCGAAGGTCGTGTTCCAGTTGTCCGTTGGGGCGCTGAAACCCGGGATCAGACCGATCACGTTGCAGAAAAAGATGAAGAGCGCGAGCGTCGCAACCAGAGGGAAGTAGCGCTTGGTCTCTTTGCCGCCAATGATGGTCTTCATCTGATTGTAGAGCGCCTCGAAGACGACCTCGAACACGTTGCGGACCGTGAGCTTCGGTTCCGGGATCACCCCGCCGTCCTTCGCGCCCTTCAGGTCCGAACGAGCGAGGAGCGAGAGAACCAGCACCACGACCATTACGAGCAGCGCAGCGAGGACGTGTTGAACCAACACCATCTCGCCGAAGAGCTGACCGTAGTGGTTCTCCATGAAGTAGGTCTGCAGCTGCGCGTAGCCGGGCAGGAAGCTGAACCAAGAGACGCCGTGTTCCATCGAGCGAAACCCCTACGATGCGTCCGGCTCCGGGACGAGCATCATCTGATGAATGAGCGCGAAACCGACGCCGAGGAAAAAGAGACCGCCGTAACCCGCCATGAGTCCGACAGCATCGACCTTGAAAATGAAGAAAGCGATGGCAAGGAAACTGAACGCCGCCATGAATTTGGTCATGAGCAACAGCGACCAGCCGAGGCGCATCTGCCCGTTGCCGATGGCGAGGGGCAGGAGCACGCGCGATCCGAAGATGTTGATGAAGGCGATCGCAGCGCCGGCCGCAACACCGCCGGTCAGGGGCGGCATCAACACCGCTGTTCCGACCAGGAGCACGAGCGACACCGCGACGCCGTACTTCAGAGCCCGATCGATGATGGAGAATTCGACCTTCATGCGCGAGCGCGATGTACAAAAACGCTCTGCCCAGTTCAAGGCCCGACGGGCGATTTCGCCCGGATAAGTGCCTGATTCTTCGAGAAAAAAATGAGGCGGCGGGTGCGCGCCCGCCGCCTCGTAGCCATTCCGGAAGTCGGAGGGGGGCTCCCTGCGAATGACTCACGCGCTACGAACGCAGCGCGCCTAGGGTACTATCTATCAAATGCATCCGACGGCACGGAAGAGCGGCGATCGCCTTCCCTGACGCCGATGAAAGTGTAGGATAGGCTCGCACCTCTGCCAAAAAAACCCGCACATCCTCGACTGAAAAATCCAACAGACGTAAGGCTCAACGGCCATGACTTCGGAATCGATAATCCAAAGGGGCGAAGTCCAGCAGGATTCGGTCCTCGCTCTCGAACGCGCGGCAGACGCTCAGCCAGGGGCGCGACTCGACCGTGTTCTGCCGATCCGGGGTGCCCTCGCCGCCGCGCGCTACGTCTTTCAAAACGGCCTCACGGTCCTCCTCGCGATCGACCGCCGGGCCCCACTCTTCGCCTACCACACCTGGCTCCGTGTCGGCTCCAAGCACGAAGACCCGGGGCGCACGGGCTTGGCCCATCTCCTCGAGCACATGATGTTCAAGGCGACGGAGCGTTTTCCAAACGGGACCTTGGACCGGGAGATGGAATTGCGAGGCGCCCAAACCAACGCCGCGACCTGGGTCGATTGGACCTACTACCACCAAACGCTGGCGTGCAGGGGAGACAACCTGACCCGGGTGGCGGAGCTCGAGGCGGACCGGCTTCAGGGGCTCGCATTCGATCCCGCCACCTTCGCCTCCGAGCTCGAGGTCGTGCGCAACGAGCGCCGCATGACCATCGACGATTCCGCCCTGGGGGCTCTCGGCGAAGCGGTCTACGAGACGGCGTTTGCGCAACACCCCTACCGAACCCAGACCATCGGCCGGCCCGAGCACCTGGCGAGCACCACGCTCGACCACGTCCGTGATTTCTACCGGGCCCACTATGCTCCAGATCAGGCGGTGCTCGTCATCGCCGGCGACCTCGACCCGGCGGAGACTCTCAGTGTTCTCTACGACGCCTACGGCTCACTCTCGCCCTCCGGCCGGCGCCCTCGTGCCATTGCTCCCGAGCCCGAGCAACGAGAGGAGCGTCGGGTCGAGATCACCCGGTCCGTACAGGTCCCCTACGTCACCGTCGCCTACCACATCCCCGGCCAGCTTCATCCGGACTATCCGAGCCTCGAAGCGCTCGCCGAAGTTGCCTTCGTCGGGGACAACGCGCGGGTCTACCGCCGATTGGTCGTGGAAGAGCGGCTCGCCTCGGATGTGGAGGGCTACCTCACGCCCTTTGCGGAGCCCGGGTTGTGCGAGGTCGTCGTGACGCTCCGCCCAGGGAGCTCCGTGGACGCGGTGGTGGACCGCGTCCAGGAGGAGCTCGAGGGAATCGCTGTGACGCTGAGTGACGAAGAGCTCGAGAAAGCAACCCACGGACTCGAGCTCGCCTACTATGAGGAGCTGCGTGATGCGGACGGTGTCGCGGAGCTGATGGGGCACTTCGAGGTGGCTCACGGCGACTACACCCGCGCCTTCGAGGGAACGTCGCGCTTGAAGAGTGTCAACCGAAACTCGGTAGCCCGTGCTTGCTCGCGCGTGTTCAGGGGAGAGAATCGCACCGTCGGGGTGCTCCGCCCCCGCAAGGACCGTTCATGAGCGCTCTGGATCAAATCCAGCGGCTCGATCTCGACGGCGATACGATGCTGTGCGCCGTGGACCGAACGTTGCCGAGCTGCCGGTTTGCGATCGCGTTCACCGGCGGAGGCCAAGACGACCCAGCCGGCGCGCCGGGAGCGCACCGCATGATGGCGGAGCTCTTGCTGCGCGGAACCGAGACGCTCGATCGCGAGGCGTTCCACGCGCGTTTCGAGCGCATGGGCTCGACGGTGTACTCGAGCGTGCATGGGGACATGACCACCTACCGCGTGAGTTGCCTCGCCCGCTTTCAGCGGGACACGCTCGCGCTCGCCACCGAGGCGCTTCTGCACCCAGGCTTTCGGCCGGGCGAGCACGAAGCATTGCGCCAGGAGATCGCCGACGGCCTCGCGAGCGAACGCGACGAGGAAGACGTGCTCGCGGCGATCTGGCTGCGGCGTGCGCTCCTCTCAGGCTCTGCGCTCGCGCGTCGCCCGCAGGGCGAGCTCCCGATGGTCGAGTCCATCGACCTCGAAACGCTCCGCGCGGTGTATGAAGAGCGGCTGCACGCTGGCCGAATCGTGGCGGTCGCGGCGGGCGATGTGGACGTCGACCACCTCGCGGAAACGGTCCGGTCCCTGCGCTACGGGCTCGAGAGGCGTGGCGATGCCCCACCGCCCCTGGAGCTACCGGCGTTCTGCGGCCCTCGAATTCTCCTCGCGGACCTCCCAGAGCACGAGCAGGTTCAACTGAGGGTCGCCACCTTTGGACTTCGTGGCAATGACCCCAAGCTCATCCCCTTTTGGCTCGGCACTACGGCGTTCGCGGGCACGTTCACCTCACCTTTCACCCGCGAAGTTCGCGACGTTCGCGGCTGGTCCTACACCGCTCACGTGGAGTTTTCGCGCTATGGAACGCTGCCGGCGGCATGGGTTCTCCACTCCGCCCCGCAGCTCGAAGACGCGTCGGCGTGCCTGGACCTCGAGCTCGAGCTCTATCGGTCCGTCGCCGAGATTGAGGACGAAGCCATCGAGCTCGCCCGCAGCTATTTGTTGAATAGACAACCGCTCAGTGTCGCGAGCGCATTCGATTTGATCTACCCGTTGTTGCGACGTGAGCTTCTAGGCCCCGGCGCGCCGGCGATGGCTGATATGCCAGCGCTCCTCGCTTCGTGCACTCCGGATCAAGTGCGCGAGACACTCGGCGAAACGCTGCGTCCGGATCGATTCGTCGCCCTGGTCCTGGGCACCGTCGGAGAGCTGTCGAACGCGGTCCGTGAACGCTTTCCCGAAGCGACCGTGCGCGATATCGATGCACTCGACGAGCAGTTGTGGCCATTTGAGCATGCCTGGGAGGTGAGCGAATGAAGTTCCGGATCGAGCACGAGTTTCAGGGGATCAGCCTCCCGGACTACGAGAAGCTCTATTTTGACGAGCCCTTCAATGTAGCGCTCTGCGAGGAAGTGAATCTCGATCGCGAGCTGCTGAGCTTCGAGCATCGAGGCGAACGCCTCGAACGGGAGGTGAAGGTCTCGCCGCGCGGGCGCCAGATCCCGAAGCCGATTGCGAAGTTCCTCGGCGGGGCGCGGATTGAATACGTCGAGAAGCTCGCCTACGCGTTTGGAAGCGGTCAGGGGACCTGGCAGAGCATCTCGTCGCTGATGACTGAGAAGATCGACTCCCGCGGCACCTTTGCTTTTCAGGAGATCCCCGGTGGCGTGAAGCGCATCGTCGAGGGCGAGATCAGGGTCAAGGTTTTCGGGATCGGTGGCACGATCGAGAGCTATATCGTCGACGACGTGAAGAAGAGCTACGAAGACGCCGCGGCCTTTACGCGCAAATGGTTGGCACAGGCCACCTGAGGCCGGCCCTCACGCGTTCAGCTTGGAGCGATCTCCGCTCGGCCTCGAGCGCGTGGGCGCTTGCAAAAGGTAGCGTCGATTTCATAATCGAAGCGAGGTGCTCCCATGCGTATCGTTTTCATGGCGCTCGTCGCCGTCTCCTGGGTTGCGTGCTCGTCTTCCAACGAAGACCAGTTTCAGTGCGACTGCGTTCGCGACGAGTTCGTCGAAGGCTCTCTCGACCGGACGCTGCCGATCGGAGCGGAGTGTCGAAACTTCTCGATCGCGGGCTGCAGCTGTTTCGCCAGTGAGTGCATCGATCTCTGCGTGAATCAGGTCTGTCAGTCGACGGAGTGCGGGGTGGACGCGGATTGCGCCTCGGTGGGCGCGATCGCCGAGTGCGAAGCGTTGGAAGATCCGGACTTTGGTCCCCTAGGCCGCTGGTGCGATCCCGAGCCGGCGTGTCCCAAAGGAACCGCTGGCTGCCCCTGCCGCGATGGTCAATGCACCGGAAGTGGCAATGGCATCACCGTGAACTGTGAAAGCGCGACGAATACGTGTGTCAGCAACGACTCGTGCCCCTCCGGTTGTCGCGCCGGAAGCGTGTGCTGTGGCGGCGCGTTTTGCGCCGGAAACTGCATCGGAACGCCGTGCTGTTGAGACGGCGGCGTCTGGCGATCAGGTGTGGTTGTAGAACAGCGTGATCGTCACGCAGTGATACTCGCTGTCCGAGCTCTGGGTGACGATCTTGTCGACGATCTCAATTTCGCCGCGCTTCTGCTCCAGCCAGCGCGACACGGTCTCGCCGAGTTCGTCCCGGTCTTTCTGCTTCGTTGCGCTGAACACCTTTACCGCGTCAAACATCCTCGCCTCACCTTCCAGCACGATCTCCCATACGTCACGAACGGCCGAGCTCGTGATCGATAATCGACTTCATGATCGGCATCGGCAGCAGACCGATGAGCTTCACCCCATTGATGAAGATCGCGGGTGTCCCCTCCACGCCGAGGCGCTGCGCCGCCGCTTCATCCGCCGCAATCGCCGCTGCCGGTCTCTTGGACTCTAGGCAGGTACCAAAGCCGTTCATGTCGAGCTCGAGCTCCTTCGCGAAGCGCTCAAAGGATTCGGGCTCGAGCTCGCTTGAGTGGTCAAAGAGCGCGTCGTGGTATTCCCAGAACTTGCCTTGCTCCATGGCGCAGTGAGCCGCTTCGGCCGCCGGGCGTGCGTTGGGGTGCTGGCGCAGCGGGAAGTCGCGATAGACGATGCGGACCTGGTCGCCGTAGCTCTTGCGCAGCTCCGCGAGTACCTCTCGGGCCCGTCCACAATAGGGACATTCAAAGTCGCTGAATTCCACGATGGTCACCGTCGCTCGAGCGTTGCCGAGAGAAGGCTGGTCCGACGTGTCGATCTCGTAGCGGGGAAGGTCGGGGACGACCGCGCGATAGTCGATCTTCGCACCCTGGCGCAGCTCCTCCGAGAACGCCCGGACGGCGCGCTCGCGCTCGGAGGATTCCATCTGCGCCTGGATCATCTCCTTCGCTTCCCCGAAGGGCACGGGGATCGCGTCCTTGTTTTCCTCGAAGACCCGACGGACGTCGTCTTCGCTGACGTCCACTGCGACGGCGACCGCTTCGAGCATTTCGTCCACGGACTGGCCGCGCTTTTTTGCCTCCTGCTCGAGGAGGCGGTCGGTCACCGCATTCTCGAACCCGACCCAGCGCAGGTGCATGCGCCGCTGCTCGAGCTCGTTTTCGAGGTCGATGAGCTCAGCGCGCACCTCCGGATCGACGTCCTCGAGGGTGAGGGGCGTGCCGTCCAAGGAGCCCAGGGTGTCCGGGGTCTCGTCCGCCATCGGGGCGGCCCTGGGCGAAGCTTGGGGTGTTGCTCTGTTGGAGACGGCGGGCTTTGGTCCGCAGCTGGCGATCAGCAAGGAGGCGGCGAACGCCGCTAGAATGCGCGTAGAGCTCATCACGAGCGACCTTTACTAAGAACAGGGGTGTAACGCCAGCAGCGACACTCGACCTCTAGGCTAGGCATCGGGGTCGCGCGGGGCGAGGGCTAACTCTCTGATTCCGCTACGAATCCGCGCAAGCGGTCGAGCAAAATCTTCGCTTCCTCGGGCATCGAACCGGCGAGGTCACGCTTTTCTTCCGGGTCGTTGTTGAGGTCGTAGACGCGCACGCGCTCTCCCTCGAAGATGACGCTCGGGAAGAACTTCGGGTCCCGTGCCTCCCTCATGTACTCGTCCTTCAAGGCGGCTCGTTGCCAGATGACCTTGTAGCGCTCGCCGACGATCGCCTGCCGGCGAATGCCAAACTCGTTGTACTCGCTGATCACGAAGGGCGTCGACGGGGCCGGCTGCAGCAGTGAGTGTCCCGGAAGCTCTTTGGGGTCGCCGCCCGCGAGATCGAGGATCGTTGCGCTCACATCGATCGCCTGGGTCAGGCGGTCCTGGACCCCGCCGCCCATGAACGGCCCGCCATAGGCGACGAGCGGTACGTGGATCACCTCTTCCCAGAAGTGGTGGGCGTGAAGGTAAAAGTCGTGCTCGCCGAAGCCTTCGCCGTGGTCGGCGGTCACGAACATCGTGGTGTTGTCCCAGCGGCCTTGCTCCTCGAGGCCGTCGATCAGCTGGCCGAGCGCCGTGTCCGCGTAGCGAATCCCGGCGTCATAGATCGCTCGCATCGAGGTGATCTCGCTCTGCGGGTAGTCGTTATCGCGCTCCCAAAGGGCATTGCGCCGCGGCTCGCCTTTGAAGCCCTTCGGCAGGAACATCTTCTCGTACTTGGGCGGCGCGCCGTAGGGGTCGTGCGGGTCGACCATGAAGAGGAAGAGGAATTCCTTCTTCGCATCGGTGGTCGCCAGGTGCTCGAGCACTCGCTCAACCATGAATTCGCCGGTGGGCAGCCGGTTATAGGTCTTGCCCCGCTCATTGCGCGTGTAAGTGTTCGTCACGTCCCGGAAGACCTCAAAGCCGAAGTGGAGGTTGGCAAGGGACCCGCCGTTTCCATTCGCGCTGAAGCCGTAGCTCTTGAAGCCTCGCTTTTGAAGGCGCGCGGCGAGCGTCGTCACTTCGCGCGACATCTTCGTCTTGTAGCTCTGGGCCTGGTGCCTGGAGGCGTTTAGGCCCGTGAGAAAGCTCGCCGTCGAGGGTCGGGTCCAGGGCGCGTTGACGTACATGCGGCTGTAGCGGGTGCCCTTGGCGCACAGCTCATCGAGAACCGGCGTGGTGGGCTTTTCATAGCCATAGCACCCGACGGCGTCCGCGCGGACCGCATCGATCAGGATCAAAACGATGAGCTCCCGGTCCTCGGCGGCGAATGCGGCCGAGGGAAGGCACAGCAAGAGGGCGAGAATCAGCGCAGCCAATCGTTGCATGGGACCCTTATGGTCTGTGGACTTTCTCCAGCGCAAGTTTCTTCACTGCGCTTTACCCCCGCGGACGATTCGGCTATCGGGGCGCGAACCTGAGCAGGAGCAGCCCATGCGAGCGACCCTATTTGTCATCGTCTTCGGTTTACCGTCTATTGCCGCCGCCCAAGCCCTCGATTCGAGCGCCATCGACGACAAGATCGCGCCGCCCGATGAGGAGCAGCAGGGGTGGAAGGTAACCGCAAACATCGCGGCGAATCTCTCCTACAGCCGCGTGCAAAACGTCGTTGGCGCGGTGGACGGTGACACTTGGCAGATCGGTGGCCAGCTCAATGCGGCCGCGAACTTCGTCAGCGGCAAGAGCCTCTGGGAAAACACGCTGAGCCTGAACTTCGCCCAAACCCGCAACCCGACCTTGCCGGTCTTCGTGAAGTCGACGGACGAGCTCAAGCTCGACACGCTCTACCTCTATCGGGTCGACCCGTGGTGGGGCCCCTTTGCGCAAGGCACCTTCACCACGTCCGTCGCACGGGGCTTCGATGTTCGGGCCGAGGACGTTCAGATCCAGCGGACCTTCATCGATGATCCCACAAACCCGGTGATCCTCGACAAAGCGGCCTTCGAGCGCTTTCGGCTGACCGATCCCTTCGAGCCGATCAAGCTGAGCGAGGTGGTCGGGGTTTTTGCCAACGCCTACGAGTCCGAGAAGCTGAACGCCCGCTTCAAGCTCGGTGCCGGCGGCGAGCAGATCATCGCCGGCACGGGCTTCGTCCTAAACGACGACGACACCACCGACGTGATCGAGTACACCCAGCTGGACACGTCGAGTCAGCTCGGTGCGGTCGCGGACGCGCGATTCAGCGGCACCCTGGTGGAGAACGTTTCCTATTCGCTCGCGGGTCGCGTGTTTTACGCCGCCTACTCCAACTACACCCTCATCGAAGACGACGGGAGCACCCGTGACCTCGAAGGCAGCGAGCTCTTCAGCCTCGAAGTCGACGGCAAGCTCACCGCCAAGCTCGCCGACTGGGCGGCCCTCGAGTACGTTCTGATCTTCAAGCGCATTCCCTGGGTGGTGAATGCGAACCAGGTCACCAACGGCGTGCTCGTGAACATCACCTACGATCTCATCTGAGACCGGCCGCTTTTTCGCGGTCGCGATCCACCTCTGTTAGCGTCGAGCGCGATGCATCGAATCGCGCTCCTCGCTCTCGCCCTGTCGTTCGCCTGCCAGTCCCGGACCCCGGCGGACGAAGAATCTCCGCCTGTCTCGTCGCTCGTGGCTCCCTCGCCCGCCCGTCCCGAGCGGGTGCTCCTCATCACGGTCGACACCTTGCGCGCAGACGTGCTCGGCAGCTACGGCGGGCCTGCGGATACGCCGGAGATCGACCGCTGGGCCGCCTCTGGTGTGCGCTTCGACCGTGCGTTTTCCGCGTCGATGCTAACGAATCCGTCCCACGCGTCGATCCTCACCTCGCTCTATCCGCGCGACCACGGGGTCTACGACAATCAGAGCGGCATCTCTGACGGCTCGCGCACGCTCGCCGGCGAGCTCGGTCGGGCGGGCTACCGAACCGGTGCGGTGGTGGCCTTTCCGCACCTGAACCCGAACGTTGCAAACCTCGCGCAGGGCTTTGACCGCTTCATTCCGGCGACCCGTTCGGAGCGTCGGGCCGCGGAACAGGTGTCGTTCGCCCTCGCTGAAATTGATGCCCTCGGCACGGACCGCTTCTTCTATTGGCTGCACCTCTCCGACCCTCACGCCCCCTACGCGCCCGAAGGCGAGGTGCGCGCCACGAGCGAGACGCGAACCCCCTTACGCCGCGCGGCGCGCGTCTCGCCGGGGTTTCAGCGAAACAACCCCTGGTTCGAGTCCGCCTTCAAACGATTCGAGCATACCGAAGAGCTCTACGATCGCTATGTTGCGGAGGTGGAAGCGGTGGATCGCGCACTCGTTCGTCTGCGCCAGGCGCTCGAAGCCCGCGACCTTTGGGAGCAGACACTGGTTGTTTTAACCTCGGACCACGGGGAGAACTTCGGCGAGCACGACATGTGGTTTCATCACGGTGGGCTCTATGACGCTTCGGTCCGCGTGCCGCTCCTGATCCGCGGGCCGGGACTGCGTCCTCGCGTCGAACGCTTGCCCGTCGAGCACGTGGACATTGCCCCGACGGTGCTCGAGCTCTTGGATCTGCCCCGTTGGCAGCCCATGCGCGGCCGCGACTTGGTCGTGCCTGCCGCGGAGCAAGAGCGCCACTACGCTTTCAGCGAGCACATGATGGCGCAGGCGGTGGCGGTTCGGGATGGCGAATGGCTCGCGATTCTTCACCGCAAGAGCACGAGGCAATTCCCGAGTTACCCGTTCGAGGCTGGCCGCCGCGAGCTCTGGCGCCGAAACCCCGGGGGCGAGCACCTCGAGCTCGAGCCGAAGGACTATCCGGAAGAAATGCGCCGCCTGGGCGCGGCCATCGAAGACTATCTGGGTGCGGGACGCACCTTGCACGCGCGCCGGGCCGTTGGGCAGGATCGAGAGTCGCTGCGGGCTCTCGGATACATAGAGTAGCGGAGATCTCGCGAAATGAGAGCGCGATGGACGAAGAACGGGTGGAAATCCGGGTCGAAGGTGGCCCCGCAGTGGCGGCTCGGCGCGGCCGTCCGCTCATGCAGGAGCTGCGGGCGGGCGGTACAGCGGTCGCAACGGAGTGCGGAGGCCGTGGGATCTGCCATTTGTGCCGGGTGTGGATTCGCGCCGGCGAGCTTCCGGAACCGACGCGCCTGGAGGAACGGGCGCTCGGAAACCTGCTCGTAGAAGCTGGCATGAGACTTTCATGTCGAGTGACGGTGGAGGGGCCGCTCACCATCGAGCTCGATGCCCCCGCGGAAAGGTCTAATCGATGAAGCGCCTCGCACTCGTGCTGCTCGCCCTCTGCGGCTGCTCCCAAAACCCGCCGAAGGAACCCGTCGTGCAAACGGTGGTTGAGGCGCCCGCATCCCCGACGCCCCCGAGGGAGGTCCTCGCTCTCACCGCCGACGCGCCCCTCGCCCTTCCCGTGCTTTCGGAGCAGGCCGGTCAAATTCAGAGAGCCTTCGAGCTCGCGCGCGTCGAGGAATGGGAGCGCGCCCTCGAAAAACTGGAAGGACGTACCGATGCGGTCGCCCGCTACGCCCGTGCCGCGATCTGGCGCGCTCGAGGGCAGGCGCAACGCGCCGAGCAGGAGCTCAGTGGCATCCAAACGGAGGAGCCCCTCGCCTCCTGGGTGAAGACGGAGCTCGGTCTCGCCGCAGCGGACCGGGGCGATGAGCAGGCCGCACTGCGTGCCCTCGACGCCGTTTGGGGACTCTCCCCGGCGATCGATCGGCGTATCGCACTACCTCTCGCCACGCTGCGGGCGGAGCAGGATCCGGAATCGCTCTGGTCGGAACGCGACGCGCTCTCGGCCGCCCTAGACCCAGACGACGTCGATGCGCGCTCGGCATTCTACGGCGCGCTCCTGCGAAGCCTCGAGCGCGCTCCTCGTGACGGCGTCAGCGCCGAAGCGCTCGCGCTAGAGCGCTATCTCTCGGAGCCGGTGAGTGTCCACACCCCTAGCGAGCCTCCGAGGCCCCTCACCCCGGAGGAACGCATCGAGCGGGCCGAAGCGCTTCTCGACGAGCACCGCAACGAGCGGGTGGACGCAGAGCTGCGTCCCATTTCCGCTCTCGAGCTGCCCGTTGAGCTCGCGTGCCGCCGGGATTTCATCGCGGGTTTCGCCGCCCGAAAGCTGCGCCACTACCGCACCGCGCGCGAGTATCTCGAGCGAGTCGTAGAAGGAGAGTGCGATCGGGAGCTGCGTCGGCGTGCTCACTATCTCTGGGCGAAAGTGGTCTCGATCGCGAACGGCCTCGCAGCGATCGAGCCGATCGAGCGCTTCGCGACGGAGTTTCAGGGACACTCGATGGTGGACGATGTCTATTTCTGGGCTGGCGACATGTACCAGCGCCGCGGCCGGCGAGAGGACGCCGAGCGTTACTACCGCAAGATCGAGTCGATGAGCCCTCCAGGGGATCAGTGCGCCATTGCCCGCTGGCGCCTCGCCTGGATGAGCTACGAGGCCCGCGAGTGGCAAAAAGCGACCCAACGCCTCGAACGCCTGCTCCTGGATGACGGGTGCGTGCGCGATGCCTTCGAGACAGCCCGGGCCACCTATTGGCTAGGCCGCATTGCCGAGCGACGAGGGCGCACGGCGGAGTCGCTCGAGCATTTCAGCGACGTACTCTCCCGGGACCCCATGGGCTGGTACGCACAGCTCGCCTTGGGGCGGGTTCGGGCGCTCGACTCGAAGCGATTCGCGGCGCTGGCGCCAAAGGCTCCAAAACCCGAGGGATTACCGGCCCTCTGCCCCGGGAAGCTCGCCTCGGACCCGGCTTTCCGGCGCGGTTTTGAGCTACGCGCGATGGGCCTCACCGAGCAGGCCGCGGCCGAGTGGTTGACGGTGAATGTCGCGGAGACGGCGGTGCTTTCGGGCGCCCACGCGGCGGCCCTGGCCGAGGAGGCGAAGCCGCTCGAAGTGGCGGAGGCCAAGGCCCTCGAATCAACCTGCTCGGCCGATCATCCCGGTCTCCTCCTCGCGCTCGCCCTGGCGACGGTGGGAGAAAAAGCGGAGGCCCAGTGGCGCCTGCGCACGACCCACGCGGAATACCTCGCGCGGGCACCGAGCGACGAGAGCGGCGGGCTGTGGCTCGCGGCCTACCCGCTCGAGGCACGGGACTACATCGCGCCAGCGGAGCGCGAGTCGCAGATCCCCGAGCTCTTCCTGCAGGCCCTCTCCCGCGAGGAGAGCGCCTTCGACGATCAGGTGGTCAGCTGGGCGGGCGCCTACGGATTGACCCAGCTGCTGCTGTCCACCGGGCAGACCGCTGGGCGTCTTCTGGATCCTCCCGTACTCGTCACGGAGGCCCGGCAATTGTTGGACCCGGGACTCAACGCCCGGCTCGGGGCGGCCTACCTCGGGCGCCTCCTGGAGCGCTACGACGGCCACCCCGCCCTCGCGCTGGCGGCCTACAACGCCGGCGAAGGGGTTGCGGACACCTGGTGGCGGCGGCACGCGGGCGACGATCTCGACCACTTCGCCGAGGCGATGACCATCAAGGAGACCCGGGGCTACGTGAAGCGTGTGCTGCGCACCTATGGCATCTATCGTTGGCTTTACGCCGGCGAACCTGCGGTTCTGCCCGCGGCCCAGAAGCTGCCACAGCGCCAAGGCCCGGCCTCGGCGTCCCGCTAGAGCCGCTCTCGACTGGGTAGATACTTTCGTTACATTATCGCACATTGTTTTAACCGGGCTCCCGGCGGGGCTGTAGATCCCTCTGAGAGCTGCCATGCCTGCTGAGAACGTACCCGCCATCCAGATCGCCGTGGGGCTTCTTGCCGAGTCCGACGCCCCTGAAATCGTTGCAGATCGTGTGGTGGACCACGCGCTCGCGACCCTTGCCGAGGGGATCGATGCTCCCCGCCCGAGCCTCGATGCGTCGCCGGCAGAGCGCCCAATGCCGGCCATAGCTTCGGCCTCCGGCTCGGAGGTTTCCCCTTCGGTTGACGCGCTGGTGGACGAGCTCGGGCTGGAGTCCCACGATCGCGCGACCATTCGGGCGCTCCTCTCCGCGGGGCTCGATGAAGAGGCGATTCGCGACCTCGCCGCCGCGGTGCTGGAGGCGCTTCCGGAAGAGCCTTCCCTCGCCCTCGCGGTGTTTCGTGCCTTTGGCCACCGACTCGGCTACGGCACCGCTCCCGGCGTTCGCCCGCGACTCAGCCGCGAGAGCGCGACGCTGCTCGGGGAAATCGCGGGCCAGACCGCCGCCGAGCTGCGCCGGACGCTCTCCGAGCCCGCCGCCGCGGAAATTGCAACCGCGACCGCTTGGCCGCTGAGCCAACTGCCCCCGGAGCTGATCGTGTCGAGTCCGGTCGCGATGGTCGAATTGCTCTCCACCAGCCAAGAGGCCGGGCCCGCGCGTGCGATCGCCGTAACGATGGCCGCCCCTGAGTGGTTGCCGACGCACATGTCCCGCGAGGAGCAGGTGCGTGCCCGGATCGTCGCCGGCGAGCTGGTGGAGTCGGTGATGGGCAAGCTCGCCGCGCACGAACGGGGCTACGCTGAAGGCGCCGTGATCGCGGTGTCGAGTCGCTACGGGGTCGATGCGGCGCGCGCCCTTCTCGCGGCCTATGCGCAGGTGGTCGGGGATGCGGCTGGACTGGTGCTCGCCACGGCCATGGCGGAAACCAACGAACGGGACGATCGCCGTCGCGATCTCTCGCGAGAACAGAAGCTCGAGGTGCTGGCGGAGTTGGTCCTCGAGCTCGATGCCCAGCTCGATCGCGCCGCCGACGTGCTCGGACCCATCGGAAGCACCCTTCCAGCGCGCGCCCACCTCGCGAGCCACGCCGCCGAGCAACTCGTCGCTTCCGGTTCCACCCAAGCGTTCCTGTTGGTCTTGCAGCTTTTGCGGCGCAACACGCGCCTCACCCCGCGCGAGCGCATTCGCCGCCTAGCCCAGCTGCCCCGCTCCCTGAGCGCCTCCGGCGATCCGGAAGCCCTCGAACGTTGGGTGCTCGGTAACCGGCGTCCGCCCCCGGCGCTCCGGGTGGTCTAGCGCGAGTCGTTGCAAAGGCGGTATTCAACCGGCCCCGCGGCGCTCGGCTACGAGCGTCGACCAGACGCTTGCTGTCATGGGCTCAGAAGCGCACCCTCCGGACATGGGTTTCGGGACGTTTCTTGCGCTGTTTGGCGTCAAGGCGCTCATCATCGTGATCGCCTTGGTGGATCTCTATTTCACACGAAAATCCCTCGCCAACGACCGATTGGCGGGCGTGAATGACGGCGACAGCCAGGCGTCGACGTTCCCCCGAGAACGTCGCGACGATGCCGCATGACACCACCAAGGGTTTTGTAGCTCGGCGTCAAGCCGCCACATCGCTGACGTCTTCGGGGTGCGTTTCGTTGGTGCGATCCACGGTCGTCTGCTCACCGCGTGGAGCACGGCGGCTGTCATCGGGAGTGCCACCCTCACCTGGTTTCGTCAGAGCGCGGTCGTTGGGCGACGTCGTGTGGGTCTTCACCGTGGCCATCGTGGTAGGATGTTCACGTCGACCGTGCGCTCCGGACCCCGCAATTCTACCAGCTCTGGATCATGCTCTGCTTCAACGTGGCCGCGGGGATCGGTGTGCTGGGTGTGGCGAAGACCATGATGACTGAGATCTTCGGCACCACGCTTCCGGGCATCGTCGACGCGGAGTTTGGCGCTACCTACGTCCTGATGATCTCCGTCTTCAATCTGCTGGGACGCTTCGCGTGGGCGAGCGTTTCAGATGTGGTCGGCCGAAAGAACACCGACCACGTCTTCTTTGGTCTGGGTTTTCTCCTCTACCTTTCGAATTTTTGGACGACGAGACGCCCCGCGGCCGCACGAAGAAGTGATCGCGCTGAATTGTCGCGGCAAGAGCGCACAGATTTGGGCGCGAGGCTTATGCCAGAGCTAGAGGGCGCCTAGAGCGCAACGCCTAGGTCGATGACGATGGTCCACACGTCGATGTCGTTGTCGAAAGGCAGCAAGAAGCGCGGCTCGACGAAATAGCTCTCGCCGATGCGGGCAAAGATGCCGAGGGTTTCGATGCTCTCGTCGTCGTCGCCGCTGTCCACCCACAGCAGGCTCAAGTCGACACCGAGCACCCCCCCGGGAAAGAGATAGGCGAGCTCCGGGGTGAAACCGTAGAGCCAGGTGGCGTCATCGTCGTCGTCTTCGCTGACGAAGCGACTGCGCAACAGCGTCCCGCCAAGGGCGGCTCGAAGCTGCGGCGTGATTTTGTATTCGACGCGCAGGGGCACACCGAAACTCGTCGTGAAGGGGATCCAGCGATCTGGGTCGCGAAAACCACGAGCGAACGCACCGAAGGATCCCACCAAGAAATCCCCGAGGTTCTCCAAGCTATCGAGGCTTCGCAGCCGCGGGCTGAAGCTGATTCCCGCCCGATAGCTGAGTTTGTTGGTGGTCCCGACGTACTCGACGGTGAGTGTAGGATTGCCGAAGGCGGTGTCGTTTCCTTCGTCGATGACCGAGGTGAAGGGAAAATCGAGGCCAATGGCCACCATATCGATCACGACGTAGCGCCCCGAGAGCTTGTTCGTGAGCACGGTCGTGCTGTCGTCGATGCCGTCGAGGCTCAGGCGCGAAATGCCGGTGCCGGCGGTGAAGTACGATCGGTCGGACTCGAAGCCCGAAAGCTCGTCTCCAAAGAATTCCTGTGCCATTGCCGGAGAAGACCAAGACACGAACGCAAAGAACAAAACCAGCCGCTGAATGTTCATGTCGCTAGTGTTAACACGGAACCGGTACACGAAAGAAGTGCACACGGACGCGCTTCATCTGGAAATCGACGCGGGCGTCGGCAAAGACGGTGTCGGCGATCGAGCTCAATCGGCCGGCGATCGACAGTGCATCATTAACGTGCGAAAGCGACGCTCAATGTCCGCTAGAGCTCTCCTGTGTCGTCGGCCGATGCAGGTCGGCTGTAAACCCGTGCTTGCAGGCAGACGGTGGCGGTGCGCTCGAGCCCGTCGCCCGCGGCAATGCGTGTGCGCTGGATCAGCTCGGAGCGGCGGGGTGTGTCGACTCAGCTTCGGCGAGCGGGCCCGTGACTTCGATGTCGAGGGTGAGCCCGGCGTTGACGCGCCGCTCTCACTACGGCGCCAACCTCGCGGACCTTTCTGTCGATCACAAATGACCCGAGCGAAATCAAGATGGGCTTCGGATGGGCGATGGAATCGGCCCGCAACGTCAATGGCCCAATCTACATCGACGACATCTAATGGGAATCCCCAGAGTTTCTGACCTTCGGTATCTTCCCGCCTCGTAGCAGACCTTGGGAGTGATCGACAGCGACGTCGAAGTGGATTCGGGCGGCGGCGTCTTTGAGGACCCCGTCAGTCCCGGCTTGCTCCGCGTTGGTCGTCGCGAAACCTTGGGCTCGGCGGCGACTACACCGCTGCGGGAGCTCTCATTCAGGCGGACTTCCTAACGGCGAGCTCCGCCGCGCTCACGGACTACTCTCTGGATACCGATGGTCAGTCGGCTTTGGTCGCCTACCTGAACCAACAGGTCGGCGATGCTGCCATGCCTGGGGACTTTGTATTTATCCGCTCGTCCCCTGAGCCTACCGGGATGGGAGCATGGCCCCCAGACGCAGGGCTCCAATGGTGGTTCATATGGGGGCTCGAGGCGCTAGATTAACCGGCGGAGCGACCCTTTACACTCAGTTTCAACACCCGGTAGCCGCGGGGCCCGCGTGGTCGATCGGTTGGGCGGGGAGCAACCCGCTCGACCTCGTGCTCTCGAAAGCCCGGCCTTGGGCTCGAAGAGTGCCCCGGGTGCGCCAGAGCACCAGGCGCGGTGGTCGTCGCACGCTCAGAGCTCGGCCAGCTCTTCGCGGGCCTGCTTGAGCCAACGGCGCGCTTCCCGGCGAAGATGACGCGGCAAATCGTCGTAGTCGGCGATGGCCTCTTCGAGGACGGTCCGCGCTTCGCCTTTCTCCCCCATGCGTCCGAGGTAGCCGCCGAGGATCACCTTGTGCTTCACCTGCGGCGAGGTCTCCACCAAACGCCGCAGAGTGGCGATCGCTTCGAGCCGGTTCTCCGACTCCCAGTGTGCAAAGGCGAGGTCGTGCCAAACCTCGTAGTCGTCGTAGGCCGGCTCTCTTTCGACGAGACGACTCAGTGGCGCGACCGCAGAGGCCGGTTCTTCGAGGTCGATCCGGGCGAGGCCCAGGCCGTGTAGGGCGCGCGGGTCGTCCGGGTCCCGGCGGAGCACGGACTGAAACAGCTCCGCTGCGGGCTCGGGCTCGTTGGCTTCGAGGTGTGCCCAGCCCGTCTCCAGCCGGTTCTTGTCGCTCGGGCTGTCGCGCAGGCGTCGCTTCAGGATCTCCAAAGAAGCCGGCGGGGGTTTTCTAAAGCCGGCGAGGAAGCCCCAGTTGAAGTCGTGGCGTTTCACCGCCAGGAAATAGGCCCACTCGCCTAGGGGCATCAGGATGATGAAATACCAGTAGCTCTCGGCTCGACGCTGGTAGGCGTCCACGAGCATCCAAAGGGTGAAGACCGTTGCCGAGAGTCCGACCAGTCCGCGCAGCATGCGCCGGATCTTACTCGATCTGCCTGCGCGAGTCTGCGTGGGAAAAATCCTCTGGGAGTCGAACCCGCTATGGGGCACTTCTGTGTATGTACCCTCGAGGATGAACCCGCCCCAAGGAGTGGCTTCCATGAGCAGCGTCCGCGCAGGGCGTACACCCGCCGCCTTTCACACTCTTCCTGGAGTTCAAGATTCACGAACATGCTCGGCGCCACGTTGAACGCCATCCAGTAGTCGATTCGCGCGAACGATCAGATGATCAAAGAGTTCAAGGCAGAGCGGGACCGTCTCGAGGAAATGGATGGCAGCAAGGTCAGCAAGCAGGACGTGCAGACGAACGACGATGGGACGAAGGTCGCGGTCATCGACGGTCAGCAATACGACGTCGCCCAGGACAACAAGTCGAGCGGGATCGGTGGGATCGCCGACGCGGGCAAGACCGGCGGCATGCCCATCGATACGAGCAACCAGGTCGCATCCTTGAACGCGCGCATCGATGCGCTGAAGGTCGACATCGCGGTGCCGGACACGGAGCCGTCGCCCAAGATTCTCCTCGACGCGATCGCCGGCGCGATGCATCTGGCCTATGCCACAGGCGCGACAGAGACCATCGGCAACGTACGGCAGCCCTTTCCCCGGCTCTTCGCCCGCGTGGGCGGAACCGATCGCACTCAGGAGATCGGAAAGTTCGGCCGCGCGATGGAGGGCCGCTACTACTACGTCGTGTCGGCGGAGGAATTCTATCGCTCGCGCGAGGGTCGAGCTTTCACCGCCGCCGTCGCCGCCGCAGGAGCGGGATCAGAAGAAGCGGCATTGGAGCTTGTGCACAGCCCTGCGAGGTCGCGTCCGTGATGGGGTCACCGCCGTCGCCGCTGCGGTCCGGGGTCTGCGCCGCTCCACCGCCATTCGTGTTGGTGTTTGCGTTCGCATTGCCATTGTCGTTGTCCGAGCCGTCCGAGTCGACGGGAGCGTCTACCGGACACTCTTCGTCCACCTCGCCATCGCAGTTATCGTCTAGTCCGTTGCAGCTCTCCTCCGGGGGCATGCAGGCGCCGAACAGACATGCAGTGTCGCACGCTCGTGAGCCGGTGGAGCCGCAGCTCGTCGTGCAGGCGAGCGAAGTGCCCTGAGCGCAGGCGAAGCCGTTGTCCGCGACCCCATCGCAATCGTCGTCGATCCCGTTGCAGCTCTCTGCCGGGGCCATGCAGGTGCCGAGTCCGCATTGATCGGTGCAGACCGTCTCGCCGGTGGAGCCGCAGCTCGCGGTGCACGAAACGGTGGCGCCCGGCGCGCAGACCGCGCCGACCCGAAGCGGGTCGAACGCGAGCCGACCGTAGCCGTACTCGTCGTTCGGGGTGCTCGCACCCTCGGCCGCCGCGTCTTCGCGCACCCAACTCGCCGCGGTGGCGGCGTCGGGGGCGCCGCCGCTCAGATAGGCGGCGACCGCACCGGCGACGTGCGGCGCAGACGCCGAGGTTCCAGAAAACGTGCCAAAGGACGACGTCGACACGTGCGAAGGCGCAACGAGGTCG
>CAYXVF010000060.1:13960-38116 GCA_964468125.1 uncultured Bdellovibrionales bacterium | reverse complement strand
TACGCGATCCGAAACCTGCGGATCGACGATGCTGCCGCCTTCGTGGGCAATACTTTTCAGAACAGCGGACCCGACACGGATTTTCTCGCGATGGAGATCACCGGCGGTACTCTCGACGCCGGCACTCGAACCCTCGGAGAAAACGTCGGCGGAGCGCTGGTCGTGAACGGCTATTTCAATCTCGGCGGCAACGGAACGACGTCGATCGCTCCCGGGACGGTGGTCAAGCTCACTCCGGCGGGTGGGTTCTACGTCATCGACCACACCTTCAACCTCAGCGGCGAGGAGGGAAACGAGATCGTTTTCACGTCGGTTTACGACGACAGCTACGGCGGAGATACGAATGGAGACGACGACGCTACGACTCCAGACACTGAAACCCCCTGGTACTACATCGCCGTCAACAACAACTCGACGCTGAGCACACCCGCCAATCTCAACGTCGATTGGACCCGCTTCCGCTATGGCGGTCGAGGGGGCCAAGGTATGGTCTGGGTGCGCTACGACGTCGCGTCGAACGTCACCATCGAGGACAGCATCTTCGAGCGCAGCGCGGCGAGCGGGTACTACGCGTCCTCGGTAGACGGCGACACCGCCGCGACAACCATTGAAATCCATCGGACGCTCTTTGCGGACAACGCGCTCAGCGGCGTCGCGGGATTGAGCGATGCAGGACGCCTTTCCGTGCAGGGGTGCACGTTTCGAAACAACGGCAACTATGCGATCGCGAACGTGCATGCGGAACGCATGGGCTTCATCGGCCGCCGACCAGACGCAGGTTTCACCGCCCCGAACCTCTACGAGGACCCGCAGGGAACCGGTTTTCTCGCCGTGCTGGTCAACGGTGGGCGTGTGGACTCCTCGGGGGTATGGGGCAACGACGTTCCGATTGTGCTCCGGGGCTTCCTCGAGATCGGGTCCGGCGCGACGGTAGACGTCGAGGGCGGTACGACGATCAAATTCGATATCAATGCCTCCTTCTACCCTTTCGATGGGACACTGAACTTCAACGGGACCTCCGACGACCCGATTCTAGTCACCTCGATTCGCGACGACAGCGGCGGGGACAGCAACGGCGACGGGGACGCGACCGCCCCGTCCCCCGGTGACTGGTTGTACATCTATCTCAACAACGACAACACCGCGACCGCGGACGCCCAGGTCAACTTCCGAATGACCCACACCACCGTCCGCTTCGGAGGGCGCAGCGTTGGTGCGGTGTGGTCGCGCTTTGACCCGACCTACGTCACGATCGAGGATTCGAGGATCGAGGACAGCGCGACCGCGGGACTCTACGTGTCGAACGCGGTCACCGGTGGATCCGAAAAGCGCATCAACGTCCGTCGCACCGTATTCGAGGACAACGCGGGAGCGGGGATTGATTTCGCCAACTCCGGGCGCGCGAGCGTCCAGGGGTCGACCTTTCGGGACAATGGGGGGTGGGCGATCGATCGCCTCGGCCTGAACCGCCTGGTTTTCATGGGCCGACTTCCTTCCGGCGACCCGGAAACTTCAGCCCCAAACACATTCGTCAACACGAGCGGCTCAACGGCGCGTGCAGCCTTGCGTGTGACGAGCTACAACCCACAAACGGTGAGCGGCACCTGGCCCAATGACGCGCCGATTGTGATCGCCACGGCCACGCAGATTCAACAGGGAGCCGTGATCGAGATCGACCCCGGCGCGGTGGTCAAATTCGATGGCAGCAACAGTCAAATCTACGTGGTCGACGGGGAATTTCATGCGAACGGCGGCGCGAACCCGGGCGAAGAGGTCGTATTCACTTCGATCCTCGACGACGACTACGGCGGAGATACGAACGGCGACGGAGCGGCCACCGATCCACTCATCGACGACGGTTACTGGGCCTACATCTATCTCAACGACAACAACACCTCGAGCACCGTAAACGATGTTCGAGCGTCGTTCACGCATAGCCTGATCCGCTTCGGTGGCTCGACCAATGGAGCGGTCGTCGTGCGCTACGAGCCGACCTGGCTCACCCTGGACGACACGATCGTCGAGCACAGCGCGACCAACGGAATTCAAGCGCTGTCCTCGAGCACCACCGGCGATTCGCGCATCATCATTCGGAATTCCACCTTCCGTGACAACGCTTTGAGTGGCATCGACTTTCAGAACAGTGGGAAAGCCTCGGTGCAAGGCTCGTCGTTCGTCGACAACGGCGACTACGCGATCAACAACCTCCACCTCAATCGCTTGGCCTTCATGGGGCGGCTGCCCACCGGTGATCCCGGGGGACCTGCGGCGCCGAATACGTTCAGCAACACCGATGGCTCGAGCGACCATCTCGCGATCCGAGTCGCCGCCGACGCGGGAAGCACGGTCTCGGGAACCTGGCCGAACGACGCGCCGATCGTCATCGACGGAACACCAACGATCTACAGCAACGCCGTGATCGACGTGGAGCCTGGGGCGATTTTCAAGTTCCAAGACACAGGGGCCTACCTCTACGTTCAAGACGGGGTACTCAACGTGAACGGAGGCGGAACGGAAGAGACCCGGGTCGTCTTCACTTCGCTTCTCGACGACACGATCGGCGGTGATACGAACGCCGACGATGACGCGACCTCGCCCTTTCGGGGTTCGTGGCGTGCGCTGTATTTCAACAACAACAACACGCCGTCGACCCCAGCCAACGGAGTGATCCGAAACGCGGACTTTCGTTGGGGTGGCGCCGCCGGGGACGGCAACGTGGCCCTGCGCTTCGAGCCCACCAACGTCCTGTTCGAGGACTCGACCTTCCGAGAGAGCGCGAGCGGCGGCGTCTACGTGACCTCCCAGGGTGGAGAAGGCAGCGAGAAGCGCCTCCAGTTCCACCGCTGCACCTTTCGGGACAATCAGGGTCCAGGAATCGAGCTCGCAAACAGCGGCAAGCTCAGCATTCAGGGCAGCGATTTCGGTGACAACGGAAACTACGCGATTTTCGGAGCGAGCATCAATCGACTCAATTTCATAGGACGTCTGCCCGACGGCGACTCGGGGTTCACCGCGCCAAACACTTTCAGCAACGGGGACTCGAGCGCGGATTTTCTCGGAATTCATGTCGACGAGGGCGACGCCGCCAACAGTGGCCCCTGGCCCAATGACGCACCGATCGTCTGGCGGGTCACGGGCAACATCGTGGGAAACGCAAAGATCGATCTCGAGCCCGGCATCATCATCAAGTTCGTCAATCCCGGCGATTGGCTCTACGTGGTCGACGGAATTCTGAACGCGATCGGGACCGGCACCGGCGACGCTCAAAAAATCGTGTTCACGTCCATTCAAGACGACACCGCGGGCGGCGACACCAACGGCGACGATGGCGCAACGGAGGGGCTCGCCGGCCAATGGGACGCGATCTACTTCAACAACAACAATACGGCGAGCACCCCAGCCCTGGGAACGTTCCGATACGCCGAGCTGCGCTACGGCGGGAATCAGAGCTCAGGAATGATTCAGATCCGAAACGACCCGACCTTCGTCACCATCGAGGACACGCTCATCGAGCACTCAGCATCGGAAGGAGTCGACCTCCTGAGCACGGGCGGTACGGAGGCAGCGCCCCGGGTGGCTCTTCGAAGGGTCACGATTCGAGATACGGCGGACAGCGGCGTTCTGATCCGCTCGAACGACTGGAAGCTTCTCGAGGATGTCTCGATCGCCGACACAGGGAGCTACGCGATCGACGGCCTGCGTCCGGGCAACGAATCGATGCTTCAGAATCCGAGCTTTCCCGGCTCCGATCGTTTCCGGGCGATTCGACTGATCGGCGGGTCGGTCGCGTCTGGCGCGTCGACCCGCATCGTCAACCACGGAGTGCCTTGGGTCTTCGGCAGCAGCTACACGGTCAATGACGGCGCGGACATCGTATTCGAGGCGAATACGATCGTGAAGATGGAGGGCAGCTTCCTCAACATTCAGGGCGACGTGGATTTTGAGAGCAGCCCGGGTAACGAAATCATCTTTACCTCCGCCCTTGACGATGCCGCCGGTGGCGACAGCAACGGGGACGGACCGAGCACACCCGCGCCGGCGGACTGGCAGTACGTAGACCTGAGCGGAATCGACACCCTCCCCGCGTCCATTCACGACGTGATCCTGCGTTACGGCGGTTCGAGCTTCAACGCGATGTTCTACTCGCAGGGCACTCAGGACCTCGTGATGGAGCGCGTCCGCCTCGAGCAGTCGGGCAACTCGGCGATGCGCATGGAATCGAACGGGACCCTCGAAGTCCGGAACAGTCAATTCCTCAACAACGCGGAGCACGGCATCTGGCAAACGAACGGGAGCCCTGTGACGATCGAGAGCTCGGTCTTCGGCGGCAACACGGGCTTCAGCCTGTACCAACTGCACCCGACCAACGTCGACGACATCGTTAGTGGTAACACCTGGGACACTGCTCGCCCCGGCATCAACCTGCGCGGCGGGACCGTCCCGGACGGGTTCGTGGTTCCGAACGTGGGCGTGCCGCTCATCGTAGACGGAGCTTTCTCCGCCGGTGGCTCACTGGAGATTTCACCCGGCGTGACTTTCAAGGTCGCAAGCAACCAACAAGTACGAGCCTTCGGTCCGGTTCGGGCCGATGCGAATGGGGCCGCGTCGATCGTCTTCACGAGCTACGCCGACGACCTCGCCGGCGGCGATAGCAATGCAGACCCAACGCCCCCAACCGCCGGTGACTGGCATTCATTCCGCCTCTTCAGCGGCGAAGCGGTCTTGCGCAATGTCGTCTTCCGGTACAGCGGCACCGACCCCAATTACGGTGCGCTGAGCTTCGAAGGGGCGAGCCCGATCACGGTCGAGGACGTTCAGTTCTCGAGCAACGCGCGGGGGATCTTCTGCAACCAGCCCGCCGCGGCAAGCATCGCAGGGTCGACCTTCACCGGGAACGACATCGGCATTTACCTGTCGAACTGCAGCGACCCGGTGATCGGTGGCACGCTCGCGAATCGGAACAGCTTCGTCGGGAACGCGACCTTTGCGATTCAGAACGTGACCGCCCCGGACGTCAACGCGCGGAACAACTACTGGGGAAGTCGCGATGGCCCCACCCACCCGGGCAATCCAGGCGGAGACGGTGATCCCGTCTCGGACAATGTCGACTACGGCACCTTTGTCACGGTGACCGCGGACGCGGGGGACGACGTCTCCGTCACCGAGGAGGAGTCCGCGAGCCTCGACGGCACGCGCAGCTTCGACCCGGATGGGCTCGAAGTCACCTACCTCTGGAGCCAGGTCGCCGGAACCCCGGTCACGCTGAGCAGCAACACGGCGGCCCAGCCGAGTTTCCTAGCGCCGAGCCTCACCGTCGACGAGGTGCTGACCTTTCAACTCGTGGTCTCCGCAGCGAGCGTGACGAGCGTACCGGATACGGTGGACGTTACCGTCGTGCCGATCAACGACCCCCCGACGGCCAACGCGGGCCCGGACCGTACGACCCTCGAGAACGAAGTGACGTTCCTCGTGGGCGGTGGCAGCGACATCAACGACGACGCGCTCGTCGCCTACAGCTGGTCGCAGGTGTCCGGTCCGGCAGTGGCCCTCAACGACTCGGGGCAGGCCACGGCCTGGTTTCGTGCGCCCGAGGTCGGCTCCGATACGCCACTCACCTTCGCGCTCGTCGTAACCGACGAGGAAGGCGCCGACTCCTCTCCTGATTCGGTGGTGATCACCGTGACCCCCGGGAGCGCGAGTCGTGTCGTCGGCACGGTGAGCGGCGACGCGAACGGTTTCGACTATCTCGCGGGCGTCGACGAGGTCGTGATTGGAGAAACGGTGACCCTCGAAGGCACCGGTCTCGACTCGGTCACATCCGTGCGGGTCAACGGCCGCTTCCAGGCGTACGACGGCGACAACACCGAGCTCACCTTTCCCGTCGCGCCTGGCACCCCAGCCGGCCCCATGAATCTCGAGCTCAACGGCATTCCGGTCCCCGAGGCCGACGACCTTCAGGTTCTGGAGCTCGGTGTCGTTGCCAACACCTCCGACACGGTTTCGATCATCGACGCGGCGAGCGGCGCGGCCCTTCACTCGGTCACCGTCACACCCTCCACCCCTGACTTCGGCTTTTCTCCCGTGGACATCTCGCCGTCGGGGAAGCTCGCGGTCGTAGGACGCAGCCGCACCGGTTCGCCGAACGAGATCGGCAGCGAAATCAACCTGATCACCGGAACCGTAGACTCGGAGGTATCCATCGACGCGATACGCCGCCTCACCGCCTTCGATTTCCTGGACGATCGCCGGGTCGTCTTCGCGGACAGCTGCTTCGCGGGCGTCGGAGTCGTCGATTTCGACAGCGGATCGGTGGTCGCGAATCTGCAACTCGGCCCCCAGAGCTTTGCCAACGCCGACGTCGCCGCGGTACCGGGCTCGGAGCTGGTCTTCGTGCCGCTCCCGGGCTTCGACGAGGTCTCGGTGTTGACCTTCGATGGCACGAGCTTGAACGAGCTCGACCGAATCGACTGGAGTGCGACGCCCGGTGGCGGCAACCGGCCGATCAGTGTCGCTGCGAGCCCCGATGGACGCTTTGTTCTCGTTGCGAATGCCGACTCCGCCTCGGTCTCAACGATCGAGATCACCGGCCCGACGAGTTACACCGTCCGCCCGACCACGATTCCCGTCGCGGGGACGCCTTACGTGGTCCGCTTCTCGGAAGGCAGCGACCTCGCGGCGGTCGCGGTCGACGGTGGCGCCCTCGACGGCGACGACTCGCTCCTCGTCCTGCGGGCGGCGGTCGACCCCGAACCCCTTGGAGCCGTCGACGGACTCACCTTCACCGCCTTCTTCGACACGGATGCCACGGGGGGCTGCACCGCCGCCGCGGGCACGGACGCGAAGAACACGGTGGCGATGCTCCAAGTCTCCTACGATGGTCAGCGCATCTTTCTCGGCCGGGGCGGCAGGACGAGCTCGACCGAGTATGCCGAGATTCGCCTCCCGAACGAGTTCCCCGCCGTCGACGCGGTGGTGACCGACCGGACTACCGTGCTGACGACCGAGGGCATCGCGGTGCAACCAGGAGGCACGGTGGATTCCATTCCGCCGACGCTCGTCGCCGCCCGGCTGGACGACGGAGACGGCCTGATCGAGATAGGCGCGGGCGACTGGATCTCACTGATCTACAGCGAGCCGATCTCGACCGGCACCTTGGCGGGAAGCCTGGCGACGAGCGGTACTCTTTCGGCCCTCGTCGCGCAACTCGGGTCCTTCGATTCGCTCGGAACGCTCAGCGCCTCCGCGTCGACGCTCTCGGTCAGCGACCGAAGAGTCACCATCACTCTCGGCGGGGCCGTCAGCGGGAGCCTCGAGCCGGGCGGACTCTTCACGCCTCTCGCTGGCTCGATCGACGACGCCGCAGGGAACGTTCTCTCCGATACGACCCCCATCGAGGTCAGTGGCAGCTTCACCGGTCCCTTCGACCCGACCTACGTGGCGAGTCAGGGTGCGGACAACAATACGATCGTTTTGACTTTCAGTGTCCCTATGCTGGGCACGGGAGCGGCCACATCTCCTTCGAGCTACGAAATCACCTATTCGCCGGGTCTCAGCCTCGGCGTGAGCTCCGTCAACGTCATCTCTGGCACACGCTTCGAGCTCTCCACGGACGCGCCGCTCTTCGTGGGGACCGAATACGCGGTGGTCATCCGCCCGGGCGTGGTCGACCAGGTGAACGGGCTGAACGCAAACCCGGAACGCAGCGAGACAACCTTCGTCGCGGTCGATCGGGACGCGCCGAGCTTTGCGGGCCTGACCTCAGCGATCGACGCAGCGAGTGTCAGCCAAGCGGACGGTGCGGTGCTCTTGAGCTGGGGCCCCGCCTCCGACAACGACACGGCTACGGGATCGATCCGCTATCGGATCTACTGGAGCAACGCGGTGAGCGACCCCTTTGCGAGCGGCTTCCTCGACACGGTCGAAGGGGTGACGACGGCGACGGTTACCGGCCTCGTTTCCGGCCAGAGCTATCGCTTCGGGGTGCGCGCGGAAGACACCGCAGGAAACCGGGAACAGAATACGGTCACGCGGACGGTGACCCCGAGCGATGGTTTGGCCCCCACCTGGAACGGCCCGGTGGGCGTGACCTCCGTGCGCAATACCTTCGCCGGAGGCACCCTGGCGATCACTTACGGGCGGGCGACGGACATCTCGAGCAATCCCGTCCTCGGAAGCTCCGTCAGCTACAACGTTTATGTGAGTCCCGGCCTCGGCTCGCTTTACAACACGGTCTACGCCAACATCGGCGAGCTCGACGAGTTCGAGATCACCGGGCTCACCGACGGGATCCCCTATCTCGTGGCGGTCCGAGCGGTGGATGCAGCAGGGAACGAAGAAGACAACGACGTCGCCCTCACCGAGACGCCTACCTTTGACGCGACGCCACCCACCTTCGCAGGGATCACGAGCGCACTGGATGCGGGCACCGACGGCCGGACAGTCACCGTCAGCTGGGATCCGGCCGCGGAGTCGAGCAGTCCACCGATTCGCTACCGCCTGTTCTACACGGACGTTGACCCGACCGCCGACCTTTCGGCGCTCCTGTTCAACGAAGGCGCAACGCCGGGCGCGGAACCCGCTCGAGTGATCGACAACATCGACGGAACGAGCCGCAATGTAGGCAATCTCAACGCCGGGACCACGTACTGGTTCGGTGTTCGGGCACGAGACGGCGCTTTCAACTTCGACGGCAACACGGCATTTCGTACCGCTTCTCCGAGTCCGGACACGGATCCACCGGTCTTCGCCGGAATTCAGTCGGCGGTCGCTACCGGCACCTTCGCCCAGGTCCGGGTGACCTGGGACGAAGCGGTCGACGCGAAGAGCCCACCGGTTCGATACCAGCTATTCTACGCAGACGTGGAGGCCGAGCTGTTCGACCAGGTGCGAGAAACCCGGAACGCCAGCGCCCGCCAATGGGTGTCCCCCTCGCTCACGCCGAATGTGACGCATTTCTTCGCCGTGCGCGCCTGCGACGCTCGCGACAACTGCACTACGAATGCCGAGCGCCTCTCCGCGGTTCCTCTGCTCGACACCACAGCTCCCACCTTCGCCGGGATCACGGTCGGTCAACCGGGCGCGAGCAACACGGTGGATCTCTTTTGGGGCGCCGCGACCGAGGAGCTGAGCCCTCCGGTGCTCTACGAGGTCTTCATCAGCGACACGGAGGCTACGCTCTTCGATCAGACTCCGGTCTTGGCGAACGGGGCGAGCAGGACCTGCGCCTCAGGCGTGACCGCGCAGTTTTGCGCGACGGAATTTGCTGGAGCCCCGCTCGAAAACGGCGTCGAGTACTGGTTCGGCGTCCGCGCAGTGGACCAGGCGGGGAATAACTCGCTCAACACCGAGCGCGATCCGGCGACACCAGAAGACACGGTCGCCCCGACGATCTCGAACCTGACGATCCAGCCGAACCCGGCCACCGTCGGCGATGTGGTCCGGATCGGGTTCACCGTCAGCGAGGTCTTGGGCGCCGATCCCGCCGTGGAGCTCGAGACGACGGACGCGGGTACGACGGTCGCGGCTGTTCTCGCCAGCAAGTCGGGCCTCGACTACGTCTATGAGTACGGAGTCACCGGTCAGGAAGACGAAGGAACACGTCCGATTACGATTCGCGCGGTGGACCAGGCGAGCAACTCTGAGACGCTGAACGACACGGTCCTCCTGGATTTCACCCGAGACCTGACCGCACCGATCGTCTCCTTTGTTTCGCCAAAGGCGGACGACGTCGTGAACCAGGGGCGTCCAACGATCACCGTAGATCTCACCGACCCGGAAGGCACGACCGAGCCCACGGGGATCGATTGCTCGACGATCGAGCTCTTCGTGGACAATCAGCGGGTCTTCCAGGGTTGCACCGCCTTCGACAGCATCATTGAGACAGGATGGCTGCAGCCAAACGCAGACGGTGCGGACCGGCTCGCCTACACGCCGCCCGTGAGCGCCCCGCTCGCAACCGGGGTTCACTCGGTGGAGATACGGGTCCGCGACTTCGACGGCAACGCGGCCGCACCGTCGGTGATCACCTTCAATGTCGTTCCCCCGGATCGGCTGGTCATCAATCCCTCTGCGGTCCAGCTCACCGCCCTCGAGTCCCAGGTCTTCACCGTGTCCTGGGACCGAAGCACGGACGGCTGTGTGTGGTCGTCACAGGCAGCGGGCGGGCCTACCACACCGAGCGTAGGGCCGGAAACGACCTACCAACCCTCCACGAACACCCCGGCCGGCCGCTACCAACTGAGCGTCACCTGCACGGACATCGGCGCGACGCGGACCGCGACAGCCACGATCGACGTCCTGAATCTCCTGGCGGTGGAGCCGTTTCGTCCGACCTTGAGTCCGGGCGACGAGATCACTTTTCGGGCAGTGAGTGACCTGTCCGGCGGCACCTATTCGTGGCAACTGAGCGGCGGAGGCACTCTCACGGCGGGCGTCACGGAACAGGAGATTCGCTTCACCGCGGGGCTCATCCCCGGCAACGACTTCATCATCACTGTGACCGACACGAGCAACAACGTGACGGCCTCGACACCGATTCAGATCCTCCCGGACGGCTACGATCTCGGAAAGGCGATCATCGTCGCGGGGGGCACCCGGGCCGACCACCTCTGGCCGGACACGAGGAATCTAAGCGAGTACGCCTATGAGGTGCTTCGGTCGCGGGGCCTGAGCGACGAGAGGATCTACTTCCTGAGCCAGCCCGGGGAGAGGGACATCGACGACGACGGGTTCGCGGAGGTCGACGCTGAAGCCAGCTTGAGTGCCCTCGATGGTCTCGAATACGCGGTCACCACCTGGGCGCAGCAAGACGCGGAGAGCGACTCGCCCCTGTTCATCTACCTCGTCGACCACGGGGGCACCGGTTCGATGTGGCTGAACGACGCCAATGGGAGTGGCGTGGCGGATGGGCCCGGAGAGATCCTCACGGTCGAAACGCTCCAGGGCTATCTCGACACGCTACCGTCGAGTCGACCTGTCACCGTATTCTACGAAGCATGCAAGGCGGGCTCGTTCATCGCTCCCCTCGCCGGACCGAATCGGGTCTTGCTGACCTCCGCAGGCAATGAGAACGCGACGATCGCCGTGGACGGCAACATCTCGCTCTCTCAATACTTCTTCAGCGCAATCGCCTCGGGACGGAGCGTGGGCGAGTCTTTGGGCCTGGCGTCTGCCGCGATGACCGTCGTCTCAGCGCAGATCCCGCGCCTCGACGACGATGGCGACGGCGCGCCGAACGGCTCCGCGGACGGCTTGGTCGCAGAGGTCACCTATCTCGGCTTCCCATTCTCCGGTGATCGGTTGGGTCTAGAAATCGCGGCGGTCAGCGCGCGGAACGCCTCCGAAGGTCCGGTCACGACCGGGGACCGCGCACGGGTCGAGGCTCGGGTTGAAGGCCCGGCGGAGATCACGACCGTCTACGCCCTCCTCGTGGCACCGGACTACGTGCCTGCGCCGCCGAGCGACCCCTTCGAGACTCCGGAGATCGAGCTCGACCTGCCCCGTGTAACCCTCGAGCTCGACGAAGACAGCGGACTCTACGTCGGCTTTAGCGACACTCTGACACTCGCCGGCGACTACCGCTTCCTGGTCTACGCGTCGGACGTTGAGGAGCGCCAGGCTTTGCCTCGCCTCGCGACTCTCGCGATCGAAAATGCCCCCCCCGCGCTCGTCACCAGCGTCCCGGCCAACGGGCAGCAGGGCGTGCCGGTGAATCAGTCGCTCACCTTCGTCCTCGAAGACGACGAAGATGGCGTTGACCGAAACGCGACGCAGTTGCTCATCGATGGGGTTGATGTCACCGACGAAGTCAACTTCAGCGGCACGCAGGAGCGCCTCACGGTTTTTTACGAGGTGACACCCGCCAACGAATGGCCACCGGGAACAACCGTCAACATCCTCTTGCGAAGCGCCGACGCCGGCAATCCACCGATCAGCGCCGCGTACCCGGTTGTGTTCACCACACCGGGAGCTCTCTTTACCCGCAACCACACTCCTGCCCGCAACGCGGCCGGCGTTGCCGGCAACACCTCGATCTCGGTCGAGGTCTTCGACCCGTCGGGATTTGGGATCGACCCATCGTCGCTGTCGATGCGGGTCAACGGCTCGACCGTGGGCGCCTTCATTCAGCCCTGCGAAGGCACGGCGTTTCTCGAATGCTTCCGCCTGGTCTACTCTCCCCCGCTGACCTTCGCCGATGGGGAGACGGTCGACGTGGAGATTCGCGCCGCAGACCTCGACGCCCGGGCGATGCCCACGGACCGCTACCAACTCTTCATCGGTCCGCCCCTCGGGCTCGACACCGAAGCGCCGATGCTCACAGAGATCGAGCCGGCGGACGGTGCCCAGGGCGTTTCTTTGAGCACGACCGTTCGCTTTGTGGTCGAGGACGATCTCGCGGTGAATCCGAGCTCCCTCCGCGCGGCCACGAGCGCCGCGAGCGGCTCGCAGAGCTATGCCAGCGGTGACGGAAACCTCGTCTGCAGCGCTGACTTGGTCCTCCAAGCGCGCCGCTTCGAGTGTGTGCTCACACCGCGGATTGGATTCCAAGCCGGCGACATCGTCACCGTGCGCATCGACGCGAGCGACCAGGCCGGAAACGCCATGCCCCAAGCGGTATCGAGCTTCACGGTCCCGAATGACACGCGGCCGCCCTCCTATACCGTGACGAGCCCGGTGGTCCGTACGGGAGCGCCGAGTCTCGGTCTCATTGGCGAAAACGTACCGGTCAACCGTCCCATCGAGGTGCGGGTAACCGACTTCGAGTCCGGCGTGGACCTGTCGACCCTGCGGATGTCTGTCAACGGCGCACCGGTGAGTCCGACGGTGAGCGGCGTTCCGTCGAGCGCCCTGATGCGTTGGGCGGGGCCCTTCGACTACGGGACACGCTACGAGGTTGTCGTAGACGCCACCGACCTCGCCGGAAACGCGATGGCTACCGGCCGGTTCAGCTACGTCACTGATCCGGGGCTTCTCGTCGTGAGCGCCTCGCCGCTCCCGAACGCGAGCGGTATCTCCGTAGACACACGGGTGAGCCTCACAGTTCAGTCCCAAGGGGATCGGGTGGTCGACCTAGACAGCGTTCGCCTGCGCGTGGCCTCCGGCGACGTCGTCCCGGTGCAGACCGGCACACCGTCCAATCTGGTTTTGGACTACCAGCCTCCGACCTCCTTCGCCTATGGCAGCACGGTGCAGGTGAGCCTCGACCTTCGCGACGAGCGAGGCAATGCGATCCCGACCTATCGGTTCGAATTCGATACGGTCCAGGACGTGACGCCACCGCGCGTCACCAATCAATCCCCAGCGCCGGATGCGACCGGCGTCTCGGCGGATTCGACGGTCAGCTTTAGCGTCGTCGACGATGAGGCCGGCGTGCGCGAGCGCTCCATCGAAGCGATCGTCGATGGCGACTTCTACTCGGACGAGGATCCGGGCTTTGCCACGAGCGCGATCGCCGGCGGCTTCCGCGTGACGATCACGCCACCGGTCAACGCTTTCGCCTCCGGCGATGAGATCCTGGTCGCGGTGACTGCGAGCGACACGGCAGGCAACGAAAGCCAGAGCGCCTACACCTTCCGGATCGGCAACGAAGGCGATGAGCCCGAGATCACCATCGTCGCGCCGAGCTGTCCGAGCTCGACCTTTCCAGGAGGCGACCCGGTCGGAGTGCCGACCCAGTCCCAGCTCGCCGCCGACATCAGCGACGTTGGAGCAGGAGTCGATCTCGATAGCGTTCGCCTCGAGCTCGACTTGGGCTCTCCGTTTGATTTGAGCAACGTGCGCCTCAACGGTGACGGTCGCGACGTTCGGGCGAGCGCACGGCCTGGTCTTCTCGCGAACACGACCTACAGCTTCACTGTCTTCGCATCGGACTTGAGCGCGTCCGGCAATCCAACGAGTGCGTCTCTCAGCTTCACGACCACCGATGAGGTAGACGGCGACGGCGACCAGATGCCAGACGACTACGAGGTCTGTTTCTTCGACGAAGGGGCCGCGGCGCTGGCGAGTGGTGACGCGGACGACGACGGCGCCACAAACCTGCAGGAGTATCGCGACGGAACCAATCCGCGCAATCCGAACGACGTGATCTCGACGACTCCCGATGAGTTCGAGGTCGACGACCAGCGAAGCCTGGCTCGCACGATCACACCCAGTGGCGCCGAACAGGTCCACAACTTCCATCAGGCCAACGATCCGGATTGGGTGAGATTCACGACAGTCGCGGGACAGGCGTACCGCGTTGCGACGAGCGCGCTTCAGGGTCGGAGCGACACGATCCTCTCGGTCCAAGACGAGGCGGGAAACACCATCGCCTTCAATAACGACTCGGATCCGAGCGGCGCCTCCGAGGTGATTTTCTCGGTTCCGGAGGATGCGATCGAGCTGACCTACTACGCGCTCGTTCAACCTACGAGTCCCGACGGCTTTGGTGCATTCACGGGGTACACCCTCGGCGTCTACCAGGACTCTGTCCCACCGGCGGTGAGCGAAGCTCGCCCGGAGGACGGAGCCACCCTGGTCTCCGTGACGCCGATCGTTTCTGCGACGATCGTGGATGACAATTCGGGCGTCGATCCAACATCAGTGGATATTCTGATCGACGGCAACAGCTGCGGCCCGACCTTCGAGCCCACGACCGGCGCAGCGTCCTGTACCCCGACCGAGCCCCTCGCCGTCGGCTCACACATCGCGACCTTCCTTGCAACCGACGTCGCGGGCAATCGTGCGGAGGCGCGCACGATCTTCACGATCAGCGATTTCGCCATCGACCCGAGCTCGGTTCGCGTGCTCGCCGGAGCCGCGCCGGTGACTTTCACGGTGAGTGGCGGGACGGAACCGATTCGCTGGGAGGCCACCGGCGGAATCTTGAGAGTCTCGGACCTGGACGGACGGGACGCGGAATTCACGCCGGGCGCGGTGGCAGGTCTCTTCGAGGTTTCCGCGACGGACGCGAGCGGGCAGCGGCGCGACACGGCGCGGATCGAAATCGCGCCTGTGCTTTCAATCACCCCCGCTCTCCTCAACCTCGCGGCGGGTGAGAGCGCCGAGCTCACCGCAAACGGTACCGGTCCCTACCTCTGGTCCGCCCCGGAGGCCCTGAGCCTCTCGGATGACAGCGGCGCCTCCGTCACCGTGACCGCGGCGACCACGCCAGGCGCCTATTCGGTGACGGTCACCGACGAAGGAACGGGCAACTCGGCGACGGCGACCGTGAGTGTGGTCACGTCAAAAATTGGCGAAGTCGTGCTCCTGGCCGCGAGCGCCGTAGACCTACCGGAGGATGCCCGAGCGATCCGCCGCAACGCCGAGAGCGCCTACCGCGCCCTCGTACGCCGTGGATTCAGTCGCGATCGGATCCACTTCTACAGCGACGACCCGGGTGCGGACTTCGACGGGGATGGCAACGGGGTCGCCGACGACATCGACGGTACCCTCGACGTCGCGAGCCTGAATCGGGTCTTCCGTGACGTTTTGCCGAGCCGCCTCGACGGGTCCAGCCCGCTCACCCTCGTCTACGTCGGCGGTCGCTCCGGTCCCGTAGGGCTCGACCTCGGCCAAGGCGAACGCTTCCGCTACGATGATCTCGCGACGAGCCTCGATGGACTCACGAACACACCGGGGCTCTCGAACCTGCGTGTGATTCTCGACACGGATCGCACGGGCGACGTGCACGCGAGCCTCCGGGGGCGAGAGCGGATCGTCATCACCTCTACCGAGTCGGATGAGCTCGCGAATTTTGCCGCGGACGGCCAGCGCAGCTTCTCCTTCGCCTTCTGGAACCGTATCTTCCTCGGCGAGAGCATCGGCGAGGCCTACTCGACGGCACGGGGAACGCTCCAGGTCTTCGGCGACGATCAGACGCCTCGCCTGGAGGATGACGGTGACGGGACGCCCGACGGCAAGGGCGATGGAGCCTTGGCCCAGGTCACCTACATCGGCGAGCCTGGACTCGGGAACGACGGGGCACCGATCGTGACCCGTGTCACCGAGGACCTCGTCCTCGACGGTGGCACGAATGCTACCCTCTTCGCAGAGGTGTCGAGCAGCCTACCTCTCGCCTCGGTCACGGCGACGGTGATCCCGCCGGAGCTCAGTGGCGATGCGCCCCTCGTCCTGACGCTCGGTGACACGGGAAGCCGCTACGAAGCCAGCTTCCCGGGCTTTGCACGGGGAGGGGTCTACCGGGTGATCTACCTCGCAACAGACATTCAGGAGCGCGTGTCCCGACCGGTCGAGTCCACGGTTACCACCGCGGGCCCCTACGTGGATAACCTCTACCCCGCACCCGATTCCGTTGGTGCCGCCACCAACAGCCGGGTCTATTTCAGCGTACGTGATGCTTCTGCGGGTCTCGACCTCGGGACTCTGAGCGTCACGATCGACGGTGTTGGGGCGAGCTGTGCGGGCCAAGGCGACTACCCGCGCGAAAACGAGCAGCCGAGCTACGACGACGATCCGCGCGCAGAGTACGTCGAGTGCGTCCCGGCCAACGGCTTCTCGCCGTCGCAGGTCGTCCCAGTAACCCTCGACATCGAGAACGTCAACGGTGTCGCACTGTCGACGGTCGCCTATAGCTTCGTCGTCACCGACGAGAACGACATCGATGCAGATGGGCTCCCGGAGGATTTCCAGGACTTCTTGGGCGAAGGCCGCAAGCCCGGGGAGGACGTCGACGGGGACTCCGTACTCAATGGCGACGAGTTCACCGGTGGACTGAATCCGATCGAGATCACCGGCGAAGACGCGTTTGAGGACGATGATACGTTTGGGCGCGCGACCGCGATTGGCGCCGTTGGACCGACGGCGGTCGTTCAACGCCACACCTTCCACGACCGAGGCGACCGGGACTGGGTGAGCTTTCAGTGTGAACCGCGGGTCTTCTACGAGATCGCAACGCGCGAGCTCGAAGCGCGGGCGGATACGGTGATCGATTTCACCCTTCCAGACGGTACGACAGTGATCCGCACCAACGATGACTACGCGCTGACGGGTGGCGAGAGCCGGATCTTCGCGTCGTGCCCGAGGCCCGGGGTCTATGCCTTCCGGATCACTTCTTTCGATCCGGAGGTCTTCGGGCCCTCCACTGGTTACACGCTGACCGTCTCCCGCAGTGAAGCACCCATCGGGTCGGTCTTTGGGGCGGTGGAGGACGGCACGACCGGAGCTCCAATCACGAGCGCTTTCATCGTCCTCGACATCGGAATCGACACGCTCGAGACCCGGCCGTTCCCGGACGGCGCCTACCTGATCGACGCGCCCCCGGGCTCGCGCTACGTTCTGAGCGTCACGGCACCGGGCTATCGAGAGCTGGTCATCGACGACATCGAGGTGCTCGCGAACAGCTTCGTCGCCCAGCCGCTGATCCTCGACCCAGATGGCATCGGATTCGTCGACACGGACATGGACGGACTCCCCGACGCCTACGAAGAGGAGGTTGGCCTCGACCCGAACGATCCGAGCGACGCGAGTCTCGATCCGGACGTGGACGGTCGAACGACCTTCGAGGAGTACCTCGGCAAGACCAATCCCTTCGTCAGCAACGCACCCTCGGCGGTCGTGTTCAAGACGCCGTCCGATGGCGGCGATGCGCTCGCCCCCCTCACGGTGACCGTCTTCAACAGCGTCGATCCCGACGGCGACCCGGTTGGCTACGACTTCGAGCTCTCGAGCGACGACGGGCTCACCACCCTCGACCAGAGCGACACGGTAGAATCGGGCCCCCAAGGGGAGTCGAGCTGGGTCGCGGCCGCGGCGCTGAGCGACGGAACCTTTTACCGGGTTCGGGCGAGCGCGACCGACGGTGTGTTCCGGAGTCCTACGACAGAGATTCGCGTCCGAATCGTACTCTCGGGCCAGCCGCCTCCGATTCCCGTGCTCTTCGCGCCGGAGGATGGCTCGACCGTTCGGACGCCGGTGCCTTCCCTGGAGGTCGTCACCGTCTCGGACTTGGATGGAGACGCCACGAGCTACGATTTCGAGGTTTACAGCGACGCAGGGCTCACGGATCGCGTGGCGCAGGTCGTGGGTGTTCTCGAGAGCCCGGGCAGAACTGAGTGGCAGATAGCGCCTCCTCTTTCGGATTTGAACACCTACTTCTGGCGCGCGCGCGCGCTCGATGCGACCGGCCTGGTGAGCGAGTGGTCGGCGCCCTTCAGTTTCCAGATTGATCTGAGCAATGCCCCGCCGCCGGAGCCGGTGATCACGAGCCCAGCGAGCGACGGCGAAATTTTCACGGTCAACCCACCGACCATCGTGTTCACCGGCGTGCAGAGCGACATCGACGGCGAGTCGGTGACCTATCGGGTGCAGATCGATGCGGACCCGGCATTCCAGAGCGGTTTGCTCCAGGTGGCCGAGAACATCGTCGTCAACGCCGACGGCGAAGGACGATTCACGCCCTCGGGGCTGCTGACCCCGAATCTGACCTACTACGTTCGGGTGGCGGGCAACGACGGCCTCGGATTCGGTGACGCAGCTGAGCGGAGCTTCTCCGTCGCGGAGGGAGCGGGGGCAGCGGTGCCGAGCTTGCTGCGTCCGACGAACCTCGCCGGCGTGAGCTCCCTCACTCCCGAGCTGGTCGCGGCGACCCTGCCCGCGAGCTTCGGGGAGCTTCGCTATGAATTCGAGGTGTACGCAGACCTCGCGCTCGAGGATGTCGTCGCCACGAGCCCGGGGGTCGAAGGGAGTGGCGACGAGGTGTCTTGGACGGTGACCGAAGCGCTCACCGGGGGCGAAGTCTACTACTGGCGCGTCCGAACGCTAGACGCCGCGGGCAACCCTGGGGGATGGTCCGAGGTAGGCGCGTTCTTTGTCGACGTCGGTGTCGCAGACGGTGGCTGTGCGTGCGACGACAGCGAGGGTCCAGGACTCTGGTGCCTGCTCCTCGCCTTGGGAATGATCCAGATGCTGCTCCGGCGGCGGAGGTCATGGCGATGAAGATGAAGGCCGAAAGGCTCCTCGCTTGGGTCGTGCTCGCAACGCTGGGGTGTGCTGGCAGCGCTCCGAAAGGCGCGCTGCCCTACGCGGAGGCCACCCCCTCGCTCACGGAACAAGTGACGGCGGCCTTGCCGGCGGAGCGTGCGAAGGTCGCGATTCTTCCCCTCGAGAGCGACGGCGACGTCGCCCGCGCGGTCGGCGCCCTCCTCCTCGATGAGCTCGCCGTCTCGCTCTCCCGACGCCCGACGGTCGAGCTCGCGGAGCGACAGAAGCTACGGACTGTGCTGCGCGAGCTCGCCATCCAACAAACCTTTGGGGTGGAGAACGATTCGCAGGCGGCGATCGCGAACGCGGTCGGCGCGCGCTTTCTCATCACGGCCCGGGCCGCCAAGATCGGTGACTCGGTCCGGATCGTGGCCCGCATCCTCGACACGGACGATAGCACGGTCGCGGGCGGCGCCGAGCTCACGGTGCTCTACGACGAAATGCTTCGCGAGGCGGTGGCCGATCGCGATGCGCTCATGAACATTCGTACGAGCCGGGAGGTGATGGCCGCCTTCGACCGGGTGCACCGTGGGGACCTAGAATCCGCCGAGGAGATGTTTACCGCGCTCAGCAACGAACGAGAGGAGCGACGCTCCGTTGGACTGATGGGGCGCGCCGCGGTGGCGCTGGCTCGGGGCCAGAAAAAGCCCGCGAAAGAAATGTGCGAGACCTCGCGCAAGCTCTCCGATGCTCCGAGTTATTGCTGGGTCCTCGAAGGACGAATCGCCTATGAGCAGGGAGACGTTGAGCAAGCGAAGCTCTTTTTCTCGCAGGCGCTCAGCGACGAATCGACTCTGAGCGGCTGGCAGCGCTCCGAAGCCGCCAATGGGCTCGGTCTCATCGCTGCGAACGAAGGTGCGACGGGGACCGCTGGCCAGCTCTACGCGCGGGCGGTGGAGCTCGATCCGAGCAACAGCGAAGCGCTATCGAACCAAGCGCGGATCCTCGAAGAGAGCGGTAACCTAGACGCCGCGATCGAGCTCTACCAGCGCGGCCTGAAGGCGGACCCGGACGATCGGGTGTTGGCACTCTTGCTGCGCGACGCGGAGTTGCGCTCGAAGCTCGCGCAGGATCGCGCGCGACAGAATGCGATCGCGAAGACCGCCGCCCGTCTCGTGGCCTCCAACGCCCGAGAAAGCCAGGGGGACGGCTGGTCGACCCTGCCCCTCACAGTCAGCGTCATGCCCTTCGAGGAGAAAGGCGCACCGGCGGCGAGACTCGGTGAGACCGCCTTTCTCGAGGGCAGCCTGCGGGCAGGCCTCGAGGACAGTAAAGGCATTCAGTTGGTGGATCGTGCCCTTCTCGGATCGGTCCTGAGCGAGCTCGAGCTGTCGAGCTCGGCGCTCACCGATCAACAAACCGCGCTCCGTGTCGGCAAGATCATGAGTGCCCGGGTGCTCGTCGGCGGGACGATCGTACGCCTCGGCGACGAGGCGCAGGTCACTCTCAAGCTCGTCGACACGGAAACGACGCGCATTCTCGAATCTGTCAACGTGATCTTCGAAATCGACGACCGAGCCTCGCAGAAAGCGGAGGCATTGCGTGGCGCGCTCACCCAAGCGCTGAGCAGCGCGGTTCCCCTTCGCACGCGGGTGACTCAGAGTCAGAAAGGCCGGGCGCAGCTCCCGGTGGGAAGTGACTCGGGCCTCGCGGTGGGAGACGTCTTCACTCTCAGCACCGCCGATGGTACAACGGTGTTGGGCGACGCGAAGGTCATCGAGGTCACCGCGACCGCCGCGTGGATCGCCCCGCAAAAACGCGCCCCGCGGAACGCGCGCGCCGAGCTGCGCCGCTGAGCGACTAATGAGCGACTAATGAGCGACTAATGAGCGACTAAAATCGGAACCAAGCGCGTCCGATTTGCTCGGCCCAGGGCCAGGGGAATCGGGCGAGAATGAACAGAAAGCCCAAGCCGAAGCCAATCAGCGCGCGACGATGGGCGCCCTGCCCCTCGGCCTTCTTGGAGGCGATGTGCCCGACGGTCACCGCCACCACCGCGAGGATCATCGTGGTCGGATGCTCGACGGTCCAGAAGCGCAGAAGCTTGTCCTTCATGGCGGCGCCGAAATCAGCGAAGGCGGTCTGCACCGTGGGGCTCACGAAAAGCAAAACGACGCCGAGAATCAACATCGTGTGGATCGAAGCGAGGAAGACGACCCCTGCGATCCGCTGAGGTTTGTCGAATTCGACACCGGTCGCGAGACCACGAATGGCGAAGCCTACCGCCGCCACACCGCCGAGGAGCACAACCCAGCGGAGCCAGGAATGAAGGATGAGCAGAAATTCGTACATGGCGTGCTTCTCTACACCGACTCGCCCGTCAATTGCGAGGGGCTCGTCGTGTTCGCGTTGGCGGTGCGTCGGCTCCAAGAAAGCTTGAGGTCGTCGGCGGTGTGTCGAGAGCCATCCGGGCTCCATCCCGGCGGACCGAAGGTGTAGCCCCACCACTCGCGCAGCGAACGACAGCGAGCCCAGTCCCGGAAGATGTCGAGGTACTCGTGAAAGGCGATGCGCAGGGGGTTGAAGGTGTTGAGCTGGTGAACCAGGCCATAGCGCGGCGGGTCCGTTCTATCCTCGGGAACGAACGTTCCAAACAGGCGGTCCCAGACGATGAAGATCCCGGCGTAGTTGGCGTCGAGGTAGCGAGCGTTGTTGCCGTGGTGCACCCGATGGTGGGAAGGACTGTTGAAGACCCACTCAAAGGGGCCCATCCGATCGATGAGCTCGGTGTGGATCCAAAACTGGTACAGCAGATTGATGCCGCCCACGAACGCGTAAATCTTCGGGTGTATCCCTAGCCACATTGCCGGAAGCGACAGCACGTAGAGTCCGTGGAGCGGCTTGCTCCAGCTCTGGCGAAGCGCCGTGGAGAGATTGTAGTGCTGGCTCGAGTGGTGGACGATGTGCGCCGCCCAGAACCACCGGTGCTCGTGGCTCAGGCGATGGAACCAGTAGTAGACGAAGTCGTTCACGACGAGGGCAACGGCAAACACCCACCAGTCGGTCCCGAGATCGTAGACGCGATGCTCCCACACGAGGGTGAACAGACCTCCCAGGAGAAGCGCGAAGAGCGCACCGAGTACGACGTTCCCCACGCCCATGAGCAAGCTCGCCAGCGTGTCGCGGGTCTCGTAGCGCGCGCGTGCTCCGGAGCGCCACGCGAAGATCTCCATCAGCACAAACAGGATAAAGAACGGGATCGCGATTTGGACCACGTTCGGCAGATTCAATCCGTCGTCCACGCTGCTCTCACTCCTCCAGAAACGGTTTCATAGCCCTCTCTATGGATGCCGGAAATCCTCCGTCCGGTGCCTCAAAGTGTACCGTCGGAAAGGTAGGCAAGCGCAGTCGAATGCGTACCCCCCCAACCACCGACCGGACCGTCGCCGGGGGCAGGATCGGGCGCCAGGCGAGACCATCGCCAACCCGGGTCACGACCCCGAGTGTTTCACCGTCCAGGAGCACGAGCGCGGATTTTCCGTCCGAGCCGATCACGTGCTCGGTCACCGTCAGCGGCGGCTCCTCGTCGCCGAAGAAACGCACGAGCCACTCGGCGCGGATCGGATCCCGGTAAAATCCGCCGAGCCACCAGGTGATCAGCACGATCGCAGCCACCCCGGTCGGCGCGACGATGATCACCCACAGCGGCACGCCGACACCTCCCTCCACGCCTCGCCGGCGCAAGGTCTCAGCGGATAGAAAAGCGCGGATTGAGCTTGCCGTCCACCGTCATCACCGCCCCCTGATCTTGCAACCAAACCCGAGACGAGATGTTTATGGAGGGGTGGAGATGAGGAGACCGGGATGACCGAGATTACGCCGCAGATTCGAGGGGCGATCGAGCACCTTCAGTCGCAATTAGACCGTCCGATCGCGCAAGAGCACGTCCAACAGTTGCTCGCAAACGACAGCACCCGCCAGCAGCTCGATCTCCTCGGTCGCGACCTTCTCGATGACAACCAAGTCAACGGTGTTGGGCGCGATGCGCAGCGCCAGCTCTTGACGCTGCTGCGCAGCGCACCGGCAGCCGCTGCACCTCCACCACCCGGAGCTGTCGGCCCCACCCGCGGCCCGGAAGGACCGGATGCGAGCCCTGCGGAAGACACGGATTCGATGTTCGACGGACTGCGAAATTTCGCGAGCGAGAATCCGGGGATCGCGGGCGGAATTCTGGGCGCGCTGGTCGGTGTCGTGGCCACGATTTTCACCGGCGGCGCGGCTTTGCCCCTCCTGTTGGCAGGCGGTGCGGCCCTCGGTTTTAGCGCTGGAAAGTTCGGGCTACTCGACGGGCTCTTCGGTCGAGAACAGGAGCGAGCTACCCCGCCCGCAGAAAACGCGGTGCAGCCCCCCCCGGCGGGGCCGGAGCGCACGCCTCCGGGCGCCCCGGTCCCCGTCGCCTGATCCGTGAGTGGGTTTTCCCTGCGCGGCCACAAGGCCAAGGCATCAAAGGACACTGAGTCGACGCGCGTTCTCCTGGACGCGAGCGGGCTGCACCTCGACCCTGCGGGTCTGAGCCCGGAAGCGCGTATCGACTACCTGCAGCAGCTCGTGGGTGCTCTTGCCGAGTCGGAGGAGCCGCGCTGTCTCGAAATTCGACAGCGCATTCTCGAGGTCCTGCGCGCGGTGTGGGAGGCCATTCGCGCGAGCCAAAGCGGGAACGACAAGCCGGCCCGCATGCTGGCGAAGAAGGCCGAGCGGCTCCTCTCCGACATGCAGCCCGAGATCTTCGAGTCCAACTACTTCCTCGCGCACCAATATCTCTCCCGCTACGCGCACCTTCACCCTCCGGGAAGCGAACACGCCCTCGAAGAGGGGGTGAAATCCGCGATCGAGCGTTTTGCGGCCGCGTCCCGCGCGCTCGCCCGGGCGATCCGTCAGGGGAACCCGGCGACCGTGCAGAAGGCAAACGCCGGGTACAACGCCGTGAGCAACGTTCTCGTCAGTGCCCTCCGCGCGTTCCCTCCCGTGGACATCGGCGCGGCGAAGTCCCGAACGGACCCGGACGGTTCCCCCTAGCTGCCGAAGAGCCGCGGAGAAGGACCCGTGATTTCGCGCGCCGGCGTGCTGATTGAGACTCAGAAGTTGCTTTTGTTCCGAGCCGAGCGCGCCGGAGCAGAGGCCCGCCGCAAACAGGAGCATGCAACCGGCCATGGGCGACAATCCGATTCCCATCTCGTG
>CAYXVF010000060.1:0-13860 GCA_964468125.1 uncultured Bdellovibrionales bacterium | reverse complement strand
CCTGCGAAAGGCACTCCTCCGCGCCGCGGAAGAGGAGCTCGAGGAGAAAGGGGTCGAGGCATTTTCTCTGCGCGCCGTCGCGAAGCGTGCAGGGGTCAGCCACGGGGCTCCAGCGCACCATTTCACAGACGTGCCCGGGCTGCTCACCGAGCTCGCGGTGGTGGGCTACCGGCGCTTCATCGCCACTCAGGAGCGCTATCAACGGGACGCCGAGCGAAACCCCGCGGCCCAGTTGGCCGCGTCCGGGCTCGGCTATATCGACTTCGCCACTCGCTACCCAGCCCTCTTTCGACTCCTCTTCGCCTCGGACCGACCGGACCGCGAGGCTCCCGAGCTCGCGGCCTGCGCCGATCTCGCGTTCGAGAAGCTGCTGGTCGACGTGGCGAGCGTGCTCGGCGAGCGTCCCGCCGAGGGCTCGGCCGCCATGAAGGACGTGATCGCCGCCTGGACCACCGCCCATGGCCTCGCGGACCTGATGATCACAGGGCGCTTCGAGCGCATCCCCTTCTTCGCCGCGCTGGGGCCGCCGGAGCGTGATCGCTTGTTCTCGGAGCTCATCCTTCGGGCGGTTCAGCACTAGGAGATGCACATGGCTTCGGAAGCGAAGGAGCGGCGTGGGTCCGCTCGCGTTGCGATCACGGTCTACCTGCTCCTCACTCTGTGGCTGACCGGCATCTTCGGTGGCCTGATGGGCTACCAAGGCGCGACGCCGACGATTCTGGTCACCGGGGTGATGTGGTCGCCCGGTCTCGCGGCGCTGCTGACCTGTCTGATTCTGAGGCGTCCGATCTCCGGACTCCCCTGGCGGTGGGGCCACTGGCACTGGACCGTGCTCGCCTGGGCACTGCCGCTGGCCTACGGCCTGGCGATCTATCTCCCGGTTTGGGTGTTGGAACTGGGTGGCAGCAGTTTTGGCAACCCGGAAACGCTCGAGGATTGGACACTGCAACTCCTGGGCCACGGCACGGCGAGTCCCTGGGCGGCCGGGATCTTTGGGGTGATGCTAGGGACTCTCGGGCTGCCGGCGAGCGCGGCTCGAGCGCTCGGTGAGGAGATCGGCTGGCGAGGCTTCTTGGTGTGGGAGTTGCGCGAGCTGATGCCCTTCTGGGCGGTGGGTGTCGTGTCGGGATTGATCTGGGCCGTTTGGCACTGGCCGGCGATTCTGTTCACCGACTACAACGCGGGCATCGGGAGCTTTCCGCTGCAGGTGTTCATCTTCACGCTCGCGATCGCCCCCCAAGGCATCGTCTACGCCTACTTCACCTTCAAATCGGAAAGTCTCTGGCCGGCGGTGATCCTGCATGCGAGCCACAACCTCTTCATTCAGCGGATCTACACCCCCCTCACGGTGCGGGGAGAAGGAACGCACCTCTACATCGACGAATTTGGCATCCTCATGCCAATCCTGGGCGCGGGTCTGGCCGCCTACTTCCTCTGGCGGGGCCACCGGGAGGGACTCAACGAGGAAAGCAGTGCGCACCGCGCGTGAGCCTCGAGTGGGGTTGCTCACTCCTCGCACCTTGGGGAACGTTGTGGTCTATAGGCGCCCGAGGAGTACAGACCGGTGACCACGCATTTTTGGCTGCGCGCAGAGACGAAGAAATTCGAGCGACGAACCCCCATCCCCCCGACGACCGCTCGAGCCCTCCTCGACGCCGGTTTCGCCCTCACCGTCGAGGAAGACGAGGACCGGATCTTCCCCCTCGACGCCTACAGCGGCTGTACCACCGCCGCTGCCGGCAGTTGGCGGGACGCACCGGGGGATGCGGTGATCGTCGGGCTGAAGGAGCTGCCCGAAGATACCGGGCCCCTTCGGCACCGACACATCCTCTTCGCCCATGCCTTCAAGGGCCAACGCGGATGGCGGGAGGTGCTTCGTCGCTTCGGGGACGGAGGCGGCACCCTCCTCGACCTCGAGTTTCTCACCGATCAAGAGGGGCGCCGCGTCGCGGCCTTTGGCTACTGGGCGGGCTACGTCGGGGCGGTGCTCGGGGTTCAACACTGGGGCGAGCGACAGAGGGGCAGCGCGCTGACCCTCGAGGCGCCCTACTCCTTTGAAGACCGCACGGCCCTCGAAGCGCGGGCACGCGAGCTCCCCACTCCGCCGACTGCGATGGTCATGGGCGCCCTCGGCCGCTCTGGCCGCGGGGCGATGGATGCACTGGCAGCACTCGGCGTCGGGACTCGGACTGGTTGGGACAAGGAGGAAACGAAGGACGGCGGCCCCTTTGACGCCATCCTGGAGCACGCGCTCTTCGTGAACTGCGTGCTGTTGGGTTTGCCCATCCCGCCCTTTGTCACCGATGAGCAGCTCCTCTCCCATCCCGAAAAGTCACTCAGCGTCATCTCGGACGTCAGCTGCGATCCGACCAGCCCCCACAACCCGATCCCGATCTACGACGCGATCACCACCGTCGAAGCCCCCGTCGTGGCCGGCCGGGGGCATGTCGATGTGATCGCGATCGATCACCTCCCGAGTCTGCTCCCACGCGAGAGCAGCGAAGACTTCGGCAGCCAGCTCCTCCCTCACCTCCTCGACTTCGAGCAGGACTCGAACGAGACCTGGACGCGCGCCCGGGCCCTCTTCGAGCAGAAGCTCGCGGAGGCAGGTTCGTGAGCGCAAGCTGAGCCTTCGCGTCACTCTCGAACGGGGGCGCGAGCGGCGTCTCCGATCAGGCGGCCGACCGGGTCCTGCCAGAGGGCCACGACCGCGAGCTCACCGGTCCACGACGGGTCGAGGCGGAGCTTCACGGTCTCGCTGAACCGCCCGGTCCCCGGGAGAGGCTCGCGGTGCAGGGCGCGTACGATCGCATCGTTGCCGTGGCTTGTTTCGCCTGCCGACCTTTCAGGCACGGATGCAGGTGCGGGCGACCTTTCGATTGCCGACGCTCGAGAGCCCCCTCGACCTCAGCCGTGCCCACTGGATCTTCATCGCCAACGGGGAGTCTCCACCGAGCTCGTTGAGTGTCGAGCAGGACGGGATCCGGAGTCAGGTCGCGGGCTTCTCGCGCTTTGGAGCATTCGTCTATTCTGCGCCCCTTGACTGGGGGAGTGAGCCGGGTGTCAGCACCGCCGAGCTCGACATTCGCCTCCCGGGCGCCGGGAGCGTCCTTCTCCGTCCGTTGGGCCGGGATGCGGAGGTTACAGTCCGTGGCAACTGGGGAAACCCGAGCTTCATCGGCGATCGACTTCCGAGCGAACGCACCATCGAGGGCGAGAAATTCAGCGGCGACTGGACACTCAACGACACGAGTGACCTCGCCTACTGGGGTGGAATTCCCGCGCAGCTTCGTGGGTCGACGGTGGGAGTGCGTCTCATCGAGCCGGTCTCTCGCTATCCAGGTGGTGACGCGAACGGTAAAGTACGCGTTTCTAGTGATCGTCTTGACCTTCGCAACGTTCTTCCTGTTCGAGGTAATGAGCGGACTGCACATTCACTTGGTGCAGTACACGCTGGTCGGACTGGCGCTCATGATGTTCTACCTGCTTCTCCTGTCGCAGACAGAGCACATGAGCTTTGGTCTCGCCTATCTCGTCGCATCGGGCGCGGTGGTTTCCCTCGTGACCTTCTACACCCGGGCCGTACTCTCGACGCTACGCAACGCGCTCACCTGTGGGGCAGGCCTCGCGGGCGTCTACGGCGTGCTCTATCCGATCTTGCGAGAAGAGCAGTACGCGTTGTTGACGGGGTCTTGGGCGCTCTTCCTCGTGCTGGCGAGCGTCATGTGGGCCACGCGCAAAGTCGAGTGGTCGACGGTGGGGCTGCGGCGACCAGCGGGTGCTGCCGGTGGGATCGAGGAGTGATTCAGAGGAGCGCCTCGAGGAGCTCCCGGTCGACGTATTTGCTGACTGTTCGTCGATCGCAACCCAGACGAGCCGCGGCGTCCTCGAAGGTCCCCGTGCGTGCATAAGCCCAGGTGCAGTAGAAGCGGGTGAGCTCTTCGAGGCCGAGCTCGACGGAGCCGAGCGCCGCGACCGTTCTGGCCATGGGCGAGCTCTCCTCAGCCCGAACCGCGGGGCGGTAGCGCCCGCGGACGAGGACGTTTCGCACGCACTGCTCGAGCTCGCGAATGTTGCCGGGCCACGGATAGTCCGGACCGAGGTCCTGCTCGATCGTTTCCAAGACCTCCGCGACCAGGGTGGGATCGGCTTCGCTCAGAAGTTGCTGCGTCAAAACGATCACGAGATTCTCAAGCTCGGCGGGGTCGTCGTTGAGAATGTCCCGCAACGCCGGCGTGACGATCACGTCCGAGCAGAGCCGGTAGAAGAAGTCGCGGCGAAAATGCCCGCGTTCCATTTCCGCGGCGAGGTCGCGATTCGTCGCCGCGATGATCTTGCCGCCGTACTCCAGCGACTGCCCATCGCCAAGGCGCTGAAAGCGTCGACTCTGGAGCACACGCAGCAGCTTCACCTGGATCTCTTCGTCGAGCTCGCCGATCTCGTCGAGAAAGACCACATCCGACGCGGACTTGCCCGCGAGGTAGCCCTCTCGGTCACCCGTTGCCCCGGTAAACGCGCCCTTCTTGTGACCGAAGAGCTCGGACTCGACCAAGGTCTTGGAAAACGCGCTCAGATTGAGCGGGTGGAAACACTCGCGAAAGTCCGAGCGGAAGCGCTTCTTCTTCGGGTCGAACGGAATGTAACCGGAGAAACCGATCGCTCGAGCGACGAGCTCCTTTCCGGTCCCAGAGGGTCCTGTGATCAGTGTCGTCAGCTCGTGCATGCGCTGGTAGAGCACCCGCTGGTGGCGAAACTGATCATGGGTGAAGACCGACTGCCACACCGTGGCGCGGACCCGTGCAACGACCATCGAAGCTCCGAAGATCCCCCTGAAGATGAAGTGGAAGGCGCGGCGAATCTGATAGAGGAGCGCGAAGAGATGGGCGGCGGCGTCGACCCGGGACCGGAGCCCCGGTAGCCCGGTGAGATGAACGAGGTCACGGCAGAACGCGTCGTAGATCTCTCCCAGACGCTCGTGAGCGTCACGTCCAACGATCGTCTCGAAGAACCGCTGTTGATAGCGGTAGTAGAGGACGTAGAGGACCATACCATCGTAGACCTCCGCCTCGTGCTCACTCGGCACCTCACCCCGGGCCACCGCCTCACGCGCCAGGGTGAGCAGCGCTTCGGCACGTCGTTGAATCAGGGCGATCGCCGGGTCCTCGACAAGCTCCGCGCGTGGCGTCCATACAGGCGCGCGCGCCTGTGCGCTGGCTCCAAGTACCCGTTGCTCGAGGGCGATCCGCTCGGCGAGGAAGGGGTTGCAGTACGACAACCCAGCCACGGCGTAGGCGCGGTCGCGTTCTTCTCCAGTCCAAAGCATGTACTCATCTTGTACATCAATTGGACATAGAACGCACGCGGCCTCTTCGGGCGTCTAAAAAAACGCAATATTTACGAGCGCTTAGCCCGTGGCACGGTTCGAGCAACTCCCTCTCCCGAGCGAAGAACCGCTCGAGGAGGTCAAGATGAACAGGTTCAAGCGATGGTCGGTGAGTATACGAACGCGTCTCGACGACGTGATCGGGCAGATCGAAAACCACGAAGCGGTGGTGGATGAAGTGATCCGCGACGTGCATCGGGCCGCGGCGCGGGCGCGCGTTCAGCTGCGCCGAGTACAGCGCGACGGTGCCGAGCTCCGCCAGCGTCTCGAGTCCGAGCGAAGCGCAGCGCTCGACTGGCGCGAACGCGCCTCCCGGCTCGACGCCACGGAAGAGGCCCGGGCCATCGAGTGTCTTCGCCGAGCAAAGCGGGCGGAGCGCCGGGTGGAAGAGCTCGAGCTGCGACGCTCGGAGCACGAGCGCGCCGAGAAGCAGCTTGCGAGCGATGTCCGGGGCATCGAGTCCCGGCTCTCAGAGCTGCGAGAGCGCCGAAACCTGATGCGCACGCGCCAATCACGGGCCGAGGCGGTGAGCGTGGTGCGCTCTCCGGACGAGTCACTCTGCTCCCTCGACGATATATTCGATCGATGGGACTCACGGATCACCGAAATGGAGCTCGTGACCGGCCAGGGCGATCCCACGGATGCCTTTGAAGATGATTTCGTGTCCGAGGAAGAGGAAGCGGCGCTCCGCGAGGAGCTCGCGTCGGTTCGCGCTCAGCGAGGTGAAGCATGAAAGCGGCACAACGATACGAAGATCCAGAGCAACTCGGCACCTTCGAGCGGACCATGTCGACACGGCGGGAGCTGACCATGGAAGAACGGGTGGATCACGTCAGCCGCGCCTTGCGAATCGTCGGGACCCTGATTTTCATTTCAGCGGCTGCGACGTTCCTGCTGCAGCGTTGGGGAGTTGCCGACGACATCGAGCGCTACCTGAGCTTGCTCGGAATGACCGCGCTGTTGCCGGCGGCAGGGCTCCTGTGCGGCTTGGGATTTCGCGAGGGAAAGAGTGCACGGACGCTCTTGGGAGCGCTCATCACCATTCTCCCGGTTCACTTCGCGGTGCTCGGAGGACTCGTCTATTCGCAATTCGCATGGGACGCGAGTGCAGCGATGGCCCCGGCCTATGCGCTTTGGCAAGGCAGCAGTACCTTCAGCGTCATTCTGACGGTGAGCGGCGCCACCGTGGTGCTTGCGGTCCTGACCTGGTTTGCACACGCGACCTTCGTTCGCGTGCGGGCCCGTCAGATGACTCTCGCAGCCCTAGCCCTCAACGCGCTCCTGCTGATTCCTTTGCGAACGCCCTGGGTCGCCGCAGCCATCGCAGGCCTCGCGGCCGTAGCCGTCGTGTCGCTCGACAGTCGCTGGTTGCGCGCTCATCCAGAGCTTCGCACTCCAGAGGGGCGCTGGGCTCGCGGCCTGCTCTACGTGCCGTCCGCGCTGATCGTCGCCCGGGCGATCAACCTCTATCCGGTGGACGCGGCGTTTTTCGCCCTCACTCTGCTCGGGGCCGGGGCAGTCGCCGTCGCCTGGAGCTTTCGTGGGACGAGCAAGAGCGTGGTGGACACGACGATCGCAATCCTCGCGTTTTGTGCCGCGGCGTTTTTCGAGGCGATCGCTCTCGGAGATCATCTGTCCCTTTGGGTCGCCATCACGACCGCGGGCCTCAGCACCTCGGGGATCCTTCTCGGTGTCGCCTATGCGATTCCGAAGGCACGATCCTTCGCGATTCCGAGCGCGATCGTCCTGGCTCTCGTCGCGACCTTGCTCGCCGGATGGCTCGGTGAGAGCACCGTCGCATGTGCCATCGGCCTCGCCGTCGGAATCGCTGCGGCGGCATACGGCTATCTCAGCCAGCGCTCCTTGGTCATGCTGACGGGCGTCGTTCAGGTCGGTGGCTCAGCGGTCGTGCTCTGGCAGAGCGCGGTCTCTGACTACGGGATTGGCACTTGGGGTGGCCTCGCTCTGGTGGGCGTCCTCACCGTCGTCGCCACGTCCTTCCTCGAGCGTTGGTCGCGGGCACGGAAAGGCGCGCCGAGCGCGCCCACTGCCGCACCTGCGGCCGCACCTGCGCCCGCACGGTTGAGTGACGCCGAGCTCGGGATCTGACCCCTTCGAGCGCTCCCCGGTCGCTGGCCCTGCCCTCGACCGGGGAGCGTCTTCCCTTTCGGGCACGCACAGGCGAGGTTACGGTGTAGGCGCCATGAGCAGCCCCGCCCTGATCGAAACGCTGAGCGTCGACGAAATCTGGACCCTTCTCGACGAAGCCACGCTGGGGATGCCAAATGTCAGCGGCTTGGAGGTATTCGATGGGCTGCGCCGTCATGCACCAGAGCTGCCCGTCGTGCTGTCGAGCGGCTTCAGCGAGGATGACATAGGGCCACGACTCGACGCGCACACCATCTTCCTGCGCAAGCCCTATGCTGCCCGCGAGTCTCGTCGCACGGTCCAAGCATTCCTACTCGCTCACCAAAGGGGCGCGTAGAGTCCAGCCACAAAAACAAAGAGCGAAACCAGCAAGACCACGACCCCGTAACCCATGATGTCGCGGGCCTCCACCCCGGTGACCGAGAGAAGCGGCAACGCCCAGAACGGCTGGAGCATGTTGGTCCACTGGTCGCCGTAGGCGAGCGCCATGACGATGCGGGCGGGGTCGACCCCGGAGCTGGCCGCGGCCTCGAGGACGAGCGGCCCCTGTACGCCCCACTGCCCACCGCCGCTCGGAACGAAGAGGTTGACCAACCCCGCCGCCAGGAAGGTCGCTCCTGGCAAGAGCATCGGCCCGACGGAGGCAAACCAGTGTCCGACGGCAGCCACGATCCCGAGCCCGTCGAGCATGGCGGCGATGCCAGCGTAGAACGGAAACTGCAGGATGATTCCCGCACACCCGACGCTCGCTTCAGCCACCGCCCGAGCGTATGCGACGACGGACCGATGGGCCGCGAGCCCTGCGAAGAGGAAAGCAAAGTTGAGCAGGTCCGGATCGAGGCGCGACAGGCCACGCCGCTGCAACCAGAAGCCGGTCGCCACAGCCCCCAAAGAGACGATGGACCATTTGAGCAGACGCGAATGGCCGAGCGCGAGCGCGGGCGAGTCCGGCGCCGGATCGTCTCGCACGGCTTCGCGCTCGAACGGACACTCACGCACCGTCGCGCCGCGGGGACGAATCGCCGCGAGCGCGAGCGGCACCAACAAGGCGAGAAGCACCGCAGTCAGCAGGTTGGCAGGTGCGCCAATGGTACGTTCGAGACCTATCGTTCCCACTTTCGCGGCGAGCTCTGGCCCGAGAAGGGCGATTTGATCGGACTCGAGGGTGACTTTTGTCGGCGCCGAGCCCGAGATTCCGCCGTGCCAGGCGACGAGCCCGGAGTAGCCGGCGGCGGCTAGGAGCGGATAGTCCACGGCAATGCCGCTCTCGCGCATGCTCTGACCGACCTCCCGTGCGAGCAGGGCTCCGACGATCAGACCGAGTCCCCAGTTCAAGAGCGCCGCGAGCAGCGAGGTGAAGGCCACGAGCACGACAGCGGCCCCCGCTCCGGTCGGAACCTGCGCCAGGCGTCGGAGGAGCGCCGCCAGCGGTGGACTCGCCGCGAGCGCGTGGCCGGTGACGAGGATCAGGCACATCTGCATGCCGAAGCGCAAAAAAGCCCAAAAGCCGCCTCGCCCCGACCCTTCGACCCACACGTAGGCGACCCGCTCGACGTCGAAACCAGTGAGGACGAGCCCGGACGCAGCGACCAGCAGGGTCAGCAGCAAGGCGAGGACAAAAGGGTCGGGAACAAAGCGATGCGCAAATGCGCTCAGCCGCAGCCCCAGGCGTTCGAGCATGACTCAGCATCGTCGCGAGGCGGGCAAGGTTGCCCCCTGTCGCGCCGGTGGCGCCGCCGCATCTCAGGCCGCTTCGACGAGCTCCTCGGCGGCCGTTTCCTCTTCTTCCTGCGCCGCCCCCGCACGCACGAGACGCGCCAGGAGAATCGCCGCGACGCCAACGAAGCCGGAAAAGAGGGCTCCCATCTTGGCTTCGCCCTGAAGCGCCGGGTCGGTGAATGCCGCGCTCGCCACAAAGAGCGCTACGGTCAGGCCGAGCGCGGCGACGAAACCGGCCATCGCCAGGTCGAGTCGGGTCATCCCTTTGGGTAGAGAGAAGCCGAGAGCTGTCGCGAGCAGGCCCATCGCGGTGATTCCAACGGTCTTGCCGATGACCAACGCTCCGAGGACGAGCCAGGTCATCGCACCGATTCCACTGAGAGCCACTCCGGCGTTCGCGAAGGCAAAGAAGAAGAGACCGAAGTCGACGTAGATCTTGAGCTGATGCTCGAACTGGTGCAGCGGCGAGTGATGGTCGTGGTGCGCCGCGGTACCGGCCTCGGGCTCCTCGACGTCGATGTAGAGACCCGTGTCGCGTTTTGGGCCCGGGAGGAACGGAATGATCGGTACGAGCGCCAAAGCGGGGTGCAGGTGGGCGAGCATCAGGCCGGACCAGGAAATGGGACCTGCGATGAAGACGTAGAGTGGCCAGGACTGAATCTTGGCCTTGCGAAGGCCATAGGCGACGACCATCGCGACCGCGACGAGGGCGAGGTACTGCGGCTTGGCGGGATTGGCGGGGTCACCGTAGAACACCGCGATGATCCCAAGGCCGATCGCATCGTCGGCGACCGCGAGGAGCAACAAGAAGTTCACCGCAGGATGGGACTTGCCGAACACAGTACGCGCCACGAGCCAGGCGAGGGCGATGTCTGTTGCGGTGGGAATGCCCCAACCCTTTGACACGGTGCCGAATTCGACCGCGCCTGGGTCGTAGACTCCCAGCTGAAAGCAGAGCCAGAGCCCGAGGAAGAAGACCGCCACCGGCCCAAAGACGCCGCCCAAGGTTGCAATCAAGGGATTGACCGCTTTTCCGATGGGATTCAGGTCGCCGTCCGGAAGGCAGGCCTCGGCGATCTCTTTGGCGGCGATGCCGAAGAAGAACACCATGAACATGTCGTTGACGACGAAGTGAAGATTCAGCTCGTGGCCGAAGAGCTCGAGGCCATGCACCGGCGCCCAATGCAGAATCTCGTGATAGCTGTGCTCGAAGAGGTTCGCCGCTACCAGTGCCGCGAACACACCCCCGATCAGGGGGATGGAGAATTCCTGCAGGATGTAGATGGTTCGCCGAATGAGTGCCATTGGACCTCCCTGGCGGCGGCGCTCTCGGCCTGAGACCCACCGCGCAATGTCTGTCTGTGGAAACGGAAAGGTCCAGCCGCAAGTTGAGGACTAATTCTTCGAGTGGGCCGAAATCACACACCGACGCCTGCGCTCACAGGTCGAGCCGCTCGCCTTTTCGACCGAGGATCACTTCTGGGACCCCTGCTTCCTCGAGCGCGCTCTTGAGCGCCTCTCGGGCTTCGTCTTCTCCGTGTATCAGGGCCACGCGCCGAACGTTGCCGACTCGGGACGTCGCTTTGACCAGGTTGATGAGATCCGTTCGCCCCGCGTGGGCGGAGAGACCGTTGAGAACGTGCACCGTGGCCCGTACCGGGCGCTCGACGCCGAAGATCTTCACCTCACGACGGCCCTCCACGAGTCGCCGACCGAGGGTGTGCTGGGCCATGAATCCGACGATGACCACCGCGTTTCGATGGTCTCCGAGCCCTTCGCGAAAGTGGTGAAGAATCCGCCCTCCTTCGCACATGCCCGAGCCCGCGATCACCACGCAGGGTTTGCCACTGGCTTGCAGGCTCTTCGAGTCCCGAACGTCGGAAACGTACTGTAGCCCCGGGGGTGAGAAAGGGTCGTTGCGCTCGATGATGCGGCGGCGCACGGACTCCGCGAGTGCGTCCGGATGAAGCTTGTAGATCTCCGTGACGGCGATCGCGAGCGGGCTGTCGATGTAGATCGGAACGTCTGGCGCTTTGCCGCGTTCGTGGAGGCGTTCGAGCGCGAAGAGCACCTCCTGCGCGCGCTCGAGGGCGAAGGTGGGAATGAAGACACGCCCGCCGCGGGACACGGTCGCGTTGATGATCTCCGCCAGCTCGTCGTCGATGCGGTCAAAGGGGCGATGGTCTCGGTCGCCGTACGTCGATTCCATCAGGAGGAGGTCGACCCCCTCAACGATCTCGGGGCTTTGGAGCAAGGGAAGCTCCTCGCGCCCCACATCGCCGGTGAAGAGCAGGCGTGTCGTGCGGCCCTCTTCTTTGAGGTCGAGCTGCACCAGCGCCGAGCCCAGCACGTGCCCTGCATCGTGGAAAGTCACTGTCGCTCCTGAGGCCACGGCCATGGGTCGACGGTAGGGGATCGAGATCATCTGCGCGACCGTCGCCTCCGCGTCGCGCACGCCGTAGAGCGGCTCTACCGGCGCGTCGCCCTCCTTCGCGCGTTTGTTCAGGTAGCGCGCATCGGACTCCTGAATCACCGCCGAGTCCCGGAGCATCACGGAGCACAGATCACGCGTCGCCGGGGTGCAGAAGATGTTGCCACCAAAGCCGGACTTCACCAGCGACGGCAGATTACCCGAGTGGTCGAGGTGGGCATGACTCAGGATCGCGCACTCCGCCCGTACCGCCCACTTGGGCACGTTCCGGTTGAGCGCGTTCGATTCGTTGCGGTGCCCTTGAAATAAGCCGCAGTCGAGCAGGATGTCGGCGCCGTTGACGTTGACGCGGTGGAGAGAACCGGTTACTTGGCCGGCGGCGCCGTAGAATTCGAGAAACATGCCCCCTCCTTTGCTGGTGCCCTGACTGTCTTATCTTCGGCGTGGGGGGATCAACGTCTTGGAGAGCCTTCGCCATGCACATGAAACGCAGCGTCCCGAGCGACCTCGAGATCGCGCAAGCCGCCGAAATTCGCCCGATCGCGGAGGTCGCCCGAAACGCTGGATTCCATGAGGACGACATCGAGCCCTACGGCCGCTCGAAAGCGAAGATACGCCTCGAGACCCGTGAAAGGGCGCCGGCGGGAGCCCGGGGAAAGTACATCGTCGTGAGCGCGATCACCCCGACCCCGCTCGGTGAAGGGAAGACCACCACCACGGTCGGCCTAGGTCAGGGGCTCGGACGCCTCGGCCACAAGTCGTTCCTCGCGATCCGCCAGCCGAGCATGGGCCCGACCTTCGGGATCAAAGGGGGGGCCGCGGGCGGCGGCTACAGCCAGGTCATTCCCATGGAGGATTTCAATCTCCACCTCACGGGCGACATTCACGCGGTGTCGATGGCCCACAATCTCCTCTCCGCCGCGATCGACAACCACCTGACGCACGGAAACGCCCTTCGCATCGATCCTCACTCGGTACTGTGGCCGCGGGTCGTGGACATGTCTGATCGGGCGCTGAGGGAGGTGGTGATCGGTCTCGGCGGCAAGGTCAACGGCCCTCCGCGCCAGACCCGCTTTGACATTGCCGTGGCCTCCGAGGTGATGGCGGTGCTCGCGCTCGCGACCTCCCTGCGCGATTTGCGCGAGCGTCTCGGACGGATCGTGATCGGCACCAATCAAGACGGCGACGTCGTCACCGCGGAAGACCTGAAGGTCGCGGGAGCCATGACGGTCCTGATGAAGGACGCACTGATGCCGACGTTGCTCCAGACGCTCGAGCACACGCCCGCGCTCGTCCACGCTGGCCCCTTTGCGAACATCGCCCACGGGAACTCGTCGGTCGTCGCGGACCAAATCGCCCTCGGCCTCGGCGACTATGTGGTCACGGAGGCGGGCTTTGGCTCCGACATCGGCATGGAGAAGTTCATGAACATCAAGTGTCGGGCGAGCGGTCTCACGCCTGACTGCGTCGTATTGGTGGCGACGATTCGGGCGCTCAAGATGCACGGCGGCGCGGGCAAGGTCGTGGCGGGCAAGCCTCTCCCGGAGGAGCTCATCGCAGAGAACCTCGAAGCGCTCGAAGCCGGGGCGGAGAATCTGGCGGCTCACATTCGAATCGCCAAGAGCTTTGGGGTTCCCGTCGTAGTGGCGATCAATCGCTTCAGCTCGGACACCCCCGACGAAATCGAGCTGCTCCGCAAAATCGCGAGAGAGACGGGGGCCGAGGATGCGGTGATGACCGAGCACTGGGCGTTCGGCGGCGAAGGTGCCAGGGCTCTTGCCGAGGCGGTGGTCGACGCTTGCGAGAAGCCCAAGGATTTCCGCTTCACCTACGACCTCGACGCACCCATTCGGGAGAAGATCGAGACCATCGCGACGAAGATCTACGGTGCAGAGGGAGTCGACTTTTTGCCCGCCGCGGAGAAGAAGCTCGAGCTCTACGAGAGGCACGGCCACTCAGCGTTTCCGATCTGCATGGCGAAGACCCACCTGAGCATCAGTCACGACCCCGCGCTCAAGGGCGCTCCAAAGGGCTTTCGCCTGCCGATTCGCGACATTCGCGCGAGCGTCGGCGCGGGTTTTCTCACACCCCTCTGCGGCGACATGCGCACGATGCCCGGCCTCCCGTCGAAGCCCGCGTTCGAGAACGTGGACATCGACCTGGAGACCGGGAAGATCGT
>CAYXVF010000059.1:0-38413 GCA_964468125.1 uncultured Bdellovibrionales bacterium | reverse complement strand
GCATCTTTCCGAACCGCGACTCCGTCATTCGCCTGGTCGGCGCGGTCCTCGCCGAGCAAAACGACGAATGGGCGGTGACTCGTCGATACATGAATCCGAATCTGCTCGCCAAAGCGCGACTCAATGTCAGTGATGGCGACACGGACCAAGAGACGAAGGAAAAGATGTTGACTGCTGGTTAATCAATTAAACGAGGCGATGAACGGTGGTTCTCGTACACCACCTTGACGGACGTGACCCTCGATTTGACTCCCCGGGTTTGAAGACCAGGCCGAGCAGAGAGCTGGCGAAGTGGATGCCCGATTTGGCTTTGGCTTACCGAATACGCAAATGCCACGATAGGGGCCCGATGAAAAAAATGAAGCTGTCAAAAATACTAGGCCTTGGCGCGGTCATACTCGTCGCGGCGATTGCATGGTTTCTTTGGCCAATTTACGGATTTTACGCTCATCGAGGCGAGGCCCCGTTTCCGCCGTGGGGTTGGGCCGCCTTGCCGGCAGAAACACCCTCCATGCAAGTCCCGCTGGATGGTCAGTATGCTGCAGCGGGCGACAGGGTTCTCATCGCCATGAGAGCGCATCGGCAAAAAATTGGTGCGCCGGCCATGACAGCTGCCGTTGCTATTGGCGGTGAAGTAGTATGGCAGGGCGCTGTTGGCTGGGCTGATATCGAATCGCAGCAGCCGGCTTTACCGACAACTGTTTTCCCGGTAGGAAGCACTTCGAAAGCGATTACTTCGACAGCCCTGGCAAGGCTGGTCGACAAGCGCCAGATCGATCTGGACACGCCAATTTCAAATTACCTTGCGGAACTACCGAACCCGGCCTGGGCGTGCATCACGCCGCGCATGCTCTCGTCTCATATGGCGGGTATCCCCCATTACGGCGACAATCAGGACTGGCTCGGGTACTACCAAACGGGCGCTTTGCGACGTAATTATCCTGATGTCCGCGACGCGCTTTCGGTTTTTGACGATAGTCCCTTGATGTTCCAGCCCGGAACCCAGTTTGAGTATTCTTCCCTTGGGACTGTTCTGCTTGGAGCGGTCATGAGTGACGCTGTGGGCAAACCTTATCGAGCAATCATTAAGGACGAAGTAATTTTACCGGCTGGCATGACCGCAACCGTTGTCGCACCCACGCATCCGAACACGAAGAATGATCATGCGACGCCATATTTTGTTGAAGGTCAACGATACCGCCCCTGGCGCGCAGTAGATCTCTCTCACAGACTACCGGGAGGCGGCTGGGCATCGACTTCGACTGATCTCGTCCGCATGGGAATGATGTGGTTGGATAAAAGCGTTATCTCTGAAGAAACGCGGGACGTATTCTGGACACCGCAGGCCATATCATCAGGGGAAATCAACGAACAGGGTTATGCGATAGGCTGGCGATGGCGAGAGTACGATGTCGACGGTGTAGGCCTCGCCCGAAATGCAAATCATGGGGGCGTTTCCCGTGGCGCGCAGAGTTGGCTTCTGGTGTTTCAAGACTACGACATGGCTGTCGCTTTCAACATCAATTCGAATACCGAGCAATTCGGGGATTTCGCCGCATTCTATCAGGAGGTTTTTCGTGAATTTGCGTTGGCGCGAGCCTCGCGATAGCCACGGTCGCGACAGCGTCAGGCGTCTGCTTCAATGACTGGTAGTGATGTATCTGCCACGTGGGTGATGCGGCGTGCTATGCATCGCCATGGTGACCGTCCGGGCGCGCACTGGTCGCCCGGTCAGCACAGTCGCTTCCCCGTGGCCATGCGGCGCGTCGCGACCTCGATCCCGTGCGGCGTGTATTATGTCGACAATTTCCGGCAGCCGCCGGAGCCCGAAAAGGACGATTCGCTGATGCAAACGCTGTCTGACAGAGCCCTGTTTCTCATTGCCTGTCTCAACAGTGGTATCGCTACCACTGCGCACGCGCAGGGCGCGGACAACGTCATGGAGGAGTTCAGTGAGTGTCAAGGTAGTTGCCGCCTCGTAGGTCACGCCGCAATGTCGTTTCCCACTCTCTCGAGTCGGGTTTCCTTCGTAGGGTTGAGGACGACTTCGGCGTCGGCCTTCCATGCTCGGGTGTTGCCGGACCATCGCGCCGGGTTGCGGCGCTTGGCCGCTTCGTAGACGGCCTTTCGCTGCGCCAGGATGGCGTCGGAGAGGCCTGCGTGGCGGTCGGCGGGGCTGACGAAGCCGATGCCGCTGTGGAGATGCTCGTGGTTGTACCAAGCGACGAAGGCCCGGACCCACTCGCGCGCCGCTTCGATGCTCTCGAAGGCGCCGTGCGGTTAGGTCGGGTGGTACTTCAGCGTGCGGTAGGCCGACTCCGAGAACGGGTTGTCGTCGCTGACGCGCGGCCTGCTGAATGACGCGGTCACGCCGAGCATGTCCATCGTCGCCTTGAACGTCGCGCCCTTCATCGGGCCGCCGTTCCTGGTGGACGACGCGAGCTCGCCGCACTCGCGGTCCTCGACGCGCCTGGCGACCGCGATGGGCGAGGAGGTCTTCCTCCCGTAGTACGCGATTGAAGGTCGCCTCGGAGGCCAGGTACAGCCCCTTGTCAGCGAGCTCGGGCACGATTTGCTTCGGGCTCTTGTCGCAGTACTCGGCGCTCGATGCGATGGCGACGGCCTGCGAGCGCTCGACCGTCGGTCATCGGCACGAGTTTCGCCTGCCGCAGCCACCGAGAAAACGTGTTCTGCGAGACCCCGGACTCCGCCGCGAGCGCATTAGCCGACCACGCATTCGGACCTGCCATCTCGTCACCATTCGGACCCGGCCCGCTGTTGTCGTTCGTTTGTCCGCCTGGCGCATCGCTACCGTTGCCGTTCGCGTTGTCGCCCACCTGGGTTTCAGGGTCCTCCGCGAGACGGTCTTCCACTCTTTCGAATACGTCGTCCCGTTCACCGAATCCCGCGCGACCGCAGGCGGAAAACACGATGAGCAGAAGGGCCACGCGACGCATGCCTTTGAGTTTAGCCGGACCCGAGCGCACGCACGCCTCGAGGGTGCTCAATCGACGGTGGCCTCTTTCTTCGCGGCGAGCCGCGTTGCGAGCTCGGGCTCGATGGTGTGCTCCCCGTCGAGGACCCGGTTGACGCGATGATGCATCGCTTCGAGCTGTTCACGAGCGAGGCGCTGTCCGATGAAGGGCACGGCCCCCAGGGCCACGAGCAGCACCGCCCCAACGGGCAGCGCCCACAGTCCCCAGGCGTCGAGACCGAGTTGCCATTGGGACAGGCCGACGATTCCCAGGCCCAGGGTCGTGAGCGAAACCGCGGCGACGGAACCGAGGTAGAGCGTAAAGAAGGTGGGGTTCGAGCTGAAACGGCCGCTCACGTGCGTTCTTCCATCTTCTTCCTGGAGCTCGAAGGTGAGCCAGGGCGACCACAGATCCGCCTGATCCTCGTGGAGCGCGATCTGCACGTGCTGACCGAGAATCGAGCAGACAAAACGCGTGTCTTCGCAGTTGCGGAAGCGGTTCAGGACCTCTTCCGGCGAGCCCGCAGCGTCTCGTTCAAAACGCGGTCTGATTTCCGGAGTGCTCACCCCTACTTCTAAGCACAATTTCAGTCGCTCCGGGAAGAGTCGCAGGCCACTCGGTTTCGACCGTCTCGCTTCGCCCGATAGAGTGCGCCGTCAGCACGCTCGAGAATGTCCTCTACCAATTCGTCGCCAGGTTCGAGCTCTGCGACCCCGAGACTGACCGTGAGCGAGAGCTCCCCGGCGGACGTCGCGAAGGGAGAGCTCTCCACCGCCTTCCGCATACGCTCGGCGAGCTTCATCGCAGCGTTCGCGGAAGTGAGCGGCGCGACCATCATGAATTCTTCGCCGCCGTAGCGCCCGAGATGGTCGACGTCACGCGCACACTCGCTGCATCGCGCCGCCATCTGACGCAAGACCACGTCTCCCACCGCGTGCCCGTGGGTGTCGTTCACGGGCTTGAAATGATCGACGTCGATCATGATGAGAGACATCGGCTGTTTGTAGCGCTTTGAGCGCCGGAGCTCCGTTCGCGCGAACTCGAATAGGGAGCGACGGTTGCTCACGCCGGTGAGCTCATCGACCGTGGCGAGCTGCTGCACCTTCCGAAACAAGTGAACGTTGTCGATGGACATGCCTGCCTGGCCAGCGAAGGTCTGCGCGAGCTCGAGATGGCCATCATCCAAGCCGTCGTGCTCGTGTGACTCCAAAGTGAGTATTGCCCGGACTTGCTCGGCCCCTACCAGTGGCACTGCGAGCCAGCTTTGCGTTCGCGCACCCAGATTCGGAATCGACTCGCGGTCGGTGTCATCTTCGATGCGAATCAGGTGCGGCTGCTGAGTCAGTTTGATTCGGTCGAGAATCCTCGGCCGCTCGACCCGACCGCCCTCGCCTCCTTCTACGAGGTGCGTGTCCACTCCTTCGTTCTTGCACGCCACCCAGCGCCATTCGTTGTCTCTGAAGAGATAGCAGCACGCTCGGGTCGCGGGGATGAAACGCAGGACCGAATCGAGGAGTCGGACCAAGATCTGCGCGTCGTTCGTCATCGGCGTCGAAGATGTCGTCAGCGCACGGAGGGCCTCGGCGAGCTTCCGTTTGTCGCGTTCGGCCTTGTATTGCATTTCGAGGGTCGCGGTGCGCGACGTTTCGATCGCGATGGCGATGTGGTTGGACACGGCCGTGAGCGTTTCCGCGTCGTCCTCGGTGAACACGCCTTTTGCCAGCCGGTTGTCCAGATAGACGACACCGACGAGCCGCTCTCGAATCATCAAGGGAGCAGCAATGATGCTCCTGAGGTTGAGAGCGATGGCGCTTTCCGAGCCGATTGCCACCGCGTCCTCGTTGCTCGCGACGACCACCGGCGCGCGCTTGGCGACCACGCGTTCGATCACCTGCGTGCTGTAGCCATGCGTGTCGCGCAGATTACCCCGGATCGAATTGCGGGCGGCGTAGAGCCCGAGCTCGTGCCCGTCACTTTCGATGTCCGCCAGGAACAAGAACGCGCGTTCGGCGCCAAAGAGCGACACCACCTCGTCGAGAACGGCTCGTGCCTGTTGGTCGGCATCGATCACGGAAAGCGACACTCGGCTGACTTGGACCAGCGCATCCACGTGGCGCTGGAGCTGAACCGCGCGGGCGTTGCCGAGATTCGCCGCGTCCGACTGACTGCCGCTCCCGGTGAGCGTGCGTGACCGCGTCGGCCGAGCGAGCTGCGTGAAATCCTTCCGTACCCGCCGCGCCCTCGGGACCCACCCCGCATCCATCGCTTGTTCATAGGCTTCGCGAGCCACCCGCTCGGCGCTCGAGGCGTGGTTCGACTCTTTCAGCAGAATCGCCCGTTCGAGTTTCGCCTCGAACTCGATCCAGGGAGCATCCGCCGCAAAGGCCCAACGGAGCGCCACATCCAGGTGATGATGTGCCGCATCCGGTTTTCCGAAAATCCTCACTCGGCGCGCGAGCGCGACCTCGAGGTGCCCATTCAGGAGTGGATGTCCGCGAGCGACCGCGCGAAGCTCTTCGATCGCCCGATCGAGCTCCTGTTTGCTTCCTCGTCCAGTCGAGGCGTGCTCTGCCGTCGCGTAGGCGGCGAACACGTAGGTGTTGCGCATGTGAAATGGCGAGCGCCCGGGCGGCACCTCGAGCTCGCGATAACGCGCCAGCACTTCGAGAGCGTCGTCGAGGTGCCCGAGCTCGAGGTGAAAGAAAGCGAGGTGAGACAGATAATTCCCGAGTCTATATGTGTCTCCGGGGGTCTCTTCAGCGATTTCCCGGGCGTAGTCGAGGTGGACTTGCGCCTCGTCGGTCCGGCCAAGGGTCACGAGACAGATCGCCGCGCGCGTGGGCAAGAAAATTTGCCCCCGCTGGAACTCCGCACGCCGGTCGGCCGCGATCCCGCGCTCGATCCATCGAAGCGCAGACGCAGCATGACCCCGTAGCTGCAGCTGCCAGCTCAGATCGGCGATGCCTTGAGTGAGCTCGCCATGGTCGAGGAAGCCACCTAGCTCGTTCAGGGTGTCGCGCATCTCGTGTTCACTCGCCAAGAGCTGTCCGCGCACGTTTTTCGCTATGGCGCCATTCATTCGGCTGTAGGCTTCTAGGGCTCGGTCGTTGAGTTTTCGCGAGACCTCGAGAGCCTTCTCTTGCGCGCGCTCCGAGGCACGATGGCGACCCGTGGCGGCCAGTGCCAGAGCATAGGAAATGTGCGTGTAAACCAGCTCTTTGCCTGGCCCGAGACGAAATGCGGGGTAGGCCATGCGCAAAATGAGAAGCACCATTTCGCTCGGCTGCATGGTCCAGTAGCGCACGTGCCCCGCGAGTTTTAGGAGACGGCTTGAGACAACCATGCGTTCTCGCGTCTCGCCCGCGGCGGTCCCAAAACCCAGGCCGGTTTTCTCCGTGATGAGCCCACGGAGCCAGGCGAGCAGCGACGTTGCGATACGAGCGAGCCGAGACTTTGCGATACCGCTTCCGAGCGCTGCGAGCCCCTTTTCGACCGCCTCCCATGCGGCGGTGGTGTTGAAGCTGTCCCAGAAATGCACCTGGGCCAGCATGGCGTGTAGATCGGCGCGCTCGACAGGATCGCATGTCATTTCGACGGCCCGGCGCAGATGCTCTACGGACTCCGCCGTTCGCCCCGTTCTTCCGGCTGCGACTCCGAAGGCGCGCTGAAAGCTGACGTCTTCCTGCGCCCGAGCGGGGTTCGCGCCCTGGGCGCGCGAAAGATAGCTGTGCGCTTCTTCATAGGCGTAGGTTTCCAGGGCGATCCGTCCTGCCTGAAGATTCGTCTCGTACACCTGGGACCCGTTGCCGAGGTACTCGTGGTGCGCGAGCGCGTAAATCACGGCGTCGTCTCCGGCACTGTGAAGCTCGCGAATCGCGTTCGCGGCGGCGCGGTTGAGCGCGCGCTCCGCTGCCGGGTCCAAATCCTTGAGGAGCGCGTCGCGGACCTGTTGATGAATGAACGCGTACGAACCACCGGGCTCTCGTTCGAGCAGTCGCGAGCGAAGTGCCTCGGCGATTGCCCAGCTAATGCTCTCATCGTTTGATTCGGTCACGCGCCCGAGAGTGCTTAGCTCGAAGCGGGTACCAAGGACCGCGGCCGCCCGTAGGACCGCCACCGCTTCGGCGTCGAGCGTATCGATCCGCTGGCGTACCAACTGAAGCACGCTGCGGCTGAGCTCGATGTGCTCCAGGCGTTTGCGGTCGACGATCCAACGGCCCCAGTGTGGAAGGAGCATGCCCCCTTCCAGCATGGCCCGCATGTACTCGCTGATTAGAACCGGGCTGCCCTCGGTCCGAACCATCAGCTGCTGGATGAGGTCCGCCGCCACCTCGCTCACGCCGAGGTAGCTAGCAATGAGTCTTTCAGTGGCTTCATGGCTCAGTGGCTCGAGGCGCAGATCGAGGAGGCGCTCAGCGCCGAGGAGCGAACGCAGTCCCTGCACCGTCTTCTCATCTTCGTCCTTCGCTCCGACGAACAGAGCAAAGGGTGAATCACCGAGACCGAGCGCGACACGTTCGAAGACCCGCATGCTCGCGTCGTCGATCTCTTCAGCGTCGTCCAGAAACAACGCGACACCTCCGGCGGCGCGTGCGAGCAAGAGAAAGAACTCCGCGATGGTTTCGTGGTACTCCTCCGAGCTGACCGTGCCTGCGGCGGTTTGCGGGGTCTCCCGCAGCAAGGCGCGAAGTCGAGGCATTGCTCGGATGAGGTGCTCCGAGGCTCCCGCGCTCGCTTCCTTGACGAGGGCGGCGAGGACGGAACGCGATTCCTCCGGAAGGCGCGCCATGTGATCCAGAAGTGACGCCAAGGCGCCCTGAAGCGCGGCAAAGGGCTCTTGACGATCGACGCTTCCCCGCGAGTGAAGCACGAGGCCGCTCTTCTCGCGAACGAAGCCCATCAGCTCGCTCAGAAGACGCGACTTGCCGACTCCCACTGGGCCATGCACACAGATGGTGCACCCACGGCCGCGCAGCGCCCCCTGCCACGCCTTCTTCAAGCGACGAAGCTCCGGCTCTCGTCCGATCAGCGGCGATTCGCGAAGGACCCCATAGGCAAAGTCGTCCCGGCCGAGCAGCACCTCTCGCCGTTGCGCCAAAGACCGGCTCAGCTCGTCGAGACGACCGAGGTCGGCGGCCAAACCTTCTGCGGTCTGATAACGGTCATCTGGGTCTTTCGCGAGAAGTCGACGAATGATGCGCGCCAGGATCGGATGTGTGCCGGGACTCACCTCCTCGAGGGGCGGGGGCTCCATCACGGCGTGCTGGCGCATCAGCTCCCCCGGGTCGTTCGACCGAAAGGGCGTCTTGCCGGATACGCATTCGTAGAGGAGAACGCCGAGGGCGTAGAGATCCGCGCGTCCATCTACGGGCCGCTTGAGCAAACCGGTCTGTTCCGGCGCGCTGTAGAGAAAGGTGCCGCCGATCTCTCCCTCAGTGGCCGAGCCACTGCGCGTCACCAGGCCGAAATCGATGAGCCTTGCCTTGCCCTTGGCATCAACGACCACGTTTCGCGGCTTCACGTCCCGGTGAACGAGGCCACGACGATGAATGGCAGCGAGGCCTTCGGCGATGTCACTCCCCAGCTCAGCCACGCGTTCGGCGGTCATGCCTCGGTCGCTCATCCGGTCGGCGAGCGTGTCCCCGTCGACGCGCTCCATCACGAGGTAGGCGCGGCCCGACAGCTCGCCGATCTCAAAGATTTCCGCGAAGGATGGATGGCGGAGGCTTGCGAGGAGCGTCGCCTCGCGCAAGAAGCGTTTTCGCTCCGCGTCGTTCGCCTCCGGACCGAAGTCCAGGGCAACCTTTACCGCGAGATCCCGGCCGTCGCGCTCACCGGCGAAGACTACGCTGTGCGCACCGCGACCGAGCTCTTCTCCGAGCTCGACTCCCGGTATCTCAATGCGCGACGCCGCGACCGACGTGCTGGCCATACCAGAGTTCCATGGGCTACCCCCGTCCCGGGGGGAGTTTAGCAGATCGGAAGGAATCGTTTAGCCGAAGGCTTTCAGATTGTGTGACGCTCTGCCGCGCTGCGCAAGCGTTCAATGGAGTCCCGAACCACCCTCAGATGCGCCGGAATGTTGAGCACGATGCCCGTGACGTGCCCCGCCTCGAGCCAGCGCAGCTCAGAGCCCGCCCAATGTCGGTGCAGAATCTCTGCCTGCTGCGGCGATACAAAGCGATCGTGTCGCCCGGCCAGCAACACCGCGGCCTCGGGACACACGGGCGCCGGAAAGCGCGACACCGTGACTACCTCGAGCGATTCACGGAAGATCCGCCGCGCTTCGCCTTCGCCCCCAACGTCCCTCGCCAGGCGGTCCCAGAGCATGAGCCGGCTGAAATTGTCCCGGGTGAAGAGATCCGCCACTGAGTCTGCCGCCCCTCTCGGACTCACAGCGACAGGAAAACGAGACAGGGCAGCACAGAAGGCCGCCATCACTCCACCTTGGCTGTAGCCCGTGACCGCCGCGGGCAGGCCCCGACGGTGCACGTGGGCGAGCAAGGCGCGCCCTTCTTCCACCGTGGCAAAATTCATCGCGAATTGCTCCGCCACCGTGCGCAGGGCCGCATGGCGCTGACCGGCGGGTTTTCGCGCGCCGTAGAACGGGTTCTCGAGCAGGATCGAGCCGTAGCCGTAGCGCAGGAGCGCCCGGGCGAGGTGCCGTCGGGCCAAAAAGCCCACCTCCCCCGTGGCCGCGAGGTGCAGGACCATCGCCTTGGGTGAGCCCCGCTTGGGAACGATCTCCTCGATGGTGGCCAAGCGGCTCTCGGGCGGCAGGCCGATGTGAAGCGTGGGAGACTGAAACCAACCGATGCGAAGCCGCCCCCGTCCGAACGCTCGAGCGCGCCCCCAGTACAGCTGAATCGGAGGGGCTGCGATCCCAGGGTCGTAGTCGCGAATCTGGGCAACCACTCGCTCAAGGGCATGGCGATCGCCAAAGCCGTCGCGGTAGAGACGGGGAACGCGGAGCGCGCCGGTGGCGACGTCATCCGCGACGCGGTGAAGGCGTCGAATCACCTATTCTTTGAAGCCGGTGACCTTGTCGCGTTCGGCGTTCCAGGCTTCCCACTCCGCGTCTTCCTCCGAGCCCATATTGAACGCCTCGGGCTCGCTCATTTCGCCGCCCGATTGAACGCGGATCATTTGCATCGCGCTGGTGACCAGAGAGGTCCATTCTTCCTTTGTGACCTCTTGGGGCCCGGGAACCTCCTTGCGGTTCTCTTTGGTGGCTCCCTCGACCTTGTAGATGGGCTCATTCGACACGAGCACCTTGCCCTCGTAGACCTTCACGAGGGTGTCGCCACCCTCGGACGTGTTGGCGCTGAACTTCGTGCCGCGCACCCCCGCAACCGCGTTTTCGGTTTCGACCTCGAAGGAGGAGTCGTTTCCGAAGAGGCTCGTCACCGAAGCCCACACCCGACCAAAGAAGAGTTTTGTTTTGACCTTCTTCTTCTTGCGCGGTTGCGAGCGGTCAAAGCTGATCTGGCTCATCTGCAGCTGAGAGTTGGAGCCGAGTCGCAGCATCGAGCCGTCCTTCAGCTTCGCCTCGAAACGACTCTCGTCCTTGGTCTTGATCGTGTCGCCCTCGCGCAGGCGCATACCCCTCTGCAGGCGGTTGTAGGACTGGGACATCTCCTCGGCTCGCAGCACCGTTCCGGAAACGTAGTTGACCGTTCCGATCGTCGCCCGTGCCGCTTCGAGCGAACGCCCGCTGGAAAAACTCACCAGCGCAAACGCCGCCAGGGCCGTCGCGCCCAGAAGGGCGAGACGCGGTTGCTTCAACAGAGCCCGCATAGAGCTTCTCCTACTGGGTCACCGAAAAGGTGAGCGTGTTGCCGGTGACCTCTTCGAGCTCGATCCCGAAGCCGGGGAACTTTTGCGTCTCGAGCGCGTCCGCGAAATCGAATGCGGAGCCGGTGAACATCACCTCGAATTTCGCGCTGCCGCTCTTGTAGCCGCGCTGGTTCACTTCTTTCACCGCGTCGATCTTACTCTGGATGGTCTTCATGAACTTGCGGAAGTCTTTGGATTTCTTGAATCCGGTGGCGGTCACCTCGAGACGCTGGGTTCCTGCGGTTTCGCTCTGCCAGCGGTTCATGATGCCTTTGAACATCTCGTCCGAGGCATCGTAGAGCGCGCGTTCTATCGCCTTCTTCCCGGCGTTTTGTGGGTTCGTGTGATGTGCCGCGCCGAAGCCGTTGGAGCTCGCAATGATCTCACCGGTGTCGACGTAGAGAATGCGCAGACTCGATTGCGCCGTCGCGTTCTTGAAGTAGTCGCCTAGGTCCAAGCTGCTCGTGTCGGTCTTTGTCGCGACCGCTTTGCCGATCACAACGATGTCGGCCCCGGCGTCGGCGGCGACTTCTTTCACCTCCGGATCGGTCGGGCTCGCCGCTCGAAACTTGCCCATCAGAGCCTGGCGATCCACAAATCGGAACCCGTACTGCTGCCAGCGCTTGATCAACGCGTTCTCTGCAAGGTCCATGCTGACCGACTTGTTACCGCCTGCCCACCAGGCCTCGGCAGATTGGGCACCTGCATTCTGCTCGGAAATCATCACGAGGATCGATGGCCGACCCTTTTGCTGAAACAGCGTGCGCGCGGCTTCAACGGAGTCGTAGAGATTTTGGTCCGAGACCTCAGCCTCGACGGTCACGGTGCACGAGGCGTTGGCCAAGCAGGTAGTGTCCGATTCTTTCACCACCCGGTGCGTGCGCACCACGCCCGTTGCCGTCGCGACTACCGTGTCCATGACGAGCTGGTAGTTCTCCATCTTCGACATGGAGGTGAGCTTGACGCCCCCGGCTAGTTCGACCGCCTTCCGCAGCGCGTTGTTGACCGCGTTACGGCGGTTATAGCCTTCGGCAGTCACCGTCACCTTCTTGAACTCAGCCGAAGCCGTGCCCGGCAAGACCAGCGATGCGGCCATGGCGACCACGGCCACCAACCCCACGCGCCGTGTGACATTCAATTTCCCGTACATCTCGATTCTCCTTGCGGCCACTCAAAGCGGCTCGATTGTCTCTACCTTTGAGCTCTCTGGTCCGCTCAGTCGGTGACGATGATCACCTTCCCCAATGCCATTGCACCGCCCGCGTTCAAGAGCTTTGCGGCGTCCGAGGACGAAACGACCAAGTTGCTGCCGTCCTCGACCTTGATCGCTTTCACCACCAGCGGCTTGGAGCCGACCCGCGCGTCCTTCATCGCCTTGTCGAGGCTCTTGTTATAGGAGACCGCGCCGTGGTCCTTCATCGCGACCTTGTCGATCGCTTCTGGGTAGTAGAGGCGCTTGCCGGATTCGTCGAAAATCACCGGGGCGATCGCCGGGGTGACGTTCACCCCCTTGGCGTTGACTACGACCCCGGTGACGTCTTTCGTCGAGCTCTTTTTCACCGCTTTGCCCGCTTCCGGAACGAGCGCTTCGGTCAAGACGCCGTCGATGTTGACCTGCACGATCACGTCGACCCCGCCGTCCGAGTAGTACTTCGTATCCAGGACCGTGAATCCCCGGACGATCCCCTCGACCTCGGTCTGAACGGAGCCCGCCTCCATCGCATCTCCAGCGGAGCGATTCCCCGTGACTCGGACGGATTTGACCGCCTCGACGATGTTGCGAAGCGCGTCCATCTTGGCCGCCCGTTCCGCGTTGAGGCGAGCAACGGCAACGTTCGGAGCTTTGAGACTCGGCGCCCCGCTGCCCGTGACCGTGATCGTCTTATCCGTCCAGTTGATCTGGCCGTGGGCGATGCTCTGCTCAACCTTTTGAGCCAGCGCGACCGTCGGGACCGACGTCATCAGTGCGACCAAGGTCACACCCGAAATCTTACGAAGCATCTTTGCTCTCCTCCTCTCGAAGCGTGCTTGGCTTCGACGGGCTCGAGGATCTGACTATTCATATCCCACGGCACCCCATGTTACTTCTAGAGCCAGAATTCGGGGAATCCGTAAGTGACACGCATCACGTACGGAAATTACCGAACCACCGGTGGGCGCGTGTGGTTGCGCTCACGGCGTCATCCAGGATGGGCGACGACGCGATTTCGGCCCCGTTGTTTCGCCAAATAGAGTGCGTCGTCTGCGGCCTGTAGCAGCTCCTCACCCCGGTCGAAGTCAATGCCGTCCCCGACGGTGGCCGCGCCAACGCTCACCGTGAATGCGATCGTCGAGTCCTGATAGGTGAGCGCCGTGTCTTCTGCCTTCTTGCGCAGGGCCTCGGCGAGCGAGCTCGCACCCCGATGATTCGTTCTGCGCAGCAGGAGCACGAACTCCTCACCGCCATAGCGTGCGATGATGTCCTCGCGCCGACATCGTTTGACGAGCACCTTCGAGAAAGCGCGCAGCACCATGTCGCCTGCGATGTGTCCGTGGTCGTCGTTCACCTTCTTGAAATGATCGAGGTCCACGAGGAGAAGCGTCAACGCCTCCGAGTGACGCTGCGCGAGTAGAAACTCCTGCTCGAGGTGCTGATCGAAATAGCGCCGGTTGTGCAGCCCGGTGAGCGAGTCACGTGTTCCTGCCTCATAGAGCTGGTTGTGGAAATCCCCCTCGAGCTCGCCCATGAAGTCGACCTTGAGCACCGTGCAGCGACCGATCTGAATACGGTCACCGGAACGCAGATGACAGCGAGTGACGCGCTCATCTCACTCCCACTCGATCGTCGACGGTGGCTTCGATGAAATATCGTAAACCACTCGGTTCACCCCTCGCACCTCATTGATGATGCGATTCGAGATTCGGCCAAGGAGGTCGTAGGGCAAGCGCGACCAGTCCGCAGTCATTCCATCTACAGAGTCGACGCAGCGTACCGCGATGGTCTGCTCGTAGGTTCGCTCGTCCCCCATCACGCCCACGGAGCTGACCGGCAGAAGCACCGCGAAGGCCTGCCAGAGCTTCTCGTAATAGTTCGCAGCACGGATTTCGTGCTCGACGATCGCATCGGCGTTGCGAAGCACCTCGAGGCGCTCTTCTGTGATCGCCCCGGGAATGCGCACCGCGAGGCCCGGACCGGGAAACGGCTGGCGGTTGCAGATGTGGTCTGGGAGACCGAGCTCCGCGCCGAGGACCCGCACCTCGTCTTTGAAGAGCTCCCGCAGTGGCTCGATCAGCTCGAAGCTCATGCGCTCGGGAAGGCCGCCGACGTTGTGGTGGCTCTTGATGGTCGCCGAAGGCCCTTTGTGGCTCACGGACTCGATCACGTCGGGATAGAGCGTGCCCTGAGCCAGGTACTTCGCGTTGGGCACGTCTTTTGAGGCCTCGTCGAAGACCTCGATGAACTCATGGCCGATGATCTTGCGCTTCTTCTCTGGGTCGGTGACGCCATCGAGAGCTGTGAGGAACCGGTCTTTCGCATCCACTACCCTGAGTGGCAGGCCGAGTGCTCGCTCGAAAACCTCGCGAACCTGATTGACCTCGCCTTTTCGCAGAAGGCCGTTGTCGACAAAGATGCACTGAAGGCGATCGCCGATGGCACGGCCGAGCAAGGCGGCGACCACCGAGGAGTCGACCCCTCCGGAGAGCCCGCAGATGACGCGCTCGTCGTCTTTCACCTGCTCGCGAATCGCCTCGGTCTGCTGTTCCAGGAACGACCCCATGGTCCACGACGGCCTGAGGCCTGCGAGGTCGAACAAAAACGCTTCGAGGATCTCGATTCCCCGCGGCGTGTGCGCGACCTCCGGGTGAAACTGCAGACCGACGATGGGCTTCGAGGTGTGTGCGACCGCCGCGAAGGGCGTCGAACCGGTGAAGCCGATCGGCTCGAAGTCTGGAGGCAGCGCGTCGATCTTGTCGCCGTGACTCATCCAGACTTCTAGGGGCTCTCCCCCGTCGGTGACCCCGCCGAGCAACGTCTTGCCGATGCCACTGAGGTTTTCCGACGGCGAGACGACGGCTCGGCCGTACTCGCGATGTTCAGCGGAATGAACCTTGCCTCCGAGGCGATGGGCGAGCAGCTGAAGGCCGTAGCAGATTCCGAGGATCGGAACGTCGAGGTGGAGGACGCCGTCCTCCACGGTTGGGGCGTTCTCGTCGTAGACGGAAGACGGACCGCCACTCAGTATGATCGCCTTCGGGTCGAAGGCCTTCACCTCCTCCAGAGTCATCCGATGCGGGTGGATTTCACAATAGACCCGCAGCTGGCGGACCCGCCGGGCGATCAGTTGGGTGTATTGGGACCCGAAATCGAGGATGAGAACCCGGGGGCTGTCCATCAACGTGCTCCTGACGCGTTCGAGGCAAATCAGCGGTCTATCCGCCGTACCGCGTCATCTCAAGGGCCTCGGGCCAAAAACGAGGCGTGGATAGGCACCGCGGTGCTGGTGACCGGGAGTCGGACAGGCTAGAACACCCACATGCGCTCCCTTCGGCCCTTCGTACTGACTCTGCTCGCCTCCTGTGCGAGCGTGCCGGCCGGACTGTCTGCGGGCGACCGGCTGGTGGAAAAGGATCGCTGCGAAGACGCGATCGAAGCCTACGGACAAGCGCTCGCGGAAGACCCGGAGCTGGTGGACGCCTACCTCGGCCGCGCGCGCTGCTTCAAGAAGCTCGACCGCCTCGACGAGGCCGCCGAGGCCTTCGGCGAAGCACTCGCCCGTGAGCAGTCGGAGCGCACGCTCGTCCCCCTCGCCCAGGTTCGAACCGCTCAAGGGCAATTCGATCGCGCCGACGCGCTGATCGTGCAGCTGGTCGCTCTGGCGGAGGACCGGCGCGATCGCGTCCGTTACCAACGACAGCTCGCCGAGCTTCGCATCACCGCCGGCAACACGGCGGAGGCCGTGGTCGTCCTGCGCAAGATCCTGATCGAGGATCCGGAGGACAACGACGCGCGGGTCATGCTCGGGCGCGCCCTGATCGAGACGCAGCAGCACGACGAGGCCATCCGGGTGTTGAACGAAGCCTTCGCGATCGCTCGCGAGTCGGAGACGCTCACCGCGCCGCTCGTTTGTGAAGTCGGACGGGCGATGGAGGCGATCGAGCGCTACGCGGACGCGTTGCGAAGCTACCGCTACTGTGAAGACCTGGACCGGAACCATCCGCCAGCGATGCTCGGCGTTGGGAGGATCCTGCGAAAACGCAAGAAGCTCGAAGAGTCGATCGAAATTCTCGAGGAAGTGGTGCAACTCTGGCCAGACAAGCCCGCACCTCACTACGAGCTCGGCCTCGCCCTGCGCGATTACGGCGTCTACGACCGAGCGGTATCCGAGCTCGAGATCGCATCCACCCTGGACCCCGCTTTCGCGGACACCTACGTGCCCTTGCTCAGCCTCCTCGCCGACGAGGTCCGCGACCCGGTGAAACGCTACGCGGTCCTCGGCCGTGCAGCCGGGACCCTCGACGACAATCTCGAGATTCAGCTCGAATATGGTCGCTCCGCCGCCCGACGCCGCGACCATCCGGAAGCACTCGCGGCGCTCGAGAAGGCGATCGCCATCGCTCCGAGCAACGCCGAGGCGAATTTCTACCTCGGCGTCGTTCAAGCCGCCTTGGGCGAGCTCGAAGCGGCGACGCAAACGGTGGAAGCGCTCGGGGTCCTCAATCCGGAGCAAGCGCTCGAGCTCTCCGAGATCGTCAGCGAAACGCGCAAAGGTCGCGACCCGGTGGACTTCCTCGGCGGCGAGAACGGCAAGAGCGCCCTCGGCCAGAACGTCAAGGGTCGCCTCGAGAAACGCGAAGCGACCAAAAAGCGGCGGGCGAATCGAAAAAAAAACCGGCGCGCGAAGAAGAAAAAGAAAAAGAACCGGCGGAACTGATCCGTCGCGCCACTCAGGTGTGGTAGTTCGGAGCTTCTTTTGTCACTGTGACATCGTGCACGTGGCCTTCCTTGAAACCTGCGCTCGTCACCTGAACAAAGTGCGCGTTGTCGCGCAGCTCCGCGAGGTCTTTGGCGCCGTTGTAGCCCATTCCGGAGCGTAGCCCCCCGACCAGCTGCGTGATGGTCTGGTTGAGGGGGCCCTTGAATGGCACCATGCCCTCTACCCCTTCCGGTACGAGCTTCAAGCTGTCTTTCGTGTCTTCCTGAAAGTAGCGGTCGGCGCTTCCCGACTGCATGGCGCCGAGCGAGCCCATGCCCCGATAGGTCTTGTAGGAGCGACCCTGGTAGAGCACGACCTCGCCTGGAGCTTCCTCCGTTCCCGCGAGCAGGCTTCCGACCATCACCGTCGACGCGCCGGCCGCCAGCGCCTTCACCACGTCCCCGCTCGTCCGAATGCCGCCGTCGGCGATCACCGGAATACCGTGGCGCGTCGCTGCTTCGGCACACTCGCGAATCGCACTGAATTGAGGAACGCCCACACCGGCGACGACCCGAGTGGTGCAAATCGATCCGGGGCCGATCCCGACCTTGACCGCATTGACCCCCGCCTCGATGAGGGCGGTGGTCGCCTCACCGGTGGCGACGTTGCCTGCCACGATCGTGAGCTCGGGGAAGGCTGCGCGGGTGTCCGCCACCGCTTCCAACACACCGCGGCTGTGCCCGTGGGCCGTGTCGATCACGATGACATCGACCCCCGCTTCCACGAGCGCCGTCACGCGCTCGCGCCGGTCTGCGCTGGTCCCCACCGCAGCCCCGACGCGAAGGCGACCATAGGTGTCCTTGGTGGCCTGCGGGTGCTTTTCGCTCTTTTCGATGTCCGCGATGGTGATGAGCCCCTTGAGTCGACCGTTGTCGTCCACGACCGGCAGCTTCTCGATCCGGTGTTTCTGGAGCAGTGCCTTGCTCTCGTCCGAGGTGATCCCTTCGCGGGCGGTCACCACGTCCTTGGTCATCGCTTCGCGGACGAGGCGCTCCGGCTTGGTCTCGAAGCGCAAGTCGCGATTGGTGATGATGCCGACGAGGTTGTCGTTGTCCACCACGGGAATGCCGCTGATGTTGCGCTGGTGCATCAGCATGCGGGTTTCCTGCAACGTGGCATCCGGTCCGATGGTGATCGGGTCGACGATCATCCCCGATTCACTCTTTTTGACGCGGGTGACCTCGAGCGCCTGTCGCTCGACCGACAGGTTTTTGTGAATGATGCCGATTCCACCTTCACGCGCCATTGCGATGGCGAGGGCACTCTCCGTGACCGTGTCCATCGCAGCGGATACGAGCGGGATCTGCACGTCTATGCTCTGGCTGAGCTCGCTCGCCACCGAGACGTCACGGGGGACCACCTCGGAGTAGCGAGGAACCAGCAAAACATCGTCAAATGTGAGCGCGACAGGGATCTCTTTGGACACGGTGCACCTCGAAAGTTCTTCGCCAGCTAGCGTAAGCACCCGCTCTCCGCAAGGCTGCTAGGGCTGCTCGGGCAACAGCCCGAGGGCGGTGGACGCCTCCTTGAAGAGCAGCTCGAGGTCGTGAAGGTCCTCGTAGGCTTCGGGGGCGTCATCGTTGTCGGCGTAGTAGAGCATCTCGCCTTGGGTGGTGGCGATCAGCGCATGAGGGGGGCGTCCGATCCGCAGGTCCGCCGCCAGCGCCGCGGCCCGCCGCATTTCCCGGGTTGCGCCGTAGTGCAGCGCGGGTACGGCGAGCTGGTCGAAGAGCCTCGCGGTCGCCGGTTTGAGCTCCGAGTACTGCGGTGTTACTCCCGCGTGGCCGATGACCTGCCCCGCACGGAGCACGAGCACCCGGGCAAAATAATTGAGGAGCGCTCGCCCGACATGGCGCGCCACTTCCGAAGACGTACGCGCCTCGTAGAGCTGCTCGATCGCCTCATAGAGGCCGATGCGCTCGAGCGGAGCTTGAGTCGGCGGGCGACCGGTACGCCGAGTGATCGGAGCGCGAGGCGGAGCCGCGCGAACCACGCGCGGAGGCAGACTCGGGGTCGGGGGCCGCCCCCGGGCGCCCGGCGTGTCCAGGAGCGCATGCCCAGGCTCGGTCGAGGTCTGTCCGTGGCACATCTCGATCACCGCTAGAACGTCGCGTTCGAGCGCGACCAGAGGGCGGACCGCGCATCGCGTTTCGATTTCCACCTCCGACAGACGACTGAGGATCGCGCCGTTTGCGATCGCGAGCTGCAGGGTCGTGCCATCCCATCCCACGGGAAATGCGAGAAGTGCCCGGGCGCTCGAAGCCGACAGACGAGCCACCGCGGTCGGATCCGCCCGTTCGAGATCCTTTCGGCGACAGATCGGTGCACCAAGCTGCTCCGCCAGGAAGGCGAGCAGGCGCTCCCCGTCGAGGGTCCCGAGCTCGATCAGGCACGTCCCCAGAAGACGCCCGGTCGAGCGCTGCAGTCGAAGCGCGTCGTAGAGCTCCGGGCGTGTGATCACCCCTCGACGGACAAGAATGAGTCCGAGTGTCTCGTGCGTTGCCACGGGGTTAGCAATACCCGGTCCGCACCGAGAGTAAATGCGGCGTCGCATTTCGTCGTCCATGGCTCAGACGACGCGCAAATGCGTCGATCGTCCCGTGTTTGACCGAGCCGGCCGGTGTGGTACACGGCGCACGCTAAAAAGCCCGGAGATTCGGAGTCTTTAATGAGAACCATCAGTTTCGTGGCCCTGCCCTTTTTGGCCCTTTCGATGCTCGCCACCGACGTGGCCGCCGCCGACCTGAAGGTGGGTTACGTCGACATGTCGCGGGCGTTCCGCGAGCTCGACGACAGCAAGGTCGCGCGCGAGCAGCTGAAGAAGGATTTCGACAAGAAGCAAAAGCAGCTCGACGATCGCCAGGCCAAGCTCAAGTCCATGAAGGACGACTTCGACAAACGTCAGGCGATGATGAAGGACGACGTGAAGCGGCAGAAGCAGGCCGAGATGCAGCAAGAGTTCATGCAGCTGCAGCAGACTTACGTTCAGCTGCAACAAGAGCTGGCAAAGGAAGAGCAAGAGATCATTCAGAAGATCTCCGTGAAGATGAAGCGCGTCGTGGAGCGCGTCGGCGACCGAGATGGCTTCGACATCATCCTCGATATCGGCGACACCGTGCTCTACTACAAGAAGCACCAGGACATCACCGATCAGGTCATTCGCGAGTACAATCGCGAATACGGCAAGAAGTAAGCCCGTGAGCCGGAGTCTGGGCGAGCTGGCGGAGCTCGTAGGCGGTGAAGTTCGCGGGTCCCGTGACCTCGTGATCAGAGATGTCGCGCCACTCGCTGACGCGCGCCCGGATGAGCTGAGCTTTCTCGCCAACCCGAAGTATCGCGACCAAGCGCTCGAAAGCGCCGCCGGCGCGATTCTCCTTGCGACGCCAATAGATGGCATGCGAGCCGCACAGGTGCTCTGCGAGAATCCCTATCTCGCGATGGCTCAGATCGCTACGCACCTACACCCCACGCGTTCCTATCCTCCGAGGATTCAAACGGGCGCGCACGTCGATGCGGGCGCCCGTGTAGACGAGAGCGCGCATGTTGCGGCGGGCGCGGTGGTCGACGACGGCGCCGAAATCGGACCGCACGCGGTGGTGGGGGCGAACTGTGTGGTGGGCCCAGGCGCGCGTCTCGAAGCACACGCGTTCATGCATCCGGGCTCGAAGCTACTCGAACGCTGCGTCCTCGGTGAGCGCTCGATCCTCCAAGCGGGGGCCGTGATCGGAAGCGACGGTTTCGGCTACGCTCCGGACGCTCGGGGAAAGCGGGTCAAGATCCCGCAGGTAGGCGTCGTGGTGATCGAGTCGGACGTGGAAATCGGCGCCAACAGCACAATAGACCGGGCGACCTTTGGTCGAACCGTGATCGGTAGCGGGACGAAGATCGACAACCTGGTGCAGATCGCTCACAACGTTCGTACCGGCGAAGACTGCGTGATCGTGGCCCAGAGCGGCGTTGCCGGGAGCACGACCCTCGGCGACCGCGTGATCATGGGCGCGCAAACCGGCTCCGTCGGTCACGTTCATCTCGCCTCAGGCGTCACCCTCGCCGCGCGCGCTGCCGCCGCTACGAATCTCGAAGAGGGTATCTACGGCGGCGTGCCCGCCGTACCCCACCGCGACTGGTTGAAGTTCACCGCCACCTTGCCCAAGCTGCCGGAGCTGCGCCGAAAGATCCGCGAGCTCGAACGGCAGCTTCGAGCCCTCGAAGAGGACAAGGAAGATTGATGGCTACGATTCACCCCACCGCGATCGTCGATCCCAAGGCGGAGCTCGCCGACTCCGTCGAAATCGGCCCCTACTGCATCGTCGGGCCCCACGTACAGATGGGGGCCGGAACGAAGCTGCTCTCGCATGTCGTGGTGGATAACCACACGACGCTGGGCGCGAACAACACGGTCTTCCCCTTCGCCTCGATCGGCGCCGTGCCTCAGGACCTCAAATTCCGTGGTGAGCCGGCGCGTCTCATCGTAGGCGACAACAACACCATCCGAGAGTCGGTCACGCTCAACATCGGCACCGAGGCCGGCGGCCACATGGAAACCGTGATCGGGAGTGATTGCCTGTTCATGGCTTACTCGCACGTGGCCCACGATTGCATCATCGGCGACCGAGTGATCGTTGCCAACGGCGTTGCCCTCGCCGGTCACGTCGAGGTCGCGGACCGTGTGACAGTGGGTGGCCTCGTTGCGATTCACCAGTTCTGCCGTGTCGGGCGCTACGCCTTCCTCGGCGGTGGCGCGATGGTGGTGCAGGACGTTCCGCCTTTCTGTATCGCCCAGGGTGATCGGGCACAGCTCGTAGGCATCAACGCCATCGGGTTGAAACGTGCTGGCTTTGAGCGCGAAGAGGTCTCAGCGATTCGTTCGGCCTACAAGCGCCTGTTCCGAACGCAGGAAACGCGCATGGTCGCGCTCGAGCGGGTCGAAAAGGAGCTCGCGGATGAATCGCAGCTCGTGAAGGAAATGTGCGGTTTCATTCGGAGCGCGAAGCGCGGTATCGCGGCACCTCGCCAGATCGCGGTGGCTCCGGACGTGGACGAGGATTAGGGCCATGGCAGTGCGGGTCGTCGTGGTGGGAGCCGGGCATCTCGGCACCTATCACCTGCAAAAACTGGCGGCCGATGACCAAGCCGAGCTCATCGGCGCGGTAGACGTGAGTCCGGAGAAACGCGAGCGCGTCCAAGAGACGTTTTCCATCCCCGCTGAGCCGAGCCTGCAAGCGTTCGAGGGCCGGGTAGATGCCGCCATCATCGCAACGCCCACGGTCCATCATCTCGAGGCCGGCCTCGAGGCGATCGGCATGGGGCTACACGTCTTGATTGAAAAGCCCATCGCGCAAACCGTTGGCGAGGCGCGCACCCTGGTCGAGGCGGCACGCTCTGCGGGTCGCCTGCTGCAGGTAGGGCACACGGAGCGCTTCAATCCGGCGGTGTCGGCATCCCTCGCTCTCCTCGACACCCCGGGGTATATCGTCGCCGAGCGCTTGGGACCCTTCACCGGCCGCTCCACCGACATCGACGTGGTCCTGGACCTGATGATCCACGACCTCGACATCGTCGCGACTCTCGTAAAGAGCCCGCTCAAAGAAGCGCGCTCGGTCGGTGTGCCGGTGTTCACCGCGGAGACGGACATGGCCGCCGCTCGTCTCGAGTTCGAGAATGGCTCGGTGGCCCAGCTCTCCGCGAGCCGGGGCAGCCTCGAGCCCTCGCGCAAGATCCGAGTCTTCACCCGGGAGCGCTATGTGTCGATCGATTGCCAAGCGCGAGAGGTGAAGAGCATTCGACGCGCGGCGGGCTCGCAGGGGACGCTCATGCAGCTCGCAGGCGAGCCAGTGGAGGTTCCACCGGGCGACGCCCTCGCCAACCAAGACCATGATTTCTTGATGGCGATTCAGGAGCAACGCGCGCCGGTCGTGGACGGCGAGCAAGGGCTCCGAGCGCTCGAGCTCGCCGAAGCCGTGAAAACGTCTCTGACGATCCCGATCCCGAGCTGACCGGTCAGCGCCAGCTTGCGAAGATCCCGCCTGCCCCACCCGAGCCCACCGGTGCGCGCGACTGGAGTGTGGCGCTCGGCACGATTTCGGCGACCAGATCGGAGATGAGCAAGCGTCGCAGCTGCTCTGGCGTCACCTCGACGCGCATGCCCTGAGAGGCGTTTCCTTCGCATCCAAGAACCTCTCGCATGAGCACACGGGCTTCGCTCATCACGCGCGCCCGTTCCTTTTGCTCCTCAGAGGTGAGCGCCTGCGCTCCAAAACGACCCATTTGCGGGGTGGGAGCGCGAAACACGAGAGCCACCGATCGGGTCTCGATGCCGCGACTGAGTGCGAATGCGGTCAGCTCGGGATCGCGAATCTTTCGCGTATCGCTCGCGTTGACGCACTGTGGCTCCACCGGGTCTCCGACACACTTCCGATCCATCTTTCCGAAATACCCCGGCCCCATGGCAGCCTCCGTTGCTGTATGTCGAGTTTCGGCAGTTTCCGCCGGTCGATGCGTACTTGTTCGGAAACTCAGCTTTTCGCCGGCGCGCGCTCAGCCCTTTCCGGGCCACTCCGTTTCTCCGGCGTCGGACGCCTCCGACGGCAGCTCGCCCACGGTCGGCTTTACGTCACTCTGGCGCATGATCTGGGTCTTCTCGTCGTAGGCGCCGTCGTCTTCCTCTTTGGGCAGCTCGTCGACCCGGACGTTGGGATCGGTCTCGAAGCCGCGCAGATCCGCGCCGACCTCCGGACGCTCGATCCGCGGGTCCGTTTCGCCCCCCTCGGCAGCGACCTCCTCCGTCGGCAAGTCCTCGAGGCCCGCACTCGCCGCTTCGAGGTCTTGGACCTTCGTGGAGAGCGCATCCGCGTCCGAGCGCGCTAGCCGCGCTTCCTCCCGTGCCGCCTCCAGCTCGCTCTCGAGGGACGAAACGCGTGTTCGGGTCGCCTCGAACTGTTCGGCCATCTGTTGGAATTCGCCTCGGGCGCTGTCGATCTCGCTCCGGAGGCGGGACGCTTCCTCCTCTCGCGTCCCAATGAGCGCCTTGAGCTCCTGAATGCGCTCTTCACGCTCGCTGCGGCCGCTCTTCATCTCGTCGGTCAGCGCACCGAGCATTCGCTCCTTTTCCTCGACGGTCGCGAGGGTCTGCTCGTGCTGTTTGCGAGCCCCCGCCAGCTGTGATTCGAGCTCGGCGATGCGCGCTTCGAGCTCGGTGCGGGTGCCTTTGAGACTCTCTTCGCTCGCAGAGAGGTCCGAACGGGTCTGCTCGAGCTCGGCGCTGCGTTGATCGAACTCGCCGCGAACAGACGAGAGCTGATCCTCGAGCTCCGATTCGCGCGCGGTGGCCGAGTCTCTCGTCTCCAAGAGCTCATTTTCGAGCTCCTGAATCCGTCCATCCTTCGTTTCACCGTCCGCGCGGAGGTTGGCTTCCCGCTGCTCGCTCTCAGCAAGCGCCGAGCGCGTCGTCCCGAGGTCTTTCTCGAGAGATTCGTTCTTTTCCTCGAGCTCGGCGACTTGATGCCCGAGCTCGTTGCGCGCATTGGTGAGCTCGTTTTGCGTCGACTCGAGCAGGGCTTCCTTGTTGGCAAGGTCGTCGCTGATCTCGCTGATCTCTCCCCGAGCGGATTCGAGCTCACCGGTCGTGGTCGCCAGCGCGCCTTCGGTCTCATTCAGGCGCCCTTCGAGCTCCGAGATGCGGGCGCCGCTCTGCTCTCGCAGCTGGTTGAACGCGGCCTGTGCCTGCTCGATCTTCTGGCGAAAATCCGCGACGAGCGCGTTCTTCTCTTTCTCTTCTTTCTCCAGCCGCTTGCTCAGGTCCGCGGTGGTTCGCTCGTGCAGGTTTTTTAGAGCGCGAAGCTCGTCCTCGAGAGTCGCCTTTTGGCCCGAGAGCTCGCTGATCCGATCGTTGAGGCGCGAGATTTCCTTCCGGGCGCGCGTGGAGGACTGAGTGGCTTGTGCCTTGACCTGGTCGTAGCGTTGAGCTGCGGCGGCCCGCTCTTCTTCTTTTTCGCCGATGATTTTCTCGACGAGATTCACCTGGCGTTCCTTGATCGACCAGATGTGGCCGACGCGAGCGAGGTCACGTTCGAGCTCGCGCACTTTCTCGCGCAGGAACTGCATCTTCTTGTCGAGGCCGCTCAGATCTTTGCGAGGCGGCGGAGGCGGTGCGCGGAAGTCGACGTCGCGTACCTGGAAGAAGACCCGTCGAATGAAATCTCGATCCTCCGGGCTCACATCGTCGAATTGCAGACGCTGGGCGCGGCGCACGGGAGGTGCGGAGGGTGACGCCTCGACGATATCCGCGTCACTCAGCTCCTCGGGAGAGGCGTCTTCGACCAGCTCGGCGTCTTCGAGAGGCTCCACCTCTTCGACTTCGTCGATGCTCTCGCTGTCGTCGCTCATGGCTCAAAAGTCTCGTTTGTGGTACCGGGGCGTTGCTTAAGAGGATTGTCACAAAACGCTAGGTACGGCAACGCCGCACATTCGCCTTGTTCGTCGCTCTCACCTCATTGATTGTCGCCGGCAGCTGTTCGCACGCGCTGCTCGAGGCGCGCTTCGACGACGCCGCTCGAGACGTCGTGGGCTCGATCTCCTGTCTCAGCAACACGGCAGAGCACGACTTCGCGCTCTACCCCACCGTTCTCGAGACACCGAAGGGCCTCGACGACGTCAGCCGGCCCTGGGTGTACCCTGAGGGCTTCGATCGGGGCGGGATTCGCATCGACGGCGTGCGCCAGGAAGACATCTGGACGTCGCGAAGCGGCATCGTCGAGTTTGAGACCCGAGTTCCACGACGCGTGGGAGCACTCGGCCATCACGAGGGGACCACCTACGCACTCTCCGGTTGGCATCCGATGCCCGGCGACCGCCTTTCGGCCACCGTGCCTTGGACTCGCATCGACTACCGGATTTCAATACCAGCGCGCTTCGACGGCTGGATCGCCGGGAGCCGCACTCCTGCCGGCACAAGGAGGACACTCACCGGCACTCACCTGGGGCGTTCGGTTCCGGTCCTTCTGGCGCCTAGGCTGAACGCCTACGGAACGGCGGCAGGCCCTCAGCTCGTCCCTGGCCCCCGCCGCTGGGAGCGGCGGGCCTCTGAGCCCAATTGGAACCTCCAGGACCTCGCCGAGGCGCGTAGCCCGCACGCGCGCGAGGCACTTCGGGAGGCGCTCGCCATCGGGAAAGAGGCGGCCGCGCGTTTCGCTCTGCCAGTCGACGACCCGTTGGTGATCGTACGCGCTCCCTTACGCGAGCGATTCATCGCACCTTTTGACGGCGGTTTTTTGCTCTCCGACCGCGCGTTTCAGCTGTTCGATACGGGGCTCCTCATCGGCTTTCACCAGCTCGCAGTCTGGCGTGCGCAGCTCGCCTCCTACGCGCTTCGGATCACCGTCTCCCGCGAGCGCGAGCTCGACCCCTGGCTCGTCGCCGATGCGGTGGGCTCGACGATTCGCGATCTGCTAGAGATCGAACGCTTCGGAGGCAAAGAGAGCGCCGATGAGCTCCTCGACCGATTCGCCGTGATCCCGGAGATCGATGCGCTGCAGTTTGCACCGCAGATTCCCCTCGTAGACGCACTCTACGAGGCGCTCGACGAGGAACCGCCAGCGCGCTCGCACCCGGACAATTTCTTTCACACCCGCCCCAGGGGCAAGCTCCTGTTCGAGAAGCTCGTCGACCGCATCGGTGTTGCCCCCCTGCGCGATGCGGCACGGCTCTACGCGTCGAGCGGTAAACCGTGGTTGTATGTGCTGGCCCAGGTCGCGGGCGAGCCCCAGGTCGATCAGTGGATACGACCCTTTCTCGGCCCCTATCCCGCGCTCGACTACGCCATCGGGGAGATCGACAGCGATGATGCGTCGGTTCTCGTCGAGGTCCTCCAGCTGGGCCCCGGAGACGTGGAGGAGCCCGTGGAGGTCGAGGTGGTGGATGCGGACGGTGAGCGTCACCGTGTCCTACGCCTCGGTCCGGGGACGGTGGTCGTGGACGCACCGGGACCGCCCGAGCGGGTGCGGATCGATCCGGCGGGTCGCCTCGTGGAGCGCTCGACTGTTTATGGCAAGCTACCGCAACACAACAACGAGACACCGGCGCGCTGGCGCTTTTTGTTGAACAACATCACCGGTCTCGTGGCCGTCACGGGGCAAGGTCTCGCTCTGTCGTCCTCGTTCACGCTGCGCCAGACCTACGACCAACGCTACCGCTTCGGCCTCGTCGTGGCGGCGGCGGATCAGCGAAACGCCGGCGGTTTCACCGGCGGAGTCGCCGTGAGCGCCGCTTACGGTTTCGGCGATCTCCTCACCCCCCTGCGTCTGTCGAGCTCTGTTTCCACAGCCGTCGGCTTCGAGCGCCTCGGTGCGGAAACCTTTGGCGACGGCTCAATGGCCGAGCCGGTCAATCAGCTGAGTTGGTCGGTCGGGTACAGCTACGACGACCGTCTGAGCCCCTACTATAGCTTCGAGGGGCGCGGGCTGACTCTGAGTGCCACCGCCGTTGCGAGCCAGCGCGACAGTGGCGGAATCGATGTCTCCGGGCGGGTGAGTGCCGCAGCCTTCTACATCTTGCCTCTCGGCTTTCATCAGGGCCTCCTCGGACGGCTGCGCTTCAACGGCATCTTTGGCGAAGCCCCCGCGCAGGACCAACTGCGCCTCGGCGGGAGAAATCTCGGCGGTCGTGGATACGAAAGCTTCGAGGTGCGCGGTGAGACGCGAGCCATCGCGAGCCTCGAGTGGCGTCATGCGCTCGCGGTTGCGCAACGCGTCGACATTCTGGGGCTTCTGATGTGGACGCGCCTCGAGGGCGCGGTCTTTGCCGACGCGATCTGGATGCCCGAAGCCCGCTTTCGATCACCGGACGCCGCGTGTTCCAGCGATGTGTTCTCCGACGTCGGCTACGGACTGCGCTTCATCGGTGACGTGTTGAACGTGTCGCCCGCCGCCTTCACGATCGATTTCGGCTTTCCATTGAACCGCTGCGCGCTCGACGATGACCGGCTGCCCTACACGATCTACATCGGCTTTCTGCAGAGCTTCATTCCGTTTTGAACGCGGCTCACGCGATGCCCGCCAGTCATCTCGACTGGACCGCGTGTGATTCAGCGCCCCATGACCCGCGCCATGGCATCGACACCCCGGGCGACTTCTTCGGGGCTCGCGGAGGTGAAGCACACGCGCACGTGCGCGGGGAATGGCCCGCAGCTCGTACCTGGAGCGAGCGCGACGCCCTCGTCGAGGCAGCGTTGGAGAAAGGGCAGCAGCGGATCATCGGATGCGGGGTCTAGGACGTCGGAGACGTCCACGAACATGAACTGGCCTCCGAGCGGGGCTGCGACGCCGAGCCGCGCCGCCGCTGCGCGACCGGAGGCCGCGTAGGCCTCTCGCGCCGTCGCTTGCCAGCGGGGCCCTGGTCCCTCCGGAGCCAACAGTTGCTCGACCACCCGTTGACCCCAGCGTGGCGCGCAGTAGCCGGTGTTCAGATGCAGCTTGAGCGCCGCCTTGATCAACGGCTCCGGGCCCGCAGCCCACCCCACTCGCGCGCCCGCGATACCGAATGCCTTCGACGCCGACCCGATGTGCACCGTACGTTCCGGGGCCATCGAAAGAAGACGTGGCCAGTCCGCGTCGCTGTAGACGAAGTCTTCGTAAACGTCGTCCGCGAGGATCCAGAGGTCCTTTCTCCGCGCGAACTCCACCATGGCCCCGGCCGCCGCCAGCGAGAGCATGCGCCCGGTGGGATTGTGGATCGGATTGGCGTAGAGGGCGCGCGTGCCCGGACGCCAATGGCGATCGAGCTGCTTCGTCACACGCTCAGCGCTCAGCTCGCCGTCGAAGACGGGCACACGAATGGGCTCGCCGAGTGAGACTTGCGTGATGCCTGCGATGAGCGGCCAATGAGGGGCACTGATGAGCACCGCGTCGCCGGGATCGACGATAGCTCCCACCACCGCCGACAGCGCGGCGGTACCACCCGGCGTCACGACGACCTGGCTCGCGCTCAGAGAGAGCTGATTGCGGTGCCCGATCCGCTCCGCCAAGGCCTGACGGAGCGAGGGGATCCCCGCGGGCGGCGTGTAGCGATGTGGCTCTTGGTCATCGAGCTCGAGCTCCGGCGGGGGCAGAAATGTGTCGCCGACGTTCAGGGGCACAGGGACGACCCCCTCCGGTGGTTTGCCGACCTTGTAGACCGAAGCGGCAAGACTCTGGGCGCGTTTGGACAACGATTCGGGCATGTAAGGAGCCATCGCAACCGCCCGGTGGTGGTGTCAATGGCGGTCTAGGCTCACTCGTCCGGCGCCATCGCCGGAATCTCGCGCGGTCCACGCTTTTGCCGATCCCACCGACGACGGCGAACGCGAGGTCCATGGAGGGAGTCTAGCGGATCAGAACAGGTTGCCGATGGTGAACTCGAAGATCAGGCCCTCGTCGTTGACCTGACGCTTCGTCAGCGGAATGCCCCACTCGAAGCGCAACGGCCCGATCGGCGAGAACCAGCGCAGGCCGAAGCCCACGGAGTAGTACAGTCCCAGAGGCGGCTCGATCGCCCGGTTGTTCCAGGAGAGGAAGGCCGGCGGCTTCAGCTCGTCCGGTGTGTCGAAATAGAAGAAGCCTTCCGCGTCGTCGTACGCGTTCCCCGCGTCCGCGAAGATCACGCCGCGGATCCCCGCGGAGGGAATGATCGGCGCCTCCAACTCGACGTTGAAGATCACCTGTTTGTTACCGCCGATGATGAACTCGCGGGTCGGCGCGTTGGGTTCAAGGAGCGTCGCGACGTCGCGGGAAGGCCCCAGGGCCCGGGGACGGAAACCGCGAACCGAGAAGATACCGCCCGGGAAGAAACGCTCTGAAATCGGGACCCCCTGCGGCACCTGCGTCTGCACGTAGCCAAAGTTCGCGTTGACCTTGAACACGATCCCGAGAAGGCCCGTCGGCCAGTACTTTCGCAGGATGAGATTGTAGCGATTCAGCTCGAGGTCTTCGTCCGCGCCGAAGACCTCATTCGAGAACTCTGCTCGGAACTGATAGAAGCTCCCGGCAGAGGGAAACAGACGGTTGTTTCGCGTGTCGTAGGACGCGCCAACGATCAGCGCCGAGGTCAATCCGCCTCGATTCAACGGGAAATAGGTGAAGGCGTCGTTGCGGGGCACGACCTGCACGTCCTCCAGGTTCCAACCGAACTGAATCCGAAGCGCTCGCGTGATCGGATAGCCCAAGGTGGGCGAAAGGCCGCGTGCGTTGCGCTGGAAGTCGACGAACAAGCGCTGCGTGAGGAACGCGTTGAAGCCGAGTGACCAGAGGCTGTCCAGAAAGTAAGGCTCGAAGAATTGGAATGTTGCGAGCTGCCGGGCGAAATCGCCGAAGGAGAGCTGGGCGGAGAGCGAAAGCGTCTGTCCGTTGCCGAGGAAGTTATTCTGAGAGATCTGCGCGGTCGCGATGAAATTCTCGACGCTCGAGAAGCCCGCACCGATCTGGAATGTACCGGTGGAGCGCTCCTTCACCTCGATGGTCACGTCGAGGACGTCGGCAGCAGATCCGCGCTGGGTCGTGACGTTCACGTCCTCGAAGAAGCCGAGCTGATAGGCTCGGGCCTTCGAGCGCTCGAGACCGAACGCGCTGTACTTGTCGCCTTCGACGATCGCGAGCTCGCGCCGGATCACCTTGTCGCGCGTTCGCGTGTTCCCGACGATTTCGATCCGTCCGAAGTAGACGAGCTCCCCGCGGGAGATTTCCATTTCGATGTCGACGATGCGATTTTCGCGATCCAAACGGGAGTTCGGGGTCACGTTTGCAAACGCGTACCCCTGATTTCGGTACACGTCCGTCACCGCTTGAATGTTCTCAAAGAGCTGGGTGCGGGCGAATTGCTCGCCCTGCTCGAGCGTCACCACCTGCCTCACGCTCGATTCGTCGACCAGCTGGTTGCCTTCGTCGTCTTCGAGCACAACGTCACCGGAGAAGCTGATGTTGCCAAAGGTGTAGCGCTCACCTTCGTCGATGGGGACGTTCAGATAGATGTAGCGACGGTCGGAGGAGATCGTGGCGGAGGGCTCGCCCACCTTCACCTCGACGAAGCCTTCATCGAGGTAGAGCGCCTGAATCCGGAACAGATCCGTCTGGAAGAACTCTTTCTTGTAGGTCCCGGACTGGGTCAAGAACGACAGCTCGTTGCCCTCCCGGGTCTGGAGGACCGATTTGATCTTCTCGGAGGGAATGCTCTTGTTTCCGACGAAGGTGAGCTGTTTGACGATGACCTTTGCGTTCTCGACGATCTCGAAGATCACGTCGACTTCGTACTCATTACCTGGCACCGGACGGAGCCGATATTTCACGTCGGCGAGGTAGTAGCCCTTTTCGACGTAGAGATCCTTGATCTTGGTGACGTTGCGTTTGACCTGATCGACGCTCAGGATGGTGAGGGGTCGGACATCGACCACCCCGGACACGTCGTCGTCCGAGAGCTCGCTGACGCCGATGTACTCGATCTGACGGATCGACGGCTTTTCTTTCAACGCGATGATCAGCCGGACGCCACCGGGCACGTCTTCTTTGTAGATCGAGACATCCCGAAAGAAACCGCTTTGGTACAGGGAGCGAAGGTCCTGCGTGACCGTCTCCGGTCGAAACTCCGTGCCCTCCTTGCTCTCGATCATGCGGGCGATGGCGTCGTCATCGACCCGGCGCAGGCCCTCGAACTCGATTTCGACGATGGTCGGACCGAGGAGCTGAGCAAGCGCCGTCTCCGGTGCCAACCAGAGTCCCGCGAGCACGATGAGGAGCCGACCGCGAATCATGCGGCGCGCTCCTTTTCACGCACCGCACCGGCTTCGACGACCAGCTGACGCGGCATGCGCTCGGCGAGGGAGCGATTGTGGGTCACCACGACCAGGGTCGTGCCCCGGTTGCGGTTGATCTCGAAAAGGAGCTCGTGGATTTCCTCGCCGGTGCCCTCATCGAGGTTGCCGGTGACCTCGTCCGCCAGGAGCAGGGGCGGCTCCATCACGAGGGCGCGCGCGAGCGCCACCCGCTGCTGCTCCCCACCGGAGAGCTCACCGGGTTTGTGGGTCAACCGTTGGGCGAGCCCGACGTCCTCGAGGGCCTTGCGCGCGTTGCCCTCCGCGTCCGAAGGAGGAACGCGTCGAATCAGCGCCGGCATCATGACGTTTTCTAGGGCCGTGAATTCCGGCAGCAGGTGGTGAAACTGGAAGACGAAGCCGAGCTCTCGATTGCGAAAATCCGCCAGCTGCGCGGGCGTGAGCTCCGTGAGCTCGACCCCTTTGTACTTGATCGATCCAGCGTCCGGGGCGTCGAGGGTCCCGATCAGATGGAGCAGCGTCGACTTGCCCGCGCCGCTCTGGCCGGTGATCGAGACCATTTCCCCCGCATTCAAGCGCAGCTCCACGTCGCGGAGGACCTCGATCAGGCTATCCTCCTTGCGGTAGCTCTTTTGGAGTCCGCTGACTTCTAGAAGAGGCTCGGTCATCGCTATCCGTCACGCAATCCTTCGACCGGGGCGAGTCGTGATCCCCGCAGCGCCGGAAACACCGCGAAGTTCCAGACGATGAGCAACGCCGCGAATGCGACCAGGATCCCATCGAGCGGTTCCAGGTGAACGGGCAGCGAGTCGATATAATAGACGTCGTCGGGAATCCAGAACCCGAAGGACTCCAGGGACCCGATAAACGTCAACCCGACGATCAATCCCAGGCCGATTCCGAAAGCCCCGACGGTGAGCCCCTGCACGAGAAATATCTTCATGATTCCGACATCGCGCGCGCCCATGGTCTTGAGGATCGCGATCTCCTTGCGCTTCTCGATCACCGACATCGTGAGCGTGTTCACGATCGAAAAGCTCGCGACCAGGATGATGAAGGCGAGCACCACGAAGGCGACGATGCGTTCGAGCTTCAGCGCGGCGAAGAGCGTTTGATTGCGCGATTTCCAATCGAGAACGCGAAAGGGCTCGCCCCCGATTCTGGCGAGCAAGGCGTCGCCGATTCGGTCCGAGCGCTCCGGGTCATCGACGGCGATCATCATCCCGGTGATGCTGCGCTCCGGGAGCTCGAAGAAGCTGCGCGCCGTCGTCGATGAGATGAATGCGAGCTTTGCGTCGTACTCGTACATTTTGCTGTAGAAAATCCCTGCGACACGAAAGCCCAGAGACTTCGGTGCGAGCCCCACCGGAGTGAGCGTGCTGAGCGTAGGCGATAGAAGCCGCACCGTGTCGCCGGTCTGCACCGCGAGACTGCGCGCCATCTCGGCCCCGATGACGATGCTCGGGAGCGCGGCCGGTGCGGGAAATTCCTCCTCGAAGTCGTCGGCGGGCTCGGGCTCGGCCGCTGGGAGCTCCGGCTTCAGCTCTCGGCTCAGGGAATCAAAGGAGCCTGAGACGACCCGGTCGAGGATGGTGATCACGCCGGCCGATTGTGCCGGATCCACTCCTAGGACGAGCCCGCCGGTGTAGTTCGACCGGGACGCGATCGCGACCTCCCCTTGAATCACCGGCGCGTAGCCGGCGACGCCGGCGGTTTGCTCGAGAGCCTCGCGTTGCGCGTCCGCCAGAACGAAAGGCCGCTCGTCCCCCCGTTGCAGAAGAGCGTGGGCGTGCGCGCCTATGATCTTCTCCCGTAAATCGTTCTCAAAGCCTGCCAAGACTGCGAGCGAGACGAGCACCGCCGCGACGCCGAGCATGACCCCGACCACGGAGATCGTCGTAACCGTGGAGACCACCGGCGAGCTCTTGGAGAGCAAAAAGCGGCGACCAACCTTCGACTCGTAGCCCCATTGCGCGTCGGTTTCGCCGCTTCCGCGGATCAGAAACCCGAGGGAGCTTCCGAAATAGCCGCAGAGCAGCAGCACGGGACCGGCCACCAGGAGTGCGCGCACGGGAGCCGAAGCGAGGCCTTGCTCGGCGCTACTCATCGCGCCGGCTCCGGCGACGAGCATCGCCACGGCGATCGCGGCGATGAGCTCAGCGCCCGCGGTGCGTTGTCGCCAGGCGGAGGCGGCGCCCGCCATCAGCATCGAGGCGATGGCCACCACCGCCCAGAGCAGCCCGCTGTCGTGCTCGAGATCGAATCCGACGGATCGAAACAGCAACAACAAGAGCAGCTCGCCCCCGACGAAGCCGAGACTCAAGGCGAGTGCGAGGGGGCGATCCCAGCCCTCAAACGGCCTGCGCACCGCAGCCATTGCGGCGACGAGCAGCGCCGCCGCTGCCGCAAGCAACCCTCCCATGTGAGCTCAGCGCTCGCGCCGGAGCTGGGGGAACAGGATCACGTCGCGGATCGAAGGCGAGTCGGTCAGCAACATCACCAAACGATCGATCCCCAGGCCAAAGCCGCCAGCGGGCGGCATGCCGTGTTCGAGGGCCCGGACGTAATCGTCATCGATGCTGTGCGCTTCCTCGTCACCCGCGTTCTTCTTCGCCACCTGGGCCTCGAAACGCTCCCGTTGGTCGACCGGGTCGTTGAGCTCGCTGAAGGCGTTGGCGAATTCCCGACCCGCGATGAAGAGCTCGAAGCGGTCGACGAGCGCTGGGTCGTCGTTGCTCTGACGCGCCAGAGGCGAAATCTCGAGAGGAAAACCGTACACGAACGTGGGTTGGATGAGCTTCTCTTCCGCATAGTGCTCGAACAACGCGGCGATGCGCTCCCCGGTTCCCATCTTGGCGGGATCGATACCAACCCGCTTCAACGTCGCGCCGGCGCTTTCTGGATCGAGGCATTCGCTCGCACTCGGCCCGCCGTGCTTCTCGATCGCCTCCACCATCGTCATCCGCGCGTAGGGTGCGCTCAAATCGATGTCGTGCTCGCCATATCGAACGGTCTCGGTTCCGAGCACCTCCTGCGCCAGGCCGGACAGGAGGAGCTCGCCGATCTCCATCAGGTCTTCGTAGGTGGCATAGGCCTGGTAGAACTCGAGCATCGTGAACTCGGGGTTGTGAACGGTGCTGATCCCCTCGTTCCGAAAGTTGCGATTGATCTCAAAGACCCGTTCAAAACCCCCGACAACCAAGCGCTTTAGGTAGAGCTCGGGCGCGATGCGCAGGTAGAGATCGATGTCCAGGGTGTTGTGGTGCGTGACAAACGGCCGGGCGGCAGCGCCGCCGGGGATTGGCTGCATCATCGGCGTCTCCACCTCGAGGAACTCTCGCTCGATGAAGAACTGACGCAGGTAGGTGATGACTTTCGAGCGGATGCGAAAAGTGCGACGCACCTCGGGATTCACGATCAGGTCGAGGTAGCGCTGCCGGTAACGGGTCTCCGTGTCGCTCAGACCGTGAAACTTCTCCGGGAGCGGCCGCAGGGCCTTCGTCAGGATTCGAAAGGTCTTCGCGTGCAGGGTGAGCTCGCCGGTCTTGGTCCGCATCGGCGTTCCGCTGACGCCCACGAAGTCGCCCAGATCGAGCTTCTTGAACCGTTGAAACGCTTCGTCGCCGATGTCGTTCTTCCGGACGTAGATCTGAAGACGGCCGGCGGGCTCGCCGCGCACGCGGGTATCGTGCGAGCCGTCCTGAATTCGAATGAAGGCCGCCTTCCCGAAGGTGTTCACGGCCATCACCCGGCCAGAGACCGCGTGCACGGTCTCCACCGCTTCGAGCGCCTCTTTGTCTTCCATCTCGCCGTAGGCCTCGACAAAATCCGCGACCCGGGTGTCTGGGCGAAAGTCATTGGCATAAGGATTGTGCCCGAGCTCACGAAGCTCGTTGGCTTTCCTCAGGCGCTGCTCGAAGTACTCGTCTCGTTCAGTCATGACGCGCGCGCGAAATAGCTGTGCTAGCCCGTCCGGTCAAGGCTAAGCTCTTTAGAAATGACCCGATATATTCGCCACTTGGCCGCGATCGTGGTGGTTTTGAGCGCCTCACCGGCCCCTGCGGGCAGGCGGCAGGAAACGGAGCACCCGGCCTCGAGCCAGGCCCTCGAGCTCGACAGCGACCGCAGGCTCCATGCCGCAAAGCGCCTGAAGCGAAAAAAGCGGCAGAAAGAGCGCACGCCAAGCCCCCAGGAGAGCGCTCCCGAGAACCCGTCCACCGACGGGCTTTCTCCCCCTCCCCCGCTCCAGAGCATCGAAGGGCGCAAGACCGTGGCGGTGCTCCCGATCCAGGCGATTGAAATCCCCGAGGAGCTCCGAACGTCGATCGAAGCGGCGATACTCACCGAGATCGATGAGGCCGGTGGTCTCGCGGCGCTGTCACCGGACGACGTACGCGCGCGCGCCGACGTTCTCGGCGACCATGGCTTCACACGCCCCTTCACCGCCGAGAGCTGCGGCGGCAACATCCAGTGCCTCGCCACCGCGGGCCGCTACGCGCGCGCGCACTACGCTCTCGATACGCGCGTCTCGGGCGTGGGCGGGACCGTCAAAATCGCAATGCGCCTTTTCGACACTCAGGAGCAACGCGAGCGTACTCGGGTCGCCGAAGTCGTCAGCGAGACCGACGAAAAAGAACGGGCGCGGCAGCTCCACCGCATGTCGGTTCAGCTGCTGCAGCCGGATACGTACGTGGGGTCGCTGCGACTCGAATGCGACGAAGCAGGTGCGGAGGTCTATCTGAACGACGAGCTCGTAGGCAGCACCCCGCTGGACGAGCGCATTCAAAATCTCCCGGCCGGCCCCTACATCATGCGCGTGAGTAAGGAAGGATTCAGCGACGTCTATCAGTTCGTCGACGTCGCCTACCGCAACGTGACCACCTACAAGGTGAGCCTGAACCAGAACACCATCGCGAGCACGCTGGTGGAACAGGAGAGCGAGCGCGGCTTCGGGAATCTCTATGTCTACGCAACGAGCGGTGAGTTCGAGCTCCGAATCGACGGCGACCCTCGTGGCCGCGTGCCCCTCGGTGGCATCCCCGTGACGGAAGTTGCGGCAGGTGAGCGGCGCGTCTCGCTCCGCTACCCGGGCGGCGAGCCCTTGATCCAACCGGTGACGATCGAGCAGGGACGCCGGACCGACATCACGATCGAAGAAGGCCCGGAAGGCTACCAGATCAGCGCGGTCAAGGTGGTCGATGCGGGTGCGCCCTTTCCGGAGGAGCGCCTCGCCGCCGTCACCGCGGAGCTCGCGCCGCAAGCGGTCGCGCCAGCGTCGCACTCGTTGGGCTGGCGTCTCACCACCGGCTTGGTCCTCGGAGGTCTCGGTGTCGTCGGGCTCGGTGCGGGCGCCTACTTCAGCAATCAGGTCACGAGTCTCGACGCGGAAGCGCGTGAGATCGAGCGACTCGGCCCTTACCCCGACGGTGCGCCGGAGCTCGCGCGCGCGGCGGAGCTCAACGACGAGGGGGCCGCTGCGGAAACGAACCAACAGCTCGCCTACATCGTCGGAGGCGCGCTCATCGCCGTCGGCGCCGGATTCGTGATTTGGGACTTCGTGCTGCTCGGCGGCGAGCCCGAAGCCCCTACGCCGGAGACCCGCACTAGCGTCACGGTCACCGCAAACCCGCTGCCCGGCGGCGGTTTTCTCGGCTTCACCCTCGACTGGTGAGCGGGCCGCGTTCAGTCATCTTCCGGACAGACCGGTTCGAGTACGGGGCACGGGACCTGGCGCTCGCTCGATTGACATTGCACCGGGGGACACGGCGGAAGCGACTCCCCGGAGATGCACTTGAGCACCGGACAGCGCGCACCCGGTGGCTCGGGATCGGCAAAGCGGACCACGACACCTACGACGGCCGCTGCATGTGCGTTCTCCCGGATTGAATCGTCTTCTCTAGGGGCGCCATAGCCCAGACGATGGGCCATCAAACGCCCGCGAAAGGTGAAGCCAAAATGTGGATCCAGCGACGCGTCGCTGCCGTCGCTGTCGACCCAGGCGGGGCCGAAGCTGAGACTGAGCGAATCGAGGGCCACGCCTTGGGCGAAAGCCAGCACCAGAGCAGGAGCACTACGCGGAGATCAATCACTGCGCACCTTCACCAAGTTGACCTGGAGCGCCTCGGCGATTCCGATCACCCCGCGGTAGAGCTCGTCTCGTAGGTTCGCGTCGTCCGGGACGCTCACCACATCCATATACGCGCGCATTCTCACCTCGACCGCGTGAATCGAAAAGCGCTCGATACCAACGACGACGGTGGCGGCGTTCACCTTTGGATGGTCTCCGAGATAGGAACGAATGCGCTCGAGTAGCTCGCTCTGCGTCTTCACGGGCGTTTCCACGTCGACGTAGAGCGTGGAATCGAGACGACGGCGTCGCCGCAATGCGTAGTTCTCGAGGATACTCGTCGAGAGCTTGCTGTTCGGAATGATCAAGACCGTATCCTCGAGGGTGCGAATCCGCGAGGAGCGCAGACCCACCCGCTCCACCGTTCCCTGCAGCCCGTCGAACTTCAGAAAGTCACCGTTCTTGAAGGGCCGCTCCACCGCCATGACCGCGGATCCGAATAGGTTCGTGAGCGTGTCCCGGGCCGCGATGGCGAGAGCCAGGCCGCTGATCCCGAGCCCGGCGACGACGGTCTCGTAGGGAATCCCGAGCGCTCGGGCCGCACCACTCAACCCCATGACCACCACAGAGATCTTGCCGCCGGCGGCGAGAAGCGTCACCGCGATGTCGTCGAGCTGGGTTGCCGTGCCTTGGGCGCGCTCCGCGAGGAGTACACCGACATAGGAGACGACACCAAAGAGAAGCCACGCGCCAAAGAGATAGAGCGCCGCGGACCAGATCGCGACGT
>CAYXVF010000058.1:0-38761 GCA_964468125.1 uncultured Bdellovibrionales bacterium | reverse complement strand
GTCCGCGAACCGAGATTGTTTCCCCGCCCGAGACGGTAGATGCTCACAGATCCAGAACGCGTCAATAGGGGTGCCTGTAGGTCCAGGGGAGACTCACCTTCCTCAACATTTTCAGTAGGTTAGGGTAGAAGCAGGACGCTAACGGCGTCCCCGTGGGGGACGCATTCCGTCCGGATAGCGCTCGACGCTATAGGTGATGTCATCGAAATGCTCGAAGCCACGCCGACAGACATCAAAGCCGACTTCGTGAAGCTCGTGAAGGTAGCGATACGCTGCGGGCTTGTGCTTGACCCGCAGGCGCTTCATCAGCCAACTCAGTGGCTTGGGGTTTCGGAACAGAAGCTCCGCCGTCTTCTCCGCTTTTGGACTCAGCTCGGTCTTTACGGCCCGAGGGGGCATGAGAAATCCTTTCGTTTCGCGAGCGCCGACGTTAAGGGGACACTACAACAACCACGTATGATTACCATCAACGCTAGGGATGATTTCTTGTCGCAGCCAGTAGAATTATCGAGACTAAGTGTCTCTATAGCAGAATCGCAGAACAAGACGAGGAACCCTACATGAGCCTGGAGCGACTTCGGGAGCTCGAGGACTGGCTCCGGAAACGGGAATCAGTCCTCGTTGCGTATAGCGGAGGCGTTGACAGTACGTTCTTGGCCGCGGTCGCGTGCCGCGCGTTAGGTGACCAAAGTCTCGCGGTCACCGCCGATTCGGCGATTTATCCGACGGCAGAAACCGAGCAGGCCACAAAAATCGCCTTTGAGATCGGGATCCGCCATCGGGTCGTGCAGACCCGCGAGCTCGATCGGCCTCAGTTCGCCGAGAACAGCCCCCTGCGCTGTTACCATTGCAAGCAAGAGCTGTTCGCAAAGCTCTTCGCCATCGCCGAAGAGGAGCGACTGACCTGTGTCGTGGACGGAAGACACGAGGATGATCGAGCGGACTTCAGGCCCGGAGCCAAGGCGGCGCGCGAGCTCGGGATCGAGAGTCCTCTCGCAGAGCTCGAGTTCACAAAAGAAGAGATCCGCTCGCTCTCGCGTTCCTTGGGTCTTCCCAACTGGGACAAGCCCGCTCACCCGTGCCTCTCGACCCGATTCGCCTACGGCATGAAGATCACCGAAGACCGCCTCGATCGGGTGGAGGACGCCGAGGAGTTCCTCAAGTCCCTCGGAGTTGGCGAGCTCCGAATTCGCCAGCACGGCGAGATCGCACGCATCGAGGTGCGCCCAGAGGACTTTTCCCTCTTTATCGATCCGCACACCGGGCCTCGCGTAGTGGAAGCACTCAAGCTGCGAGGCGGCTACAAGTTCGTCACCCTCGACCTCGAGGGGTTCCGGAGCGGCAGCATGAACGAGACCCTCGTGCAGGGAGGTTGGATACGTGAGCGACGAAAAGACCCTTCCTGACGCCGCTCGCTACATCCGAGACCTCGGGATCGCTCGCATCGACAAAGGACGACGCGATCGCACCGGTGCTCCGGAGGCCATCTATGCGTCGGGCAAGTCTCCCGAAGCGGTGGTCCGCCTGATTCACGGGCACGTCGCCGACGACGGCCCCCTCATCGCAACACGCCTCACCGACCCGCAAATGGCGCTCGTCGAACGCCAGTGCGAGGCGGTCGAGGTGCATCGCGAGGCGCGGCTCGCCACCCTGGGCCGCGAGCCGGCGAGCGGCAGGCGCGCCGCCGTGATCGCCGCTGGGACCTCCGATCGACCGGTTGCCGAAGAGGCGGCGGTCACCTTGCACACTCTCGGTCACGACGTACGGCGGTTTTACGACGTGGGGGTGGCGGGGCTACATCGGATCCTAGAACCGCTCCCTGAGATCGTGGACAACGACATTCTGATCGTGGCGGCGGGAATGGAAGCAGCACTTCCTAGCGTGGTGGGGGGCCTCGTGGACCTGCCGATCATCGCGGTACCGACGAGTGTGGGCTATGGCTCGCACTTTCAGGGCCTCACCGCGCTGCTCGGCATGCTCAACAGCTGTGCCCCGGGAATGACCGTAGTGAATATCGACAACGGATTCGGTGCCGCCGTTGCCGCGCATCGAATTCTGAGAAAATTCGGGAGAGTCTAGGTGCGCGGAGCCTATATCGAATGCCGCTCGGGAATTGCGGGTGACATGTGTGTTGGCGCGCTTTTGGACGTGGGCGTCGACTTCTACGTGATGCGCGATGCTCTCGCGCTCTTGCCACTCACCGGCTATTCGATCGGCTATACGAAGGTGCACAAGGGCGCGCTCCGGGCGAGTCAATTCGTCGTGGACGTGCACGAACAGCAGCCGGCCCGTCACTACGAGGCGATTCGCCGCATGATCTCGCAGTGGGAAGTCGACCCGCGGATTCGCGAACGCGCTCTCGGCATTCTCCTGGCCCTCGCGGAGGCTGAGTCAAAGGTGCACGACACACCGCTCGAGGACGTGCACTTTCACGAGGTCGGTGCCGTAGACTCGATCATCGACATCTGCGGCGCCGCCTGGGGCTTTCACCATCTGAACCTTAAGAAGGTCGTGTGCTCGCCGATCAACGTCGGCTCTGGCACCGTGGAGACCGCCCACGGAACCTTGCCCGTTCCGGCACCGGCGACCCTCGAGCTCCTCAAGGGAGTTCCCAGCTACTCGGAGGGCCCGGCCCTCGAGCTCACGACCCCTACGGGCGCGGCGATCGCCCGGACCCAGGCGACGGAGTTTGGGGCCTTTCCCCAGATGACGCCGCGGGTGGTCGGTCTCGGTGCGGGCACGCGCGAGCTGCCCCAGCCTAACGTCGTGCGGATCGTGGTGGGGAAGTTCGACAGCCCCTCCGCTTCAAAGTGGGAGCGCGACGAGGTGGACGTGCTCGAAACCCATCTCGACGACGTCACCGCCGAAGTCTTGGGCTTTCTCACCGAGCATCTCATGGCGCGAGGCGCACTCGACGTCGCCCATGGCCCAGTCACGATGAAGAAGAACCGCCCGGGAGTGCGTTTGACCGTCATCGCCCCCGCGAACGAGGGGGAGCGACTCGCGGAGATCATCGTGCGCGAGACGGGCACCTTGGGTCTTCGTTTGAAGCGAGAGCCGCGTCTCAAGGTGCCGCGTCGGTCGGGTACCGTCGAGACACGCTTTGGTGCGGTCCGCGTGAAGATCGCGCATTTCGGTGACGAAGAGCTCGGCGCGGCCCCGGAATACGACGACTGCGTCGCTGCGTCGAAGCAGCACGGCGTCCCCCTTCGCGAGGTGTATCGCGAGGTCGAGCGCGTCGTCGGGAAGAGATGACCGGCTCCGGTTGCACGTGGCTCGATGACACCCCTACCCCTGATCCTCACGCTGCTCGCCCAGTCCGAGTCCGCGACCAAGTCCTCAACCCCTGCGGTGGACGACGACGCTTTCGCCTTGGAGACCATCGTGAGGTCGTCGCGCCGAGAGGAGAGACTTGCCGACCTTCCCTTCGCCATCACCGTTCTCGAGGAAGAAGCGATCGCCGACGGGCGCCCGGCCCAAAACCTCGGAGAGGCGCTGAATCAGACCCCGGGCGTTCTCGTCACCAGCGAGTTCAACGCGAGCCAGGACCTCCGGATCAGTGTCCGCGGTTTCGGCGCGCGCTCGCCCTTCGGGGTGCGGGGCGTGCGAGTCTATCTCGACGGTGTCCCCCTCACGGTCCCGGACGGCTCGAGCGCTCTCGACGTCGTGGACCCGGCCCTGGTCAAACGAATCGAAGTGCTCCGTGGTCCGGCCGCCGCCCTCTATGGCTCTGCAGCGTCGGCGGTGATTTTGATCGAGACGCGCCTGGGCGGTGAGACCGCACCCCTCTCGCTTGCCGGGAGCGGTGGGATGAACGGTTTGCTCCGCGGCTCCGCACGGGCGAGCGGCGCGCGTGAAGGAAGCGACTGGCTCCTCGGGGTGAGCAGCAGTGAATGGCTAGGAGAGCGCGAACAGAGCGCGCAGCGAAGCACAACGGCCATCTCACGCGTCCAATTCGATACCGGGCCGCGCTCGTCCCTGACATTGAGCGTTCTTGGACACGATGGGCCACGCGCGCGCGATCCGGGGGGCTTGACCGCCGAGGAGCTCGAACGCGATCGACGAGCAGCGGGTCCCATCAACCTGCGTTTTCGCACCGGGGAGCAAGTGCGACAAGGACAGGTGGGTCTGCTCCACCGCTACGTCGGTGAGCGGCTCTACACGGTCGCAGAGGGCCACGGATGGACCCGGCAGTTTCGCAGCCGCGTTCCCTTTCGCGCGGTGGAGCTCGAACGATGGGTCGGAGGTGGACGTTTCGCCATCGGCTACGACCACGGGCCCTGGCAGCTCGAGAGCGGCCTCGAAACCGAGGCGCAGCGCGACCGGCGGCGCAACTACGGCAACGACGATGGGGTCGTAACCGATGAGGTGCTGCTACGACAGGACGAGAATCTCTCCACTTTCGCCTGGACCGCTCAGGGTGAGTGGCGCAGCCCTGAGCGCGCCCTGCGCGTGCGAGCGGCAACCCGAGTCGATCGCTACGCCTACGCCCTGCGTGACCGGCTACTGGAGGATGGAGATGGCTCCGGCGAGCGGGCCTTCACCGTTGGAACGGCCTTGGTCGGTGTCGTGTACCGGCCGACGCCGACCTTCGACCTCTTTGCCAATAGCTCCGTCGCCTACGATGTGCCGACGCTCGGCGAGCTCGCGGAATCGACGACCTCCGGAGCCGCACCAGTGGCGGGGCTCGACCCCGAGCTCGCCCAATCCCGGATCCACAGTACGGAGATCGGAGCACGGGGCCGCCTGGGCCCCCTCAGCGTCGATGGGGCCCTGTTCTATGCGCGAAGCTCAAATGAGATCGTGTCCGAAGAGACCGAGCTAGGCCTGACCGTGTTTCGCAACTCGGGGCGGAGCGACCGGGCAGGAGCGGAGCTCGGGCTGTCCACCGCCTGGGGCGATCTCGCTCTCACCGCCCAGGGCAGCTACCTCTGGAGCGAGGTCGACGGCACCGGTCGGGCGATCCCCGGCGCCCCTGAATGGCTCACCTACGGTCAACTGCGCTACGGCGCCGATTTTGGCTGGTTCTCGGCCTATGAGATTCGAGGTCGTGGACCCGTAGAGCTCGGCCCCATGCGCAGCGACTTCGACTGGCTCTCGCACGTACGCAGTGGCTACCGGGTAAAGGGACGCTCGAGCACGCTCACCGTCACCGCCGGGATTCGCAATGTGTTCGATGCGGAGGCGATCGACAATTTTCGTCCGAACGCCTTTGGTGAACGTTTCTTCGAGCCCGCGCCCGGGCGTTGGTTCTACCTCAATGTGGCAGTCGAGCTCGGAGGGTAGTGCCCCTAGTGGCCAGAGCCCAGAAAGTCTTTGATGCTGCGGTAGATCGCATCTTTGTTGGGAATCTCGCTGGTCTGAACGCCATCGTCGTCACCAAAGGCGTCGCGTAGATCCTTGATGAACTGCCCGGAGCCGTAGGGGCTCTCCACCTGGCCGTAGGAAAAAACGTTGCTCGAAGGAATCAGCGTATCCCGCAAGAGGTCGAGGCAGAGTCGCGTATCGTCGGCGGACCAGTTGTCCCCATCGGAGAAATGGAAGGGATAGATGTTGAAGTCGCTCGGCGGATAGTCCGCCTCGATGATCTCCGCCGCGAGCTTGTAGGCGCTCGAGATCATCGTTCCTCCGGACTCCCGCGTATGGAAAAACGTGTCCCGGTCGACTTCTTTGGCCATCGCGTCGTGAATGATGTACCGCGTTTCGAGACCCTTGTACTGCGAACGCAGCCACGTATCGATCCAGAACGACTCGATGCGTACGATCTCCTTCTGCTCGTCCCCCATCGAGCCCGACACGTCCATCATATAGATGATGACCGCTGACGTCTCGGGCTCGCTCTTCGTCTGAAAAGAGCGATAGCGCCGGTCGTCGCGATGCGGAATGATGATCGGGTTCTCAGGATCGTAGGTCCCGGCGATCAGCTGACGACGGAGCGCCTCGCGATAGGTACGCTTGAAGTGCCGCAACGACTCGGGCCCCGTCCGCCGGACTCCGGTGTAGCGAGTCTTCTGCGAGACGATGCGCTCCGAGCCCTTCGGCTCGATGTTTGGCAGCTCCAGCGCTTCGCCGAGCATCTCCGCGAGCTCGTCCAAGGTGACCTCCACCTCTAGCGAGTGCTCACCGGGATCGCTCCCCGCTTCACCCTGTCCGCCTCGACCTTGCTCGACATTGCCCGGCTGGAGAACGTCACCGACATCTCCTTCGCCTTGGCCAACACCACCCGTGTCTCGATGATCGAAGACAAAGCGGGGCAGGTCGATCGACGGGACGGGAATGCTGATCTTGTCGCTCCCCTGCCGCCCGATCATCTCCCCCTGCGAGACGTACTTGCGCAGGTTCTGCTTGATCTTCCCGCGGACGATCTGCCGAAAGCGCGAGTGATCCTGCTGAATTCTCAAGACCATGAGCGAGCTCAGGACTCCTTCGCGTCACCGCGCGCGAAGATCGACGCCACGAAGTTCAACACGTCCGTGGCAGAGACCTCGTCGTAACCGTAGTTGCGAATCATGCGCTGCTTCACGATGTCGATCTTCTCCTGCGTTTCCTTGTCTACGACGTTCGAGACCAAGGTCGTGAGCTTGATCGAATCCTTCTGGTCCTCGAAGAGCTTGAGCTCCAGCGCGCGGTGCAAACGTTCGTTGGTTCGGAAGTCGAACTTCTTACCTTCGATCGCCAGCGCGCCGATGTAGTTCATGATCTCGCGTCGGAAATCGTCTTTTCGGCTCTCGGGGATTTCGATCTTCTCCTCGATCGAGCGCATCATGCGTTCGTCGGGCTCCTCAAACTGCCCCGTGTACTTGTTCTTGACCTTCTCCTTTTGGGTGTAGGCCTTGATGTTGTCGATGTAGTTCGCGCACACCTTATTGAGCGCCTCTTCGTCGGCGCTGATGGCGCGCTGCACTTCGCTCTTCACAATTTCTTCGTATTCTTGCTTCACCGCGGCGATGAGCTCGGAATAGTGCTTGCGGTCGTCCTCCGAGTTGATCAGCGAGTGATTGCCGAGTCCGTTCTCGAGCTCGTTCAAGACGAGGAAGGGGTTGATCGACCCCTCGGCTTTATCGCTCACGAGGGCGTTGCTGATCTTGTCCTGGATGTAACGCGGAGAGATCCCGTCCATGCCTTCACGAATGGTCTCTTTGCGGAGCTCTTTGACGCTCTCCTCGGTAAAGCCGGGAAGCATCTTGCCGTTGTAGAGCTTCATCTTTTGAATGATCGAGATGTTGCCCTTCTTCGGTGGCTCGAGACGCGTTGCGATCGCCCACATCGCCGCCATCTCCAACGTGTGCGGCGCCACGTGCACGCCGCGCACCTTCTCGTTGGTGAAGTCCTTCTCGTAGATTTTGATCTCTTCCTGCAACTTCGTGATGTAGGGAATGTCGATCTTCACCGTGCGATCGCGGAGCGCCTCCATGAACTCGTTGTTCAGAAGCTTCTTGTACTCCGCCTCGTTCGTGTGACCGATAATGACCTCGTCGATGTCGGTCTGAGCGAACTTCTTCGGCTTGATCTTGTGTTCCTGCGAAGCGCCGAGGAGATCGTAGAGGAAGGCGACGTCGAGCTTGAGCACCTCGATGAACTCGATGATGCCTCGGTTCGCTACGTGGAACTCACCGTCAAAGTTGAACGCTCGCGGATCGGAATCCGAGCCGTAGATCGCGATCTTGCGGTAATTGATGTCACCGGTGAGCTCGGTAGAGTCTTGGTTCTTTTCGTCTTTCGGCTGAAAGGTCCCGATTCCGATCCGGTCTTTCTCCGACAGGATCAGGCGCCGGACCTTCACGTGGTCCCACACCTGCTTGATGTCGCCCTTGTAGCGCTCCATCAGGTCCTGGAAGATGAAACGGCAGTGCGGTGAGAGCTCGCCACTCAGATTCACCGTCTTTGGATCGATCCCCAGTTCCTTCACCGCTTTGGCGCGGAAGTCGAGCGGGATCAGGTGGAGCGGCTCCTCGTTCATGGGCGACGGAATCCGCTCACCGTCGATGTGCCACTCATAGGTGAACATCGAGCCGTCCGGGCGCTTCGAGTAGGCCTCCAGCCCCTTCTTGAGCAGCCGCGCGATGGTCGACTTCGCGCTTCCCACAGGGCCGTGAAGCAGGATGACCCGCTTCTCGGTGCCGTATCCGAGCGCAGCCGACTTGAACACGTTCACCAAACGCATCAACGGAATGTCGAGTCCGAAGATAGCGTCGGCTCCGCCGTTGTCCGGGTCGTCGAAAAAGCTGTAGTGGACGAGCTTCTTCTTGCTGTCGATGTACTCCTCGCGCCCGTAGCTCAGGATCATGTCGTAACAACGCTGGTAGGCGTTGCGGGTGATCCCGGGGTTCTCCTTCACGCGCTGTAGGTAATCGGCGAAGGTCCCTTCCCAATGCTGCTCTTTGTATTCTTCGAGATTGTGAAATTGCGCGATGGAGTCGACGATGGACATAGGCTCTCCGAATGGCGGCGGAACGAAAACGTCTCGCGGGTGCGGGACCCCGCAACACCCCTAGAATGGTGACACACGCTCGGCGAGCAATCCATAGCCCGCTGCGCCTATTGAAAAACGTGGTGTTTTCAGCGGCTTGCTGGCTTCACTGCACCGGCTGGTGGAGAATGCGCAACCGTTTCGCGAGCCCGGTAGAGACCGTCACCTGATTCTCCGCATCTACGATCACCGCCTCCAGCCCCGGGGTGCTCTCGGCGAGCTCTAGACCGTCTTCGGGCCCCAGTACGAAGATCGCAGTCGCGTAGGCGTCAGCGCTCGCTGCGTCTTTCGCCAGGACGCTCACGCTCCGAGAACCAAAGGCGGGGTAGCCGGTTCGAGGGTCGAGAAGATGATGGTAGCGCTTGCCGTCGAACTCAAAGAAGGCTTCGTAGTCGCCGCTCGTTGCGATCGCTTCGTCCTCGAGTGTGACGAGGGCGAAGTAGCCGTCCGCACGAGGCTCCTGCAACCCTACGACCCAGGGCAACGCGCCTTTGCGGCCGGACGAAGCGATATCGCCGCCGACGAAGACCAGCACGTCGTCGAACCCCTTTTCTTTGATGACACGGAGTGCCTCGTCGACGGCGTGTCCCTTTGTGATTCCGCCGAGCCCGACGACCATGCCTTTCTCCGCGAGCTTCGCGCTGTCGTCAGTGAGAACGAGCTTGCTGTCGTCTACGAGCTTCATCTTCTCTTCGAGCGCAGCTTTGTCCGGAAGTATCGGCGCCTGCCCCTCGGGGATCTCGAAGTTCCACAAACCGCTGAGCGTTGCCCAGGTGCTAGCAAAGGCGCCGCCGCTCTTTGCCGAAATCTCCTTGGCGAGCGACAAGACGCGGTGCGTGTCCGCGGAGATTGAGACTGGCGCTCCACCGGCAGCGGCGTTGAGTTTGCTGACCTCAGAGCCTTCATTCCAACTGCTCATCAGGCCGTCGATGCGCGCGATCTCCTCAAAGGCTGCATTCGCCGCCGCCTCGGCGCCCGACGCGTCAGCGGTGTAGACGAGGATTTGAACGTCGGTCCCGAGCGCTTTGCGCTCGAAGCGATGAACCTCCGCTGCTGGTGCGTCTTTCGCCGAGCCTTCGGACGCACTGGCCTCGGCACCTCCGTCCTCTGGATTTTCCTCCGGGGCTTCCGGCTCTGCGGCCTTGGGCGCATCGCCTAGGGCACCGCTGCCCGTGTCCTGAGCGAAGGCCGCGGGAGCGAGAAAGAGAACGACAACGGCGAGCGTGAGTGCGGGCGCTTTCATGCGCCGGAGGTTAGCCCAAAGCGAGAGGGCAAGGAAACGCCCCTGAGGGAACGAGACCCTCTTTTGACCCGAGGCCGACGGTCCAGGAGGCTCCGTGCCACAATGAAGGGTAACAGTGAAGGTCGCCGGCGCGCGTTGCGCTTTATGCGGCGACTATCGAGGCCGCCGGACTGGGTGGCCTTTCCCCGCAACGAAGAGCAGTTGGAGCAGCTCATCGAGCTCGCCGACACTGAAGGCGCCGCCCTCGTGCCCTTCGGGGGCGGAACGAGCGTCTGCGGGGGGGGTGGAGTCGAACGTTCCCGGTGACTACCGGGCGGTCTTGAGCGTGGACCTGCAATACATGAATCGCGTGGTCGAGGTCGACGAGGTCAGTGAGGCCGCGTCGATCGAGGCGGGTGCACTGGGACCAGAGCTCGAAGCGGCGCTTCGGCCGCGTGGCCTCACGCTTCGCCACTACCCTCAGAGCTTCGAGCATTCGACACTGGGTGGCTGGATCGCGACGCGATCCGGTGGCCACTTCGCCACGCAGCAGACGCAGATCGACGATTTCGTCGAGAGCATTCGCATGTTGACCTCGTCGGGAGTCCTCGAAACCCGTCGTTTGCCCGGCTCCGGCGCCGGTCCCTCGCCGGACCGACTCCTCGTCGGCTCCGAGGGCGCCCTTGGTTTCATCACCCGCGCGTGGATGCGGCTTCAGCGCCGGCCCCGTTTTCGCGCATCAGCGAGCGTCGCCTTCGAGGCGATGGAACGGGCGGTGCCGGCGGTCCGTGCACTCAGCCAGTCCGGAAGGAGACCGGTGGCAGCGCCTTGTTGTCGTGCCGCTTCACGCACCTCTATCCCACCGGACCCGCGCCTTATTTCACATTCTTCGCTGCCGGAACGCGCGATGGGGACTGGCAGGCGATGCTCGAGCGTTGGAAGACGATCAAGCTCGCCGAGAACGAGGCGGTGGTGAGTCTCGGTGGCACGGTCACCCATGATCATGCGGTGGGCCGCGACCACCGGCCGCGGGGCTATGACATTCAGTCTCCCGAGCTTTTTCGCTCGACCCTCGGTGCGGTCAAAGCGCATCTGGATCCACGCGGGCTGATGAACCCGGGGGTGCTCATCGACGTACCCTCGCGCGAGGCGACCGGCGGCGGTGTCCTCGGATGAGCGCGACCCCCCTCAGGGCGCGTTGCCGAGCCGTCGAGCGATCACCGAGTCGATGAAATCGAGCGAGTCCTCATCGACGTTGATGAACTCGATCCCCATCCCAACGCGCGCATGGCCCTCGGGGTTCACATGGGCCACGCGACCCAGCCCTTCGATCAGGCTCGTTCCATCGGCCAGACGAAACTGGAGATAGAGCATGTCGCCGGCGACGTGGTCCGTGGTGCCCTCGATGAACATGCCGCCCACCGAGAGATTCGTGGCGTAGGTTTGATAGAAGTCGTCGACGCTCTGGAGGCGGTACTGCACCAGGAGGCGCAGGGGGACGCGCGGAGCCTCGCGACGATCGGACTGTGTTTCCACCATCTCACGGTGAGTGTAGCCGATGGCCGCCGCCTCACACGTCGAAGCGAAAGCGCGTCAGGATCGGCCTTCCCCCCAGGGACGCCCAGAACGCCTGGGCGGATTCGTTCCACACGGCGGTCGCCAACTGAAACTCCCGAACGCCGTGGGTCTCGAACCAGCGGCGAGCCGTAGTGATGAGAGCGCTTCCGAGTCCTCGGCGCCTGAAATCCTGTGCGACCGCGAGCTCGGAGATGAATCCGACGGTGTTTACGGCGTAGATCGGCGGATTGCGCGCGAGCCATCCCAAACAGTATCCGGCGGCCTTCCCCTCGAGCTCGCCGACCAGCACGAATCCGTCGTCTCGGAAGATCATCTCGCCCACGAGCGCGCGCCAACGCAGCTCGCCGTCCGCAGCGAGGGTGAAATGGGGATCTTGCCGCTCATGGTTGCGCATGAACTCGACCCAGATCGGGGCCAGGATCTCGATGTCCAGGCGCCGCGCCTCGCGAACCTTTGGCCCCCCGAAGGGCTCGTGCGTTTGAGCGACCATCGTGACTCAGTGTGCGCGAAGGGATTGAAAAGCGCCAACCCTCCGCGCTGACCCACATCACGCTGCCGCAGCACGGCGTAACCCCGCGAGCTCGAGCGCTCGATCGACTCGCTTGACCGGATCGATGGGAATGCGTGCGTCCACCCGTTCGGCGTGGGCGGCGGGCACGATGCAGCGCTCAAAGCCCAGGCGCTCCGCCTCCCGGACCCGCGTCTCGAGATCCGCCACAGAGCGCACCTCTCCGGCGAGACCGAGCTCCCCAATCGCCACCGCTTGCGGCCCGGGCGCGATGCCGAGGACCGCCGAGGCGAGAGCGAGCACCACGCCGAGATCCGCCGCGGTTTCCTGGAGACGCACGCCGCCGGCGACGTTTACGTAGACATCCGTCCCCTGGAGCGAAATCCCCGCGTGCCGTTCGAGAATGGCGCAGAGCATCGAGACACGCTGTGGGTCGATCCCCACGCTGACCCGCTTGGGGTTCGAAAAGACCGAGGGCGTCGCGAGCGCCTGCACTTCGACCAAGATGGGACGCGTCCCCTCGAGCACAGACACGACGATCGACCCGGGTCCCTCCGCCCGTTGTGACAGAAAGAGCTCGGAGGGATTGGCCACCCCCACGAGTCCTTCGCCGCGCATCTCAAAGACGCCGATCTCGTGCGCGGGGCCAAAGCGGTTCTTGTGGGCGCGGAGAATCCGGTGGGCGCCACCGCGCTCGCCCTCGAAGTAGAGGACCGTGTCCACCATGTGCTCCATCACCTTGGGACCGGCGATTGCGCCTTCTTTCGTGACGTGCCCGACCACGAAGGTGGATATCGATTGGCCCTTAGCGATGTCCATCAGACGATGAGTGACCGCGCGGATCTGGGACACGGAGCCGGTGGCGCTTTCGAGCTGCTCCGTACCCACGGTCTGCACCGAATCCAGGACCAACACGGACGGCTTGACTTCCTCCAGCGCCGCTTCGACTTCTTCGAGGCGCGTGGCCGCGAGCAGAAACAGCTCGGGAGCATCGATGCCCAGGCGAGCGGCGCGCATCTTCACCTGATGCAGCGATTCCTCCGCAGACACGTAGAGAACGAGGTGCCCTGGAGCCGCCAGCTCACCCACCGCTTGCAACAGCAGGGTAGATTTTCCAATCCCCGGGTCTCCCCCGACCAAGACGAGCGCCCCGGGCACCAGTCCTCCGCCGAGCACCCGGTCCAGCTCTGCGATGCCGATCTCCCGCCGTTGAGTGGCATCCGAATCGATCTCGTGCAATCGCGCCGCAGTCGCACGCCTGGATGACGCTTTGGCTTTCGACGCGGCGCGACTCGCCCGCTGCTCTTCGCTGAGCGTGTTCCAGGCACCGCAACCGGGGCAGCGGCCGAGCCACTTGGCCTCCTGGTGCCCACAGGCGTTGCAGACGTAATGCGTTTTGGTTTTTGCCATCGACCGAGAGCCATAGGTCAGCCCTCTGACGGTTTGGCCGGCGGATCACGCCATCAGAAAGTCGCCGCCCACCATCGGCGTTTCGGCTACCGGCGTACGCACCGTGTCCTGGCGAATGAGCGTGCGGTTCACCGCGAAGCGAACCTGGCGCACGAGGTTATCGAGTGCACGCTCGACGTACTCCGCTTGCAGCTCAAGATTGTGCCCGGCGCCGTTGCGCGCTCGCATGTAGTCGCTCAAGGCTTGCTCGAGCGCGCGCGTGTCCACCGTCTGTGCGGTGTCCGCGTCGATGCCACCCACGTCGGCGACCAAAGCGACCGCGCCCTCACGCCCAAGGACCGAGCCGTTTGTGGGCGAGGCGATCTTCGCCGTGACCGGCGCCGAATAGGTGCGACCCTCGATGATCTTGCGCGCGGCGCTACTGTAACCCGTCGACTGCGACTGAACGGCGAGGCTGTAGATATCCCGCGCGCTCCGCGCGTAGGCCTCCGCGCGGTCTTTTCGCCCGTCCGGCAGCTGTGCGGTCGGCGTTGCCATCATCTCGGTGATGACATCGGCGCCAAACTCCGTGCCCGCGATTTCCGCCTTGCCGCCGGGGCCGACCCGCGTTTGCGCGACCACCTCGGACATCCAGACCTGTCCGGGTGCCGGCGGGCCGAACACGTCCGTGGGATAGCCGATCGGCTGGCCTTCCGCATCGGTGAGAAGCGGGGCCGTGTCCTCCATGCGGCCGCGGAGGGCTTCGATCTTCAGCTCGGCGTCGAGCACTTCCCCCTCCGACGCGCCGTTGTTGCGGAGCTCTGCGAGACGCTGCTCCTGCATATCGAGGAGGCCCGCCATGATCGCGTAACGACGGTTGATGTCCGGGTCGTGCACACGGACCGTAGGGGTGAGGGCGAGGGCCGCCTCCGAGACTTCGCGGCGATTCTCCGGGGTGATTTCGACCCCGAGCTCACCAGCGCCCGCAGCCCAAAGACCGCGGCCGATCGACGCCATCGTGATCACCTCCACCACCATTTCATCCGCGAGCTGATCGAGGTGGCGGCCCCTATCGTCCGGCGCCGCTTCCAGGTCTGCATAGAAGGACTGCTGCCGGTCGAGCAGCTCGCGGCGAGCGTGCGCGCCGCTCACCTCCATGGTCAGCGGAGCGTCCCCGGTCGGTCCCGCGGGACCGGTGCGCGCGGGTTGTCCAACAACTCCAAGCCCTGGCGTTGCGCCCGTGCGCGGTCCCGGCGAGCGAAAACCCACGCCGAGGCGCGGGCCGCGACCGACGGTGAACCCGCCCAGATTCGAGCTGCCGGGCCCGAACAGATTGTGCGGGCTCGTCAAGCCGCCGTTCGGCACCGTCGCAAACGGCCCCGGGCGCTCGGGCAAGCGCATCGGCGGGTGCCAATCGAGGAGGAGGAGCTCGTAGGATTGGAGCGGGCTGACCAAGGAAGAGTCGGTGAGGAGCGGAAACCCACCGAAAGCCGCGCCCGTGCCCTCGAGGCTGTAGTTTGCGGAGAGCAAGCCAGCCCCGGTGACCGGATCGAAGCTCGTCAGCAGGGGAGTCGTTCGCAAAGTGAGCGGGAGGTTCAGCGTGTCCACACCGCTCGTGAGGAGCGACGGTGTGCCGGATTCCAAAACGTCCGCATCGGGACGAGCCAGCAGGGGCGTTTCCTCCGCTGCCGCCGGAACGGGCTCTCCCGCACCGGAAACCGGCGCCGGGCCGCCTGTCGCCGCCCCGGCCGGCGCCTCCGCGGGAGCGGCGTCAGCCGAGGCAGCGACGGGTGCGGATTCATTCACGGTTGCGGGTGCCGCCGGAGCTTCGACCACCGGTCGCACACCATTGATTTGTCCCGCCCCGTTCACGCTCATCTCCTAGACACACAACCCCTCTGCAGGGACCCTCGTTGACCTTACACAGTCCCGAGCAGACTGGGTCAAAAAATTTGAAGGATACACGCAACTATCCGGACATAGATCCCGATATTCATGAGCGTTTTTTGACTACCTGAACAAGGGATCAGGTGTTCAAGAGTGCGCACGGACCATGTCGCGGCTGATCACGACCCGCTGGATCTGCGAGGTGCCCTCGTAGATCTGAAGCAGCTTCGCGTCCCGCATCAGCTTCTCCACCACGAACTCGTTGGTGTAGCCGTAGCCGCCGAACACCTGTACCGCGTCGGTGGTGACCTTCATCGCTGCATCGGCGCTGTAGGCCTTCGCGCAGGCCGAGTGGGTTCCGCGCAGCTCGCCTCGATCCACCGCCGCCGCCGCGTTCAAGGTCAGCAGACGCGAGGCCTGGTAGGCGATCTCCATGTCCGCGATCATCGACGCCACCATCTGGTGCTGAATGATCGGCGTACCGAAGGTCTTGCGTTCCATCGCATAGCGCAAGGATTCGTCCCGGGCCCGGCGAATGACTCCGCACGCGCCGGTTCCGATCCAGGGTCGCGAACGATCAAAGGTCGCCATGGCGAGCTTGAAGCCCGCCTCCGGCCCGCAGAGCACGTTCTCCGCCGGCACCTCGCACTCCTCGAACACCAGGTCGCAGGTGTGGCTCGCGCGTTGTCCCATCTTGTGCACGAGACTGTCCCAACGCGCGCCCGGCGCGTCCGCGTCCACCACGAAACAGGCGATTCCCTTGTGACCCTGAGTTCCCTCCTCGCGGGCGAAGACCGTGTACCACTTTGCGACGTCGCCGTTGGTAATCCAACGCTTCTGGCCGGTGATGAGGTACGTGTCACCCTTCTTGACGTATTTGGTGCTCATCGCGGCCACGTCCGACCCGGCGTCAGGCTCGGAGCAACCATAGGCAGCGTAGAGCGGCGCCTCGGTCAGCATACCGAGGTACTTCTTCTGGAGCGCCTCGTTGCCCGCGAGCACGAGAGGGATCGCCGCGAGGTTGTTCGCCGAGACGGAGGTCCCGATGCCGAGGCAGCCATACTGGATCTCTTCGCCCACCACACAGTGGTCGAAGCAGCCCAAACCTGGCCCGCCCACGGACTCGGGCAGCTCGAGATTCACGAGGCCGTTTTCCCAGAGCGTCTCGAAGATGGCGTCGGGGAACTCGCCGCTCTGGTCGAGCTCCATGTCCTTGCGCGGCTCGATGATCACTTCCTTGACCAACCGGCGCGCGGTCTCGACCATCATCTGCTGTTCATCGCTGAGAACGAAGCTCATGGTCACCTCCCGGTGCTTCGCTATCGCAAAGGGGCACGGGACGGCAACGGCCGCCGAAGCAACCTCAGCCGTCGTCGATCAGCACACGGGCAACTGCTTCGAGCGTCAGCGGAGCGCACCCCTCGAACGCGTTGCTCGCGAGAATCACCGTTTCCCGGCCGTCCGAGCGAACCGCCTTCGAGAGCGCCGTGCGCAGTGCTTCTCGAGGACGGTGCAGGGCGACGCCTGGGGCATACCCCAAGGGCGGCGTAGGAGGGCGTGGTCCCGCAAGACGCACGAGCCGAGGCCCCTCGCGGTCCCCCCACTGCCACTGATCGTCTAGGGAGGGCATACCGGGCCAGGTAGAAACGATGTGCGTCCATCGCGCCTCGCGCAGAAACGCGAGATAGTCCGCGGTCGCATAGTCCGGTTCCCGGAGCTCGATGGCGATTCGAAGGCCGTCCGGCACGACGGTCGCCAGCCGCTCCAAGCGCCAGAGGAACGGGTACGGCGGCACGCCGGATTCGCGCAGCAGGGGCGGCAGGGTGAGGGCTACCACCAGCTCGCCCTCACACACCGCACGCAATTCCTCGAGCGCGGGGAAGACCTCGTCGCGGAAGAGTCTCGGGTCCAGGAAGCTCGGGTTGAAGTGGCCCGCATCAGAGGCCTCTCCATTGGCCGCGTCCAACAGCTTGCGCCGCGGAAACAACGGTGTGGTGAGGCCCGGGTTCATCATCAGGACCGGCGTATACCCTTCCGGAAGCTCGAGGAGCTCCCAGAGAAGCTCACGCTCGTCTGGAACGAGCTCGTGACTCGGCAATCCGATGGCGCCAAAGAGCGGCTGGCTCGCGTATTCGGCGAGACCGCGCTCGGCGATCGCCGCCGGGGTCGTGGCGTTCTCGAACACCAGGGAGCCCCACTGCGGATAGCGATAGCCGACCGTGCCCAAGCGCACGTGGGCGGGCAACTGCGGCGCGAGCTGTGCCATCCGCTCCCGGTGCGCGAGGGCCTCCACCCGCTCGGATGCGCTCTCAGGCTCCACGGGCGCAACGTGCGGTCGGTCCGAAACGTGCGGTCGGTCCGAAACGTGCGGTCGGTCCGAAACGTGCGGCCGGTCTGAGATGCGGGGGCGGCCCGAACGACGAGGAACAGAGAGTGGCTCGAGCGGACGGGCGGGCGCGGAAGGCCCGGCGTTTCTGCGCGCATCCGCACCGCCGAGGACCTGCAGCAGCTCGCCCTGCTCCGGCTGCGGGCTCTTTCGCGCACTCGACCGTTGCCGGTCACTGTCACCGAAGTGCCAGACACGCGTTCGACGGCGGGGCCCCGAGGACGCGCCCTCGCCCCAAGGCATGCCGATCTGTGACTTTCCGCTGCTCACATGTTCAGCGTACGGGGAGGGTCTGACGTTTTTCTCTTCGCGCCCTGAGGCGATTCATTGAGTGCGCGCTTCGCGCCAGTGAAGGCCTCACCCCGCGCGGGCCGCGCTCAGGCTGACGCGGGCTCGGTTTCGAAGAGCGACGGGTTGTATTGAATGGTCGCCTTGTCGCGGAGGTTCTCGAGCCAGTCTTCCACGACGCGCGTTCGCTTCTTCGAGATCTCCGTCTCGCGAAGCGCCTCTTTGCGCTCCTCGAACTGCGTGAGGTCCGGCGTCACGCGCTCATCGAGCTTCATGACAAAGCAGGTGCCGTTCGACTCGACGACCCGGGGGATGAGCGGAGACGCTGGGTCGAGGGCGAAGATCTCGTCTACCAGCCCCTCGACGTTGCCGACCCGCGGCACGCTGTCCTGCGTCTTCAGGATCCAAGGTGAGGTGACCCGAACGCGCGCGTCTTTCATCGCCGGGTCCTCGCGTCTCTCCCGCTGCTCCTCTTCGCTCACGGTGAGCTCCTCGAAGCTCGCGCCCCCCTGCACCTCAGCCAGGAACGCCTCGGCTTCCTGCCGCGCCGCCGTCGAGGCTTTTTCCCGCTCCACGTAGCCGCGTGCCACCTCGCGAATCACCTCGTCGAAAGGCTTGTTGCTGGACGGTTGGATCTCGGTGACCTGGACGAGATGCCAGCCGCGATTCGTCTGCACCGGCTCGGAGATCACGTCCTGAGCGGTGGTAAAGATCGCGGTTTCGAGCTCCCGCGCGAGGGTCCCACGCTTCACGAAACCGATGTCTCCGCCGTTATCCTTGCTCGACGCATCGTCGGACTGCGCTTTGGCGATCGCCGCGAAGTCCGCACCGCCCTCCAGCTGCTCCTTGAGCGATACGATCTCCGCCCGCAGCTTCGCGACCGCGACATCGTCCGCGCCCTCGGGCAGCTCCTTCAGAATCTGGCGCACCTTGCGCTGCTCCGGGTTGCGGTACTTGAAGATGTCCTTGTTATAACGCTCCTCGAGCGCGTCGCGTTGGTCCGCGATCGCTGCATCGATCTCCTGCTCGGTCGCCGCGGGCGCGTCTGCGCCTGCCTTGGTCGCAAAGCGTACAAAGGTCACCTTCGCCTTGTTGTTCTCGAGCAGGTAGGCGGTCTTCACCTCTTCGTCGCTGACCGCGACGTTCGCCTCGATGGTCTTGCGGACCTTCTCGCCCACGAGGTCGTCGCGCAGCTGCTGCTCATACTCGGCGACGGTCATCCCGAACTGAGAACGCACCCAGTCGCGGTACACCTGCGGGGTCACGCCGTCGTCATCGCTCGTGAACACGTTGGCCGCCAGGTAATCGGCGAGCTCCTGGTCGCTGACGACGAGCCCCAACTCGTCGGCCTCTTGCTTGAGGAGCACCCCCGAGATCATCCCGTCGATCACCTGCTGCGGCAGCCGATCGAGAAATTGCTCGAGACCAAAGCTGTTTCCGCCGAGCTGCCGAGTGATCTGATCCCGCCGACGGCGATAGGTGATCTGGTATTCCTGGGCGGAGATCGCCTCCCCGTTCACGATGGCGGCATAGCTCTCACCTTCGGCGGTGCTGAAGCCACTCGAGCCCGGGCCGAAGCTCAAAGCGAACACCACCGCGAGGGCGCCGAAGACGATGTACATGAGGAGCGAATTGGAGCTTTTGCGCATGTAGTCGAGCATGGCGCGGCGGTATAGCGATCCTGGGGCACTCCCGCAAGAGCACCGTTTTGGCGGTTTCGGCCGCAAAAACGGGCGGCTGCAGCCCCTTCCCCAAAACGCTAGTTTGCATTAAAGCAGATTCGGCCGAATTAGACGTTTCACGACTTCCGGCTCGGAGGGAAACGCAGTGATCGTCGTCTCAAACGTCAGCAAGTACTACGGACCCCGGGTCGCGGTGGACGACGTGTCTTTCACGATCGACGGCGGCGAAGTGGTGGGCCTCCTTGGCCTCAATGGCGCCGGCAAGACCACCACCCTGAAACTCCTCTCGGGGGTGCTCCTCCCGACCGCGGGTCAGATCACCATCGACGGCTTCGACCTCGCCGAGAACCCGGAAGCGGTGCGCTCGCGGATCGGTTTCCTGCCCGAAACACCACCGGTCTATCCGGAGATGACCGTCGACGACTACCTTCGTTTCGTCGCGCACATCAAAGGCCTTCGCTCGGGGATCGCGGAAGCCATTCAGCGTACGCTAGAGGACACGGACCTGGTTGACGTGCGCCATCGACCCATTGGCGCGCTCTCGAGTGGATACCAACGCCGCGTTGGCATCGCACAGGCGGTGGTCCACTCGCCCAAGCTCATCTTGCTGGATGAGCCCACGAGCGGTCTCGACCCGGTTCAGATCGTTCAAATGCGCAAGCTCATCAAGGGCTTGGGAGCCGACCGGACGGTTCTCGTGTCGAGTCACATTCTGGCAGAGATCGGGCAGATCTGTGACCGCATCTTTGTGCTTCAAGACGGGAAGCTCGTCGCAGAAGGCACGGACGAAGCTCTCGCCACTCAGGTCGCGGCAGGCTCCTCCGTCCAGCTGCAAATCAGCGGTGATCGCGACGCGATTCTGAGCGCGCTCGAGGGCGCGGAGTTCGTTCGGGACGTGAAGCCTACGGGCACGAGCGACGGGGCGCACGACTTCTCGGTGGAGCTGACGCGAGACGCGCGCGAACAGCTCGCGAAACTGCTGGTCGAGTCGGGCTTTGGCTTGCGTCGAATGGAGCGCGTGCGCCTAGAGCTCGAAAACATCTTCCTCGAGCTCACCGGCCACGGTGAGGACAAGAGCCACAAATCAAAGCCCGCTGAGAGCGCGGCCTAACCCGGACAGTCATAGTCATGGTCAACATCTGGTGGATTCTCAAACGGGAGCTCGCCTACTACCTCCGATCGCCGATGGGCTACATCATTCTGGCGGTCGCACTGTTCTTGAACGGGCTCCTGTTCAACGTTTGGGCGATAGGCACCGAGTCACGCACCTCAGGACAGGTGCTGACCGAGTTCTTCCTCCACACGGGAGGGGTCGTCGTGGCCGCGAGCGTCTTCGTCACGATGCGCCTCATCGCGGAGGAAAAGCAAAACGGTACCCTGATTCTCCTGATGACTTCGCCGGTCCGCGACTACCAGCTGGTGCTCGGAAAGTTCCTCGGCGCGTTTTTCTTCATCGCGCTGTTGGCTCTCCTCACCTGCTACATGCCGCTCCTTCTGCTGATCAACGGGAAGATCTCCTTGGGGCACATTCTCGCCGGCTACTTCGGCGTGCTGCTCGTGGGCGCAACCTCCGTAGCGCTCGGTCTGCTGTGCTCCGCACTCGCGCCAAACCAGCTGATCGCAGCGGTGAGCTCGGCGGCGGTGTTCGTCGCCTTCGTCCTGTTTTGGTTGCTTTCGCGGATCGCCGAGCCGCCGGTCTCAGACGTGATTCGTTATTTATCGATCTTTGACGCGCACTTTCGGCCCTTTCAGCGCGGCCTCGTCAGCGTAAAGGACACCGTGTTTTATTTGGCCCTCACCTACACCGCGCTCCTGGTCACCACGCGGGTGATCGAAGCGCGTCGATGGAGCTGATGATGGCGGATCGCTTTGCCTTGCCCACGCTTCTGGGCTCCCTCGCCCTGCTCTACATCGGGGAGCGCGTGTTGGACGGTACCCCGCGCTCGGTCGTCTCCGGAATCGCCGGTCTGCTCTTGGCAACGGCTTTTGCCCTGGCTCTTCAACGCTTCCTTCGCTCAGAGGGCAACCACCGTCGCGCGGCGCTCTGGTCCTTTCTCGCCTACAAGACCGTCGGAGACTCGGTGCTCGTGTACCTCGTCCAGTCCGACTGGCTCGCGTGGGTCACCGAGGGAACGCTCTTCGACGTGCTACGCGTCAGCTGGCCCGCGCTCATGTTGCTCGGCGCCGCCCCCGCAATCGCGATGGAAATGTCCCTCCGCACGATGCGTGGCGCGCCGGAGATCGAGCTCGCACGCGTCGGCCGCGCGGCAAAGGGCGCGCTGGTCGTCGCCTTCACCCTGCTCACCTTCGCGTCTCTCAACTTCATCGGAGCCACCTGGAACCGAAAGGTGGACCTCTCCTACTTCAAGACCACCGCCGCCTCCGAGTCGACGAAAGCTCTGGTCGAGTCCCTGACCGACGACGTCGAAGTATTCTTGTTCTACCCGCCCGGCAACGAGGTGCTCGGACGGATTCGCGACTACCTCGCAGAGCTTGAGCCACTCAACGCCCGTTTGAAGGTGGAGGAGCGCGACCAGGCGCTCGAGCCCGATCTCGCCCGCGAGCTCCAGGTCCGCGGCAACGGCTACGTAGTCGTGCGCCACGGCAAAAACACGGAAAAGCTGAGTCTCGATCTCGACCTCGCCGACGCTCGCAGAGTGTTGCGACGTCTCGACGGAGAGATGCAGGAGCGTCTGCTCCGAGTCACGCGCCCGGATCGGGTGGCGTATTTCACCACTGGGCATCTCGAGCGGGAATGGTACTCGCGCATGGACGACCCCCGACTTCCGCTCTCCGAGCTCAAAGGACTCCTCGAGGGCATGGGCTTCGAGGTGAAAACGCTAGGTCTCGCCGACGGCCTCGGCGAAGCCGTCCCCGAGGACGCGACGATCGTGGTCGTCGCTGGGCCCACGGAACATTTGATCGAGAGCGAACGGGCATCGCTCCTCGCCTATTTGCGGCAGGGCGGGAGTCTTCTCTACGCCGTCGAACCCGACCACGGCACGCCGGACGTGGAAATGCTCGTGGCCCTCGGACTGCGCATGAGCGAGGGGCTCGTCGCGAGCGACCGAGCTCAGGTTCGGATCCCCGGAAAGCCACTCAGTCCCTACAACCTCGCGACCAACAACACTCAGATCCATCAGATCGTGAACAGCTTCAGCGCCACCTCGCGGCGACTCGCCTTTGTGGTCTTGGGGGCCGGGAGCTTGAGCCTCGCCGACGCTCAGCCCACGGGGGTCAGCGCCCGGCTCGTCCTAAAAACCTCGCCGGAGGCCTTCATAGACGGGAACGGCAATCGGAGCCGGGATCCGGGCGAAGCCTCCGGTGCGCAAACGCTCGTCGCCGCGGTCGACGTCACCGGAGGCGAGCAAAAAGGCAAAGCCGTGGTTCTCTCCGATGCGGACGCTCTTGCCAACGGCGTTCTGAATAACCCGGGCAATGCGTTCCTCGTGGTGGATTCGGTGCGCTGGATGGCCGGTGACACGGACATCGCGAAGGGCGCCCCGGTCAACGAAGAAGACGTGAAGATCATTCACCGCAAGGACGAGGACAAGTACTGGTTTTACGGTACGACGCTCGCGAGCCCGGTCCTCGTTCTCGCACTCGGCCTGCTCTACACCCGGCGCCGGCGCCGCTTTCACAGCTGAGGAAGGAGGACGTTGATGTTCGACAAGAGTCTCATCGGGCACGGGGTCCTTGCTCTCGTTTCGGTCGTGGTGGCGTTCACCGCCTGGTCGAGCCCGTCCACTACGGCGTCCCCCCGGGCCAAGCCGAAGCTCCTCTCTGGCAATCTCGGCGAGCTCAATCGGGTGCTCTGGCGCGAGACGAACGCAAAGGGCGTGGAGACCGAGGTGGAGGTCCTCAAGAAGGACGGCGACGCGATCGAAGTGAGCGTCCGTCAGACGGGCGGCGATGAGCCAGTGCCCCCACGGGTCTTTCCCGGCAGCGCGAAAGCCAGCGAGCTTTTCGAGAGCCTGTCGTCCTTCGAAGGCGAACGGGCGTTGGGCGCGGTGACCGAGAGCGAGCGCGAGACGTTCGGGCTCACGGACGAAAAAGCAAAACGTCTATCGCTCATCTTCGACCAGAAAGAGGTCGACATTCGCGTCGGGTCGGAGGCCTACGGCAACCGCAGCTACTATGTGAGTCCACCGAGCGGCGACGTGTTTCTCGTCGGCTCGCGCGTCCTGAGCGCGCTGCGCAACGGAGGCGGGGTCCTCTTGGACCGTCGGGTGATCGGCGTCGAGCGCGATCAGATCCGCCGGGTTGTCGTGCGTACAGCTGAGCTCGAGCGCGAGCTCGTCCATCGCTACCCGGACGATGCGAGCAAAGCCTACTACGCGGACCCTGCCGATCCGGACGTGCGACTCGATGAAGCCACCGGATGGATCGACTGGGCTTTGCGCCTTCGCACCCAGTACGTGGTCGACACGATCCCGAGCGGTACGCCGGAAGTCACGCTGCAGGTGTTCGGCCCGAGCGACGTGCTCGCCTCAATCGAGCTGTGGGCCAAGAACGAAGAGGGTAAGGCCTACGCACGTTCGAGCCGCTTCGAGAAGACCCTCGAGGTGAATCCGGCGACGGTCACCCGGCTCCTCGACGACGCAAAGGCGGTGCTCGGCGCCGAAGGTGAATCGGCGCCCTAGCACCGTCCGGTGCGCGTGCACACCTTCCGAACCATGGAGATGGAGAATCGCTGGCATCAAAGCTGGAGAGAAGGCCGTATCGGCTTTCACCGCAGCGACGTGCACCCCACCCTCGAAGACGTCGCGTTGGAACAATCGTTCTTTCCTGGCACGGTCTTCGTTCCGCTCGCCGGCAAAACCGTCGACTTACCTTGGCTCGCGCGCCGGGGCGCACGAGTGATCGCCGTGGAGCTCGTCGACATCGCGGTGAAGGCGTTCTTTGCGGAGCAGGAGCTCGCGCACGACGTGGAGCGCGACGGGAACCTGCGCCGCTACCAGGCCCTGGATCTCGACATCACCTTCTACCAGGGCGACGTCTTTGACCTCGAGTCGACGCACCTCGAGGGCGTGAGCTGGGTACACGACCGCGCGTCTCTCGTAGCGCTCCCGCAAGAGGACCGCAGCCGTTACGGCGAGCACTTGAGCAGTATTTTGCCCGGGGACGCCGAGCTCCTGATCACGACCTTCGAGTACGACCAGGAAGAAATGAATGGCCCACCGTTTTCCGTTCCGCTCGCGGAGATGCAGGGCCTCTTCCCAGACTTCGCTTTCGAGCACCAGCGAACGCGGGACATCGTGCGGGGCGTATCCCACCTGCGCGAGCGAGGATTGAGTGTCATGCTCGAGCACGTATACGCGGGGAAACGTTCCTGAGCAGACACGGGTGGCCCTTCGCCGCTCCGAGGCGTTACTTCATTATTTTTTCGCGGTAGAACTTCAGCTCGGCGATCGATTGGCGAATGTCGTAGAGAGCGGTGTGTTGCTCGCCGTCCAAATCGATTTTCTCAAACTTCGTGTCGTACCACCAACCGGCGAGCTCCTTCAGGGTCGACACGTCGATCTGCCGGTAGTGCAGATAGTTTTCGAGCGACGGCATGTGCTCGTAGAGGAAGCGTCGATCCTGCCCGATCGAGTTCCCGCAGAGGCGCGCGGTCTTGAACATCGCATGCTGGCTGATGAGCTCGAGACCTTGACGCTCAGCGTCTTCGAGTGCCACCGGCGATGAGCGAATCTTCTCGAGCAGGCCCGTCTTCGTGTGCATGTCGCGCACGAAGGGGCTCATGGTCTCGAGGACCGAGTCCGGCTGCCAGATCACGAGATCGAGGGGCGGGGCGAGCTGGTTGAGCTCGTGGTCGGTCAAAATGGTCGCCATCTGAACGATGGCGCAGGTCTTGGGGTCGAGCCCCGTCATCTCCAGATCCATCCAAACGAGAATGGAATCGCTCTTCTGGGACACGTCTACCTCACTCTCGAGCCAGTCCCCCCCCGGGGCCTCGGAGCGTATCGCGTCCCGCGTCGGCACAAAAGGGGCCCTCGAGTGCTCACGTGCTAGCGGATCGCGCTTCCGCTACGGCTCCGGCGAGGTTGGCCGGGTCATCGCTCATGATCCCGTCGAGCCCTTTGGCCAACCAGCCCTTGGCCTCCTCCGCGTCGTTGACGGTCCACAGATGCACCTCGAGACCGGCGGCCTGTGCCGCTCGAATCACGCGCGTTGTGGTGACGGGGATTAGACCGCTGCGGGGCGGGACCTGCAGTGCACGACCGCGATAGCGCTCCGGCACGGGCCGGCCCGTCCAGGCGCGCTTCAGGACATCGATGATTCCGGCTTTGCTCATGCCGAGCGGAAAACGAGGCGATGCGGCCTCGAGGCTCTCCATCATCTCGGGTACACCGGCCGCGAGCACCACCTGCAGGGGAGAGAGGGGTGAGAGGAGCTCGAGCACCGCGGGAAGCAGGCGCGAGTCAGCGGCTTTTAGCTCGATGTTGAACGCGGCATCCGGGAAGGCGGCGACGACCTCGCCGAGAGTGGGTACGGTGACCCCCCGGTCCCGAAAACAATGCTCCCCTCGACTGTTCCGAAACCAAAAACCCGCGTCGAGCGCTTTCACCTCCGCCAAGCTCAGCTCCGCGATCGGTCCCTTGCGGTTGGTTGTGCGCTCCAAGGTACTGTCGTGAAAGACCACCACCGCTTCGTCTCGGGTGACGTGTACGTCGAGCTCGAGCACGTCCGCCCCGGCACGCAGGCCGAGTTCAAACGCTTCCATCGTGTTTTCTGGAGCGGCAGCAGAGGCACCCCGATGAGCGAACAAGAGAGGACGGGGAAGACGGTCGTACATCGCGCGTGTCATAGCATCGAGCGCGACGGCTCGCCTAATCGTGTTTGCCCAGGGCGCGGTCGAGGTTGAAGGCGGCGCTGATCAGAGCGAGGTGGGTAAAAGCCTGCGGAAAATTGCCGAGCGCCTCGCCTGCAGGCCCGGTCTGTTCCGCGTAGAGCCCGAGGTGATTGGCGTAGCCGAGCATTTCCTCGAACATAAAGCGGGCCTGGTCGAGCTTCTTCCGGTCCGTGCGACCCGCGCGCGTGAGCGCTTCCACGAGCCAAAACGTGCAGATGTTGAACGTTCCCTCTTCGCCACTCAGTCCGTCATCAGTTTTTTCGACGTCGTAGCGGTACATCAGGCTGTTCGACAAGAGGCCACCACGGGAAGGCGGCTTCATCATCGCATCCAGCGTTCGAAGCATGCGCGGGTCGTTCGGCGCGGTGAAGAAAACCATCGGCATCAAAAGATTCGCCGCATCGAGCGCCTCCGAGCCGTAGGCCTGGGTGAAAGCGCCGCGGCTGGCGTTCCAACCGCGTTCCATGATCTCCTCGTAGATCCGGTCGCGCGTGCGGCCCCACTCCACCCGTGGCGCGGGAAAGGATCGCTTGTCCGCGAGGCGCAAGGCGCGGTCCAAGGCGACCCAACACATCAACTTCGAGTAGACGAAGTGCTGTTGACCGCCGCGTACCTCCCAGATGCCCTCGTCCTTACGCTGCCAATTCTCGGCGGTCCAATCGACGAGCTCGCGCAGGTGGCGCCACAGGTCGTAGGAGATCGGCGCACCATACTTGTTGTAGAGATAGACCGAGTCCATCAGCTCGCCGTAGATGTCGAGCTGGAGCTGGTTGTAGGCCGCGTTGCCCACCCGAACAGGCTTCGAGCCCATGTAGCCATCTAGATGGGTCAACTCTTCTTCCACGAGCTCGTGGGCGCCGTCGACCGCATACATGATCTGCAGAGGCCCCTCTTCGCCTCGTTCGTGGGCTCGATCCTCGAGCCAGTGCATGAAGGCCGCCGCTTCCTCGGTAAAGCCGATCCGGAGCAAACCGTAGAGCGTGAATGCCGCGTCGCGGATCCAGGTGTAGCGATAGTCCCAGTTGCGATGTCCTCCTATCCCTTCGGGCAAGCTCGTCGTCGGCGCCGCCACGATGGCGCCCGTCGGTGCGTAGGTCAGGAGCTTCAGCGCGAGCGCGGAGCGATGCACGATCTCGCGCCAACGTCCTCGATACGTGCACTGAGACAACCAGTGGTGCCAGTGAGTGACGGTCTCGGCGAGCACCTCGGATGCTTCGCCGTTGGTGAATCCGAGGGGTTCCGAGTCTTTGGCAACACCGATACTGAATGCAATCTCGTCGCCCTCCCGCAGGGTGAACTCGGCTACCGCTTCCTTCCCGTCCACGATGCGAAGCGGGACCGGAGAGGCTAATCGCAGGGACAGGCCGGGAGCAACGAAGCGCACCCCCTCGCGGTCCCGGTGCACCTCGTGGCTATCCCGTGCGAAGTTGAAAGCGGGAGCGCAGCGCATTCGAAAGCGCAGCTCGCCGCGAATGGCACGAACCTGGCGGATCAGGGTGTGCTCACGCGGGTGCCCGGGCTCGAGGCCAACGGGCATGAAGTCTGTGACCTGTCCCACTCCGTGCGAGCAGAGAAAACGAGTGATCAGGACGTTCGTGTCCGGCCAGTAGAACTGCTTGCTCTTGACCCCGTTCTCCGCCGCGGTGATCGCAAACGAGCCGCCCTTCTCATCGTCGAGCAGAGCGGCGAAGACAGCAGGGGAGTCAAAACACGGCAAACAGAGCCAATCCACCGCACCGCGCTGGCTGATCAGCGCGGCCGAGTGCATGTCCCCGATGATCCCGTAATTCTCGATCGGCTCGTACATGCGCGAGAAGGTAAGCTCGTTTTCTGCGAATGGAAAAAAGAGGTGCAGATCGGATTGCCGGGTCGCGGACGCCGCCCTATATATTACAAACCGAAGCCGGTCACTCATCATTAGATGAGGCCCATCGAAATTTTCGATAGGTTTTACGAAGGCCCGAGCAGACGAAACAGACGAGGCGCATGGCCATGGCAACGATTTCTCTTCCCACTCCTCTCCGACCTTACGCCGACCGACAAAGCGAGGTCAGCCTCGACGGGAACACCGTTGGCGAGCTCCTCGAGGGCCTCGTCGAGACCTTTCCCAAGCTCAAGGGGCACCTCTTTGGCGACGACGGTAAGCTTCGCAGCTTCGTGAACGTCTACGTCAACGACGAAGACATTCGGCACCTGCAGAAGAGCGAGACGCCGGTGAAGGAGAGCGATCAGATCGCGATCATACCAGCGATCGCCGGTGGCAACATTTCCGACGGTGAGCTTTCGACCGCGGAAATCGCGCGCTATTCGCGCCACCTCATTCTTCCCGAGGTCGGCATGGCGGGGCAGAAGAGGCTGAAGAGCTCGAGCGTCCTGTTGGTGGGCACCGGTGGCCTCGGAAGCCCCGCCGCCATGTATTTGGCCGCCGCGGGCGTCGGTCGACTCGGCATCGTCGATTTCGACGTGGTCGACTCATCCAATCTGCAGCGACAGGTGATTCATGGCGAGAGCACGGTCGGCCAGAAGAAGGTGGACAGCGCGGAAGCGCGGCTGAAGGACATCAATCCGCACATCGAGATCATCAAGTTCGACACGCTGATCAACAGCGAGAACGCGCTGGAGATCATCAAGGACTTCGAAGTCGTCGCCGACGGCACGGACAACTTTCCGACCCGCTACCTGATCAACGACGCCTGCGTGATGCTCGGCAAGCCGAACGTCTACGCCTCGATCTTTCGCTTCGAGGGGCAACTGACTGTCTTCAACTACGAGGACGGACCGTGTTATCGCTGCCTGTACCCCGAACCGCCGCCGCCGGGCCTCGTGCCCTCGTGCGCGGAGGGCGGTGTGATCGGAGTCCTCCCGGGGATCATGGGATCACTTCAGGCCAACGAGGTCATCAAGATCCTCACCGGCATCGGCGAGCCCATGAACGGGCGTCTGCTCACCTTCGACGCCCTGTCGATGAAGTTTCGCGAGCTCAAGCTGCGTCACGACCACGAGTGCGTCGTTTGCGGCGACGAGCCGACGGTCACGGAGCTGATCGACTACGTGCAGTTCTGCGGCATGCCGCAAAACGACCACCAGCAGGAGGAAGAGGCCGGAATGGAGGTCGACATCACGCCCATCGAACTCAAAGAGCGCCTCGGCCATCAGCCCACGCGGCTCGTCGACGTGCGCGAGCCGCACGAATGGGAGATCGGTCGCATCGAAGGCGCCACGCTGATCCCGCTCGGTGAAATCGAGCAACGTACCGCTGAGCTGCCGAAGGACGAAGAGATCGTACTCTACTGCAAGATGGGTGGCCGCTCGATGAAGGCGTTGAACGCTCTCAAAGAGCACGGGTTCGTCCACTTGAAGAATCTCAAGGGCGGCATCAACGCCTGGAGCCGTGACGTCGATCCGTCAGTCCCTCAGTACTGACGCCGAGGCAACACGCGTCTCTTGCGAACTTCTTCCACGAGACGCGTAGAGCGAAACGGCTTCTCGAGCACGGAAGCGTCGGGGATCCACACAGGGACCCGCTCCGGGCTGCCGGTGGTGATCAGGTAGCAGCCGTCTGGGTTCCTTCTGATGAACTCCCGCACGATCTCGAATCCCCCCTCCTGGAGATCGAGATTCACGTCGGCCATCGCATCGAGAAGCGCGCAGGACAATCCGGGGAAGGCACCGGAGAATCCCTCCGGCAGTTGCTGAATCGCTCCACCGACGATCTCGACGCGACGCTCGGCGCTCGCGGTCACCGCGACCGAAGTGACCTCGAGGCCTCGGTCCGGAGCACTGCGCATGCGTGCGCGATATTTAGGTCATTTTTTCGATCACTGCTCTTTCGGTGATTGTGCCGCGGCCTGCTTGAAGAGATTGGGCTGGTCCCTCGGCAGATCCCTCACCCCATTGCGCGCTGCGAGGTCGAAGAGGCTCGTGTTTCGGATCTCTTCTTTGTCTCCGGGAAGAAACTTGAACGACGAAGCGCCGGCGTTGCGTCGACGCGTCGCTTCTTGCGCCGCGGTGGCGAGATTCTCGAACTCACCGGCGTGATTGAAATTGAAGCGGTCGCCGTTTTGCAACTGGGTGAAACGCTCCTTGAAAGCCGCGGCGATCAGCTCTCCGACATCGCTGCCGGGGGCGTGCTTCTCGCAGACCGCGCCGATCCATGCCTCGATCTGGTTCACTGCGTCGGCCTCACTGAGACCCTCGCGCTGATAGAGCGTTCGCAGGCCCTCCACCACCTTGGGGTCATCGCTGATCTGCTCGAAGCGCGTATAGCGCTCCAGCCCATGAACCTCTCTCAACTCGTTGTAGGACGCGATCTCGAGCTCCCGTCCGCGCAGGAGGTTCGTCGCGACGAGGTCCATGCGAATTTGAAGGGTATCGTCGCCCTGATGCGCCTCGAACAGGAACTCGCGGATCGCATCGACGACCTTCGGGTCGAAGCGCTCCCCGGCGACGGTCAGGCCCCGGACGACGCCATCCACGCCCTTTTCCGTGGCGAGCGCCGGGCGGAAGAAAGCTTCGCGCAGACCGATCCGCTCCACGTCTCCATCTTCCTCGATGCGAAGAAGCTCGTTCGGCACCAGCGTATGGCCGATGCGAAACAGCGCCGCGGCGAATTCGAGCTGCTGGCGCGGATCCGCTGCGGGATCGAAGCTGTAGTCCCCAATCGCGTTGCGCTCGCCGATGAGCGCCGGCAGCCACTCGTGGAAGGTGATCTGCTGCACGACTCCGGTGACGTAGTTCCGCGCATAGGTGAAGACGAACTCGTCAAATTTCTCGAGCGAGTCGAAGTGCCGCTTCCACGCGTCGGGCCCCTCGGCGAGAAAGCGCGCCGCGGTCTTCTCCGCGACGCGGTTGTGCTCCCGAAGCAACAGGGTGTGGATCGCCGTGAGACCCGGCTGCTCCGACACCCGCAGGTCACCGGCTACGAAGGTCTTGCCCTGGGCCGCGATGGTCTCGTCGAGCTGGCCTCGAAGCCTGCGCAGCTGCTCCTGAATCCCAGGGTCACAATCACTTCCGGGCTTCGCTTCGAGATCGGCGATCGCGCGCTCGAGCCCTGCTGCGGTTCGGGCGAGGACGTCGCCCGGGTCCGTTTCGACGTGCAGGCCGGCGGCCCAAAACTGCGACCAAGTCGGCGGCAAGACCTCGCCGCTCTCCCCTACGGACACGCGCATCTGCCCGACCTTTGGAGCGCCCTCGACGACCTTCGGGGGCTCGCGGAGCAGAGCCGTCCGCAGCTCATCGGAGCCATAGACATTCGAGGCGTCGATGAATCCGGTGATGTTGTTGGGAACGGTCTTTCGACCCTCAGCGTCCTTCACCGAGTCGGCTTCGAAGATGAAGATCGAGCTACCGTCGTCGTTCTCGATCACCCGCGGTCGCGCGGTATTCTCCGGGAACAAGGCAAAGTCGTGGTCGACGAATTGTCCCCATTGCATCACCCATTGGGTGAGGTTTTTACTCTTTGCGGATTCGTTGCCCTCCCCCACCTTTGCGAGCGCTTCGGACACTTCGCGCGCGCTCGGAAAGATCTTCTGGCCGTCCGCGTTTTTGCCGGCGGCTCTGCTCGCGAGATCTGGACCGAGTGCGCGCGTGCCCGGGTTCTCGTCCCCCATCCGCGGCTCGAGGTCGCCGGTGAAGCCGCCTTTTGGATTGTTGATCTCCTGGTCTGCGAGACGGGAGCTGCCCTCCCGGGAGCGTTCCTGCATGTTCAGGTATGCAGCAGCCATCGACGGGTAGGCCGCCGCGATCGCGTCCATCGACTCCGCCGCCGCGAGCTCCTTGCCCATCCAGTAATTGAACTGAGTGGCGGTCTTCACCTCCGGGGTCGCTTCGGCCATGAAGCGGTCGAGAAGGGCGGCGACGTAGCGCATGAAGTCGCCGTAGTCGCGGTCCGTTTGGCTTTCCGCGTCGGTGCGGAGGCGTTCGGCCGCACTCGACATGCCCTTCTTGCCGTAGCGCGAGACGAGGACGTGCGCGTCGCTGAAGAAAGTCTCGGAGGCGGCGAAGCGCAGACGGCGCGTATCCGCCCACAGGCTGAATTCGCTCAGGCTGCTCGGGCGGGTGTCGCCGCTCGCCCGCTTGTCGTCCAAGAACAACGACAACAGCCGCTTGAAGTCCGGCGGCGCCGCTTCGCGTACGACCGGCGCCTCGTCGAGGGTGAGGCTTCCGCCGAGCTCGGCTTTGAAGAAGGGTGCGAGGCGGTCTTCCACCTCGCGACGAAAAGAAGCGCTCGTAGCAGCGCCCGCGGCCGCGATGTTCATCGAATTATCCTACTCTGGGACGACTTCAGGCCGCAGAAAGCGGGGCCCGATGATTCCCTCCCGACCGCAATTATCGGAGTCGTCACCGGAGTGTTGCCCAGCGGTGGAGACTGCGGCGCCAGGAAAGACTGCCTTCAGTGGAGGTCTGTCAGCTCCATTTTCAGAGCCTCATCCTGCAGCTCGTCGCGGAAGTCTGGGTGAGCAATCGAGATCAGCCGTTTCACCCGCTCGCGAACGGAGCACCCTTTCAGCCGAACGGCTCCGTATTCGGTGACGACGTAGTCCACGTTAGCCCGGTGCAGGGTCACGCAAGCGCCTGGCGCAAAGGCTGGAACAATCTTTGATTTGCGCACTCGGCTTCCATCCGGTTTCCGGACGTTCGCGGTTGAGTAAAGAGCGATGAATGACTTCCCGTTCGCGGACATCTGCGCGCCGATGGCGGTATCCGCCTGCCCGCCGGTCCCACTGAATTGCTGGTGTCCGATAGTCTCCGAGCAGACTTGGCCGACCAGGTCGACTTCGAGCGCGGTGTTGATGGAGACTTGGCGGTCATTCTTTGAGATCACGTAAGGGTCGTTCACCCATGCGCCCTGCATCATCGCGACCGCCGGGTTGTGATCCAGGAAATCGTAGAGCTTCCGCGTGCCCAAGGCGAAGGTCGCCACCATCTTTCCGGACAAGACTCGCTCGCGGATGGCGTGAGGAACCCGGCTGATCACCCCGGCGTGGTAGAGGTCGACCATGCCGTCGGTGAACATTTCAGTGTGAATGCCGATGTCCTTCTTTTCGAGCAAAGCGACGGACACCGCATTTGGGATCCCTCCGATCCCCAGCTGGAGGGTCGACCCGTCTTCGATCAGCTCACTGATGTGAGAGCCGATCGCACGGTCTTTTTCGCTCGGCTCCTCGGCCGGCACCTCAGGAATGGGCAGGTGGTTCTCGATGAGATAGTCGATCTCGTCGAGATGAATGATCGTATCACCATAGGTGAACGGGAGGTTCTCGTTGACCTCCAACACGGAAAGGTCCGCGGCCTCGATCATCTCGCGCTCGTAGGTTGCGCTGAGAGAGAGTGAGACGTAGCCCTGACGATCTGGCGGGGTGCACGATCCGACAAAGAGGTTCGGCTTGCGGAAGGAAAGGCGATCTCTTCCCGCGGCGTGAAGATGATTCGGAATGAAGCTGCATGTCTTTGCTTCGCGATGGGCTCTCCGAATCCCGGGGGAGTAGAACCAAGCTTCGTGAAAGAAGTGGCCCTTCATTTCGGGGTTCGCGAAGAACTCATAGTCCTGGAGCGGCAGGCAGGTGATGACCGACACGCCTTCGACACGGTCTTTGATCGTGTGGAGCTGAGACATTATGGCCCGAGGCTCCGAGGCCGCGAGTGCGGAAACGATCTCGTGGTTTGACTCGATCAGATCCAACGCTCGATCGACGGAGATGAGCTTCCGCTTGAATTTTTCCGCTATTTCCATGGTCTTCTCTCGCGCCTTGAGTAACTCAAGCTGAAAAGGTCACGGTGAAGCCGGGCGTAGAGTGGCAGAAAGAAACTGACTCCGGTCGCCCCCGTGATTCCTCAGACCTTCCGCAGCCGCTGTTCACCCGGTCGGCATCATGGCCGATGAGGCGTCGCGTGCGCTAGACGCGACGACGAGAGTGGGCGCGCGGGATGCGCGATGTCAGGGCTCGAGGGCGAGCCGGAGTCCACCACACGACCTGCGGCGGTCGTGGGCATTCGTACGTCGGCGCGCTGATGAGCACCGGCGCAGCTTCTGCCGATCGGCGTTGAACGGTTTCGGGGATACCCGGACCGGCACGACCACTTGCGCTGCAGCAACCTGCCAGCACGGCGTCGCATATCGCCTCCTTTCGGAAACCATCCGGTGCGGCTCGCGGTCGAAACCCAGCCACGGCAAACACCACCTCATCATTCATTCCGACGCGCCGCCTTGCGCTAGATCAATCCGTCGATTGACGCGCGTTAGGTTCGCCCCGCCCGGGCACCGGCTTGATCGCTCGGCCGTGCGGACTCATGGTCTGCTCCATGACCGCCAGCGCGAACCTGCCTGTCCTGAGCGACGAAACCCGAAAGGCGTTCGAGCTGCTCAGAACGCCGGTCTGGGTGTTCGACATTCAGAACGAGCGAATGGTCTGGGCCAATGCCTCTGCGCTGCCTCTCTGGCGCGCGCCCTCCCTCGAAGCGCTGACTCAGCGTGATTTCACCACGGACATGAGCTCGGACACCCGGGCGCGGCTCGCCTCCTATCTGTTGCGTTTTCGAGCGGGCGAAGGAATCCGCGAAGACTGGACCTTCTATCCCGACGGAAGAGCGCAGACGGTTCGCTGTTATTGCACCGGAATCGTGGTCGACGATCGAACGATGATGCTCGTCGAAGGCACGGTCCACGAGGGGCACGCGTTCCTCGACGCGCTCTTGGAGCATCTCGCTGCCCCGGTGCTCGTGCTCGACGGAGATGGGTGCATCGTCCGTAGCAACGGCGCGGCGGCGGCGCTCGCGGGAAGCCATGAAAGCGCGCTCAAAGGCGCCCATGCCGCGGAGCTCACCCTCGGCGTGGCATGGCCCCCGCCCGACGGACGCTCGATGCTCGAAGCGGCGGTGAGCCAGGACGGCGAGATCCGACGCATTCTTTGGACGTATTTCGAGGCCGAACAGCTCGAGGCCGGCGATAGCGCACTGTTTGTGCTGGGCACGGATGTCACGGACCGTCGCGAGCTCGAAGCCGAGCTCGAAGCCACCGCGCGGCTCGCGGCAATCGGTCGCCTCGCCGATCGTTTCGCCCACGAGATCAATCAGCCCCTCGCCTACCTGCTCCCCAACCTCGAAGACCTGCTCCAGGGCGCCCCAGCCGCAGAGACCCAGGAGCTCGTGAGCGAAAGCCTCGGCGCGGCACAACGAATCTCGAGCAGCATCGAACGGATCATTCGCCTGGCCAGCCAGTCTGACGATCCCCATCGCGGTTTTTCCGTCGCCGAAGCGCTCGCGGAAGTCAGCCAGCTCGCCGGGGTCGAATGCGACGCTGCTCGGCCGTCACTTCGTGGCACCGGAGGACGAGCTTGCTTCATTCACGCCCTGCTCGCGGTACTCGCCCACTACGCGGCGGTGGGTGCGAACGCGCGCATCACGCTGGCGGAGCACGACAGCGCCTGGTTCGAGCTCGTCGTCGAGCCATCTGAGCCCGTCCTGCTCGGCGACAGCAGCTCAAACCTCTCCATTGCTGCGCGCCTGAGCCTCCGAGGCGGCGGCCGGCTTCAGCTGGCCGAGCGTGGCTGCACCCTCATCACCTGGCCCAAGCACCGCTGAGAGGCCCCTCACTTGCGCCTGCGGAGAGTGGAACTACCTTGCACGAGTCTATGCGCGTTCTGACATTGTCCGTTCTGTTTGCCCCGGCCGTTGCCTCGGCCCACGGCGACCATGACCGCTTTCGCCAGCTCGAAGAGGTCCTTCCGACACCAGACGAAGGGCGCCTGGGCTCGGGCTTTTCGGGCCCGGGCTACTGGCAGCAGCGTGTCGACTACGACATTCGCGTGACTCTGGATGAGCGTGAGCATCGCATCACCGGTGACGAGACGATCCGCTACCAGAACAACTCACCCCACGCTCTCGACTACCTCTGGATTCAGCTCGACAACAACCAGCACCATCGCTTCTCCGATGCTCAGCTGGCCGAGGTCGCCCCGAGCTTTGAGAAGCTCGGCTTCGGGACGCTCGCCCGCCTCCTCTACATGGAGAAGTTCGACGGACGCCTAAAGCTCACTCGGGTCGAGCAAAAGAACGGCAAGAAGCTCGCGCACACCGTCGTGGGCACGATGATGCGCATCGATCTGCCGGCCCCCCTCGCTCCCGAGCAGAGTTTCGAGATGCGCATCGGCTGGACCTACCAGGTCAACGATCTTCAGCGCTTCAACCCGCGTACGGGTTACGAAGTCCTACGGGATCGCAACGAGCTCTATTCCATCGCGCAGTGGTATCCACGGATGGCTGCCTATACGGATGTCAATGGATGGCAGAACAAACAGTTTCTGGGGGGCGGTGAGTTCACCCTCGAGTTTGGCGACTTCGACGTGGCGATCACCGTACCGAGCGACCACATCGTTGCCGCGACCGGCGTGCTCCAAAATCCGAAGGACGTACTCACGGAGACACAGCGTCAGCGGCTGAAGAAGGCAGAGAGCGCCAAGAATCCGGTGTTGATCATCACGCGCGAAGAGGCGGAAGAAAACGCGGAGTCCAAGGCCAAGGGCACCCGCACCTGGACGTTTCACGCCGACAACGTGCGTGACTTTGCATGGGCCTCGAGCCGCTCGCTGATGTGGGACGCGCTACGTTTCAAGGAAAACGGCAACGACGTGCTCGCCATGTCCTACTGGCCGCCGGAAGGCGAGCCGCTCTGGAGCCGCTATTCCACGCGCGCCGTCGTCCACACCATCGACGTCTACTCACGCCACACCTTCCCCTATCCCTACCCCGTGGCGATCTCGGTGAACAGCAGCGTGGGCGGCATGGAGTACCCGATGCTCTGCTTCAACGCGCCTCGCCCCTACGAAGACGAAACCTACTGGGGCAAAGCGGACCGGGAGGTGAGCGGGTCCGGGCGCCACAGCAAGTACGGACTCATCAGCGTCGTGATCCACGAGGTCGGCCACAACTTCTTCCCGATGATCGTCAACTCCGACGAGCGGCAATGGACCTGGATGGACGAGGGCCTGAACACCTTCCTGCAGTTCCTCGCCGAGCAAGAATGGGAAATAGATTATCCCTCCCGCCGTGGGTTCCCCGAAGACATCGTCGACTACATGAAGAGCGAGAATCAGGTTCCAATCATGACGAACTCCGAGTCGCTCCTGCAGTTTGGCAACAACGCCTACGGCAAACCGGCTACCGCCCTGAATATCCTGCGGGAGACAGTGATGGGCCGGGAGCTCTTCGATTTCGCGTTCAAGAAGTACGCGCAAAGCTGGAAGTTCAAACGGCCGATGCCGGCGGATTTCTTTCGGATCATGGAAGACGCTTCGTCCATCGACCTCGACTGGTTCTGGCGTGGCTGGTTCTATTCGACGGACCACGTCGACATCGGAATCGGCAAGGTGAAGGAGTACATTCTCGAGACGGGCAACCCGAAGCGCGACAAAGCACTTCGCAAGCTGGAGCGTGAGAAGGAGACGCCAAACCTCACCGAGCAGCGCAACGCGAAGATGAAGCGCTTGGTGGACCGCTACCCGGACCTGAAAGACTTTTACAACAGCTACGATCCGCTGGACGTTACAAAGCAAGACCGGGACGAGTTCCTGAAGATGATGGAGAAGCTCGAGCCCTGGGAGAGGGGTTTGCTCGGAACCGCGCGCCACTTCTATGTGGTCAACTTCGAGAACCACGGTGGGGTCGTGATGCCGATCCCGCTCGAGATCAGCTACGAAGACGGCAAGAAGGAATTCATCCGGATCCCAGCCGAGATCTGGCGCTACAACCCCGAGCGTGCCCCGAAGCTCTTCATGAGCTTCAAGAAGATCACGGGCTTTCACGTCGACCCCAACCGAGAGATCGCCGACGCCGACCGGGACAACAATCAATACCCGCCCGCGGCGGAGCCGACGCGGTTTCAGCTCTTCAAAAAGAGCGCGGACAACCCGATGCAGTTGAAGAAGAAGGCGGAGGAGGAGGAGGAATGAAAGCCTTTGCGGCATTCGTCGTGCTCGTCCTCAGTGTGCCCGCCGCGAGCTTCGCCCATCCTCGCCACGTCACCACCACCACCATCGACCTGCGTCCGGAGCGTGGCGTCCTCGAGGTGGCGGTCAAAGTGGAGCTCGACGATTTGAAGGATGCGCTCACCATCTACGAAGACGAGCCCGTGGATTTCTTCGCCAAGAACGAGAAGACCGCAGCCGCGCTCATGCGCTATATGAGCCAAAAGCTCGTCGTGCAGCGCGACGGGCCTCCCTGGCCCCTTCGCTGGGTGGGCCACGAGGTGACCCCAAAAGGCACCTGGCTCTACTTTGAAGTGCTGGGGCCGAAGGGGAGCTGGAGCGGAGCGTCCGTGCGCAACACCTCGTTTTTCGAGCTCGAAGCAACGCAGATGAACGTCGTGACGGTCCGCAACGGCAAAGACAAACGCACCGTGTCTTTCACGCGCAGCAGCAATCCGTTCCCTCTCCTGCCCGAGGCGTCCTGACCCCTATCCGGGGGTCCCGCGAATTCTCGAAAATCTGCGTTTCGATCGGC
>CAYXVF010000057.1:0-38875 GCA_964468125.1 uncultured Bdellovibrionales bacterium | reverse complement strand
GGAAGTGATCGCCGCCATGCCGTTCGACGGGATCGCCGTCGGCGGGGTCTCGGTAGGAGAATCCGCCGAGGACATCGACCGGATCGTACGCGTCACCGCACCGCTCCTCCCGAAGGACAAGCCGCGCTACCTGATGGGCGTCGGCACGCCGCAGGATCTCGTCCGGGGGGTCGCGAGCGGCATCGACATGTTCGATTGCGTCATGCCCACGCGCAATGCGCGCAACGGCACGCTCTTCACCTCCTACGGCAAGGTGAACATCAAGGGCGCGCGCTTCCGGGAGGACGACGCCCCACTCGATCCGGGAACTCCCTGCTACGTCAGCCAGACCTACAGCCGCGCCTACCTTCGCCACCTTTACGTCGCGGGGGAGCCCACCTTCTTGCGCCTGGCGACGCTGCACAACATCGCCTTCTATCTGCACCTGATGCAGCGCATGCGTGAGGCCATCGATGCAGGCACCTTTGACCCGAAAACGCTGCTCGCAGAGCTCGACGGATGAACGCGCTATTCCTCGGGGCGCTCGTGCTGGCGCAGGTGCCCGACGCGATCAGCCGCGGGGACCGTGCTGAGTCACCGGCAATACGGCCGAAGGATTCGCCGAGTGAAGCGACCGAACGGGTCGATTGGGGGGCGACGGTCTGGTTCGACCGGGGAGGCGAGGGCGACCAGCGCGTATTTCGTAGGGCCACTGAATGTATCGTAGTGCCGTGCGTGGTCACGGACGACGGTGCGATCCGTTTCAACCGAATGCCCGAGCGCAATCTCCGGGTAGACTTCTATCTCGTGCACGATCGAAGCGTGACCCGCATCGACTACTTCGAAAAACGGACGAGCAAAGACTACCAAACGCTCGAGCGGGCGTTGCAGTTGCGGCGCAACCGAGCGGTTTGGTCACTCGCGAGGCGCCTCGAGCACGGTGACCTCGACACCCTCTACGTGTCCGGCGTGAAGCGGCAGTACAAGCTGCGCGAAGGCGATGTGATCGTGCTCGAAGCCTACGACGAAGACGACCGGTCCGACGTGTTCACCGCGTACTTCCGGGTCCATCGGCACGGCTTGCGGCTGAAGCTCGACTTTGCCTTGGTGGTGCCGATCAACGCCGTGCGTCTTCCCAAACCGACGCCCGATTGGGAGAGCGGAGCGCTCGGGGCGGCAGGGACCCTACAGCTGCGCCGCAACAAAGACCCGGAAGTCGACTATTCGGTGCTGGGCAACCTCTGGATGTCGCTCCACCCGACGCTCTTTCTCGGGCTCACTCGGCGCGACTTTGAGGCTCCGGATGGTGATACCCAATCCGATCTCTTCGCGGGGGTCGGCTTGACCTTCTTCGATTTCCTCTTCGTCGGCTGGGGAACGAACCTGTTTCAGAGCCCGCATTTTTCCCAGCCTTTCGTCGGCGTGCATCTCCGCAATGCGGTGGAGTACTTTTCGGACGTCGACCGGCGCAGCCCCGAGCGCTGGGATGACTACATGGAGCGCGAGAAAGAGCGCGAGATCGTCACCCCTTGAGCGTTTTTTCCCAGGGCAACGCGCAATAGCCCGACTTCGCTGGGAAAACCCTATTCCTAGGGCGCGCATGGGCCGTTGCGCCCTAGAATCTCGTGTGTTAGACGCGCCGACTACTTTCGGGGCGAGGCCGCTTCAGCCCGCCCTGCGTGGAGAATCGTGGTGCTTCAGACTTTGCTCAGCGCAGTACTCGCCCAGGCCGAAGGGCAGCCCCAGGGCTTCGACTATTCGTTCTTGATTACCATGGGGCTCATGTTCGGTGTCTTCTATCTGTTGCTCATCCGACCTGCGAATCGGCAGCGCAAGAAGCACCAGGAGCTGCTCAATCAGCTCAAGAAGGGCGACGAGGTTCAGCTCAATGGCGGGATCTACGGTAAAGTGGTCGCCCTCGACGAACAGGTCGCAACCGTTGACATCGCCAGTAACGTGAAGGTGCGGGTCCTCCGCGACCGGATCGTCGGTAAGTGGCCGGACCCGAAAGCCGGGGACGGCAAGAGCGCTAACGAAAAATCCGCATCCAAGTAACGGGAGCCTGAAACAACAATGGATCGTGGTTGGTATTTGAGACTTCTCGTCACGGTCGGCGTCGTGGGCTTAGCGGCCTTCATGATCTACCCGTCCTACTACTACTATTCGGACTTTGCCCCGCGCATGGAAGCGCAGGCCGGGGGGGATCCGGAGGACGCCCTCGACTACGACGACTTCTGTGGCGAGCTGCCCGTCGGCGTGCCGTGCAGCAAGTTCAACCTCGGCCTCGACCTTCAGGGTGGCGTGCACCTGGTCATGGGTGTGGAGGTGCAAAAGGCGGTGGAGCAGCGTCTCGATCGCGTCGCCGAGTCGCTCCGTGAGGCGATGAAAGAAAAGGGGATTCCCTTTACGCGCATCGACCGGCCGAAGGACTCGACCTACTTCACGGTTGATCTCGCGCCGGATGCGAGCACCACCGAGCTAGAAAAGCTCCTGCAGCTCGATTTCAGCGTCCTCGACGTCGATGAGCGCAGCACGGAGCGCTACACCCTGAAGCTCCTCTCCGACGAAGAGCAGTTTCAGCGCAACGCGGCCGTGGACCAGGCGATCAAGACGATCCGAAGCCGAGCGGACAAGTTCGGTGTGACCGAGCCCACCATCGCACGCCGCGGCGCGGACAGCATCCTCATCCAGCTGCCGGGCCTGAAGGATCCCGAGCGCGCCATCGCCCTGATCGGCAAGACCGCGCAGCTCGTGTTCAAGATCGTGGATACGGAAGGTTCCTCGGTTCTCGGGAGCGTAGATAAGCGGGAGCTGCCCGAAGGGGCCAAGCGACTTGAACGCACGAGCAATGCGGGGGTGGAGACCTATTTCGAGCTGCCAGAGAGCAAGAAAGATGAGCTCCTCGCGCTCGTCGCGCCGGTGATCCCGTCGAACCGTGAGCTGCTCTTCGGAGTGAAGACGGATCCAGATCCGAGCAAACCCGGTGACGCGACCCTCGAGACCTACTACCTGGACGCGGTTCCGGGGATCACCGGTGAGTACCTCACGTCGGCGCAAGCGCGGCAGGACCCGGAGCTTCCGAGCCAGTTCAACGTGGTCATGGATTTCGACGTGCAAGGGGCCAAGATCTTCGGTGACCTCACCGGCGCGAACGTGAACAAGCACATGGCCATCGTCCTCGACGACCAGGTCAACTCGGCGCCGATCATCACCGAAAAGATCGCCGGCGGTACCGCTCGCATCAGCCTCGGCCGCGGGGTGAGTCCGCAGCAAATGCAGCAGGAGGCAAACGACCTTGCCCTCGTGCTTCGTGCCGGTGCGCTGCCCGCGCCGGTGGAGATTCGGGAGAAGCGTGAGGTTGGTAAAACACTCGGTGAGGAAGCGATCGCCAGCGGCGAGACCGCCATCGCGGTGGGCATGGCGCTCGTACTCCTGTTCATGCTCTTCTACTACAAGCTGTCCGGAGTCATCGCGAACTTCGCGCTGGTCTTGAACCTGGTGCTCGTGATCGCGGTCCTCGCGCTCTTTGAGGCGACGCTCACGCTGCCCGGTATGGCGGGCATTCTGCTGACCATCGGTATGGCGGTGGACGCAAACGTCATCATCTTCGAACGCATTCGCGAGGAGCTCCGGGCGGGCAAGTCGCCGCGTGCCGCGATCGACGCGGGCTACGGCAAAGCCTTCTCCACCATCTTCGACGCAAACGTGACCACCCTCATCGCTGGCGTGGTGTTGATGCAATACGGCACGGGCCCGGTTCGTGGGTTCGCGGTCACGCTCATCATCGGGATCTTGTGCTCGATGTTCACCGCCATCGTGGTGACGCGGCTGGTCTTCGACTTCTTTAGCACCCGTCGCCGACTCAAGTCGCTCAGCATCTAGGGGGCTCGCACCATGGTAGATACGCAGAAATTTCACATCGATTTCATCGGCAAGCTTCCGATCTTCGCCATTTTCTCCGGCCTCCTGGTTGGAGGGGCCGTCGTCGCCACGAGCGCGCTGGGGTTGAACTTCGGCATCGACTTCGCCGGCGGCTACGAGATCCAGGTGAAGTTTCCCAAGGCGACCACCGAAGCGGAGCTGCAGTCGGCGATCGAGCCCCTGGGCTTGGGAGACGCACGCATCCAGCGCTTTGGCGCGGACGGGGACAACGAGTTCCTGATTCTCGTCCGGGAAACCGGAACGATCAGCAACGAGGACAAGGCCGCCATCAAGACGGAATACGAGGCGCTCGCCGGTTCGGCGGAGAATGTCGAGAGCTTCGCGATCGCCGAGAGCGGTGAGACCGTGAGCGTGACCTTCGCGGGGCCGGTGGACGAGGAACGGGTACAGCAAATCCTGACGAATCGCGGTCTGATGGTGAAGGACGTGAGTCGCGGAGAGCGCGAGGACAAACCGTCCTTCCGGATCGAGCTCGTCTCCATCGCCGATCAGATCGAGACGTCGCTGCAGGGCACGATGGAGCTCCAAGAGGGCACGGACATCGTTCGACGTGTGGAGTTCGTCGGACCGCAGGTCGGCAATCAGCTGCGCAACCAGGGGATTCTCGCAGTTCTCTACGCCTTGGGGTTCATCCTGATCTACGTGGCCATCCGCTTCGACCTCGCCTTCTCCCCGGGCGCGGTGGTCGCGCTGATCCACGACGTGATCATCACGGTCGGCGTGTTCGCCGTGTTCCAGCTCGAGTTCAACCTGCCGATCATCGCGGCCATCCTCGCTCTCGTCGGTTACTCACTGAACGACACCATCGTGGTCTACGACCGCATTCGGGAGAATTCGGTGCGTTACCGTGGCCGCGCCCTGCGTGATCTCGTGAACACCTCGCTGAACCAGACCTTGTCCCGGACGCTCATCACGTCGATCACCACCTTGCTCGCCACGCTGGCGCTCCTGATCTTCGGCGGCGGCATCGTGCGCGACTTTGCCATCGCCCTGACCGTTGGCGTGCTCATCGGTACCTATTCCTCGATCGCCGTGGCGTCACCGGTCTACATCTTCCTCCGGGAGCGCGCCGAGTCCAAGGCGACGGGCGGTGGCGGTGGCAACGACGCTTCATCGAAGACCTCGTCTACCGCCGCGGCCTAGGAGCGGCGGGAAAACACGAGGGCTGACGGGACAACCCAAAACTCCCGGCGGTTGGCACACCAGAAGAGAAAAAGACCACTAGGTCATCCCGTCAGCGCTCGCGCTTTCAACGGTCCCTCGTCGCCGGCGAAGTAGCCGAGAAGGGTGCGAATGCGATCGGTATTCGTGCGTTCGAGGGGGCCGATGATCGTGCTGTGGAGTCGGCCCGAGTGGAACACGCTTCGAGCGACCTGGAGCAGGTCGTCGGGGGTGATGCGGCGCAGCTTCTCCGCGTGCGCCGTGAGCGGCTCGATCGTGCGAAAGAGCGCGGCGGTGCCAAAATGCGACGACAGCTCGGAGGCCGAATCGAGGGAGTACTCGATCTCGTGCAGGCAGCGGGCGCGCACCAGCTCAAGCTCCTCGCGACTGACACCGCTTTCGCACAGCTCCTCGAGGGTTTCGAGGGTGGCCGCTACGGCCGTCGCCGCACGCCGTGGTGCGACCGTGAGCTCGATGTCGTAGACTCCGCAGTCGGCGTAGCAATCCAAGCCCGTGGAGAGGTCGTAGACCAAGCCCCGCCGCTCGATCACGTTCTGGTGCAGGCGCGAGCCCAGGCCATCGTCCAGAACCCGCGTGAGTAATTCGAGCGCCGCGAAGCGGTCGTGCGGATCCGGGTAGGCCTCGAAGGTGAGCGCGACACTGGTCTGGCTTCCTTCGCTGTCTCGGAGCGCCACGCGAGAGTCGGGAGAAAAGCGCGCCGCATCGCCGTCCTGGGCCGGGTCGCCTTCAGCCATCGCCCGAAAAGCCTCTTCGGCCATCGCAAAGACGTCATCGGCGCGGACGCGGCCGCTCACACAAAGGACCGAGTTCTGCGCGACGTAGTAGCGGGAGTGGTGACGGCGAAGATCGTCGAAGTCGATGCCGTGAATGCTCTCCACGGAGCCGGTGATCCGCCGGCCCATCGAGTGGCCGCGCCATATCGACGCACGGGAGACGTTGTTGAGGTCCACATCTTCGCCGTCTTCGTCGAGCTCCCCTTGGATCTCCTCTTCGACGATCGAGCGTTCGACGTCGATGCCCCCAAACCGCGGGTGCGTTACCATCTCACCCAGCAATTCGAGAATCGTTGCGATGGAGCTCGGGTGGGCGGTCGTTTCGTAGTGGGTGTGATCGCGCCAGGTCGCGGCGTTGAGGCTCGCGCCGTGGCGCTCGAATGCCCAGGCCAGGTCGTAGCTGCTCGGATGCTGCTCGCTGCCTCGAAACATCATGTGCTCGAGGAAGTGTGAGAGGCCCCATTCCTCGCAGCGTTCGTGTCGAGAGCCGCAGCGAACGAACAGCGAGACATCAGCGGCGTGCAGGAAGGGTTGCTCCACCACCACCACGCGCAGGCCATTGCCGACGACACGTTCCGCGATTTTCAGATGCTCTTCGTTCACTGTTTCCTGCTCGAACGGTGCCGTTCTCGGCGGGATCTCGGGCCGAGGGCGATCATCATCAGGGGGCCCCCAGGGGGTCAAGCGGGCCCTTCGGACTGGAGAAAGCGTCGAGCTCCGGACCCACCTCGAGACGCAACGCGTCATTGCCAAGAAGGCCAGGCGTGCTCTCTACTTACGTTGCTTTCTTAAAAAGTAAGCAAAACCGACCGGTCCAATCGGGCGCCAACGGCCGCAGATCGCTCGTTCAGCGCGGAAAGCCTGTCAATGATGCCATGGAGAAAAACTGTGGCCCGTCTATCGGGCCCAACGGGGGCGTTCGCGGCACTTTTCCGTGCTTCGTTGAAAAATGAGCAATCGGCGGGTCGTCCGGGGTGTAAAAAAAATACCGAACTTTTTTCAGTGCGTGGCTTCTCGGGGCTCCGCGGCGACGGGAAGCAGGATCCGGACGCGGGCTCCCCCCTGGGCGGAGGCGTCGAGCCGGATATCACCGCGTTGCTCTCGTACGAATTGCCGGGTGAGGCTCAAGCCGAGTCCGGTTCCCTCGGGTTTTGTGGTGAAGAACGGCTCGAAGACCCGTTCACGCACGTCTTCCGGAATGCCGGGACCCTCGTCTTCGATCTCGATGAAGGCGTAGCCGTTCTCTCGGCCATTGCGCAGGGTGATCGTGCCACCTTCTGGCATCGCTTCACGTGCATTGCGAATCACGTTCAAGAGCGCCTGGCGAAGCTGGCCAGGGTCCACCCACGCCATCGCGTCGCGTGCGTGCAGCTCGAGCTTCACCTCGATCCCGTGGGCGCGGAGCTCGGGGGTGAGCATCGACAGCAGATCGCGCAAAGAGTCGTGCAGATCGGTGCCTTCGGCGTGCGGGTCAGGCATTCGCGTGAGCTGCAGATACCCCTCGGTCACTTCGGTGAGTCGTTCGATCTCGTTGGCGATCGCTCGCAGAAGCGCTCGCGCTTCCTGCGGATCAGGGGATTCGAGCTCCTCCTCGAGCAGCTCGGCGTTCAATCCGATCGCGCTCAAGGGATTGCGAATCTCGTGTGCGACCTGCGCGGAGAGGCGACCCACGGCCGCGAGGCGCTCGGCGGCGAGCAAGCGATTCTTTGTCTCCACGGTTTCCGTGATGTCGTCCACGACCCAAAGGAATCCGCGAGCGGCGCCGCTTTCGTCGAGGTAGGGGACGACGGCGAGATCGATCACGCGGTCGTCCAAACGCAGCGCGCTGGTGCGTAGCGGTTCCTCTCGGGCTCTGGTGAGCAGGTCTTGCCCGTGGGGCAGCTCTTCCTGGAGTGAGCGCCCGACGCGATGCTCGAGGATCGAGGCGCCCGGCTCGGGGGTCAGAAGCGCGCGCGCCGCTCGGTTGAAGCCGCTGATCGTGCCGTCGAGATCGGTGACCACGACCGCGCTGCGAAGACTGTTGACCAGGTTCTCGTTGTAGATGCGCAGGAGCGCGAGCTCTTGTTCCTCGCGACGCCTCGCTTGCTCTGCGACGTCCCGCGACCGACTCGCGCGGGTCAGCTCCGCTCCGAGTCCCGTCAGTCGCTCCTTCTGTTCGCTTTCAGCGCGCTGCACGCGCTGCTCGACGAATCGATGGGCTCGAAAGGCCGAGAACACCAGGGCGACGGCGGAGAGGATCCCGAGAGCGATGAAGATCCACGAGGGGATTCGGTAGGGCGGTTCGCGCTGCCGCTCCAAGCGGATGGCGAGCAGACGGCGTGTGATGCCGTCGAGGCGCGAGAGGCGCTGGGCGACCGTTTGCTCCGCACGCTCGAAGTCGATCAGCGCCTGGTCAAAGGCGTCCGGGTCTCCGTTCTCGAGCGCGTCGCGCAGGTCCTCGACGCTGCGGGCTACGAGTGCGACTTCCGTATCGATCGCATCGAAGAGCTCGCCCAGGCGGCGCTCGAGGGGCTCGAGGCGCCGGTCCGCGATCGGCGTGAGTCCAGAGAGGCGTCGGCGCGACTCGCCAGTGAGCGAACGCATCGCGCGCAGGTAGTGCTCGGAGGTGTCGTTCAGAATGGCGATACGGTTGTCGACCTTCGGATCGAGGATAGCCAGCCGGACCCGTCGCCCGGTCCGCGCGTGTCGCGTTTGAAGCAGGCGCGTGCTGCCTTCTAGAAGTGCGCGTTCCTGAGCGATCGGTGCGCTCTGGGTCTCGCTGAGCGCCCGGGTTTGAATTGCCAGGGTGATCCCGGCGAGGGCCAGGACCAGCGCCGGGGCCCAGAGGATCTGAATGCTCAGGGACCTAAACACGCGCGGGGGTCCTCACTTTTTGTGCCCGTCGACCCATCGTGGGACGATAGTCCTCCTAGCGTCTCCGGTTGTCGAGAATTCAGTCGATATTCCGGTAAGGTAGGGCGCCCACGGGCTTGACCGGCAAAGCCCCGAAGAGTGTAGTAAACGCCGCTCGATGGACGACATGATCCGAGTAAATCGCACCTGGCTCGTGCCGGGAAGAGCCGCCGCAACCTTGCTGTGCCTCTGGGGCCTACCACTCAGTGCCGCTGCCGAGACCGTCGCGGTGTTCCCTGTCGCGCCAGCGGGTGGACGAATAGACGAGGAGCAGCTCAGAGAGCTCGGCGATGCTTTGCGTGAAGAGCTCGAACAGCGACGTGGAATCTCTGTGATCGCCGTCGATTGGCCGGCCAGTGGCAGCCGCCGTCGCGCTCGCGGAGGAGGCGCCCGCGCCGAATTGCGCGAGGGGAAACGCCTCTCGGAGCGTCTCCGGATCCCACAGGCGATCGCCAAGCTCGAGCGCGGCCTCGAAATGTACCGCGCTCAGCCGGAGCAGCTGAGCAATTTCGCCGTGGTAGTCGACGCCCATCTGTTGCTCGCTGAGGCCTACCTTCGACGGGGCAAGGAGGCCCAGGGGCGAGAGGTCCTCACTGCTCTCGCGCGGATCCAGCCGTGGCTCGACATCGACGAGTCGCGCTATCCGCCGCTCTTCGTGAATCTCTGGAAGGAGATTCAGAGCTCGGAGCTGCAAAAAGCCCGCGGTGCTCTTCGCGTGGACGGCGCGAGCGGGACCGTATGGATCAACGGCAAGGAGCTCGGCAGCACCCCCCTCCGTGTCGACCAGCTGATCATCGGTGAGCACCACGTGGTCGTCCGGGGCCAAGGCGGCGTTTTCGGCAAGACCGTGAGCGTTCGAGAGCAGCGGGAGGTTCAGGTCACGGTTGAGCTCGTCGGTTCCGGCGGTGCGCTGGGACTCGCCGACGAGCTCGCGGTCAATCGGTCGAGCGAGGGAGGAAGAATCCAGGCGCTGCGCGCGGCGGAGGCGTCGGGCGCGCGCTACGCGCTGCTCGCGGCCATGAGCCGAGGTGACAACGTCCTCGACCTGGGATTGCTCCTGGGGGACTCGGTCACCGGCGAGTGGACGCGCCTGCGGCCGCTCGTCCTCGACACGGAGCTGCTCTCTACTTCCATCGAAGCGAACAAGGCGGCCCGCGAGGTCGAACGACTCTTGGAGCAGCCGGGCGCGCCGCTCTCCGGCACCGTCGCGATCGTCGAAGGGCAAGGACCGGTCAGCCCGAGCTCGGATTCGGGGGAGCTGCGCACGGTGAGTTTCTACGGGGCACCCGCAGGCAGTCCTGCGCGCGCACTGGACCCGCGAAGCCAGGCGCCCGTGGACAGCGTGATCGCTCGGGGCGATGAGATCCCACCGCCGACGGAGGTCGTTGCGAGTAAGGAGGAGAAGCCCGGATCGATCGCCGGCGAGTGGTGGTTTTGGACCGCCGTGGGCGTGGTTGCGCTCGGCGCTGCGGGCGGAGCCTATTTCGGATTCTTCCACGACCGTTCGGTGGACGGCGTTTCCGTTGAGGCCGTGTGGTGAGGCGATCGCTCCTAGTCGCGGCTGTGTTGGCGTGCGCGGGACTCGGCTGCGGCGAGGACCTCAAGTTCAACCTGATCGTCTACGACTCCTGCAGCCAGTTCCCGCTGCAGAGCGGCCAACTCTCCCATCTCGAGATCCTGATCGAATCCGAGTCGATGGCCGAACCGGTCCGGGAAATATTCGACTTCGCTTCGAAGCGGGGCACCTTCGAGGGCCTCGAGCCGGTGTCTGACGCGGTTGTGACCGTGATCGGTCGTAGGAACGATGGGAACGGACAGCCGGGGCCAGCCCAAGCCGCATCGAGTGTTGGTCTCGTGGACTTGAGCGGTGAGGACGGCTTCGAGGTCGTTCAGATCTCCATGGTGATCGGCGAAATCGACACATTCATTTCCACAACCAATACCGATGTCGCCAATCAGTGTACCGAGCAGGTCGTTCCCCGGCGTGGTCACACGGCGACGCTCCTGCCCGACGGGCAGGTCCTGCTGGCGGGGGGCTCGCAGGTTGAGGGCAACACCGTCCGTCTGTGGACGACTACGGAAATCTACAACCCGCGCACCGGTTTCTTCGTGGCCGGTCCGGAGCTTCGCAATGGCCGCGAGGGCCACACTGCGACGAGGCTGGATGACGGTCGGGTCTTCATCGCGGGAGGGGAGAGCGGTGATACGGTCGGGACCTTGCGCGCGGCTCAGCTCTTCGACCCGAGCACAAACACCCTCGGTGGCTCGATCAGCATGCAGGAGCAGCGCGCATACCACAGCGCGACCCTCCTGGCGGACGGCCGGGTGCTCCTTGCTGGGGGGATCGAGCGCGATCCGGTCAACGGTGCCCTGATCTACGCCGCAACTACCGAGCTCTACGACCCTGTCAGCGAACGCACGGTGCCCGGACCCAATCTGCAGCGGCCGCGCGCATTTCACCGTGCGGTGCGGATCGGGCCGACGAGCGTCGCGCTCGTGGGCGGCATGGATGACGGTGCGCTCGTTCCACAGGTCGAATTCGTCAACGCGACCGGAGTGCTGACGGGGCCGAGTCTCAACGTTCCACGTAGCCACCTCGCCGCGGCCGTCATTCCCGGTCGCGACGCCATACTGGTGGTCGGGGGCTTCGATACGCCGCTCGATGACCCCACGCGACCGGCCACCGGCACGGGCAGCGCGAGCTTCGAGATCATCCAGCTCAATCTCGAAAACCTGGCGGGAAGCATCGCCATTTGCCCGAATGGTGCGCTTCAGGCGCGCCGCGGTGATCCGGCACTCGCACCGGTTCCCGGGGGTTTCATCATCGCCGGAGGGATGGCGAGCGCGGGTGATGCAAACAGCACCGCTGAGCGCATGCTCTTCGAGGGGGCCTCGGATCTCTGTGATCCCACGCCGTCGAGCCCGGGATCGAGCGTTCTCGTATCGAGCCCCATGCGGATCCCCCGGGCGGGTTTTCGCCTAACGCCGTTGATCGGAGGCGATCTACTGGCGACGGGCGGCTACACGTTCGACACCACCGTGCCCGTGAGCTCGCGCAGCACGCTGAGTGCGGGTGAGTCGGAGCTCTACATCGTCGGACGCTGACTTGTGGGCGAGGCTCCTACCTGCCACGAAAAATTTGGCGGCAAGTATTAGTGTTCCGTAGACTTCTCAAGACACCGGCCCTCGTGCCACGCTTGGCCGAAGATAGCGGAGCAACCGGAAGTGACCGAAAAAGCCGACTCGGTCCCTCGCGCGCATCTCGCGGGGTTCTACGGCTGGGTGTGCGCGGCGCTTGTGCTCCTCTTGCCTCGACCCTCAGTGGCGGTGGTCGAAGGTGTCACGCCTACCAAGGTCACGAGCTTTCGATTGTTCGGCTCTCACTCGGCGACGGGCGCCGCGGTGATGATCCCTGGGCCGTTCCGCAAGGAGATCAATTCGGTCCTGGTCCCACAGGCGTCCCAGGTCATCGACGACATGCCCTTCGACCATCGGGTCGAAGCAGCCTACCTGTTCTGGAGTGGGGCGACTCCGCGAAGCAACCGAATAGGACCACCGGACGGCCCAGACTTCGACGTCGATTTCACCACTGCCGACGGGACTTTCTACAACGACCTCTCCGCCCTCGACGACCCCACGGGTTTCGGGCGCTGCCTGCAAACGAGCCAGTTTGGCGGCTTTTACTACTGTCGCCGCGATGTGACTGCGCAGGTCGCAGCGCAAGGCCTGGGCAACGCGAACGGAACCTATACCGTTGGCGATCTCGATTCGGACCCGGGGACTCTCAACGGCAGCGACGGGCAAGCGGTTTTCGCTCAAGCGAAGTACGCCGGTTGGTCACTGCTCGTGGTGTGGTCCTCGGATACGGAGGAGATTCGCCGAGATGTGGTGCTCTACGACGGTTTTGCCCGGCTCGATGAGGACGATTCCTCCGCCGGCCAGGTCTCGTTCTCAATTGGCGATTTCACCGTCGGCTCACCGGCCCTCGGTCGCCTGAGCCTCTTCGCGATGGAGGGCGACAGCCAGTTGGGCGTACCTCCGCAAGATCTCACGGGGTGTCCTACCTGCTTCGACTACATCGAGTTTCGTGGCCCCGGCGGGACCGGGGCGAGGAAGCTCAGCAACGGACGCAATCCGGAGAACAACAGCTTCAATTCGAGCTGGGACGGTCAGTCGGGTATCGACATCGACACCTACGACCTCTTTGGCCTGATCGATACGGGGGATTCTTCCGCCGACATCACCGTTTCGAGCGGCGACGGGGTCTTTCCCCTCGGAGACGGGGAGAGCTTCTTCCTCGGCTGGACGATCATGTCCATCGACTCCTTGACCCCTCGCTTTCGCAGCGCGGCCACCAAGAAGGAAGCGTCGCCCGCGAGCGCAAGCGCCGGTCAGACGGTCTTCTACAGCATCGACGTGGTAAACGATGGCTCGGATCAGGCGACAGGCGTGGTCCTGAGGGACCCGATTCCAGCCGGAGCGGTCTATGTCCCGGACAGCACCCGTGTGGATGGCTCTCCCGTGCCGGATGTTTCGGGGCAGAGCCCCCTCGAAAACGGGTTGAGCCTCGGCACGATTCCCACCTCGACGGCTGGCGACAACAGCCGGCAGGTGACCTTTCAAGTTCGCGTAGACGATTCGGCCTGCGGGGGCTCGATCGCCAACACCGCGACGCTGAACGCTAACGAGGTGAGCAACGTTTCCATCGGCCCGATCGTGACCACCGTCGACGATGTATCCATCGAGCCACCGACACTCAGCGTCAGTGCGGTGACCGCGCCGCCGGTGGGGCCCGGGAGCATCGTGCGCTATGCCGTCGATTTTCCGAATAGCAGTGGGCAGGACATCGGTGGGGTCACGCTCGAGCTCGCCATCCCGAGCTACCTCGACGTCGACGGGTCCGGGGTCTTTGCGACGAGCGGCAACGTATCACTCGTTGGGGGGACCCTGAACGTCGATGACATCGTCGTGCGCGAAGATGGCAGCACCCGGGTGACGGTCCTCGCGCGCGTCTTCAGCGAGTCCGAGCTCAACAGCGCCGGTGTCGCCGACGATGACATCGATGGACTCGTGATCTCCGCACAGGGACTCGCAACCGGGGGCTGTGGCGCTCCCGAGCTCACGGATGATCCCGATGTCGTTGGGGCGGGGCAGCCGACCGAGCTCGTACTGGTTTTCCGTCCGCTCTTGAGCACGAGCGTCAAGGAAGTCACGGACCTCAACGGCGCGCCGCTCGAGCCTAACGATGTCGTGCGCTATCGAATCGTCCTCGAAAACTCCGGCAATCGCGCCGCGGCGGTAGAGCTCGAAGACCCGATCCCCGCTTTCACGGCCTATGTGGCCGGGAGCACTCTGGTCGATGGGGTAACCCGTTCGGACGTCGGTGGTGCCTTTCCCTTCGCTAGTGGGGCGAGCGTCGGCAGCATTCCGGCCGGGGGCTCTCGTGAAATCATCTTCGACGTGGCCGTGGACGAGCTCGCGCCGAATGGCACGGCGGTGATGAACACCGCTGAGGTCACCGTGCCCGTAGAGCCCGACGCGAATGTGACCTTGGTGTCGCCGACACTGCAGGTCTTCGCCGCGCCGGAGCTCAGCACCTCGCGCAAAATCGCGACGGACCTGACCGCTCCCGTCGGGGTCTACGAACCAGGTGACGCGGTTCGCTACGAGATCGTACTCGAGAACACCGGGAACCGCCCGGCTACGGCCGTGGAGGTCAGCGACCGTTTGCCAGCTGAGGTCAGCTTTGTCTCGGCCACGGACGGCGGGGTGGAGAGCGGGGGTGTCGTCACGTGGGCGGTGGGAGCGATCCCCGCAGGCGAGAGCCGGACACTGAACGTTGAGGTCCGGTTGCGCTCGCCACTCGCGAACGGAACGGTGGTCCTCAACGAAGCGTTGGTGCGCTCGGACGAGCTACCGGAGCAGTCGCTTCGGGCGTCCTTTACCGTCGAAAGCCAGCCGGTGCTCCGGGTCACGAAGATCGCCGAGCTCGCCTCGGTGCCTGCCGAGCCAGGGGACCGGGTCCTCTATCGCCTGCGCATTCAGAATGACGGTAACGCGCTCGCCGAAGACGTTCGCGTGGTGGACCCGATCGACCCAGCCCTCGTCAACGTGGTGGCACCGGCGGGCACGGTGGGGACGGGAACGGTCGAGTTCGACTCCGGCAGTGATCCGCGCCTGGCGTCGATCGGTGTGGGGCCCGGCAACGCCGTCGAGCTCCTGATCGAGGCCGACGTTCGCTCCCCCATCGCCAACGGAACCGTCGTCAGCAATCAGGCGAGCGTGAGCACCCTCGGGGTGCCCCCGGTGGATTCAGATGACCCGACCGTGTCCGGCAGTGCGGACCCGACGGTCTTCGTGGTGAGCTCGGAGGTGGCCCTGACGCTGAGCAAGCGCGTGCAGGACCTCTCGCCCGGGACGCCTTACGGTCCTGGTGACCGTATTCGCTATAGCATCGAGGTGACCGTCGGAGGCACTTCTCCCATCGAGTCGCTCGTGATCATCGACCCGCTTCCAGAGGAGCTCGAAGACCCGAGTGCAATCGGCGGGACGGTGAGCGGCAACGAGGCGCGCTTTGCCTTGGGAACACTGAACCCTGGCGACAGCACTGCGCTCGTCGTCGACGCGACGGTCCGAAGCTCCACCGTAGACGGGACGGTCGTGGCCAATCAGGCCACAGCCGAATCCGCGACCCTTGCGGCCCCGGTGCGAAGTGACGGTGACGCGGAAGCCCCGGGGGCGCAGACCACCGACTTTACGGTGGTGGCTGAATCACGCGCCGTCGCGACGCTCGCCGTCGAGCGCGTTGGAGACGATGACAGCGAATACAACCCGGGGGACCGGGTTCGCTACACCGCTCGAATCGAAAACAGCGGCAATGTCGACGCGACGGGGGTCACGCTCGAGATTCCGATCTCTAGCGAGCTCACGGTGGTCGACAGCGGGGGGGGCCTGCTCCAACCGGGAAGCGTCCAATTCACCGCCAGTCAGGTCCCCGCCCTCGCCGCAATTCCTCCTGGGACCGCCGTCGAGCTCACGGTTGTCGCGGACCTCCTGTTGCCTTTGGACGACGGAACGGTCGTGTCGACCCAAGGGAGCGTGACAGGCTTCTCCCAACCGGTGAATACGGACGACCCCGCGACCGCCGCCCCCGATGACGCCACGGCGTTCACCGTCCGAAGCGCGCCACTCCTCGACGGATTCACGAAGTCGGTCGCGGACGTGAGCGGCGAGCCTCTCGTGACCCTGCCGAACGACACGCTTCGCTACACCCTGACCCTGCGCAATGACGGTGACGCGACGGCTCGCAACCTGGTCGTGCGCGACCCGATCGATTCCGCTCTAACCGTGAGCACGCCGGCGAATGCGACCTTCGACGGTAGCGCGCTCCTATGGAACGGCGCGAGCGAACCGGCTTTACTGGCGCTCGTACCGGGCGAAGAGGTGCAGTTGGTTTTTGATGCGACCGTTTCCGCGAGCGCGAATGCGGGCCAGCGCGTCAGCAACCAGGCGACGGTGACCGCCGGAAGTTTGAGCGCGCCGTCCGATGACCCGCAGACTCCGACGGTCGACGACGCGACGGACGTTTTCATCGGCGGCGGTGCCGACTTGGGCGCGAGCACGAAGACAGTGACCGACCTCGGCGGCAATCCGGTGAGCTCTGCCGCGCCCGGTGATGTCGTGCGCTACGTTCTCGTGATCGAAAATCGTGGCAGCACCGACGCAACGTCCGTGACGGTGACCGACGTGCTGCCGTCGGAGCTTCAGCCAGTGGACGCACCGAATGCCAACGTGAGTGGGCAGACCGTGACCTGGAGCACGACCACTGACTCGCGCCTTCAGACTCTCGCGGCCGGCGATGCGGTGACCCTCACCGTCGATGTACGTCTCGACGACGATGCGCCTTCCGGGGCGGTGATCCTGAATCAGGCGTCGGTGATTGCGGACGAGCTCAGCGGTCCCCTCCTCACGGACGCGGATCCGAGCACCGTTGCGAAGGAGGCGACCGCGCTCGAGGTCGCTGGGCGGGCGGTCTTCGCCGGGAGCACGAAGGTGTTCGTGGACCCGACCAGCGGTGCGCCCTTGAGACGGGCCGCACCCGGCGATGAGGTGCGCATCGTGATCACGCTGCAGAACCTGGGCGGAGTCCCGGCCACGGACGTCGAAGTCCTCGATCCCCTGCACCTCGACAAGCTCACCACGATCGTCGTCCGGGACGGTGGGAGCCTGGCGGGGGATTCGGCTCGGTGGACCGGCCTGACGGTCGACCCCGGGGCCACACGTCAGCTCCGGATCGACGCACGGATCCGAAACGGTCTCGACAATGACCCGCTGAGCAATCAGGCCTTCATCGGTGTGGACGGGGCGACACCGTCCGTGCCGACGGACGATCCGGCGCAACCCGGCGATGCGGACCCGACGGTGCTCGAAATCCTGAGCCCGCCGGATCTCTCCGGGAGCACGAAAGACGTGTCCGTTGGGGCGCTGCGCGAGGTGTCCCCGGGGGAGACCTTCGATTATCGGATCGAGGTCGACAACGGTGGCTCGGGAACCGCACGAGGTCTGAGTGTGAGCGACGAGCTCGCCCCGGAGCTCGAGTTCGTTGCCGTATCGGACGGCGGCAGCTTCGATGGCTCCACCCGAGCCGTCACGGTCGATCTGCCCGACCTCGCGCCGCGAAGCTCACGGGTCGTCACGCTGACCGTGCGGTCCAATGATTCTCTGGCGAATGGAACCGTCATCGCCAACCAAGCACGGATCTCTGCGAGCAATGCACCGGACGAGCTCAGCGACGACCCCCTGGTTGGCAGCGCCGACTCACCCACGGAAATCCGGGTCGTTTCGGGGCCACGGCTTCGGGTGGCGAAGACCGTGACGCCGTCGTCGGCGAATCGCTATCGGCGGCCCGGAGACGAGCTGACCTACACGATTCGGGTGAGCAATGTTGGAAATGCTGCGGCGACCAACGTCGAGATCCGCGATTCGGTCGACCCTTCTTTGCTCGTGAATCTCGCCCCCGTGACGCCCGGGGTCATCGCCGCGGGGGAGGTATTGTTTGGCCCGAGCGCCAATCCGGAGCTCGTCTCTCTCGCGGCAGGCGAGACTTTCGAGGCCGTGTTTGCGGCGAGCATTGCCGACGATGTTCCCAACGGGACGCCGATCGCGAACCAGGGCCGCGTCCGCGCAGACGAGCTGAGCGAGGTCCTACTCAGTGACGACCCGTCGACTCCGGAGCCCACCGATCCGACGGTGGTGCTCGTCGAGTTTCCGGTGCTCGTCTTCACCAAGGAGCTCGATCGTGCCCTTCCGATTCAGCCCGGCGACGAAGTCGCCTACACATTGAGCATTCGCAACGACGGAACGCTTCCGGCGCTGAATGTGCGACTCGAAGATCCGCTCCCCGGTGAAATCATCGACGTGGAGTCGAGTCCGCCGGCGCAGATCCTCGGCGACCGTCTCGTCTGGACCGCCCCGAGCGTGCCTCAGCTCGCATCCCTCGACCCAGGTGCTTCGCTCACTTTCACGCTGAGTGGCCGCGTTGATCCGGGAACGGCGGACGGAACACGCATTGCCAACCAGGGGGAGGCGCTAGCCGACGACGTGCCGCTCGTTCGAAGCGATTGGCCGAGCACCCCCGCTCCAAACGACCCGACGGAGTTTGAGGTCAACGAAGTCCCGTCGCTGGCGGCGGCGAAGGTCGTGCTCGACGACGACGACCGGATCGTGAACCCCGGACAGACTTTCTCCTACAGCATCGAGCTGCTGAATCAGGGGACGAGCCCCGCTCGGGAGCTATTCCTGGTCGATCCGATCCCCGACGCGCTCGAGGTCGTCACAGCCGATGGGGCCGAGATCGACGCGGAGAGGGGCGAAGTGAGTTGGGCGCTCGGTACGCTAGATCCAGGCGAGAGCCTCGCAGTTCGTCTGGAGGTGCGCGTCCGAATGGGAACGATCAATGGCCTTCAGCTCGCGAATCAGGCGCGGGTCACCGCCGCGGGGTTGATGGAGGACGTGCTCACCGACGATCCGACCGTACCAGGAGATGCGGACCCGACGTTGGTGAGTGTCTCCGCCCTGCCTCTTCTGAACGGCACCGTGCTCTTCGCCGAGGACCTCAACGGCGGCACACTGCAGCCAGGGGATCGCATTCGCTACACCCTTCGAGTGGTGAATGTCGGGACCTTCGAGTCGGTGGCGACCCGAGCGAGCCTGCCGCTTCCGCCTTTCACACAATACGTACCCGCTTCGACGACTCTGAATGGCGCATCGGTCTCCGATTCGAGCGACGGCCCACTTCGTGGCAGCAGCCCGCTTTTCGATTCGATGATGACGGTGTCCCGACGCCCGGGAACCCCCCTCGGAGTGGTGCTGCCTACCGCGGGGGAAACACCGAGCGACGAGGAATCGATCATACGCTTCGAGGCCCAGGTGGACCCCCGCGCATTGCCTGGAACGGTGATCGAGACCCAAGCGACAATCGTCAGCGAGGGGACGTCGGCGGTCGCGAGTGACGACTGCACCCGAAGCGTGGGCGAGGCCTGTGACGCCGACTCGCTCGTCGGTGAGCCGACGGTGCTGGTGGTCGGCGGTGGATCGACCTTTGCGGTGGAAAAAGGCTGGAGTTTGGCGGAGGACCTCGATGGCAACGGTCGCCCGGATCCAGGCGACCGCCTGCGCTATCGCATCAGCACCGTGAACCTCGGGGCGGAGGCCTCTGAGCCTGCGACCCTGACCGATCGGATCGCGCAAGAGGCCACCTTCGTTTCAGGCTCCGTTACGCTCGACGGGGTCGTTCTCACGGACGGCGCCGGCGACGACGCGGGCACCTTCAACGACCGAACCGCGACCGTAGACATTGGTGCGGTCGCTCCAGGAGAGCGGAAAGTCGTGACCCTCGATGTGAGGGTTGGGGACACGGACGTACTCGTCAATCAGGCGAGCCTGTCCGCAGCGGGGCGCACCTATTTGAGCGACGGTGACCCGAGTATTGCCGGTGATCAGCCGACGCGGATCGTCATCGACCGGACCGCGCAGATCGTGAGCGCCTACCTCAGCGCGACCGATCGCAATGGCGGCGTCGTCGAAGCGGGCGATCCGATCCGCTACACGCTGACATTGGTGAACGAGGGGGGTGTGGCTCTCGAAGCCGTCGATGTGCTGATTGACCGCGAAGCGGTCTTTGGGCCTGCGGAGTTTGCGACTCCAGACGATGCGGCGCTCGTGGACGAGTCTCCCCGCTGGAGTGCGACGCTTCCGGCGGGAGCACGACGGGAGCTCGAGGTCGAGGCGCCCATCATCGAGTCGGTCGAACAGGGACGTTTGGTGTCGGCGCTCGGTGTCTTGCCGGCGCTCGGAGTCGAAAGCGAGCCGGTGGATCTCGTAATTGGAGGCGGCGCGGGAAGCGCGACCTTGAATGGCCGCGTGTTTCTCGACCGTGGCGAGCGCAACGGCACCTTCGAAGTGAATGTAGACGAGCCCGTGGCGGGGTTCACTGTTGCGCTCGTTCCCGAGGGAGCCGAAGGGCGAACGAGTACCCGCGACAACCCCGATCTCGCGGAGCTCGCCATTCGGACCGTCGTCACCGGACCGGATGGTCGCTATCAGACCGGCGCTGTTCCCCCCGGTCGTTACCGGGTGTTGGCAGCGACGAGCAGCGGGGCGGTGTTCGCAGAGGGAGCGGTCGAGGCCACCTCGGGCCTGGTCGAGGTGCCAGCGCTCGCCATCGATCCGAGCGGGATCATCTACGAGGTCGACGAGGGGGCGGCTCGTCCGGTGGCGGGAGCCCGGGTCTTTCTCGTCGACGAGACGACCGGCGAGGACCTCGATCCGGTTCTTCTCGCGGCGGGCCAACAGGGACAGGTCACCACGGTGCAGGGTTTCTACCGCTTTGACCTGCGCCTGGCTGCACTTCCGGGGCAGTTCCGTCTGCGCGTCGAGCCGCCGTCGACCAATCTGTTCTATCCCTCAGGGCTGAGGCCTCCGGTCGGGGCGAGTGCGCAAGAGCCCTTGGGTGAGCCCGCGCCGGGCGGACCCGCGAGCCCCTTCGACTTTCCGCAGCCGAGCGAGGACAGCACCTACTATCTGCGCTTTGAGCTCGACGTAGACACGGAGGACGTCACCAACAATCACGTCCCCCTCGACCGATTGGCTGACGCGATTCGCCTGACCAAGCAGGTCAATCGGCGCCGAGCTTCCGTCGGTGACGTCGTCACCTATACGATCACGATCACGAACCCCCTGAGTGTCGACTTGACGACCGAAGATGTGGGCGCTCGTCTCGTCGACCTCCTGCCCGAAGGGTTGCAGTGGGCCAATGACAGCGAAGCCCGCCGAACGGTGGTGGCAGAAGGGGAGGACGCGATCGAAGGTACGCTTCCGGTGGCCCGGCGGACCGCCCGGAGCATCGAGTTCGCGCCGATGGAGCTGCCGGCGCTGTCGACTACGACGATTCGCTACTACGGTGTCGTGGGTCTCCGAGCTCGGGGAGAGCTCACGAACCGTGCGGAGTTGAGGAACGCGAGCAACCTCGCGATCTCGAACCGCGGGAGCGCGAGCCTTCGGGTCGTCGACGATCCGATCTTCGATGAAGGCACCGTGCTCGGGCGCGTGTTTTGCGACGATGACGGTGACGGGATCATGCACCCGAGCGAGCGAGGGCTCCCAGGCGCCCGGGTGTACCTCGACACGGGCTTCTACGCGGATACGGACATGGAGGGGAACTATCACTTCCGCGGCGTGCGCCCCGGTCGCCACGTGATCAAAGCCGATCCCAACACCATGCCTCCGGGTTCCGAGGCAACGAACGACCGAGTACGCGACTTCATCATCACGCGTGGTCTGCTCGCGAAGATCGACTTCGCCGTGCGCTGCGGCTGGGAACCGGTAGCAGCGGGCACGAGAGGAGCTTTCGGGGAGATGGCGGAGGTGGTGATCGATACGAGCCTTCCGGCGATCTCCATCAACGGTATCCCGCAAGACGCCGTGGTCGTGGATGCGGTCCTCTCGAGCGGGACGCCGGACTTCGATGCCCCGCTGTCCTCCGTCCGCGTCGACGAAGACTACCAGTGGCACATCCGAACGCCCGCGCGTGCGGATCTCGCGCGTTGGGCACTCTCGGTTTTCAGCGAGTCCGGCGACGAGCTCTGGCGCGCAGAGGGCGACGGAGCACCACCACGTCTGCTCCGCGAGCTTCCGGAGCTCGAAGTGGGTGCTCCGCATCTCTACCGCCTCGCGGTGCAGAGCCGCGAGGGCGAAATCTCCGAGGGTCGCTGGCGGCGCCTGGTTCTCCGTCCGCCCGAAACGGATCAGGTGCCGGTAGAGCCCGCAGCACCGGAAACCTTCGAGTCGTTTGACTATCCTGCATCGGTGCTGGTCAACGGCGAGCCGCAGGTCACGGGAGCAGAGCGGATGACCCTGCAAGTGCCGATCGGACCGGACGGGCTCGTGCAGGTGGACGTGCGCCAGGAAAACGGACGTCGAACGTCGGTGATCGCTCGGACTCCGTTTGAAAGAGAACCCGAGCGCAGCGCCGTCAGTGCATCGTTGGCGGTGTCCGGCAACCTCTCCGAGGGAACGCTGAATGTTGGCGGAGCGCCAGCGAATTTGGGAGCCTTCAACAGTGAGTGCACCCTCGATGCCGCGTCACACGTGGTTCGAGAGGCGCTCATCGAGCCGCCGGTCGAGATCGCCATTCGCTCGCCCAGCCTGCAGGCCTGGACGATTCGCATCTTCAATCCGGACGGAACGGTTCTGACCGATCTCTCGGGCGATGGGGCACCTGCAGAAAAGGTGAGCTGGGACGGACGCAACGTCACCGGGAACCCCGTGGCGCGTGCGGGGACCTACCGGTTTCGCTGCCTGTTGACCGACGATCACGGTGGCCAATTCGTCGGGCCGATGACGGCGTTCCGTGTCAGCGCCGAGGCGGCAGAGGAGGATTCGCTCACCGTCTACAACATGACCTTCAGCGGTGAGGACTACCCGAAGGAAGATCTCACGCCGGAGATTCGCGAAGAGCTCGGTCGGGCGGCTGAAGCCCTCGGCGCAAATCCTGCGGCGCGGGTCGTGATCGAGGTGCACGAGCATCCGACCGGGGGCCGCGTTCAGGCGCAGATGCGAACGGTGAGACTCAGCGCTGCCGTGAAGCAAACCCTCGAAGAGCTCGGCGTGGATGAAGGGCGCATCGAGCTGAAGCCCCTCGGTGCGAATCAGCCGATCATGCCCGGCGATTCACGGGTCGCGCAGATGCAGAATCGCCGCGTCCTCATCACCGTGGTTGCGCCGCCGCGGGCGAGCGAGGCGCCGTACGCGGACGAATCATTGAGTGCGACCGAGCCGCGCGCTCGGATCGCTGGTCAGCTCCTCGGCGTACGCGAGGAAGGCTCCTTCGAGGGCATGGTGACTGCCGAGCCCGACGGTATGCTCGCCGTCGAGCTCGTCGGGCGCGACGGTCGACGTTGGTTCACTCAGCTCCCGCTCCGTGGCGGTGTGCCGCAGAGCCAGGCGCGAGGTGCGCTCGAGGCGGGGGCACCGGAAGGCGAGCTCCTGGGGAGCACGCCGGAGGAAGTGCGCTCGCCCGTGCGCGCAAAGCCGCCTGCCTCCGGGGTTGGAAGCGAAGACTCAGCGATTCAACTCGTCGGGGCGTCGCGGGAAGGGCTGCGTGTGGCTCGCGTGGAGCAGACCGATTTGCCCCCTGACTCCGAGCCGACAGCGGGGCCGGCGCAGAGGGTAGACCGGGAACCGGCAGCCAGCTCCGCGGAGACGCGGGAGCCCGAGCCGCAGCAAGCGCCCCCAGCGGAACCAGCGCCTCGAAGACTCGCGGTGTCCGTTGCCAATGCGCCGCTGGTCGTGTGGTTGCCGCCGGAGGGAAGCGAGCTCAACGGAGAGCGGCTCACCGTTCTCGGTCGTGCCGCAGCGGGGATGACCGTCAGCATCAATGGCAAACCGGTGGAACCTGGCCACGACGGGCGCTTTGCGACGACCCTCGTGCTGCCCGCCGGCGATGCGGAGGTGACCGTTCGTGGGGAACGCGACGGTGAGAGCTTCGAGATCACGCGGCGCTATCGCGTGCCGGCAGGTGAGTGGTTCTTGCTCGCCATGGCGGACACGGCGATCGGGGTTGGAAATCAGATCGTGGGCATGAACGAGGACACGACCCTCGAGCTCGATGGGTTCGACGATGAGGTCTATCTCCACGGCCGTGCGGTTGCGTACTTGAAAGGCCGCGTGAAAGGCAAAGCGCTCCTCGAATCCTCTCCTTTTGACGAGCTCCGCGTCACGGCCCACGTGGACACGGGCAAAGAGGAGGATCCCGAGCTGCTCCGGCAGTTGATCGATCCAGACCGCTACTACCCGGTTTACGGTGACGCGGTCGAGGAAGTCCAAGACGTGCGTTCGCGCGAAAAGCTCTACGTGTTGCTCGAGGCCGATCGGTCGAAGCTACAGGTCGGCAATTTTCGCGCGCAACTCAATGGCCAGCAACTCTTCCAATACCAGCGCACCTTCTTCGGAGCGAGCGTAGACATCGATCACGAGTTTGTCGACGGGGCGCGAACGGAGCTCAAGGCGTTTGCCGCGGACGGCGGCGCCGGAACCCGGCATCGCCAGGTCGTGTTCCAGGGCACCGGCGGCGCCATGTATTTCCTGCGCGACGACGCGATCGTCGAAGGAAGCGAGCGTGTGCAACTCGTCATTCGCGATGCGGTCTCCGGCGCCCGGCTCATGGTCATCCCGCAGCTTCGTGACGTCGACTACACGATGCAATACCGCGACGGTCGCTTGATGTTCATGCAACCGGTCCCGTCTACGGTCACCGCGGGATGGAACATCAACCAGAACCCCGTGCGCACCCTCGACGGACACCGGGTGTTCCTCGAGATTGAATACGACTACGAGTCGACGCTCGGTGACGAGAGTGAAGACGCTTACGCCTTCCAACTGAAGCAGACTTTCATGGACCGCATCACCGTCGGGGGTGGAATCGTCCAAGAGGAGCGGGAGGGTTCTCGCTACCGCCTGATCGGCGGTGAGGCCCGTGCAAAACTCTTGGAGCACACGGAAATCATGGCGGAATTCGCCTTCTCCGAGGCGGTCGACATCGACACGCTCGCTTCCTTTGATGGTGGCGTGACCTTTGGGCGCATCGGGTCGCCCGAAGATGTGCTCTCGGAGAACGGGGCGCAGCCGGTGGAGGGATGGGCCGCGCTCTTCGCGCTCCGGGGCGACGCGGAAGACCTCGTCGCCGCGAGCGGGGAGCCGAGAGAGCTCCGCTACCCCTACGAGCTGACCTTCCAGCATCAGGAGCCCGGCTTCTACAGCGGCACCAACGTGCTCGAGCAGGGACAGACGAAGTTCGGCGTGAAGGCGAGTGCCTTGCTCACGGACGCGGACTCGGTTCGTCTCCGCCACGACGGAGTCTGGAGCACGCTCTATCTGGGCAACGCGTCTCAGGAGCTGAACCGACAGGTGAGCGCGGTGGGCTACGAACGAAAGGGCAATGGCTGGAGTGCGGGGGCCGAGGTCGGCCACACGCTCAGCAGCCTCGATGACAACGACCCCGCCCACCGCGCGACGATGAATGTCTTTGGCCGCTACCAGCTGACGCCACGGCTTACGCTCTTGGGCGAGCAGGAGCTGACTCAGGAATTTGGCACCGACGAGACGACGCTGCCAGGCGACGCGCGACTGCAGGGCTCTCTCGACTCCCTTGCCACCACGGTCGGCGCGGAGTACCGCCTCACGGATGAGCTCTCGATCACCGCGGTGGAATCGCTTCGATGGTCCGGTACCAACAGCGCGCAGATTGGGATTCGTGCGCGCTTGATGGACGATGTGGATGTCTACACCTCCGAGCGCTTTACCACCGGCGCGGGACGGACCGTGAGCACCCTCGTGGTCGGTGCGGAGTCGCGGGCGATCCCCGGATCGCGCTCCTACGGCGAATACCAGCTCGACCATCTCTCGAGCGGCCGCAGTGGACGGGCCGTCTTCGGCATGGAGAACGCGTGGACCGTGAGCGAGGGTCTGAAGCTCCAGCTCTCCTACGAACGGGCTCAGCTCGTCGCCGACAACACGCCGTTGGCGCCGGGTGCGACCGGGTTTGCGATCAGCGAGCCAGGCGTCACCGGCGCGGGCTCCGGCGCTCTCTCGCGCGACCAGCAATTCAGTGCGTCGAGCTACGCCGGTGGTGGCGTCTTTCCCACCGGCGTTTCATCGCGGGACGCATTCGCAGTCGGTGCGGAGTATCTGCCGAACCGCGATTTCAAGCTCGGGAGCCGGATCGAGCTGCGCTACGACCGCGGCGATCAACGCCTCGAGACCCCCGATCGACTGACGGTCTTTGGCCACCTCGGCGGCAACCTCCGCTTCTACGACGACTTCGTCGCGCTCGGACGCGTACGAGGGGCTGCCGTACGCCGGACTGACGTCGATTTCGACGAAGGTCAGTTCCTCGATGTCTCCCTTGGCCTGGCGCTCCGACCGCGCAACAACAACACCTACGGCGGTCTGATGAAGTGGACGCGCCGCTACGAGCGCCGCGCGTTGGGCGGTGGGCTAACCCAATTCCAGCTCGAGGTCGCCGACGTGTTGTCGATTGAGCCATGGTTCGAGCTGCCCTACGGCTTCCAGCTCGTCGGAAAAGGAGCGGTGAAGAGCTCGACGGTCGTCGACGCGGATCTGCCTACGGTGACGTCAACGGTGCTGCTCGGGATTGGTCGCTTGAATTACCACCTCAGCAGCCTCTTCGACACGGGCGTCGAGTACCGATGGACCGGAAACCTGCTGACTGATGAGAGCGAGCACGGCGCGCTCGTCGAATTCGCCTGGCTGCCCGTCGAGTACGCCTCGGTTGGCGTGGGCTACAACTTCACGAGCTTCAGTGACGATCTGCTCGACGGGACCGACGACGACCACGGCTTCTTTCTCCGCGTCACCGGTCGTTTCTGAGGCGTTGGAATCGTCTAATGCTGCACGCGCGTCGTTCTCGGAGCGGCTGCGGCCGCACTCCACGTCAAGCGGCGACGGTTTCGCGGCGCCGCAGGAACAGGCTCAGCGCTTCACTCGCGGGCTCGTCGGTGAGGATTCGGACGTAGTCTACGCCTGCCTCGGTGAGCGTCCGTTGCATTTGAGCGAGGAACTTCTCCATCTCCCGGACGTAGGCGCTCCGGATCGAGCGGGGATGGACGAAGAGTCGTCGTTTGTCCTCCATCGACGCAAAGGTCGAAGGATTCTCGTAGGGGAACTTCAGCTCCGCGGGATCCATGACGTGGACCACGACGACATCGTGCCGGCGGGCGACGAGACGGCGAAAGCTCAAGAACAGCTCACCGCTCGGATCCAAGAGGTCGGTCAGGACGACCACGAGGGACCTGCGCCGAGAACGCGCGGCGAAGTGCTCGACCGATCGGTCGAGCGATGTGCCTCCCTCGCACTGGAGGCTTGCGAGGCGACGTAGGACCTCGAGGAGGTGACTGCTCGTGGAGCGGGCCGGAAGCTCGTCGGTGACTTCCTGTGCAAAGGTGGTGAGGCCGGTGGCGTCTGCTTGGCGCAGCGCGAGATAGGCCATCGCCGCCGCCAGCTGGCGCGCATAGTCGAGCTTCGGCGGTAGTCCCTCACTCGCAAACTCCATGGACCCTGAGTGGTCGAATAGGATTTCCAGAGTGAGATTGGTCTCGTCCTCGAACTGTTTGACGTGAAATCTTTCGGTCTTTGCGAACGCTCGCCAATCGATGTGTCGTACGTCGTCGCCCGGGGTGTAGACCTTGTGCTCGCTGAACTCGATGGAGGAGCCGCGCCGCGGAGAGCGGTGCATTCCCGCGAGCGCGCCGTAGGCAACCTGTCGGGCTACCAGACGCAGGTTCTCGACCGCGTCGAGAAGCTCGGCGTCTATGGCGTCTCTGGGATCGGCTGCGTCGCTCACTTCAGTGCCTGGGCGACGACAGTTTCGATCACCTCGTCGACAGTGATTCGCCGCGCCTCCGCCTGAAAGTTCGTGAGAATGCGGTGACGCATGACCGGATGCGCGAGGACCTTCAGGTCTTCGACATCCACGGTGGGCCGGCCGTCGAGAATCGCGCGTGCCTTCGAGGCCAGGACCAGGTGCTGGCCTGCGCGGGGGCCGGCGCCGTAGGTGACGTAGTCTTTCACCACCGAGGGCGCATTGTCGTCGCTGGGACGGGTCAGGCGAACGAGTCGCACCGCCATCTCCACCACCGGGTCCGACACCGGCACCCTCGTCACGAGCTCCTGAAAGGCCATGATCTCGGCGGGGGTCAACACCTTGTCTACGGTGGACTTTGCGGTGCTCGTGGTCTGCTTGACGATCTGCGCCTCTTCACTCGCCGACGGGTATTCGACCCGGAGCATCATCATGAAGCGATCGAGCTGGGCTTCTGGGAGCGGGTAAGTCCCTTCCTGCTCGATCGGATTCTGAGTGGCAAAGACGTGAAACGGGGGATCCAAAGGATAGGTGCGGCCGCTTGCGGTCACCTGGTGTTCCTGCATCGACTGGAGCAGCGCAGCCTGGGTCTTCGGTGGAGTCCGGTTGATCTCGTCGGCAAGGAGTAGGTTGCAGAACACGGGGCCTCGAACGAAGCGAAACTCGCGGTTCCCCGTGTCATCGGTGTCGATGATGTCCGTGCCCGTGATGTCCGACGGCATGAGGTCCGGCGTGAACTGAATCCGATTGAAGGAAAGGTCGAGCACGTCCGCCAGCGTGTGGATCAGCGTCGTCTTCGCGAGGCCCGGCACGCCGACAAAGAGCGCATGTCCGCGGGCAAAGAGGGTGATCAGCAGGTGGTCGATCACCTCCCGCTGTCCGACGATCCGTCGCCCAATCTGCTCCTGAATCGCCGAGCGTTTGGCGTGGAGCTCATGGACGAGCTGCCGGTCGCGTTCAGACTCCTGGTTTGTCGCCGCCAGTTCCGTGCTCATCGTCCCATCCTTTTCATCGGTCACCACAGCCTAATCATTCGACTGGTTTCATGCCCACCACAAGTGCCGAGCCGAGTACGGCCATCGGACAGGCGACACCCAAGCCAGCGCGAGCAAGCCAGCTTGTGAGATCGTCGATCCGACTGGGGCGGAAAGGCAAGACCAGCTCCGCGGGAATCGAGGTTTCCAGGGTCCAGAATTCCTCGGGGATTCGACCACTGCTCAGGTGTTCGCTGAGCAAGCGCCCGCGCACGCGCTCGACCATGTCCCAGCCGGCGGGTCGGTCGGTGGCGACCTCGTCGCTGAGCAAGAGCAGTCCTCCCGGTCGCAGTGCCCGGGCGAGGTGCTCGAGGGTCGCGCGTTTCTGGTCATCCTCGAGGTGGTGCAGGGCAAAGCTCACGAGCACCAGGTCGAACGATTCGGCGGGGGCAATTTGTTCCAGGATTCCCGCTTTCGTGAAATCTTCGGCGACCGCGAGGTGTACGTGGTCACCGAGGGCGCCACGAGCGGCCTCCAGCATTCGGGGGGCTCCGTCGACGATGGTGACCCGGGCTTGCGGGGCACAGGCGGGAGCGACGGCGACGGTTGCGTTCCCCGTACCGCACCCGACGTCGAGCAGGGCCGCGGGTTTTTGGTCCCGGACCCGGACGATGTCGCGCATCGCCCCGAGCAACGCGGAGTAGCCGGGGACCAGCAGGGGCCACATCGCCGCGTAATGCTCGACGATGCGGTCGTAGCGTTCGAATCGCATCAGCCTCGCCAGCCTAGAACGATTCTGCAGCGGGTTGCGAGTCCGGCGCCTCGTCCACCGGTGGCGCGTCGAAATTGTCTTCGAGCGAGGGCGGTGCCTCTTCCTGCGAGGGCAGGGGCTCTTGCGGCTCGGGTGCGGTGCGTGCGGCCTCCTGCTTGGCGATCTCTTCTTCGAGGTTGTCAAAGGCATCCTGGGCGCGCTCTCGCACCTTCCGGAAAACGTCCTTGTCCTCACGCTGTGCGTTCTCCTCGAGCTCGTCGAGGGAGGCGGAGAGGACATCCACCGGATAGATGCAGCCCCAACCGTAGGTCGTGCGGGTCTTCTTGAATGGGCCGATCCCCGTCTCGTCGTACCAGTAGTCGGTGACGATCACGCCCTTGGCGACCGCGTGCTGTGTGGCGAGGTTCATGGCCTCGAGGTAGCGGCGTGTTTGGTTGTTGCGAACGGACTCGATGTCCTCGTAGTAGCTCGACAGGAGCGCGCGGATCACCGTGGAGAGCTTGACCCTGACATCTTCCACCACCACCTCGAAGGTCTTGTCCGGATGGAAGGTCGGCATCGAAAAACCGACGGCGCACAGGCGACCTCCGGGCTGCTCGCCGTCTCGGTCGATCCATGCGGGGATCCGGCTCGGGTCGATCTGCGCGCTGCCCGCGGCCGCCACCCTCAGCTCGTCGTCGCTGACGTGGAGCAGCTCCGCTGCGGTGTGCGTGTCAATGCAGGCCTTCGCGTAGGTGAAATTTTTCTGCGCGAAGGGGCCGTAGCCCCCGGCGTCGCGCCAGTGCTCGGTCTCCGCGGCCTTGTCGACGGTAGCGATCAGACCTTCGTCAACGGTCACCAAGCGTTCGTAGCGGATCGATTGACCGCGGTAGGTCGTATAGCTGTCGATGATCGCCTCTTGAATCCTCGTGCTCAGAATCCCCGCGAGGTTGCGCACCGCTCGTTCGCGCGAGAGGTTCTTCGGGTAGGGCGAGTCCTCGAAGAAGCCGGCACCGGCGACGCCCAAACCACAGAGCTCGCCGCCTTCAAACTCCATCTGCATTACCCAGTCCGGCGGGCGCAGCTGTTTGGGAATGTTCTTCGGAGGTATCTTGGCGGTGGGTCTCGCCGACTCGTTCGGGAGCTGACCGAGGCGCGTTTGTTTTCCGCCGCACCCGAAGGCTGCGAACAGGACCATCAGTAGGCCGATGTGAGCCGTCTTGCTCATGAAGGGGTTTTCCGGGACAAGCGAGGGAAGTGCAACTCCTTTGAAGAATACACCGGCGGCGCCGTCGAATGGGCGATCTCGACCACGGAGGTATGGACTATGACCCGGCACATTCGATTCATCGCAGCGGCGGCATTGCTCGTCGCCTCAGGCGCCTGTCGCAGCACCACGCCTGGCACCGCGGTAGAGGTGACCACCCAGGGTGGAGAGAAGGTCTACGTGGCCGGCGCGGTGGGGCAGGGCATCAACGAGGATGTCGCGTGCCGCATGGCCGTGCAGCGCAGCGTCAACTCGATGGCGGAGGAATTCGCCCACGAAAACGACGACATCGGCGACGACGTGGCGGACGCGGTGGGCGTGAAGGACGGAAAGGCCTTCTTGATCCGCTTCGCGAAGCACGACGCCCAGGGTGCCGACATCATCAACAAGAAATTCAATCCCGCCGCGCACCGCTGTGACATCGCCCTGCGCTGGAAACCTCCGATCTTCGTGATGGAGGCGGTGCAGCAATACGCCGAGGCGCTCAAGGCGGGCGAGCTCGCCAAAACGCCGAGCGCTCCGGAGGTCGCCGCTGCATCGGCAGCGCCCGCAGCATCAGCGGCTTCCGGCTCACCTGCTGCGCCGAGCACCCCTCCGCCCGCTCCGAGCTCCGTGGCTCCTGCTGCGCGTGCCGCTTCGGCTGCACCCACGGCGTCGAGCTATTGCGCGGGCGAGCGTCGAGCTCTGGTGAAGAGCCTCGAGGGTGCCGACGAAGCGATAGAGGACTTCGCGGAATGCAAGCGTCGGACCGATGGCGACGAGACGATCTGCCATCGCTACAAGCTCCACGTCGAGGACGCAAAGAAGGACCAGGTCTCCGCCGGGACGCGCTTCGCGTCGTGCCTGAACCAGGGGCTTCCCGCGGACCTGCGTACGGTCCTGCGCGACGTCGCGCCAACCCATGGCGCGACGGTGGTGGAAAATCTCGACGATGGCACGTGGGTCGTCTGGGCCTATTCCCCCGTCGACAAGACCGGCTACGTGTTTCAGGTTTCGCAGGGGGGGACGATAAAGGACAAGCAGGCGCTGGCTTCCAACCAGATTCAGTGGACCCGTGAAAAACTGGGCCTCAACTGAGCGCGGCCGCCCGTGTTCGGCGCGCTTCGGCCCGTCTTCTGCTAGGCTCCTGTTGAGTGAACCAGCGCGCTTACGAAAACCTGGGATCGATCCAGGAGCGGGTGGCCTCGATTCCGCAGCTCTCGCCCCGCGAGTGTGAGAGCCGGCTCGGGGCCCTCGGCTACCGCGGACAAGTTCGCGCCCGGCGGGCCGCGAGCGTGCTCGCCTACCGTCACGTGCGTCGCCTTCGCCGCCTCTTTCTAGAGGAACACTCAGCGGCGGCGATCGGACACCGGGACAACTACCTGTTCATGGGGCCGACCGGAAGCGGGAAAACGTTTCTCGTGGAGCTGCTCTTTCGCGACCTCTTGGCGGTTCCCACGGTCATCGTCGACATCACCCAGTACTCGGAAACCGGGTACATCGGGGAAGACGTCAGCATGATGCTCGCTCGGCTCTTCGAGGCGGCCGGACAAGACCTCGCGTGGGCCGCCTGTGGCGTTGTGTGCATGGACGAGTTCGACAAACTCGCCTCCTCACGCTCGAACGCACGCTTCGCTGGAGAGGGAACCACGAAGGATGTGAGTGGCTTTGGGGTACAACGAGGGCTACTGACGCTCTTGTCCGGAGAAGAAGCGCAGTTCCCCGCTGACTTCGGCTACGCGCAGCTCGCTCCCAAGCTCAATCTGCCGCTTCGCGGCGTGTCCTTCATCGCATGCGGTGCCTTCAGTGGTTTTCAGAGCACCGCCGAGAGCCTCGACGACGAGGAGCGCATTGGCTTCACGCGCGACGCCTCACCTCGGCGCAAGGAGGCCATCGCCGCGCGACTCGAGGAAGGGGTGCTCGAGCGCACCGCTGCCTTCGCGCGCTATGGATTCCTTCCCGAGCTCATTGGTCGCTTCAGTCGCGTCGTTTCCTTCGACCCCTTGGACGAAGAGACGCTCCGGGACATCATCAACGACGGAGTGCTCGATCGCTACCGGGCGGAGTTCGCCGATGAGGGCCTGTCGCTCGTGGTAGAGGAGTCGGTGATCGAGCAGGTGGTCGAGCGTGCCCTCAAGAGGGAGCTCGGTGCTCGCGGTCTGCATGCGAGCCTGATGCCCCATCTCGAGCGTGCGGCCTTCGAGTATTTCGGGTGCGGTCGCGCGGTAGAGGTTCATTTGACGGTGAAGGGGGATGGGGCCATCGAGATCGAGGGGCGATGAGCCTACCCTGGCGCTTGCTGCTCGAGCAGGTCGGCTTTGGCCCGCGTTTTCCGGGATGCGCGGGCCACCGGGAAATGCACCGATGGCTCGACGCGCAGCTCGACGGGTGCGAGCGCCATGACCACACGTTCGAGGAGCGCTTCTTCGGTGAGCTCGCCAGGTGCCGCACGTTCGTCGCTCGGTTCCCGGGCAACCGACCCGGGCGGCTCATGCTCGGAACGCACTACGACACGCGTCCTGTCGCGGACTGCGATCCCGATCCAGCGAAACGAACACAGCCGGTTCCCGGGGCGAACGACGGGGCGTCGGGCACCGCGGTCCTCCTGTCGCTTCGCGAATGGCTCGAAAACTCCCCCGAGCGTCCCACTGTCGACCTTGCTTTCTTTGACGCGGAGGACTGGCACGAGGTGGACGGCAAAGAGGTCTCCCTGGGGGCACGTCATTACGTGGAGTCTCTGCAGGACGACGCGCTACCGGACGGGCTCCTTATTCTCGACATGATCGGCGGGCGAGGGCTTCGCGTGCAGTTCGATCTCTCCGTCCACGCCCACGAACCGAGCCTCGAGCTCTCCGTCGCCGTTCATCGCCTGGCCCACCGCCTCGGTTTGTCCGCTTTCACCGACGAGCCCGAGCTCCTCTGGGTGCAGGATGACCACCTGCCGTTCCTAGAACGAGGGGTTCCGAGTTGTTTGTTGATCGACATGGGCTACCCCGAGTGGCACACCGTCTCAGACCTGCCGGCGGCCTGTGACCCGGAGGTCCTGGATGAGATGGCGCGCCTGGCGCGCGAGGTGATTGTAAAGCTCGCGCTAACACGCAGAGGTCGTTGAGCTTATTTGCTCGCTCGACCGTTCGCGGGTAGCCTCACGCGAGGCCTATGGAGTACCTTGAGCATTTCAAGCTCGGCTCGGAGCCGTTTTCAAATGCTCCGATGAGCCGGTTCTACTACGGAAGCCACCAGCACTCGGAGGCGCTCCGAAGGCTGCAGTATGTCGCGAGCTCCATGAAGGGCTTGGCGATCTGCGTCGGTGACATCGGGCACGGGAAGACCACGCTTGCCCGGCGCATGCTCGATTCGCTCCCGGAGAGCCGGTACGAAGCGGCAATGCTCGTGATCGTACATGCGGGCATCACCGCCAATTGGTTGCTGAAGCGCATCGCCAGTCAGCTGGGCGTCGAGGATCCGGCGGAAGACAAGCTCGCCATCCTCTCCCAGCTCTACAACCGGCTGCTCGAGATTCACTCTCAAGGCAAGCGTGCCGTCGTCTTGATCGACGAAGCGCAAATGCTCGGCACGCGGGAGTTGATGGAGGAGTTCCGTGGCCTCTTGAACCTCGAGGTTCCGGAGCACAAGCTCATCACCTTCATCTTCTTTGGACTCCCCGAGCTCGAAAACAATTTGCGGCTCGATCCACCGCTCGCCCAACGGATCGCTCTACGCTATCACCTGAGGCCACTCACTGTCGCCGACACGACCGCCTACATTCAGCACCGCCTGAGAGTCGCAGGCGCTTCGGGGCCACTGTTTCCCGCGAGCCTCATGCCGGAGATTCATCGCCTCACCAACGGCGTGCCCCGACTCATCAATACGCTCTGTGACAATCTACTCCTCGAGATGTTCTTTTCCCGGCGCGGAACCGCCGACAGCGACATGCTCGCGGAGGTGGGGAACAACCTCGGTCTTCCAGAGGATGCGAACGCGCCGCCGCCAACGCTGCCGCCCCCAGTGGACGATCGACCAGCCGTCGAAGGCAGCGAGGGCTTCGACGCGATCGCCGTGGTCGATCGCGAAGCCCTCGCCGAAGCCGTTGCGGCCAGCCGCACGGCGCTCGCGGAGGCGGGATTCACGGACCCGGCGGAGATCGCGGCGCAGGTGGCCGGCGAGCCTATGTCGATGGACGAGAGCGCGACCGTACCTCCCTCGGCACTCGATGCGGAACACACCCCCTCGATCCCCGAGCCGCCGGTTCTGCCGGTGATCAGGAAGTCAGACGAGGTCCCCGCCTACGACGGACCGATGGAACCGGTGGCGCCGGCGGAGGAGGTCCGAAGCCCGCACGCGCCGCCGGACATTTCAGATCCGTTGTCGTACTTGAGCTCAGCGCCCGCCACGATCGATGAGATCGAGCCGTCCGCGCCCGTCGAAGAGCGCAGCCTCGATTACCTCGACATCGAAGTAGTGGAGGAGGGCAACGCCCTCGGCTTGGAGGCGCCGGCACCGCTGCCCGAATACGGCACGGAAGCGCCTTTCAGCCCGCCGACGCCGCAGCCCGTTGCGAGCACGCAGCCGCCAGACCTGGCGCTCCCGTTGGATCCACCGTCGGCGGAGGAGGAGGTCGATGAGCTGCCGACCTTCGAGGCCGCGTCGTCGCTCGAGCCTTCACCGAGCACGCGTGGCGCGATGAGAACCGCGGAGTTCGAGGTGTCCGCGGACGAGGTCGAGATAGAAGAAGAGGGCACCTCCCCCGACACCGCCATGGACGCTGAGCTGGAGCTCGAGGCCGAGGTGGAAGCGGAGCTCGACGTCGAAGCGGACCCGGAGCTCGAAACCGAGCTCGAGGTCGAAGCGGAGTCCGAGCTCGACTCAGTGCCCACGGTACCGTACTTGCCCCAGCCCTTTGAGACCGAGGTCACGCAGGAATATCGTCCGTCGGATTTTCAGATGGGCCAGGGGCTGACCGAGGACATCGAGGTCACTCAGATTCAACCGGAGCAGTCCGAACCGGAGCCAGAACCCGAGCCTGCCCCTGCACCCGCGCCCGAAGCCGTGGCGGAGGTCGGTCCGCGCACGATCACCACCTCTACCGGATCGACCATCGACCTGAACGAGATCGACAATCTTCTGGCCGACATCAACAGCTCGATCGGTCGCAAGTGAGCGCTCAGGCGTCGGGCAGGTTCTCGAGCCCGTCGTCGATCTTCTCGATCATCTCGCGCAGCTCTGCCACCCGGTCCCGGTCCTTTTGAACCACGTCCGCCGGCGCGTTCTGAACGAAGCGCTCGTTGCCGAGCTTCTTCTCGAGCTTCTGAAGCTCGTCCTCTTGCTTGGCACGCTGCTTGGCGAGACGCTCACGTTCTTTGGCAAAGTCGACGAGTCCCGCGAGCGGGATGAGCAGCTCAAACGCTTCGTGCACTTTGACCGCGCAGCCCTTTGGTTTCTCCTTCACCGCGTCGACGAGGGTCATCGAGCCGAGGTTCGTCAATGAGACGATTTCGTCGCGGTGCTTGTCGATCGCGTCCTTCATCGCAGTACTCGCTACGGTGGCATCGAGGGCCGGCTTGAAGCCGACCTTCGTTTCCGTGCGAATGCTGCGAATCGCCGTGATCAGGGCCTGGACCACCTCGTACTCGCGTTCGAGCGCCGGATCGCGCAGCGAAGAGAGGTCCTCTGGGAACGGCGCGATGGCCAAGAGCTCCGCTGGCCGTCGGTCACCGAGCGGTAGCTTCTCCCATATTTCCTCGGTGATGAAAGGCATGATCGGATGGAGCATCCGAAGCGTTTGATCGAGCACGTGGACCAGCGTCGCACGTGCGACCTCCTTACTCGATTCGTCATCGCCCGTCAGTCGGGCTTTGGACAGCTCGATCGTCCAGTCGCAATATTCGTTCCAAACGAACTGGTAGGCCGCGTTTGCGGCGTCGGAAAAGCGATACCCCTGAATGGCGGTGTGCACGTGTTCCACCGTGGTGGCCAAACGGGAGAGAATCCAGCGGTCCGCAGGCTCGAGCCGGTCGCGCACCGCGTCGAGCGTTTTCGGCGTCGTGCCGTCGAGCCGCATGAGCACGTAGCGCGCGGCATTCCAGAGTTTGTTGGCGAAGTTTCGGTAGCCTGCGATCCGCTCGTTGTTGAGCTTGATGTCGCGCCCCTGCGCGGCGAGGGCGCAGAGCGTAAAACGAAGGGCGTCGGTACCGTACTCGTCCATCAGCTCCAGCGGATCGACGACGTTGCCCTTGCTCTTTGACATCTTCTGGCCCTGTTCGTCGCGGACCAGCGCGTGAATATAGACCGTTCTGAAGGGGACCTCGTCCATGAAGTAGAGGCCCGCCATCATCATTCGGGCGACCCAAAAGAAGATGATGTCGAAGGCGGTGGATAGAACCTGGGTCGGGTAGAATGTTTCGAGAGCGTCGGTTTTTTCGGGCCACCCAAGGGTCGAGAACGGCCAGAGCTGCGACGAGAACCAGGTGTCGAGGACGTCCGGGTCCGGCATGAGCTCGACCGCTTTGCCATAGTGCGCTTCGGCCGTTTCGCGGGCCGCTTCTTCGGTCTCCGCGACGAAAAAGGTGCCGTCGGGACCGTACCAGGCGGGGATCGCATGGCCCCACCACAGCTGCCGTGAGATGCACCAGGGCTGAATGTTCTCGAGCCACTCGAAGAAGGTCTTCTCCCAGTGCTTGGGAACGAACTCCGTGCGGCCGGCGCGCACGGCATCGAGCGCCGCGGGCGCGAGCTTCGCGGCGTCCACGAACCACTGGTCCGTCAGGTAAGGCTCAATGACGACGCCCGATCGGTCGCCGTAGGGCACCTGGAGCGTGTGGTCTTCGACCTTCTCGAGCAGGCCCAATTCATCGAGGTCTTCGACGACCTTCTTGCGCGCCTCAAAGCGGTCGAGACCTCGGTAGCCTTCGGGCGCATTCTCGTTGATGCGCGCGTGTGCGTCGAAGATGTTGATCGCTTCGACGCCCGCACGTTTTCCGACCTCGAAGTCGTTGAAGTCGTGCGCTGGAGTGATCTTGACGGCTCCGGTCCCCTTTTCTGGGTCCGAGTACTCGTCTGCCACGATGGGAATCTTCCGGCCGACCAGTGGCAGCACGACGTGCTTGCCCACGAGGTCCGTATAACGCTCGTCGTCCGGATGGACGGCGACCGCCGTGTCACCGAGCATCGTTTCCGGTCGTGTGGTCGCAACGACGATGTGGCGGTTCGGGTCTTCCTCGAGCGGATACCTGAAGTGCCACATGTGGCCTTTCACTTCCTTCTGCTCGACTTCGAGGTCGCTGATCGCGGTCATAAACTTTGGGTCCCAATTGACCAGGCGCTTGTCGCGATAGATGAGCCCGTCTTCGTACCAGCGGATGAACACCTTGCGGACGGCGGCGGAGAGGCCCTCGTCCATCGTGAAGCGCTCGCGTTCCCAGGCCAGGCTCGCACCAAGGCGTCGAAGCTGGCTATAGATCGCGTTTCCGGACTGCTCCTTCCACTGCCAGACGCGCTCGACGAACTCCTCCCGTGTGAGGTCCGTGCGCTTCACTCCGTCCTTGGCGAGCTCACGCTCGACCACCATCTGAGTGGCAATGCCCGCGTGGTCTGTTCCCGGCTGCCAAAGAGTCCTGAAGCCACGCATCCGGTGGTAGCGAATGAGAATGTCCTGGAGCGTATTGTTCAGGGCGTGACCCATGTGCAGCGATCCGGTCACGTTTGGTGGCGGGATCACGATCGCATAGGGGGCGCCAACGCCTGTGGGCTCGAAGACCTTCGCGTCCTCCCAGCGTGGATACCAGGTCGATTCGGTCTCAGCCGGCTCATAAGCCGACGGCAGCTCGGGGTTGTCGCTCATGAGCGCGCACTATCTCGGACGTGGCAGAAACGTCAACGCGGCCGGCACCTCTAAGGGCAGCGGAGGAGGGGCGGCTGATGGGAGCGCGCCCCGCGAAGAATCATTGCCCCTTCTGGGCTTCGATCAGTCGCTCGATGTGCTCGCGGATGAGTGTCTCGGCGAGGCGCGGTACCACCTCCCAAGCGACGCGTTCGATCACCTCGCGGGCCACCGCCGAGACCGCGTCCCCGCCGAGCCCTGCGTCGGACGCCGCTTCGGCGAGAGCGGGTGCGGGCTTCGGCTGTGGTGCGACCGGCTGTGGTGCGACCGGCTGCGGTGCGACCGGCTGCGGTGCGACCGGCTGCGGTGCGACCGGCTGT
>CAYXVF010000056.1:0-39397 GCA_964468125.1 uncultured Bdellovibrionales bacterium | reverse complement strand
AACAGTTACGAGTGGCTGAGCGAGCTGGTTCGTCCGGGCACTAAAGTGCTCGATCTCGCCTGTGGCAGCGGCGTGCTCCTCGAGCTGTGTCACGAACGCTTTGGGAATGCGGTGGAGCTCAACGGGGTCGACATGAGCGCGGATGAGCTCGCTCTCGCCCGCGCTCGAGTGGGTGATTCGGTGACTCTCCGCCGAGCGGTGGCTCAGGACCTGGCCTTTGCGGGGAACGACCGCTTCGATGTCGTTCTGTGCCACTGGGCGCTGACTCTGATGAGCCCGATCGACGCCGTGCTGCGCGAGGTGAAACGCGTGCTTCGGAACGACGGCACCTTTGGCGCGATCGTGGATGGGGACCATCAGCACTCGAAGATCTACGACCGGCTCAATCGGCTGATCTTCGATCGCGTGGTTGCGGAGGTTCCTGGCTACGCGACATTCGACCTCGGGGATTCAGGCGTCCGCCAGCATGACGCGCTCGTTCGTCTGCTCGCCCACCATTTCCCGGAGGCGGAGATCGACGTGGAGCCGGCGGTGGTACGACTGGAAGGGGACCCGGACACCCTCGCGCGCGAATCCGTGGGGTTTTACTACGCGTCTTTTGTGCTTTCGCCCGCCGCCCACGCGCGATTGCTCGAGGCGGTCGAGATCTTCTTTCGCGAGCACGGCGTCTTCGAGATGCCCATTCGTCGTCTCGTGCTCGGGGCGCGAACCTGAGGCCGGGAGTGCGGCTGCACACACCGGCCACTCAGAACGGGTCTCTCGTAGCGACCTCGCTCACCAGGGATGGACCGTTCCATCGATCTGAAAAAACGTTCCGGTGTCATTGAGCGTAGCCGTGTCGCTCGTCGCGAGCATACCGCAGACAGACTGAGTGGGAGTCAGCGTCGCGTTCTCGCCGCCCATGTCCGTTTTGACCCAGCCCGGATTGAACATCAGCGTGATGATGCCGCGCTCTTTGAGGTCGAAGGCGAGGGTTCGGCCGAGCATGTTCAACGCCGCTTTGCTCGCGCAGTAGGCGTAGTTGCCGCCGCTTTGTTTGCGTTCGATCGAGCCGAGCCAGGACGAAATGTTCAAAATGCGGGGTCCGTGTCCCTTTTCCAAGAGGTCGACGAGGCGCTGCGCCACCAGGATGGGAGCGATCGCGTTGACCCGGAACATGGTCAACATGCCCTCGGCTTCGAGGCTGCCAAAGCTGACGTTGCGTTCTTCCTCGCCGATGGTGGCGCTACGCGAGTTGATTCCGGCGTTGTTGATCAACAGGTCCAGGAACTCAGTCTCCGCGCTGACGGCGGCATGAGCGCTGTCCAGCGAGCTCGGATTGGTGACGTCGAGAGGGAAAACGAAGAGGCGTCCCGGTTTGTCCTGTCCGAGCGCTCGGAGCGCGTCGGCGCGCGTAGGATCGCGCACTCCTGCATAGACACGGTCGCCACGGTCGAGGCACTGGCGCGAAAACTCGAGGCCGAGGCCGCGGCCGGCTCCAGTGATCAACGTGCGGGTGCTCGACGGATGACTCATATTCTGATTGTACGAAATTGCCCGTCCCCGGAGCAACGAAAGTCTCTACGATGAGCGAGCGAATCAGGGTGATGCTGCACGGCGTGTGCCTTCTCCTGGGAGGAGCGTCCTGTCAGAGCGCCGGGTGGGCACTCGTGGATCAGCTCATCGACGACGACGTTCCGAGCATCAGCACCTCCGAGCTCGCCGACGTTCTCGAAGGCGATGCTCCTCCCGTACTCCTCGATGTTCGCACCAGCGACGAGTTCGAGGTCAGTCATCTGCCCGATGCCATTCATTTTCCCCCCGGAGCGGCGATCAGCGCAGGGATCCGCGATGCCGATTCGGTCGTGGCCTACTGCTCGGTCGGCGTTCGGTCCGGATACGAGGTGGAGCGTTTGCTGCAGGCGGGAGTCACGGACGTGCGAAACCTCGAGGGGTCGATCTTTCGCTGGGCCATCGAGGGCCGGCCACTCGAGAACGCCGCGGGACCGACGGAGGTGGTCCACCCCTACGACGGTCGCTGGGGTCAGCTGCTCCCGGCCCGTCTGCGGAGCTACGAGGGTCCAGAAGTGCCCCCGAAACCTTGAATCTTGCCCTTTTCCCCCCTGTACCTTTCTGCTACAGCGCGAGCGCAGAACCGTCGCTATGCATAGCGGCGCGGAGGGCCATGACGGCCCCCGAATGACGGAAGGTACGAGGTCTGGATGGCAAAGCGCCCGAAGAGAGGCGGCGGAGGTGGACGACGTGGCGGCGGCGGTGGCCGGGGCGGAGCGAACCGCGCTGAGCCCACAGGAAGTGATCAACCCCTTCGTTCGAGCGAAGACGCGATCGAAGTCGAAGGGACGGTGATCGAGCAGCTCCCGAACGCGTATTTCAAGCTCGAGCTGCCGAATGGCCACAAGGTCCTCGCCCACACCTCGGGCAAGATGCGCCGGCACTTCATCCGAATCATGCCCGGCGACAAGGTCGTCGTGGCCATCTCGCCCTACGATCTGAGCCGCGGACGCATCGTCTACCGCTACAAGTGACCCGAACCGGGGCAATCGCCCTGGAGTGAAACGGCCGACTGTTTCCCTTTGAAAGCGGGGTTTTACAAACCCCGGGAGCGGCCCACACCGCGGCCGCACAACGCTAGAAGCCGAATCTGAGGCCCTTCTCGAGGCTTCTGGCTGGCAGGCAAATTGCACACTCTCTCACGGCGGGCCGGAGCGCCCGCGAAACACGCCCTGGGGAGGGAGAGGTGCACATGACTCGGGTCCTAGCCGTCGACGACGATCCGAACCTGGCATTCGCCATCGAAGAGATCCTGAGCCACGAGGGCTTTGACGTGGCTTGCGCGCACGATGCGGCGACAGCGATCTCCCTCGCTCGGCGCGAAGCGTTCGATGTCGCGGTGGTCGACTATCACATGCCCGGCGAGAACGGCCTCGAGGTCCTAAAGGTGCTCCGCGAGCACCGGCCGGGCTGCATGCGAATTCTGGCCTCCGGGCATCTCGAGCTCCCCGTGGTGGTGGAGGCGGTGAACCGAGGTGAGGTCGCCCAGGTCTTGCACAAGCCCTTCATGAGCGAGCAGCTTCTGAACGCAGTGAACAAGGCTCTAGAGGCACGCGCGCGCTACGCGCGGGTGAGCGACTCGATCAGCCGCATCGATGCCTGGGACCGGGAGACGGTCAATGGATGCCTGGAACGAGGGCTGATGCGCCTCGACCTGCAGCCGATCGTGCACGCGGATGGTCACAGCTTGGCGGCCTTCGAGGCCCTCATGCGGATCAACCACCCGCTCCTCGACACGCCTCCCAAGCTCCTCGGTGCCGCCGAGCGCTGCGGCTTGATCCACGAGGTGGGCGAAGTGGTGGCCAACCGCGCCGCCGACTGGCTGCATCGCATTCCCGAAGACGTCATGCTCTTCGTCAATCTCCATCCGAGCGAGCTCAACGACCCGAGCCGACTCTCCGAGCGTTTGAGCCCGTTGTCCTGGGCGGCGGAGCGCGTCGTGTTGGAGATCACCGAGCGCAGCAACCTTCTCGATTTCGACGCCTGGGATGAGTCCGCCGCACAGCTCACCTCCATGGGCTTCAAGCTCGCGGTCGACGACTTGGGCTCGGGTTACAATGCACTGTCGACGCTCGTGGCGCTTCAGCCCGAGTTCATCAAGGTCGACATGAGCATCGTGCGCGATGCGGACTCGGACGAGCGCAAACGCCGCCTGATCGAGCTGCTCTGCAAATTCGCCGAGGCGACGGACGCGCGCCTAGTGGCGGAAGGGGTCGAAACGGAAGCCGAAGCCGCGGCGGTGAGCGGCGCCGGCGCGTTCCTGCTCCAGGGCTATCTCTTCGGAAGCGCTCGAAACGACTGGCCGATGCTCAAAGCAGCGTGTTGAGCCGTTCGTCGAGTGCCTCCGCGCCGCGAAAGTGGTGCGTGTGAAACCCAACCCGTGCGGCCGCTTCGACGTTCCGAAGCGAGTCGTCGATGAAGAGCGACTTCGACGGGTCTAGACCAAAGCGCTCGCTGGCGAGCTCGAAGATCGCCGGATCGGGCTTGGCGAGCCCGTGGGCCCCGGAAACGAGAATGTCCTCGAACTCCCCCAGGAACGAATAGCGCCGTTGGGCGACGGGAAAGGTTTCCGCGGACCAGTTTGTCAGCGCCAGCACCGCGCGCCCGGAGCGCTTCACCCGTTCGAGCAGTGCCACCGTCTCCGCCAAGGCTCCGCCGAGCATTTCGGGCCAGCGGTCGAAGTAGGCGCGAATCAGGGGCCCCTTCTCCGGATGGCGCGCGGTCGCTTCCGCGATGCCCTCGCGGAAGGGCTGCCCCGCGTCGTGCTGCGCGTTCCAGCTCGGCGGGCATACCTCCCTCAGAAAATGCTCCACCGCTTCGGAGTCGGCGAGGAGCTTGCGGTAGAGGTAGCGGGGGTTCCAGTCGATCAAGACCCCACCGAGATCGAAGACCACCCATTCGATTTCGATTTCGATATCACCCATGGCCGAAACGTCGCCCGAAACTGCGGCCGGAGTCCACCGGCCTGAGCGGTGCCTGGTTGCCGTCACCGCGAAAGTGTGGGAACGGCCAAGTGGCGATGGAGCGGTCAGACCCCAAGAGCACCTACGAGCAGGCCCTCGCGGCTCGAAGCCAAGAGCTCGCGCGCTACGAGGCGGGTGACCTCGCGCTCGCCAATTGGCGCACCGTCGTTTTTGTCCTGGCTGTCGTGCTCGCCCTCGCAGCTTGGGGCTTCGCAGCGCTCTCCCCCTGGTGGCTGCTCCTCCCCACTGTCGTATTTCTCGGCCTCGTCATCCGTCACGACCGCCTCGATCGAGAGCGCAAACGGGTCGAGCGGGCCATCGACTACTACCAACGTGGCATTCGTCGCTTGAGCGCTGAGTGGCATGGGGAGGGGATCACCCGCGACGATCTCGTCGACCCGGAGCATCCCTACGCCGTCGATCTCGACCTCTTCGGCATCGGTTCGCTCTTCGACCTCATCGCGACTACCCGGACCCCGGCGGGGGTGCATCGACTCTCCTCATGGCTCTCGGGTGCGGCCTCGCCCGCTGAGATCCGAGAACGGCAGGCGAGTGTCGAAGAGCTCCGGGAGCGGACCGCGCTGCGTGAGGATCTGGCGCTTCTCGCCGACGGCATCGCCGCGGAGGTTCAGCCAGACGTGCTCAGCCGTTGGGGCGAGCGTGACGCCTTCTTTCACAAGACGGGATCGCTGCGCGCGCTAGCGTGGTCACTCAGTCTCGCCGCGATACTCGCGACGGTCGCCTGGCCTCTCACGCCACTCGGGCCGATTCCGCTGATTGTCGTCGCCACGGTCGAAGCCGCGGTGATGCGCTGGTTGCGAGCTTCCGTAGACGGGGTCACCGAAACAATCGAGAATCCACAGCGGGAGCTGCGGGTCCTTTCGGAGATCCTTCGTCGAATCGAGCGCGAGCCGGCCGAGTCCCAGATGTTGAAGCGCGAGCTCGAGCGATTGCGCGCGCAGGACGCGCCGGCCTCCGAGGCGATCGAACGACTGATCGGCCGAGTGGTCTGGCTCGACGCCATGCGAAATCAGTTCTTCTATCCCGTCGGTTTCCTCCTGATGTGGCGCCTGCACTTCTCATTGAGCATCGAGCATTGGCGCTTGGAGAACGGTCGGCGAATCGCCGGCTGGCTCGACGCGCTCGGGGAGCTCGAGGCTCTGGCAGCCTTGTCCGGCTTTGCCTTCGAAAATCCTGATGCGGTCTTTCCCGTCCTCGTCGACGACGAAGTGGTCTACGAGGCCAAAGGGCTCGGCCACCCGCTCTTGCCCCGGGACACGGTGGTCACGAACGACATTTCTTTCACCAGCGCCCCACGGGTCTATCTCGTGAGCGGCTCGAACATGTCGGGTAAGAGCACGATGCTGCGTACGGTGGGGCTGAACGCAGTGCTCGCGCTCTCCGGCGCGCCCGTGCGCGCGCGGGAAATGCGCCTCTCGCCCCTCGCCATCGGTGCGTCGATCCGCACCCAGGACTCGTTGCTGAGCGGCAAGTCTCGCTTCTATGCGGAGATTGTCCGACTTAAACAGGTTCTAGACATCGCCCATGGCGAGATGCCGGCGCTCTTTCTGCTCGACGAGATCCTCCACGGCACGAACTCGCACGATCGAAGAACCGGGGCGGCGGCGATCCTGCAGGGCTTCCTCGAGACCGACGCGATCGGTCTCATCACCACCCACGACCTCGCATTGGCCGAGGCTGCGGCGGAGCTCGCCCCGGCGGTGCGCAACGTTCATTTCGCCGACGAGCTGGTCGATGGAGAGCTCGTCTTCGACTACACGCTCCGAGAGGGCGTCGTGCAGCGCAGCAATGCGATCGAGCTGATGCGTGCGGTGGGGCTCCGCGTCTAACGGTTGACGCGGGGGGCTGCGAGGATTAGCCAAAGCGGGTGAAAGGCAAGCTCGAAAAACTCCTGGCCGACTACGGCCCCGTCGCCCTGGTCCTGTGGTTTGCGATCTTCGGATTGACCTGGAGCGGCTTTGCGCTCGCGATTCAGCGGGGCTTCGAGGTCGAGGGCGCGGCGGGCACGGCCGGGGTTTGGGGCGCTGCCTACCTTGCGACCCAGGTGACCAAACCCGTTCGCATCGCGGCGACTCTCGTACTCACGCCTGTCGTCGGACGCTTCTGGAAGCGTCGTGGCGCGGTGGAGCCGTCTCCCGTGGACGAGTAGACACTAAAGGTCTGCGACGGCCAATCCGTTGACATCGAGGCGGACGCCGAGTCCACATCCCGGATAGCGCCGGTGGTTCGCGCCGGGAGCGGCGAACCCGTTGACCAAAATTCGCCGCGGCGCGTCTGACTGATTCGGTTCACTCCCGTGAATCGTGTACGGCCCAAAGAACAAAACGCTGCCTGCTGCCATGACCGCCGGCTGTGCGCTTCCTTCGTCGATCAGCACGCGACGTTCCTCGTCGCTGCAATCGCCGAGGCTGAGATGGCCGGGATTGCCCGGGATCAAACGGATGGGACCGTTGTCGACGCGGCAATCGTCGACTGCGATCACTGTTTGAACGTAGCTGCCTTTGCCGTTCACGTCGTCCCAGAGCTCGGTGCCGTAGCGTCGCCGTTCGCTGTCTTGATGCCATTCAAAGCCTACGCCGTCGCCAGGGAGCTTGAAGTGCGCCTGATTGATGAGATGGTCCATGTGGTCGGTGCCGAGGAGCTCGGCCACGGGGCGCAGGATGCGCGGGTCGCGGCCGGCGAACAGAAGCGAGGGCTCGAGCGCGCCGCACCACACGACTCGCCGGATCGCCCGATTCGAGACCACGTAGTGCGCGTCCCCGACATCACCGTCGTGCTCGGGAGCCAGACGCTGCAGGCGCTCAAAGGCGCGTCGCAGAGCCTCCACCTCTTCCTCGGTGAAGAGGTGGCGAACCATGAACCAACCCCGGCGGAAGAACGCTTCGACCTGGCTCGGTTCGAGCGCGCAGCGCCGCGGCTCGACCTGGGGATGGGATGCGGACGCCCTCATACTCCTAAGCTAGGGACAGCGCCGGCGGTCGCCGCAACGAATCGGTGACCGGCGCGCGACATATGTGCGCCCTCGCGTGATGACGTACTGCGGCAAAAAGTCTCGTGATTCCGCGAGCTTTTGACGCCTTGCGGCAAGTACTTGAAAAACCGGCCAGAATCGCTACGACAAAGCAATGAACCGGATACGATTGTTGGGAATCGATCCGAGTACGCTGCCCGAGCGGGAGGGAAACCATGCCTGATTACAAAATTGATAAGCGAGACCTCGAGTTCGTTCTCTTCGAGCAATTCGATCTGGAGAGCTTCAAAGAGCTCGCCCCCTACGCGGAAATGGGTCGCGATACCTACGACATGATCCTCGAACAGGCGGTCGTCTTCGCCAAAGAGGTGATGGGACCAACCCGCGAGCCCGCGGACCGCGAAGGCTGTACCTGGAAGAACGGCAAAGTGACCGTTCCCAAGGTCTACGAGACACTCTGGCAGCAGTACGCGGAAAGCGGCTGGCTCGCGATGAACCGTCCCGCCGAGTTCGGTGGCATGGGACTGCCGCTGCCGCTCAGTGTTGCAGTCATGGAGATGGGGATCGCCGCATCGAGCTCATTCATCTTCTATCCTGGGCTGACCTTGGCGGCTGGGCACCTGCTCGAGGTCTACGCGGAGCCTGAGATTCGCGACCTCGTGATTCCGAAGCTCTACTCCGGTGAGTGGTCCGGAACCATGTGCCTCACCGAGCCGCACGCGGGAACGAGTGTCGGTGACTCGGCCACGGTAGCGACACCGGTGGACGAGGCGGGTCGGGAATTCAGCATTCGCGGCAACAAGATCTTCATCTCCGCCGGCGAGCATCAGCTCACCAAGAACATCGTGCACCTGGTGCTCGGACGGGTGGAAGGGGATCCCAAGGGGACCAAAGGACTCTCATTATTCCTAGTACCTCGTACCCGTTTCGATGCTCAGGGCAAGCTCGGCGAAGACAACGACGTCTTCTGCACGGGCATCGAGCACAAGATGGGCATTCACGGCTCGGCAACCTGCGCGCTCTCCTTCGGTGAGAACGGCAATTGCCGCGGCTACCTGATCGGCGAGCAGGGCAAGGGCATCAACGCGATGTTCCAGATGATGAACGAAGCGCGCCTGGTCACGGGCCTTCAGGGCGTGGCCGCGGCGAACTTCGCCTACCAGCTGGCCCTCGACTACGCGAAAGACCGCAAGCAGGGCGCGAAGGTCACGGAACCGAACGGCGAAGCGGTCGCGATCGTCGAGCATCCGGACGTACGCCGAAACCTGATGCTCTCGAAGGCGATCTCCGAGGGGACGCGAGCCTTGGCGCTGCAAGGGGGCTTCTGGGCGGACCGCGCCGAGCACTCGAGCGACGAAGCGACGCGAGCCAAGTATCAAGGACTACTCGACCTGTTCACCCCGATCATCAAGGCCTATGCGACAGACCAAGGGTTCAAGGTCACCGAGCTCGCGATCCAGATTCACGGGGGCTACGGCTACATCAGCGAATATGGCGTCGAGCAGATCATGCGCGATACGAAGATCGCTTCGCTCTATGAGGGAACCAACGGCGTCCAGGCGCTCGACCTGCTCGGTCGCAAGATGCGACTGAATGGTGGCGCGCTGTTCATGGCGTACCTGCAAGAGGTCAATGGCTTCGTAGAGAAGCACGCGGGTCACTCGAGCCTGGCTGACCTGGTCGAGCTCGTCGGCAAAGCCAAGGACCAGCTCGGTGGCGTCGCGATGAGCTTCGCCGCTCAGGGTCAGGAGAATCCGGAGCTGGCCATCATTGGCGCTACGCCCTTCCTCGAGATGTTTGGCCACGTCGAGGTCGCTCGACTCCTGACGGAGCAGGCGATCATCGCGCAGGACAAGCTCGACGCGCTCGTCGCCGAGAAGGGCGGCACCGAAGAAGAGCTGGTCGAGAAGAGCGACGACGCTCGCTTCTACTTCAACAAGGTGAAGACCGCGCGCTTCTTCGCCAACACGGTCTTGCCGCACGCCACCGCGCTCGCCAAGGCGATCAAGTCGAACGACGCGAGCGCCCTCGACGTGAGATTCTAGGAGGCACGGGATGATTTCGTTGTGGAAGCGCGTGAACGCGCAGTCTCGGACGATGCAGCGTGGTGCCTTTGCGTGGCGCCGGGCGAAGAAGGCCGTCGTGACCAAGGCCCAGCCCCTCTGGGGTTGGGTGGCTCGCCCGAAGCTCCTGGCCCCGCCGCAGCACGAGGGCTAACGAGCGAGAAAGCGACGGAGCTTCTCCATCGCGGTCACGATGCGCGGCGCGCGCTCGCATATGAAGGTTTCGTCGTAGGGGCCATCGTAGGCGAGCGCGGCGGCGCCGTCGAAGTCGACGTAGGCGAGCCGCAGTGTGTGCTCGCCTGCGGGGCGGCCAAAGACGCTTCCCGGTAGGCACGCAATGCCTGCATCTTCGAGCAGTGCCTCGCACAGCGCCGCGCTGGTGTCGTAGGTCAGCTTCAGGGGTGAGAAGTCCGGCAGAAGGTAGAAGCCGCCCTGCGGGTCGTGCAGTCGTGCGCCGGCCGCGCGCAGCGCGTCCGTGCAGTGCCAAGCGACCGCCTTCAGAATCCGTCGGCTGCGGTCGAGGTAGTCGTCCATCGCAGGCGACGGCGCAAAGGCCGTCACCGCCGCGTATTGAATCGGGGCGCTCACGGAGGTGAACGTTTCGCTGGCGGCGATCGCCACCGCGTCTTGGAGCTGGTGAAGCGCCGCTGGGAACGTGAACGTTCCGAGCCTCCACCCCCCAGCGCCGCACCACTTGCTCAGACCCCCGCTGATGATCGTTCCCTCCGGGTAGAGCTCGGCGAGAGACGTGTTGGAAGGCTCGTGGTGAACCGGGCCATAGATCTCATCCGAGAGCGCGAGCACCTCGTGGCGACGCAGCACCTCGGTGAGCGCCTCCAGCTCCGCGCGCGAATAGGTGAGACCATCCGGATTGCCCGGGTAGTTAAGGATCAGCAGCTTGGGTCCCGGATGCGCACGGCAAACCTGATCGAGTGCCTTCGGGGTGATACGCCAACGGCCCTCGAAGCAGGTGTCGATCCGCGCGACGGGTCGGCCGGTGATCGTCGCCTGCGGTTGATAGGACACCCAAGCGGGCGAAGGGAGAAGGGTCGTGCCGTCGAAGGCGAGCTGCAGCAGGAACATCAGCTCTTTGGAGCCAGGGCCAATGAGCACGTCCGACTCGCAGCACTCCACGCCGTGGGTGCGGCGGTGAAAATCCGCCACCGCCCGGCGTAGCTCCGCGAGCCCGCGGACCGGCAGGTAGTCCTTTTCCCCCGCGTGTTCGCGCAGCGCTTCGACGACGTGCGGCGGCACGGGAAAGGGCGATTGGCCGAGACCGAGCTTATGGATCTCTCGGCCTTCGGCCTTCAGGGCGTTCGAGCGCTCGTTGATCGCAAGGGTGGCGGACGGTCCGCCGAGGGCGCGCAATGCGGGATGAATCATGGTGGCTCCGGTCTTCGAGCCTTCATCGGCTCACCTGGTGGTCTTCGGCGACCGCGCTGTGATGATTCCCGTCCGTCGACTGAACGGCGACCTTTTTACATGTTTACGGGCTCAGCGGGTGACGAGCTCACCGGACTCGTCCCAGCGCTTGCTCTCGACCAGCTCACCGAGCTCCCACACCTCTTCCTGCGCTTTCTCGCCGTTCTGGTGGTAGCTCACATAGGTCCCGTGCCGAACTCCGAAGCTGTCCCGGTAGAGCGCGATCTGGCCCTGGACGAGTGGGCGGTTCGGAAACTTCACTTGCCGGAGGACACGACCCTCGGAATCGTACTCAGTGGCTTGACCGATGGGGAGATCGTTCGAGAAGCGCACCTCGAAACGCGGACGGCCATCGGGGAAAAACTCCTGCCACTTGCCGTTGCGTTTGCCGGCGCGGAGCGTTCCTTTGGCGCTCACCTCGCCGCTCGGGTGATAGGCGGTCACCGCGCCGTTCTGCTGGTCCCGGCGGTAGGTGATCTTCTGTGCCACCTTCCCGTCGGGGGCGTAGACGGACCAGACGCCGCTGCGCAGCCCGTTCACAACCTGACCGGATTCGAGCTTGCGACCCTGAGCGTCAAAAGCGACGAGCTCACCACTGCCTTTTGCGCCGAGCTCGTTTGTCGCGAGCACGCTTCCGTCGGCGGCATAGTAGGTCCACACGCCGACGCGTCGGCCGTCGGCGTACGACCCCTTCATCACCACGGACCCGTCGTCGCGCCACTGCTCGATGAATCCGGCCTCGCCCTGGCGCTGCTCACGGCTGCGAACCTGACCATTCGGAAAAAAGGTCGTCGCCACTCCCACGATGGAGCCCTCTTCGTAGGTCGTCTTCGCGCGGAGCGTGCCGTCGGGGTACCAGCTCTCGACGACGCCATCGAGCTCCCCGTTGACGAAGGTCTCTCGTGTCTGCTTGCTGCCGTCGGGGTGGTAGGTCAGCCATTCACCGTCTTTCTGCCCGTCGCGGTAGGTTCCCATCGTTCGGACCCGGCCCGCCTGGTAGACCGCGCGGTAGGGGCCGTGTTGGGTGCCGTCGCTCCGGCGACAGGAGTAGGCTCCGATCTCGGCGTAGGCTTTCGTGCCTTCGGGGCATGCGCCGAGGGCGACGGCGTCGAATCCCTTGCACGCGGGTAGGTCGCCGGCGTCGCAGGCCTTGCGATAGGCGGCCTTCGCGGCGTCGTGATCGGGCTCCTCCTGCCGCTCGAGGGCCAGGCCGTAGAGGGTGCACGAGGGAATGTGGTTTCCTTCGCAGCCCTGAGCAAAGAGATCACGCGCGCGGGCCTCGTCGACCTCCACCCCGGCCCCTTGGGAGAGGGCGATCCCAAAGCTCGCGCAGGCGTCCAGGCTCTCGAGGGTGCACCCGCGCTCGAAGGCGTTCGCCGACTCGGCCGCGGCATGGGGGAGATCCGGGTGGCGGCGCAAGAAGGCACCGTAGTGGTAGCATCCCGGGCCGAAATCTCCTTCGCAGGATTGCTTCAGGAGGACGACCGCGCGGGTCAGGTCTTGGGGAGTGCCGAGGCCCCTCTCGAATGCGAGGCCCGCGTCCGTACAGGCGGAGGCGCGGCCGAGCTTGCAGGCCCGCGCGAAGAATTGCAGCGCCTGCGCGAGGTCGGGTTCGCGATCGGGGATCGGCTGGGCAAAGAGCCGGGCGAGGCGCCCGCAGGACTCAGCGTCGTCGGCGGTGCAGCCCGTTCGCAAGAGGTACTCAGCGCGCGGGAAATCGGGCTCGCCTTCGACGGCCAGAACGGCCCCGCGGCGGCATCCTTCGACGACCCCGTATTCACAGGCCTGCCCGAAGGAGGCGCCAGCGGCGTCGCGATCACCCGCCTCGAGCTCGGCGGCGGCTTTTTTCAGGCATTCCTCGCGCGCGTCTTCGTCGCAGGCGTACTCGATGCGCGCTTTGCCCGCGCTCGGGGCTTCGGTTTCGGGAGCGGTGGCGCAGCTCGACGCGAGCACGCCCAAGAAGAGGAGATTTTTACGGATCATGCGGGGCGAGCTAGCACTCGGGGACCCCACTTCACAAGGGGCACCGATGCGGGTGAGGAGGGCCAACCGCCGACGCATGGACGTGCCCGACGGGAAAAATGCCACTGGCATCTAGACAGCTTCCGCCCGGGGTGCTAGCACCGCGGCCCTGGTTAGCGCCCGTAGCTCAGTTGGATAGAGCGTCGGACTACGAATCCGAAGGCCGTAGGTTCAAATCCTTCCGGGCGCGCCATGAAATCAAGCACTTACGCACTGCCCCTCAGGTCGAGTTTACCGATCGGGGACCTGCCCGAAGGGCTCCCAACCCCAGAAGAGCTCGTAGCTGAAGATAGAAATCGGTGATGCTCGTATTGGACTCGTCGAACGCCACCCATGACTCGGGTGTGGAAGAACTGTAGCTCGCGCCGGCCTGGTAGTTCGGGTGGCTCGCATCGATTGTGTAGTTGAGACAACTTTTAGCTCACCCCGGCTGCTCATCTGAACGCCTCGCGCAAACGTCGCCGCACTCACCACGATAGTACTGCCATCGAGTACGGATGAGGCACTCGACTCATCGGTGCACCCGAGCTGCACGCCGGTAGCGTCCGTTTGGCCGATGACCTCGAGCTCCGAGCGCAGAATCCGTGTCGCGAGACACGCGCCGCCGCTGGCAATTCCCGCCGCCGCGACCGTGCCGCTCGATGCCCCGCGGACATCGATCACCGTATCGACCACGGTGAGCGAGGCCTCTCCGGTGAGCGAGATTCCACGAATCGTGCTCGATGTCTGGTTGTCGTTGATGCCGTCGATGAAGGAGCTCGCGATCACCGCGTCACCGCCCGCATTGACCTCGAGCGCGTAGTTTGCGACTGACGCCAAACAGTGGCGCAACAGGTCCATCGCCTGGTCGTAGTGATTGGCTGGCACTACGATCGATGCGAGAGGCTTTCCGACGAGCTCCTCTTTGCTGAATCCGTAGCTGCGAATCGCCTCCGCGTTCGCGTCGAGCATCACGCCGTTGAGGTCCTCGATGATGATCGGGTCCGCTGCGTCTTCAAAGACCGCGTAGGGGTAGTTATCCGCACTCGGCAGATTCTTGGACATGTCCGGTTCAGATTAGCCCGAGCTGAAGAACGCGTACCGGCTCGCCGCTTGGCTTTCGCGGTATGAGCGTCTATTTCTCGGGGCAACCATGCCCAGCGTGATCGTCTATTTTGCTCATCCAGGCCAACGCTTCTCCCATGCCAACGCTGCCATGTGGCATGAAGCGCAGCGGGTCGACGGTATCACTCGCGTCGATCTCTACGCCGAATACCCTCGCTTCGACATCGACATCGCTCGAGAGCAACAGCGATTGCTCGACCACGAGGTGATCCTCTTTCAGTGTCCGCTCTTCTGGTACTCGACGCCATCGCTCGTGAAGGAGTGGATCGATCTCACCCTCGAGCACGGCTTCGCATACGGGGCGGAAGGCACGCGTCTGGTGGGCAAGACGATGATGTTCGCGTTGACCGCAGCGGGGCCCGCCGAGACGTACACGGAGGAGGGCTATCAACGTTATCCGCTGCGGACCTTCCTCACCCCGCTCGAACGCACCGCGGGACTGTGCCACATGCACTTCGCGGCGCCTTACGTGCTCTATGGATCGATTCGCGCGATCGAGGAGGGGCGAATTTCGGAGCATGCCCGCGGCTACGCTCGCTTGCTCACCGCCTTGCGCGACGGAGTCTACGACCTCGAGGCCGCGGATCGGCTCGGGGTGGTCGAGGCCAGCTCACTCGACGGGTTGGTGAGGGGCTGAGACGATGGAAGACTTTCTGCTCCTCTCCTTCATTTTCTTGTTCGCCGGTGTCGTCGCCGTACCCATCGCGACGCGGCTCGGTCTCGGCTCCGTGCTCGGCTACCTGATCGCGGGCATCACCTTGAGCCCCTTGCTCGCTGCCTTGCACGTCGACGTCGTGACCGTTCAGCACTTCGCGGAGTTCGGAGTGGTGATGATGCTCTTCCTCGTCGGCCTCGAGCTCGAGCCGCGCTTGCTCTGGCACATGCGTAACAAGCTGCTCGGCCTCGGCGGGCTGCAAGTGGCGCTCACGACCCTCGCGGTGATGGGAGGCGCGATGGCCCTGGGGCAGCCCTGGCGTGTCGCCCTCGCCATTGGATTCGTTCTCGCACTCTCGTCGACCGCCATCGTCCTGCAGACGCTCAACGAGAAGGGCTTGATGAAGAGCGACGGCGGCCAATCGAGCTTTGCCGTCCTGCTCTTCCAGGACATCGCGGTGATCCCCATCCTTGCGGTCCTGCCACTCTTGGCGGCACCAGAGCTCGCGAGTGTGGCTGCGGCAGCGGTCGAAGGCGCGGCGCAGGTGGCGAACGGCGCTGATGAGCACGGCGGTGGAGGTCACGGCATCAATGTGATCGCGGGCCTGCCAGGGTGGGCGCAGGCGGTGGCGACCTTTGGGGCGATCGCGGCGGTGGTCCTGATCGGGAGCGTGCTCACACGTCCGTTCTTTCGTTTCATCGCCCGGGCGCGCCTGCGCGAGCTCTTTACCGCGGCGGCCTTGGCTTTTGTCATCGGGATCGCGCTCTTGATGTCACTGGTGGGCCTGTCGCCCGCCCTCGGAGCATTCCTTGCGGGAGTCGTGCTCGCAAACAGCGAATACCGGCACGAGCTCGAGAGTGACATCGCGCCCTTCAAGGGCCTTCTCCTCGGCGTATTCTTCATCACCGTAGGCGCGAGTGTCGACTTCGCCCTTTTGAGTGAGAACGTCGGCCCGATCGTTGGACTCACGGTGGGATTGATGACGCTCAAAGGCGCCATCCTGCTGACCCTGGCGCTCCTGTTCGGAATCCGGGGAAGCGACTGCTGGCTCTTTGCCCTCGGCCTCGCGGAAGCGGGTGAGTTTGGTTTTGTACTGCTGTCGTTCACGACGCAAAACGGCGTGGTGCCCCCATGGGTTGCAGACCGCCTGCTCCTCGTCGTCGCCTTGTCCATGTTGTTCACGCCGCTTCTCTTCATTCTCTACGACAAGCTGATCGCGCCACGCTTCAGCGAGAAGCAGCAGCGCGAGCCCGATCCGATCGACTCGGAGCAGCGCGTGATCATTGCGGGGCACGGGCGCTTTGGAGGCATTGCGAATCGCCTGCTGCGCGGCGCTGGGATCGAAACCACCGTGCTCGACTACTCCTCCGAACAGCTTGACCTGATCCGAACCTTTGGCATCAAGGTGTTCTTCGGGGACGCGACACGTCCGGATCTGCTTCACGCGGCGGGGATCGAGTCTGCGGCGGTTCTGTTGATCTCCATTGACGACAAGGAACAGAGCGTAGAGCTCGCCCGGCACGTGCGCCGCGAGCACCCGCACGTTCACGTTATTGCGCGTGCGATCGACCGGCCTCACCTCTACGAGCTCTACGCGGCTGGTGTCCGGGACATCATACGCGAAACCTTCGATTCCGCCGTACGGGCGGGGAGAACCGCCGTCGAAGCCTTGGGGGTTCACCCCTTTGAGGCGGAGCGCCTCGCGCGCGAGTTCGTGCGCGACGATCGTCATGCAATGGCCGAACTCGCCCAGGTCTACCGGCCGGACGTGCCGCTTCAGGAGAATCCGGAGTACGTGAAGCGAGCGCGTGAGCTGCTCGTCGGAATCCAGTCGGAGCCTCGCGGCGAGCGTCGCGGTTTTCACGCGCGCACGGAACGGGGGTGGGCGCCGCCGACGATCATGGACGTGTCGGCCGTGCAAGCGGACCGGGAGCGTGACGAGGTCTGAATCCTGCTCAGGTCTTTGAATGGCCTAGCGAGGCGAATTCGGATGCGGCTCCGCTGATCCGTGCTAGGCTCGAATCGCATGGGTTTTGCGCGGCTCACCACTTTACTCGCCTGCCTCTCGTCGTTCGCGAGCAGTGCTCACGCCATGATCATGCAGGACCTCTCCGAGGCCGAGATCGCGGCCCGGGCGGATCGAGATCTCCGGGGCTCCGGTGTTTCGCCCGGGCGACCGCGTCGCCGTGATGATCCATCGGGCGCCCGATGGACGTGACTACCTCGTCGCGATGGCACTGAGTGTTTATCGCGCCCGCGGAGACCGCTTCCGCATGACGTTGCACGGTGACCTCCTCGGGGCCGGCAGGGAGATTCGACCGGGGCCACACACGCGCGGGCTCTCCTTGGAAGAGCTCGTCGCGCTCGAACGACAGACGCGCCGCCGATGATGACCGGGCTCCTCGTGGCCACGACGCTCGGCTTCACGACCCAGCTTGCCGACGGCACGACGGATACGCCCGTCGTATTCCCCGCGAGCGGCGTGGTTTTCGTCGTTCAGGAAGACGGCTCCGACGACGTCAGCGACGGCTCGGACGTAGAGGCCATGCGCCGCGCGATCGAGAGCTGGCGCGCGCCCTGCTCGAGCTTTGCTTTTACCTACGGCGGAACGGATCCCTCCCGCGCCGTTGACCAGCAAGACGGCGTCAACCGTGTCACCTTCATCAAAGAGAGCTGGATGTTTGGGGGCACCGTCGGCTTTGCCCCCCGCCGCGTGGATTCGACCGGGGCCGTGGAAGTCGTCGCCGAGGTGGACGTGGGTCTCGAGTGTGAAAGCCTGCGGTGCGGAGGGGCGGACGCGCTGCCGCGCTGTGAGCCGGGACCGTCGGGTCTGACCGACTACGCGCCCTGCACCATGGCGAGTGACTGCGCGTCGATGCGTTGCGAGGACGACGGCACGGGAGATCTGCTCTGCTCCGGCGCAGACCTGATTCCGCCGCCTGACGACAACAGCAACGGCAACGGCAACAACACGAACGGCAATGGCACGACGAACGACAACACGAACACGAACGACAACGGCAATGCGGCCGGAGGGTCGGGCGCGGGCGACAGCGCTGATAGCGAGGGCGCGATAGAGTGGCCTTTTGCGGACTCCTCGAGCGGTTGCCGAGCGACCCCGGGGGCGCTGTTCTCGCTCCTGCTGCGCCGCCGTCGCGAAGCCCGGGCCTGAAACGCGGGGAGCGGGGACAGAGGAGACTGCAGCTGCGGCACGAGCTCGAGCGGCCCCGGTGCCCTTGGCCTACTGCTGGTGGCTTTACTCCTGCGCAGGATTCGTAAAAGACGCGGCGCGTCGATCCTATCGCGACTCTAGCCGAGCACTACTTCACATTCTCTGCGATCGGGCATACCTCCTGACTATCAAATCAGGAGGTAAGCTATGCAGCACGCATCGAAGAGCGCTTCGCGCACCGGTCTCATCCGGTACGGCAGCGCGATTTTTAAAGTCGGAGCGGCAATCGCCTGCTCGTTGACGATCAGCAGTTGCTCCGCACCGGCGGCGACCGCCAAGGCCAGCGCGGAGACCGAGGCGCCGAAAGCAGAGCCAAAGACCGAGAAGATGGCCGACCGCTCGCCCTACACGGTGGAGGATTGGTGGCCCAACCGGCTCGACCTGAGCCCGCTCGAGCGCTCGAACTCCCTCGACCCGATGGGCGATGACTTCGACTACGCGGCCGAGTTCTCGAAGCTCGACCTTGCGCAGGTGAAAAAGGACGTCGAGCAGGTGCTCACCGACTCGAAGGAGTGGTGGCCCGCAGACTGGGGCCACTACGGCGGCTTGATGATCCGCCTCGCCTGGCATTCCGCCGGTACCTATCGCGTGACCGACGGGCGGGGTGGCTCCGCCGACGGCATGATCCGCCTTGCCCCGGTCAATAGCTGGCCCGACAACGCGAACCTCGACAAGGCACGTCGCCTGCTCTGGCCGGTGAAGAAGAAGTACGGCCGAGCGCTCTCCTGGGCGGATCTCATGATCCTCGCCGGCAACGTGTCTCTCGAATCCATGGGCTACCAGACCTTCGGTTTTGCCGGTGGCCGCGAAGACGCCTACACGGGAGCGGACATCGATTGGGGTCCGGAAAAAGAGTGGCTCGCTGACGAGCGCTTCCACCACGGAAATCTCAAAGGACCTCTCGCTGCGTCGATGATGGGTCTCATCTACGTCAATCCGGAAGGGCCGAATGGCAACCCGGATCCGAAAGCGGCGGCGGAGCGAATTCGTGTCACTTTCGGCCGCATGGCCATGAACGACTACGAGACCGTGGCTCTGATCGCGGGTGGACATACCCTCGGCAAGGTGCACGGAGCGCACAAGGCCAGTGAGTGTATCGGACCCGAGCCCGAGGGGGCGTCGATTAAAGAGCAGGGACTCGGATGGAAGAACAAATGCGGCACGGGTAAGGGTGCGGACACGGTGACGAGCGGCTTGGAGGGGGCTTGGACCTATACGCCAACTCAGTGGTCGCAGGGATACCTCGAGAATCTATTCGAGTACGACTGGGAGCTCACCACGAGCCCGGGCGGTGCCAAGCAGTGGACGCCGAAGAACGCGAAGGTGGAAGTGCCGGATGCCCACATCGAGGGCAAGAAGCACAAGCCCATCATGCTGACCACCGACCTCGCGCTCCGCTTCGATCCGAAGTACGAGCCGATCGCACGCCGCTTCTATGAGAACCCGGAGGAGTTCCAAGAGGCGTTCGGGAAAGCCTGGTACAAGCTCACGCACCGCGACATGGGCCCCTATGTGCGTCTCTTAGGCTCCGAGGTTCCCGAGCCACAGGTGTGGCAGGACCCGGTTCCCCCGGTTGAGCACAAGCTCGTGGGTGACAAGGACATCGCCCAGCTGAAGAAGCAGGTCCTGAGCTCCGGTCTCAGCGTCTCCGAGCTCGTGCGGACGGCCTGGGCATCGGCGTCGACGTACCGCTACACCGACATGCGCGGTGGCGCGAATGGCGCGCGCGTGCGGCTCGCGCCGCAGAAGGATTGGCCCGCGAACAGCCCGGCGGAGCTCGCGAATTCGCTCGCCGCTCTCGAGAAGATTCAAAGCGAGTTCAACGGCAAGGCGAAACGCGGCGTGAAGATCTCGATGGCGGATCTGATCGTTCTCGGCGGAGCCGCCGCGATCGAAAAGGCCGCGAAGGACGCCGGCGTCGATGTCAAAGTGCCTTTCACCCCGGGCCGTACGGACGCAACCGCCGAGATGACCGACGCCGAATCCTTTGAGGTCCTCGAGCCCCACGCCGATGGGTTCCGCAACTACTTCGAGGACGGCTTGACCGGTGAGCCCGCTGAGCACCTGGTGGACAAGGCTTCCATGCTCACCCTCACGGCACCGGAAATGACCGTTCTCGTCGGGGGCCTGCGCGTGCTCGGCGCCAACTACGACGGCTCGAGCCACGGTGTCTTCACCGAGAATCCAGGCGCCCTGAGCAACGATTTCTTCGCCAACCTCCTGGACTACGACCTGGAGTGGACGAAGAACGGCGAAGGAATCTACGAAGGTCGTGACCGCAACAGTGGCGACGTGCGCTGGACGGGCACCGAGGTCGACCTGATCTTCGGCTCCAACTCGCAGCTGCGCGGCATTGGCGAGGTCTATGCGGCGGACAATGCCCGGGGCAAGTTCGTCGATGACTTCGTGAAGGCTTGGAGCAAAGTGATGATGCTCGACCGCTTCGACCTCGAGTCGCGTGGTCGTGATGCAGTCCTCACGATGCGCTGACGGGCAGCCCTAGACCGCAGGAATGGCCCGGAAGGCTCGAAGCCAGAGTCTTCCGGGCTTTCTTCGTTTCCGGCAGCAGCGCGCCGCTCAGAGGAGGAGCGACCACGCGGGGCGTGTGACGCGCAGCGCGAGAAACGTGAGCGCGGGCAGGGTCTTCTTGCGCGATTTCAAGAAGCGATACTGCCCCATGAGAAACTCGGAGGAGAGGAACGCGTCGGCCACGCGTTCGGACTCTTCTGCGTTGACGTACTCGAGCTCGCCGCGGGTCGCTCCGGCCCGGTATTCACGGGACTTGTTCTCCGCGACCCAGAGCTCTCCGAGTGCTTGCGCACGGTCGAGCAACTGCTCGCCCCTCACCACTTCGTTCACGAGACCGATCTCAAGCGCTTCGGCCGCCGTCGGTTTCCAGCCCTCCGGGCCGAGCATGCGCTCGGCGGCGTCCCGACCGACGAGGCGAGGCAAATGCACGCTAGAGCAGCCTTCCGCCGGCAACCCGACTTTCGCAAAAGGCGTCGAGAACGTGGCGTGTTCCGCGGCGAGGATTGCATCGCAGAGCGTCGCCGAGGTGACAGGAGCGCCGATGGCGTGCCCGTTCACGGCGACGAGGATCGGCTTCGGGAACTGAATGAAAAGCTCGAAGAGCGCGCGGTTTTGCTCCACGATCATCCTGCGCAGGACGCGTGGGTGGCCGAGCTCCAGAGAGCCACTCAGATCCACGCCGGCGGAGTAGTACTCACCGGTCCCGGTCAGCACTACCACCGCGACGTCGTCGTTGCTCACAGCCACGTCCATGGCGGTGAAGAGCGCGTCTTTCAACGGCATCGTCCAGCCGTTCAAACGCCGCGGCAGGTTGATGCGCAGAGTCGCGACGCGATTCTTCACCGTTGTTGCGATCAGCTCTTCCATGGGCAAGCACTTCAGACGAAGCGCGCACAACGAGTCAATTCCCCGGTGCCGCGAGTGACGAACGTGATTCTGATCAAGCGTACTCCTTCGCCCCTGGCCGAAGCCGGTCTGGGCCTTAGGTTTAGTCATAGGAAAGACCGTCCGAAAGGAGCGTGTCATGAACCGGCTCAATCGTATCCTGGTCGCCACCGATTTCTCGAAGGCGTCGGAGAACGCACTGGACCACGCGGCCTTGATCGCGCTGAAGAATGATGCGGTCTTGCATCTGCTTCACGTGCGCGTGCCCTTCCCCAACAGCTCCATCGACGCGATGGCCCGTGAGTTTCCGGACCCCGAACGGCTGCAAGAGGTCGTCGAGCGCTTCGCGCACAATCAGATGGAGGACGTTTCGCTGCGCTTCAATGTGCCGGTCACCAAGAAGATCGTGAATGCGTTTGATGCGGCCCAAGCGATCGCCGACTACGCGGAGGACGAAGAGATCGACCTCGTCGTCGTCGGCACGCACGGACGCGGTGCGGTGGGCCACTTCTTCCTGGGCAGCGTTGCAGAACGCACCATTCGCTATTCTCCGGTGTCCGTCCTCGCGGTCGGCTCGGGCGAGTCGCATGAGCTCGGCGAATCGAGCTATCGCAAGGTCCTGGTGCCGATCGACTTCTCCGAAGCGTCGAAGCGCGCCCTCAAACACGGCGCGGCGATCGCGAAGCAGCACGCTGCCCGGCTCCTCACGCTGCACGTCGTCGAACGCGTGCCCCATCCGGGTTTCTATTTCTCCGACCAGGAATCGATTCTCGGCTCGTCCGAGCAGTTCCACAAGCGACTTCGCGGCGCCCTCACTGCGCTGATCGAGGAACAAACGCTCGAGGTCCCGGCGGATTCGATGGTGGGAGAGGGACGTGCCTACAAGAAGATCTGCGAGGTCGCACGCGAGCAGGCGGTCGATCTGATCGTCATGGGCGCCCATGGTCTCGGCAAGATCGAGCGGCTGCTCCTCGGGAGCGTGACCGAGCGGGTCATTCGTTCCGCGCCCTGTCCAGTGCTGGTCGACAAGTCGCTCGAAGCGGTCAACGTCTGAAGCTCTTCGATCAGACTTCCGGGTTGTAGACGTTCTGAAAATGCTCGATGGCGTCGCGGAGCGAGCGAAGCTCTTCTGGGAATGCGCGTAGTGAATCGAGTGTGACGATTCGTATGAGGCCGCTGTCCGGGCTCAGCGACGGATCGAGCCGTGCCGCTTCGTGCATGATGCTCCAAAACGCCCCCTCGAGTGCCTTCGCGTGCCCGGCCGCTTGCGAGGAAAACTCCCCGACCGGAGAAGGATCGCTGGCGACCGAGCGTTCGAGCTCGTCCGCGATCTCGTTCAAGCGCCGAAAAACCTCCGGGCGCCGGGGCGTAACGTCCTCGGAAGCATGTGCATCCTCGTCCCAGACCGGTTTTCCCGTGGTCGCGATGAAACGAAGCTCGGCGATCGCGAAGCCGAGGAGCTGCCGGCTGTCGAGAATGACGCCGTGAATCTCCTCCGCCGCCTCGTCCGCGCTCGGAGCCGGATGGGCGGGCCAAGCGGGTCGAATGAAGGGATGGGCCCGACTCTGGGCGGGCTGGACCAAGCCGTGCACGAGACGCGAGGCGCATTCAGGGGCTCCGGCACGCGGGCCGAGGGGCATTGCGTCGGCGAGCACCACTGGGGGGGTTAAGCGGGGTGTAGACGCGGACTCCATCAGGACCCGTCGGGTGCGGCAGAAAGCATTCGAAACGCCGATCATGACGTGAGTATCGGCGCGTGACCCTCGGGAGTTTCGCCGATGTGCAAAAGTGTAACCCACTGCGCTTTTTTCGGTGTAGGACCCAAGCGTACGAAACGACGTCAGAACACTGAGTGGTGTCTTCGTTGAAACGCGGGAGGATGACGCGTGGCTTTGGACGGCGTGGGCAACGTCGTCTCCCTGACGGCCGCTATCGCGTCGAGCAGGGAACCATCAGCAGCCAGAACTCTCTTCCGAACAATCTCGCCGCCTTCGTTGGCGCTGCTCCGGGGGAGAAGGTGATCGTGGATTACCGGGATGACGGGGCACGATCCGCGTCGAATCGGAAGGTGGCGGCCAGGCCTCGGAGGCGCGCTTCGATGGGGCGGGAAACGTGCTCATCGATGGGCCATGTCGGGCGCGACGAGCTCGCTGGGACCGCCCTGGTGGACGAGTTCGGCATGGACTTCGTCCCGGTCGATTCAGGCGTAGACACTCAGAGACGAGATTCCTTTCGCGCGCTGCACGGGTGAGCGGAAAGCTCGACGGGCGGCGGGACATCGAAGTGGAGCGGGAGAGGCGAGCTCAAAGGCTGGACCCGGCATTCGCTCGACGCGGGTTTAGGTGGGGGCACCGATGATCGCACCGCATCGGGACGATCAGATCGCGTTGGAGTTGGTGTATGACCTGGACCCGAACGCCCCCAACGATCCCGTCGCGGTATTGGAGCGTCTGGGCCGAGGCGCGCAACCGAACGCGATACGATTGATCGGACGCCATCGTGACTACGAGTTGCATCGCGCAAGCGGCTTGCCGGAGGTCGATGACGCCAATCAGGGGCGACTTCGCGAAGATCTTCGGCAACGCTACTATCGCTACTATCGCTACTTCGTCTGAGCGGGCGGGGACTTGCGTACGGAGAGCGGTGTCGTACCTTCAGGGCTCGGAGGATGTCATTCGTGCCCGCGCTCGCGTTCCTTTCCGCCCTCGCCGTCGTCGCGCTGACCCAGTTCGACCCCACCGGAGGCTCACTTTCGCTGTTCGAGCCGATCGTTTGGCTCGGGCTCGCGCTGGTCGCCTGGTCGCGTAGCTGGTGGACCGCGGTGCCCGTGGCCTTGGCCCTGACGGTGCTCCGCGGCTTCGCGGTGGCTGAGCAGATCTGCAGATTCTATCTGCAGCGGCCCCTCGAGCTCCGAAACGACATTCGCCTGATCCCGGACTTGCAGAACGTGCTCACCAACACGGGTGGACACCGGATGCTGACCGCCGTTGCCGTGGGCCTCGGCCTCTTTGTGTTCGTCGTCGCAGCCCTCCTCATGGTCTCGGCTGAAAACCGTCGAGCGGTCGGAGCCGCTTTCGTCGTCGTCGCAGTCGCAGCACTCGCGGTACCTGGGAAAACGATGCTGAGCGCACGGCTGCTCGTCGAGCTCACTTCGACGGACGCCGATCTCGAACGCAAGATCCGGGAAGAGCATCGAGCCCGAGCGCGATGGAGCGACCTTCGAGACCGGGGTTTCCGAGGTCGAGATGTGCACGTGGTGCTCATCGAATCCTACGGTGACATCGTCTTCGGCCATCCGGCGCTGGAAGAGCTGCGTAGCTCGGTTCTTCCCTACTTCGAGCGCAGGCTCGCGGACGCCGGCTATTCCGTTGCGAGCACGCTCTATCGCTCGCCGACCTTCGGAGGGCGTTCCTGGCTCGCCCACGGCAGCATCGACTCGGGCATCATGATCACGGACCAGCTCCGCTATGAGCGGCTGCTGCGCTCCGAGGTGGTACCTCTGGCAGAGCACTTCAACCGGGCGGGCTACTACACCGCGACCGTCGCGCCAGGGATCACCAAACCTTTTCCGGAAGGACGCTGGTTCGGCTACCAGGAGGGCCTCTACCTCGAACAGATCGCGTACACAGGGCCGCGTTTCGGTTGGGCGACCGTTCCGGACCAGTGGCTCTTGGACCGCGTCGGGCGCTCGCTCCTTCGCGCACCGAAACCCAGGTTTGTCGAGTGGCACCTCGTGTCTACGCACGCGCCTTTTGCTACCCACGCCCCCTACTTGGCCCCGGAGCAGCTCGCGCTCGATGCGCCCTATGAAGAGGCGACTCCCGTCCGCTTTGATATCCAGTGGCCCTACTTGGCCCGGGCCCACGAAGGCTACGCGCACGCGTTGACCTACGAGCTCGAGGTCCTCGCGGACGCCTTGCCCGAGCTACTGGGAGAAGATGGAATTGCGGTCTTGGTGGGCGATCACCAGCCGAACGGCGCAATGATGCAGTCCGATGCGAGCTGGGACGTTCCGTGCCACGTCGTGAGTCGCGACGACCCGTGGCCCGGGTTCACCCCTGGAATCATTCCGGCAGCGACCGTTGATGCGCCCCCCCTCGCCGAGCTCTATGAGGACCTGCTCAGGAGTGAAACGCGCCCGGCAGTGCGAATAGGTCGCGGTGGCCCACTGTCACCGTGAGTGAGCCTGAGAGCCGCCGATCGAGCCAGGCCTCAGCGCGCGCCGAATCTCCGGTGAGCTCCGATGCCCGCGTCGCCATGCCCCCAAGCAGTGGACCCAATACCTTTCTTGGGCTGCGAATGACCCAGTCGCTGCGCGCCTCGTCGACCCGGTAGCCTCGCGCCCTCAGAGATTGCGCGAGGACCGCGTGCGCCTCCGGTCCGAGCGCCACGCCGAAACCCTTGTCGGTCTCCGTTTGGTGCCGGCGAAACGCGGTTGAGACCCAGTCGTCGTCCGGATCGCAAGGATCGAGGCGATCTTCGCCGTCGACGGTCAGTGTCGCGTAGAGCGGTCGCCCGGCGAGCGCGTCCACCAACCGCTCGATCCAAGCGCTCGAAACCAGGTCGAAGAAGGCGGACGCGGTGACCAGATCGCCCAGAGGCGGTAGCGTGCTGGCAAGATCGACGCAGAGTCCACGGGCGCCGGTGGACGCGGTGGCAACGTCCAGCAATGCACGATCCTGGTCGACAAAGGTCCACTCGACATCGTCCGGTAGGTGCGGGGCTAGATAGCGGAAGGTCGCTCCGGTACCGGCGCCGAGGTCGGTCACCGTGCCCCCGGGCTGACTCGCGATCCAGCTCGCTGCGGCGTCGCGCAGGCGCGGAGCTCGGGCGCGCGCATCGAAGGGCTCGCGCGCTGACAGCCATTCACCGTCAAATCCCATGGGTCCATCCTAGCGTTCGGAGTGCATCGGCGAACTCGGCCCCCGCCTGTTTCCAGGTGCGAAGCGATCCGGCCGCATCGCGAGCACCCGTGCGGAGCCGCTCAGCGTTTTCTGGGATGAGGCAATGAAGCAATCCCTTGCGAATCCCATCTGCGGTTGGAGCAACCAGGTGGGCCGCCCCCGGCGGCAGCGCCTCTGGGAGAGCTCCGGCGCGGGTTGCCAGCACGGGGACTCCCGCACGAATCGCCTCGAGCGGAGCCATTCCGAATCCTTCGTAGCGCGACGGAAAGACGAAGAGGTCCGCTGCACTGAGGAGTCGGTCCACCTCGGGCTGCGGCAGAGATCCCCGGAGAGAAAGCGTGGCAGGTCCACTCCACGCTCCGATCCGGCGTTCGATCGCGTTGGCCCAATCTGCCTCGAAGTCCCGGCCTCCAACCAAGTCCAGAGAAAGGGGGTGACCGAAGCCCTCGAGGGCATCCAGGAGCAGGTCGTGCCCTTTGCGGTGGGTGAGGCTCGCGACACAGAGGAGCCGAGGAATGGGGTTTTTGGGGGTATCGTGGAGCGTCCGTGCATCCGTCGCGGGATGAACCACGCGCACGCTCGTCGGATCGACGTCGAGCTCCGCGAGCATTCGAGCGGTGTGATGACTCGTCGCGAGCAGCCCGTCCGCCGCTGCCAAGGCCGTCCGCTCCGCCGCAGCCAGCTGGGCCCGATCCTCAACCCGAGGCTCGAAAGAGCAGGGATGGTGCACGAGGACAAAAACGCGGTGGGGGAGTGACCGGAGGAGCTCGGCGAGGTGCGGAAGCGAGAGGCCGTCCATGACGAGCGTCCGGTTCGGAGGGAGGACTCGAAGGGCCTCCGCCTCCGCTTCTGAGGGCCGGGGCTCCCGCAGCTCCGTCACCTCGACGGGAATGCCGTCATCCCGGAGCGACTCGATGATGCGCCGGTCGTAAACGAAGCCGCCGGTGAGTGTCGTGAGCGAACCGGGAACGACGAAATGGAGTAGGCCGGGGATTGACGGAGTCATCAGAATGACCAATCTGCAGTCTATGCTCCGCTCTGGCAAGGCGGCGGTGCTCGGTGGGGTAGCGTGGCTCGGGGGAGCGCTCGCCCTTCATGGCTCGTCCCCCGCGTTCTTCATCTCGGGCGTCACGTTCGCCTACGGCCTCACTCTCGCCGCGCACTGCTCATCGCGCTGGACGCTCGCAAACGTGGTCACCTCCGTCCGACTCGCCCTCGTCTCCTGGGTCGCCGGCGCTCTCGTTGGGGACTGGTCCGCCTGGCTATGGGGAACTGCGTTGGTCGCCCTCGCCCTCGACGGCCTCGACGGATGGATTGCGCGGAGGCGGGGGGAGAGCAGCGACTTTGGAGCGCGCTACGACATGGAGGTCGACGCGGCCTTCATTCTCTTCTTGTCGCTTCTCGTATGGCGTGAAGCGAATGTCGGTCCCTGGGTCGTCGCGATCGGGTTGATGCGCTACGGTTTCGTCCTCGCTTCCTTCGCGTTTCCGCCACTCGAGCGTCCGCTGCCACCGAGTGTTGCGCGAAAAGCCGTATGCGTCGTCCAGGTGCTTGCGCTGGTGATCGGCCTCAACCCCTGGTTGGGCCATGCCGTCGTACCGCCTCTGCTAGCCATGGCGCTCTTCGCCCTCGTGTTGTCCTTCGCGAGGGATGTCATTTGGTGTTTCGCCCAGGACCTGGAATTCCGTCGCGTCCTGGGCGCAGGGCGCTCCTAGCGCCTCAGAGGTCGCCCTCGTAGGCGGCCGAGGCGATGTGTGATTCCTGCAGGGAGACGCGCATGGAGTCGATTTCTTTGGCACCTTCTCCGAGCCGCCCTTCGCCGATCGCCTTGGCGAGCTGATCGAAGATCCATTTCGCCAAGACCTCGGTCGTCGTGTTCAATCCGCTCAGGGCGTCAACCTCATCGAGGTTCTCGTAGTTGAGAACCGTGAGGGTCTCGCGTAGCTCGCTCGTCGCTTTGGCGATGTCGACGACGATTTGGTTTTCGTCGAGCGTCGGACGCCGAAATTCAACGTCGACGACGTAGGTCGCGCCGTGCATTTTTTGAGCGGGGCCAAAGACCTCGCCTCGTAGGGTGTGGGCGATCATCATGTGGTCGCGAACGGTCACGCTGAACATCGAATCTTCCTTTCATCAATAGACGATGCGGGTGCAGATCCCCGGATAATCCGCCGAGAGCGAGGTCTCGAGCGCATCCGGGAGTCTCTCGAAGGAGACCTCATCGGTGATGAGGTGGTCGAGCACGGGGTCGTCGAGAGTGCGCAGCGCGACGGCGAGTCGTTCGCCGTGATTGAGGTGCCCCATGGCTGGCGACACGCGTCCCACCTGCGAGCTCACGAGAGAAATCCGACGCGCGTGAAAATCCGCGCCGAGGGGCAGGGGGACGGTCGCGTTCCCATACCAGCTCACCACCATCACCCTGCCTTCGGTGCGCACCGACGAGAGCGCGACGGGCAGTGCCGCCGGCGACCCGCTGCACTCAAAGACCCGGTCAAACCCGGACCCGCTCTGATCGGGCTCAGCGAAGCGTAGGCCCATGAGCTCGGCAATCTCTCGGCGCGCGGGGTTGCGGTCCAAGAGTTCCACTTCGACTCCGGGAATGCGAGCGGCAAAGCGCGCGAGGAGCAAGCCGACTACCCCGGCCCCGATCACTCGAACCCGGTGCCCAGGGAGAAGCTCCGCGTCCCAGATCGCATTGAGAGCGGTTTCTTGGTTCGCCGCGAGGACCGCGCGCTCGGGAGGAAGTTTTGGAGGAAGCGCGATCGCTGCGTCCGCGGGAATGAGATAGCGGTCGTGATGGGGATGGAGGCAAAAGACCGATTCGCCCACGCGGCTTGGGTCACCCGCCTCGACCTCACCGACGGAGATGTATCCGTAGCTCACCGGGCCAGGGAGCTCGCCCTGCTGAAAAGGGGCTCGCATGCGCTGCCACTCGCTCTCCGGAATCTCCCGGCGGTAGACGAGTGCCTCCGTTCCGCGGCTGAGGGCACCGAAGCGCGCTCCTACCCGGAGCGTCTCCGGTCCGGGCGCCTCGAGCGGCGATTCGCGCAGCTCTGCCGCACCGGGAGCGACGTACCAAAGCGAGCGGGCTCTCGTGCTCATGCGGCCCCCGCGAACGTCTTCGCCGCTGGGCGCAGCGCACGATGAGCCAGGCGCACGATGAGCCAGGCTCCCGGGCCGAGCAGGGAGGCTGCAGCGAGGACCGAGGCCAAGGCCAGTGCCGCGTCCGGCGCGAGAGTCACGTAGACGAGGGGGATAGCCGCCTCTTTGCCGCTGAAACCCAAGAGCGAGAGAGGTAGCAGGCTCGCGAGAAGCAGCGCGGGGAACCCCTGGAGCAGGGTACCGACGGGCAAGCTCGCGCCGATGGCCTCCGCGGCGATCAGCGTTTGAAGCGCGAGGCTGAGAAAGACTGTGAGTGTCGAAAGCAGTACGACCAAGCCATCGAAGCGGTAGCGCAAGAGCAACGCCCCCGCGACCGCGCAGGCGATTCCAACGCCCAGGAGAGGTGGCCCGTAGGTCGCGGTTACGACCGCGAAGGTGAGGGCACTGTTGCTGAGCCGGTCCGCCAGCACGCCTCGTACGCGCACGCCCTCCGGACCATAGCCGCGGGCGAGGTCGCCGGCGAAGGGCCCGAGACCCATCGAGACGAGCAGGCTCCAGCCCATCGTGTCCAGGGCCCGCAGGCGCGACCAACGCACGCCTGCGATCCGTTCCCAAGCGCGCCAGCGTTCGGCGAGAAGCCAGACCTGTGCGAGGCTCACGCCGACGAGGATCACCGCCGAGGCACCGTCGATCTCTAGAAATCGACCCAAGACGGAGCGTGCCAGCGCGTAGAGGTCGGCGAGAAAACTCAACGTACCGGCCCGTCGAGAATGATGTCACCATCGAGGAGCGTCTGCTCACAATGGCTCAGGTCATAGGTACGGTCGCCCTTGCTTCTCGCGTAGCGGACGGCATCGTCGCACGGATGGAGTCGGGGGCTGATCGTGATCACCGTGTAGTCGAAGCATCCAGATTCGAGGACGCGTGCGAGTAGGGTCGCGCCGCCTTCGAGCATCGCATGGCGAACTCCGTGCGCGGCCAATCGCGCACGCAGGCCACAGGGCTCGAAGCTCTTCTCGTCCCAGCGCCAGACCTCGGCGCCCGCGGCCTCCAGCGCCTCCTGACGTGGACGTGGAGCCCTGTGGGACGTGGCGATGCAAACGGGACCCCCGTTCTGACAGCCAAATAGGGCAGCGCTCGGAGGCGTTCGCAGCTGGCGATCCAATACCACTCGGCGGGGCTGCAAGCCGCAGGCGCCGCCTCGCGCCGTGAGTCGGGGGTCATCGCTCAAGACGGTACCAACGCCGACGACGACGGCGTCGTGCCGAGCTCGGAGCGCATGCGTCATGCGCATGGAGAGCTCGTTGGAGAGGACCGTGCGAGCCCCGAAGCGGAAGGCGATCGCACCGTCGAGCGATTGGGCAAAACTGACCGTCAGCGCCGTCGCGCGGTCTTGTGAGAAGCGTTCGACGCGCTCCACAATTTGCTCATAACCACCGTGTTCCATTCCTGCACCTGAAGGTGGTGCGTCGACAGGCTGCTGACAACGGCTGTTAGAGCTCGTTGTTGCGTAGGCGGACAGTACCCCTGAAGAGCCAGCGGCGGTACTCGTCTCCCGGGATCGTCGTGTCAAACACGTCGAAATCGGGGCCCGGATTGTCGGCATCGTGGACCTGGGATTCGGCCCGGGGCACCACCCCGATCTGCACCGCGAGGATGCGGGACGCGAGCTCAGCGGTGCTGAAGGGAGTCGTCGTGATCGTCGAGATGTTGCAATCCGCGTTGTCGGTGATGTCGTTGCACCAGATGTCGACCTGTTGGTCCGGAATGTCCGACGGAACCGTATCCAAATCGGAGCCCAGGTCGATGCCGTAGGCGACCTGAAGGCTGTCGATGTTGTAGGCGACGACCTGCGCGCCCGCCGGCGCCCCGTTTCCATCCAGGGTGCCATCGGGATTCACGTTCATCATCAGGCGCGGCTCCTCTTCGTATCGGTCGATATAGAAGTCCACCACCCGGGCCACGCTGACTTGTACCGTCGACTCCAGGTTGGCCCCTCCGGGGTCGCAACCATCGACTGTCGGGTAGCCTTCCCCGGCCGGCGGTGCCGTGAGGTCATAGCGATGGTTGTGGGACGGGCTGCTGTAACGGGTGCTCACCGTCGTCATCGCCGCATACTCCAGACCGGTGTTGGAGCATTCGCCATTGACGATCGCGAGCGCGCCGTTCGGCATCTCTGGTGCCTGCGCCAGGGTGTAGTCCGTCTGCACGAAGGTGCGAATCGTTGCCGGCGAGGTCCAGCTGGCGTTGCGATTGAAGTAGTCGGGACGCATCGAGACGATGCGGAGGCGATCACTCACGCGGGTGCCGTCGCCGAAGTCCGCGACGTTGTTGCACTCGAATCGGTCCAGGGAGGCGGTGTTGTTGCATTTCCCCACGGCGGGATAGGTGGCGTTCGTGCTCGAGCCCATGCCCCAGCCCGCCATGCGCAGCTCGTTCTTCAAGATCGCAATGGCCGCGCGCGCGCTTTGTGATGCTTCGGATGCGTCCAGCTGCAGCTCGTAGGAGCGTTGTTGCGCGATCATCGCGCCGAAGACGCTGGAGAAGACCACGAGCGTCATCGCCGTTGTGACGATCAGCTCAATGATGGTGAACCCACGCTGCGACGCGCGGATACGCACACTTCCGCGATTCATGACACAAAAGATAGCGTATGCAACGAACGCCCGCGAGGGCGAAAATGGGCTCGCGGCTCCGGCCCGCTCACTCGAGCTCGTTGTTCCGAAGCCGAACAGTGCCCCGGTAGACCCAGCGACGCTGTCCGTCCGCGGTCATGCTCGCATCGAACACGTCAAAATCGCCGGATTCGGCAATGCTGGAGGTGGGAGCTGCGGCGACAACCGCCATGCGAACCGCCTGCACGCGCGCGGCCAGTTGCTGGGCCGTGAAGGCCGTGGCGCTCACACCGCTCGTATCGCAGTTCGTGAGGTCGTCGCACCAAACGTCGATCTCCTGGTCCGGCCGCGTCTCGAGAAGTCCCATGCCGACGTCGATCCCGTACTGCACCTGCAGGTTGTCGATTCCGTACGCCACAACCTGCGCTACCGTTCCGTTGCCAAAGCCATCTTCCCCGCCGGGATTCCAATGGCGCATGAGGCGCGGGGTCTCCTCGGAGCGGTCGATGTAGTAGTCGACCACGTCTGCCGAGCTGATCCGGAAACCATCGGCGAAGTCCGTACAGGGTGGAGCAGGCATGCCCGAGGGCGGTGGATCGAATTGGTAGCTGTGCCAGTACTGCGCGTCGACGTTGTCATTTGAGATCGTGACGACACCGGTAAAGGGTGTCCCGTCGATGCACTCACCTTCTACGAGCGCGAGCTCTCCCTCGCGGATCGCCGGTGCTTCCGTCGACTCATAGACATCCTTGCGATGCGTACGAAGAAGCGGACCGGGCTGCCAGCTCGTGAGCGAGTCAAAACGACTCGGGCTCATCGTGACCACTCTGAGGCGGTCCGAGAGGCGCGACGAATCACCGCTGGTGGGCAGATTGTTGCACTCTTCTGACTCCACTGGATTGTTGCAGGTTCCGACGGGAGGAAACATTGCCTCTGTGTTGCCATTGAGTCCCCAACCAGCCATCCGCAGCTCGTTCTTCAGGATTCCGAGGGCGGCGCGGGCGTTCTGACTCGCTTCGGACGCTTCCAACTGCGTGGCGTAGGAGCGTTGCTGGGCGATCATCGCGCCGAAGAGGCTCGAGAACACGACCATGGCCATCGCCGTGGTCGCGAGCACTTCGATCAGGGTGAACCCCGCTTCGCGCTTTCTTCGGATTACACGCATCGTACGACTCCCAAAGAAGACATACGGCCGCTTTCAAAAATCCTGTAGGGAGCGTGACACCGACGGTGTGGGACCCTGGGTGGCGGTGGAGGCGACGAGTCGACGCAGATAGGCTCAAAGACGCAGAATTCGACGCAATTTACCCGCGTGAGCTGCCTGTAAATGCTGGTTAATCCGCGCTGTTCTGCCCGTTTGAGTCCGCCCCCTCGGGGGCGTGGCGGTCGAACCAGGCGATGATGTGCAGCGCTTTCGTGATCAGATGGCTCGGGCGCCGAGCAATGCCGTGGGATGCGCCGGGAATGCGTACGAGTGCCGTGTCGACCTTTCGCAGCTTCAGCGCCTGGTAGTACTGCTCGGACTCGGCGATGGGCGTGCGGTAGTCGACCTCGCCGGTGAGAAGCATCGTCGGCGTCGTGACGTTGCCCACGAGGGAGAGGGGCGAGCGCGCCCAGTAGTGGTCCGGATCCTCCCAGGGCATCGCCGGAAACCAGTACTGGGAAAAGAAGGGCGCCCCGTCCGCGTAGAGCACGAAGCTCGCCCAGTTGATCACGGGTTTCGCCACCACCGCCGCACGAAAGCGGTCGGTCTTCCCAACGATCCAGGCGGTGAGCACACCACCGCCGCTGCCGCCGGTGACGTAGAGTTGGTCCGTATCGACGTATCCTTCGGCGATCACCGCGTCCACCGCGGACATCAGGTCGTCGTAGTCCTGGCTCGGGTAGGCGTGGTGGATCAGGTTGCCGAACTCCGCGCCGTAGCTCGTGCTCCCGCGCGGGTTGCTGTAGACGACCACGAAGCCGGCGGAGGCGTAGAGCTGCACTTCGGCGGAAAAGCGGTCGCCGTAGTTTGCGAAGGGGCCGCCATGGATTTCGAGAAGGAGCGGATACTTCTTCTCGGGATCGAAGCCCGGGGGTGTGACCACCCAAGACTGGATCGAACGACCATCGACGGACTTTGACTCGATCGATTTCGTCGTCCCCAGGGTCTTGTAGGCAAAGAGGTCGTCGTTGGGGCGCAGGAGTGTTCGCACTCGGCCATTCGAGTCGCGCACCGCGAGATTCGCCGGGTGCTCGGGGCGAGCATGCGTGAACGCGATTCGGCCGGTCTCGGCTACGGTGAAGGAGCCTGAGGCGTAGGGGCGTCCCAAGGTGGTTCCGCCCACGTCGCCCGTGGACTCGGTGATCTTGCCACCCAGTGTTAGTTTGCCGAGCTTGGTGTTCCCGCGGTCGTCATACTGAACGTAGAGGCTCTGAGAGTCGCTGGCCCAGTGATAGTCATCAATGTCGCGATCGAAGCCCCCGCTCACCTCTCTCGCGTCGCTCCCGTCGCTGTTCATCACGTAGAGATGCGTCACCTGGTAGCCCTGCTTGCGATCGTCAAAGCCGAGATACGCGATGCGCTTCCCGTCCGGCGAGACGCTCGGCCCAAAGTCGGGTCCGAAGCGGTCCGTGAGCGCTTTGAGCTCCGCGCTCGCCACGTCGACTGCGAAGACCTCGCTGTTGCGCGGCTCAAAGCGCCATTCCTCATTGCGGTTGGCATTGACGAATAGGGTCTTGCCATCCTTGGACCAGCTCGGATTAGCGTGGTTGAAGTTGCCGGTGGTGAGCTGGCGCGGCGTACCGCCGATCGCGGGGAGAACGAACAGGTGACTGTAGCCTTCCTCGACGTAGCCGCCGCCGTCGGTTCGGTAGGTCATCTGGTCGATCACCTTCGCAGGAGGCGCCCACTCGGCCTCTTCCGGTTTCTTGGGCATCTGCACCATCGGTTTTTGCTCCGCCGGGACATTCATGATGAGCGCGATGTGCGTCCCGTCCGGTGACCAGACCGCCGCCCGGGGGGATTCGGTGACACGGGTCAGAACCGCGGTTTGCCCCGAGTCGAGCCAGCGGACGAAGAGTTGGGTCTGACCGCGAACGGATGCGGAGTAGAGCAGGCGCGTGCCGTCCGGCGACCAGCGAACGCTCCCGACGGACTCAGGACCGCTCACGAGCGGACGGTGCGCACGCCCCTCACTGTCCACGATCCAGAGATTCGAGACCACCCCGTCCGTCATGATGTCGAAGGAGCGTCGGAGGTAGGCGATCTGCGATCCGTCAGGGGAGATCTGCGGATCCGCAACCCATTCGAGCTCAAACACGTCGCGCGGGCCAAAGCGGCTCACGTCCCAGCTGCGTGCTTTGCCGGGCTTTGGCGTCTCGACGTCGCGGGCGGGGACCGCCGCGACCGGTGCCGCGGCGGCGACCGACTGATGATTCGAACAGGCGAGAAGGCCGAAGAGGGCCAAGAACACAGTGGCGTCTTTGTGCATGGGAACCGGGCTATCACCTCAGGAGCGACCGGTCGAGCGCAGCCAGCGGAGATCCTTTGGACGCGCGAGGCGTGCCTTGACCCGGCGCACCGTTCGGGAGTCGAGAACGCCGATCTGGCGCGGTGCTTCCATTTCCTCGCGAAAGCTCAGATCGATCGACGCTCCTTCACGCGGGTGGGCGCGAACGTAGTGAAAACCCGCCAGCGCCGCCTCTACGACCGGTCGATACAACCGCTCTCCCCAGCGCTCCACGCGGAATCCGGCGTCCATCAAGCGCGACAGCCACTCGCCCACGCGTGTGCGGGCGAGCGAGCTCGCGGAAGACGATGTCACGGACGCCGAGGGTCTCGCGCGCCCAACGCAGATAGCGCAGCAGCGAAGGGCCATCCTCTACGCCGCCCCGCTGCGTCACGCAGACCAAACGCAGCGGTCGGTCGAGCTGCCGGACCGTGCGGACGAATACGTTCGGGTCGGCGATCGGCTGGTCTCGCTTGAAGCGCATGATCGCGAGATTGGCGGTCGGGTCGTCGCTGTGGCGCGACAGCTCGATGCGATCAAAACGCCGAACCCGCGGTCGCAACCGCGCCCCGTACGTTTCGTCGGCCAGTCCCGCCACCAGCGCATAGGGATAGTGTGGTTTTTACACTTAGAGGATGCAAGGGAAATCGCCTTTTCGCGCACGCGTGTTTCGCTTTTTCAGCCGAGGATCGAGCAAACGTTTACAGTTAGGTAATAGGATGTGCGCCGATGACCGAGACTCGATTCGACCCCAACCGGAGACCCGTCACGACCGCGGAGGGCACGGAAGCCGCTCAGGATTCCAATGCGCCGCCGGCGGAGGGCGAGCGCCCGGTAGAGGAGCCCGTTCGGGACGGCAGAATGGAGGCACCCCCGGACACGCGCGTACCTGACAACCAGCGTCCAGCCCTCGACCCGCCGTCGGTGGCCCAGAGTGGTCGCGAACGCGTGGTGCGTGACCTCGGTCGTACGCGGGGCATGGCGGCACCGCGCTATGAGATCGGCGCGGACCAGGTGCAGTACTACGGGATTCAGGGACTGCGGAACGGTTTTGGCGAAAACTTCGAGCGCGCCCGCGAATTGATGGCGATCCAGCGCGATCCCGGCACGCAGTTCACCGAAGCGCATTTCGCCGAGCTGACCGACCTCGTGCGCAATTCGGGAAATCCACCGGGCGCAGTCGCGGCGATTCTCGGCCAGCTCGACTATGTCGACGAAGACGACCGGTCCCTCGAGGCCTTCAGCCCCTACCAAACCATGCTCACCCCGGGGGTGTGCCGCGATCAACACACCCTCGCCGCCCACCTGCTCCAGCAGGCGGGCTACGAGACCGCGGTCACCGGCTACGGCGCCGCGGGCGACATCCTGCATCGCAACATGGTGTTCAAAGACCCGGAGACCGGCGACTGGGCGGCGCTCGAGTATGGCTATGTCAGCACCTTCCCGGGGACCGAGGATTTCTTCGATGTGGTGCAAGCGCTGAACCCAGGCGCGCTCGCCTTTCGCTTCTTCGAGGTGTCGGAAGGGCCGAACGATATCAGCCGCATTCAGGCGGTCGTTCGGACCGAGCAAGGCCGCCGGTTGGTCGATACCATGCGCGGGTCGGGGATCACCCCCGGCGAAGTCGGCCTGACCGTCGAGGGATCGAACGGTCAAGCCGCGACCCGCTACACCTTCGACAACGGGCTTTCTTTCGAGATCGTTGGCTTTCAGGCGGGCAACGAAGCCCCGGTATTGAACGACGGCTTCGCCGCGATCGCACGACATACCACCGGCGACGAGGACAGCTTCGTGCGCTTCTCCGGCGGCGTGGCTCAGCTCAACGACGTGCCGTACAACGACATCGGTCGCTACCGCTGGAACGAGACCGACGTGGGAATGGTCTTCGTCGCCATGGAGGGTCGAACGAATCTCTTCGACACCGTGATGCGGAGCATGGAGCTCGCCCGCGGCAACGCCGAGCTTCGTTTCAACATGCCCATCGCGGGAGGAGCGCAGACCGGCTTCGCCTGGAGCGACGCCTCGTCGGAAGAGCATGGCCTGATGAACGGCATGACCGGCTTCGATTTCGACGCCGCACCGGGGTTGGAGCTCGACTACAACCAATGGGACGCCTACGCGCGCCTCGCGTTGTCGGCAAACGAAGCCCTCGCGCTCAACCTGGCCGAGGGGGGATACCGGGACCTAGGCCAGATCCCGGTGCGTTTCGGACCACGACTCGGCGCGAGCTGGGAAGGTGCGGCGCTCTCCCTCGGAGCGGAGCTCGATTATTCGATGACCGGTCCGATCGACGCTCGGCGTCAGGGGCTCGCGACCGTCAGCGCGGGCATGGACCTCGGCCGATTCATGGGACTCGATTCGAATCACCGGCTCGGTCTCGCCACCGCGCTGGAGGCCGGCTTCGGCGGATCGGTCTTCCCGGACGACGATGCCGTCACCCTGCGCCCAGGGGGCCGGATGAGCTACACGCTCGATGCCGACAACGACATGCGCATCTCGTTTGAGGGCGGATACCAGGCGGCGACGCACGGCCGCGATGACTTTTGGAGCCTCAGCGCCAATATCAAGTGGTGAAGCTAGACCAGCACCTCGCTCGCCCGCTTCATCAGCCCCGCGCCGTCTAGGCCGTGGGGGCAGGCGCGGTTGGCGCCGCTGAAATCTACTCCCGCGAGCTGCTGCGCGTCGAGATCCTCCGCGAGAACATCGCCGCGGCGTTGGACAAGACCGAGCTCGGCGCGCTAAGTCGAAGAGCTCAACCGCTACGCGGCGGCAAAGACGTCAACGCGCTTGGGGTCAGTTGCATCGTCTCAGTGGTCAACGCCTGCCGGGGCGTTGAAATCCCCTATGTGTTCGGCGGCGACGGGGCGACCGCTACGGCAGCCACGTGTCGAGCCACGCGTTGCTCACCTGCTTCGTGCAGGACTACATGGGGCGGCACGGGCACTTCGTCGATGGTGGAGACGGTGGCTACGCGCTCGCGGCGCGTCAGCTCAAGGCGCAGCTCGCGACTCGGCGAGACCGGGCCGCCAGAAGGTTCTCCGAACGATCGTATCTTCTCGGGAGACGGCCACCGTTTTGCCGATGCAGCGTCTGTGACTCCCGGCTGGAGTGCGGCTAACCTTTTTTTTACGAGAATCGATTATGGGAACCGTCGCGCTCATACTGCTGCTCCTCACGGTCGTTCTGGAGTTTGCGATCGGAATTCGCCTGTACTGGCTGTCGCGGCGCACGAAGGGCGCGGCGGAGTTGGCGATGGGCCTCGCTTGGATCGGGGACGCCACTGGGCAGGTCTTGAACGGCATTGCCAAGGAGCTCGAAGGCACGGCCGCCCTGGTGGTGTCGACGGTCGACACCTTTGTCAGCGTCGCGGCGATCTTCGTGCTCGCGCTCGGGGTGCAGCGGATTTTTGAGCCGCACCAGGAGCGGCTCGGCCGTGCGATCAGTGTCTTTGGCGGGGCGATGTTGTTTGGCTACGCGTTCTATCTCTTTGGCGTCGCTCACCCCTACGCGATCACGCTCTCCGAGCTCGCCTCATCGAATCGCATCCTCGCCCTCGGGGTCCTCGGCTGGATGGCGGCCGCGTCCTTTCGCGCCTCCTTCGCGATGCGCAGGCAGATCCCCCTCGGCCTGAGCTCCCCGTTCGAGGCGGACCGGTTCTTGCTCTGGGCGATCGCCGCGACGATCTTCACGAGCTACGTCTTGTTGGTGATCGGTCGCGAGCTCGCGGTCGTCTCGCCTGATTTCGTTCGCACGCTACAGCCCATCATGGTGTTCCTGAGTGTCGGCGGAATCTGGGTCACCTTCTTCCCGCCCAGGTGGCTCGAACGTCGCTACACGATGCCGCGCCCTTCGGCGCAAGCGAGCTAG
>CAYXVF010000055.1:37113-39578 GCA_964468125.1 uncultured Bdellovibrionales bacterium | reverse complement strand
TCGAATGGCGATCCGCTGACTCAGCATGCGTTGTCGGCCGGAGAGGTTGATGATGCGGCTATCGATCGTTTGTTGCTCGGCGAGTGCCGCGACCACTGCGACAGTGCCGATCAGCACCACCATGCCGAGCATCGACAGCAGTGCTCCGAGTCGAACCGAGCGATCGGAAATGAGAACAGCCAACTTCATCGAGCGTTCCGAACCTCGGCGAGAGCATCGCACGGAGTGCCCGAAAAGTCAGCGTTTCGTGCTGGTGAAGCGGGCAACCACTCCTGCGAATCGGGAGAGCGCGTCGCAAGGCTGGCCGCCCGCGTTCGAATCCGGAAGGCCAGCCCCGTCGTGGCTCACATCCAGGAGGTGAGCGAGGCCGGCGGCTCGACATCGATCGGGTCACGTCCCGGGAAAAACAAGCGGGCCGGGGCGGCCTCGAGCATCAGCGCGTCACCATCGATGCGAATGAACCCGGCCTCCCATAGCCCGATCACCGGCGTGTCGTTGAGCTCATGAAACTCGCGGAGGCGATCGTCGCGGGTCTCGCCGAAGTGCTGCTGGTATTCCCCGTCGACCGGAACGAAGTTGGAGCCGGTGAAGTAGTGCGCGTTGATTTGAAACGGCACGATGCCCAGCGCTTCAAAACTCGAAGGCGCACAGATAGGCATGTCATTGGTTGTCATTATCGTCGGGCAGGCCAGGTTCGACCCTGCGCTCACACCGATGTATGGCGTACCACCCGCCACGACCTCTCGGATCGGCTCCAAGAGCGACATGCGCTGCACGTCCCGGAGCAGACGAAAGGTGTTCCCACCGCCAACAAAAATCGCTTGCGCCTCGACAATCGCCTGAACGGGATCCCGGTACTCGTGAATGCCTGTGACCTCGAGGTCGCCACAGAGACGGTCGTCGCGGATCCGCTTCACATAGCCGTCGTGGTCCGCATGGGCGTAGGGGACGAAGAGGACGCGGGACACGGAATCGCCGACGTGTCGCGTAACCGTCATGCGGAGCAGCTCCTGGCGCTCGGGCGTCCGAAAACCGCCGCTACCGAGAAGTATTCGGGCCATCGTTCCCGCAGCCTAGCACAGACGCATCGCTTCCTTCAGTACGGCTTCACCCCAGGAAATTGCCCGGAGGATCGTAGTTGCAGACCGCGACAGTCGTGTCGCCGCAGGTCGCAGTGGCGCAGCCCACCCGACTCGAATTGCGCCAGACGAACTGGGTGCAATGACCCGCCTCGAAATTTCGTTCGTTGAACGGGCCGCCGTCGTAGAGCTGGCGCTCGCTCTCCCACATTTTCACGGCAAAACTCACTGGCTGCTGGCCCGTCCACATCGCGAGGTTTTCCCCATACTTGCCGCCCTGCCGGTGCTCGAGCTGACATCCACGAGATGACAGCGTGGTCGCCCAATCCTGCGCGTGGGCGGCGAGCACATCGGACCACTCGAGCGGTCCAACATTGATGCTCGCGCGAACGCGGTTGTGCTCGGCGAGCATGGCATCGCGCAGCGACGCTGGCACCGGCGCTGGTGAAGCGGGTTGCGCGGGCGCGGTGCTCGCCTTCGCTTCGACCGAAGACGAGCTGTCCACGAAGATTGCGTAGGTGTCTTTCGGCTCCGGTACCGGCGCCTTGCCCTTCGTGGCGAATTCCACCACAGAGGCACCACCGCATAAATAGACCGTGCCGTTTCCCCAACTGACCGCGGCGTCAACGCGGCCGTTCCAATCCGTCGGAAGCTGGAAGTCGCGTTCGCCGTTTCTAGGGCGCCCCAGCGGCTTCATCCTGCCAATTTTATATCGAATGTATTGCGTGCCGCGAAACAGATAGGCGAAGCCATCGCCCCAGTTGGCTGCGGCGACGACGCGACCGCGCCAGGAGCGCGGAAGGCGCCAGTCCTTGCTACTTGGCCTTGGCGGCCCAGCCGGTTCGCTCGCCTCGAGCGCATAGCGAACGTATTCGCCGTCCTTGAACAGAATAGCCACGCCGTCTTGCCAATTGAGGGCCGCGTCCACCTTCCCCTCCCAGCTCTCCGGCAAGCGCCAGTCCGGTGCGGTCTCGCGCCAGCTCTTGCCGGTGAATCCGCCGAGGTCGTACTCGAGGTACTGGGCGACGGTGAAGAAGTAGCCCGCGCCGGTGGACGTGTCGTCGAGCGATGCGGACCAGTTTACCGCAGCATCCACCGTGAAATCCGCGCTGGCTACCGACGCGATGAGAGCGTTGCAACTGAGTACCGCGGCCAACGTCGTGGTCTTCATCGAGGCACTCTGGCACAGAGTTTCAGGTGCCTGCCAGGCTTTCGGTTCGCGCACCCGAGCAGGGAGTGCTAAAACCGCGGGTTTGGGCGCGGCGTTCCATCGCGGAGGGTGTAGTCGGTCCCATCGATCACGACGCCCACCCCCCGCGCATAGGTCAGCTTTCCTCCCAACCAGCCGCCGATGAGCAAGGTTACAAACCCCGCGCCGTCGAGAAG
>CAYXVF010000055.1:9382-37013 GCA_964468125.1 uncultured Bdellovibrionales bacterium | reverse complement strand
GCCCCGTGCGCCCCCGGCCGAGGCGTCGAGGGTGAGGCGATCCTGGTCCTCGCGATGGCCGCATAGTATGAGACGAAATACGGCGGGGTGCGATCCACTGCACGCTGAGGGGAATGACGAATGAATCAGAAAATACGTGAAGTACTCGGGGCGATGACACCGTTCCCGCACAGCATCGATGCGAGCGCGTCGGCCAGTGAGGCGGTGCAGATGATGGACGAGCTCAAGATCCGGCACCTCCCCGTCTCCTCGTCGGACCGGATCGTCGGTCTGCTCTCCCGTCGAGAGCTCGACGTCGCCAGTCTCATCGGAGGAGTGCTCGAGACGCTCACTGTCGGCGACCTCTGCGCCCGGGCGCCCTACGTGGTCGCTCCGACAGATCGCCTCGACAACGTGGTCGAGCAGATGAGCGAACGAAAGATCGGGTCAGCGCTCGTCGTGCGCGAAGGTAAGCTCGTGGGAATTCTCACGACGACCGATGTGTGTCGTCTTCTCGCCGAGACCCTGCGTGAGGGTCATCAACCCACTGGGGGCGACGACGCCGCATGAGCCTAGCGGCCTAGCTCTATGAGATAGTTCTCTTCCAGCTCCGGCACCTCGTGCTCTTTCACGAAGGTGAAGCCTGCCTGCTCGAGCTCGCCAATGAAGGTCTGCTTGCCGGCACGCACGTGCTTGAGGATCCATTCGGGGGAGGTGCCTGGAATGCGCTCGAAGTCGAGGACCAACAGGCGCGCTCCGGGTTTCATCGCGAATGAATCGTGGCCAGGATCGACGGGGGGGCCTCGAAGTGATGGTACGGATCCCCTCGACGAGCTTCGGCGCGATGTCGACGCCATAGACCTTGCCCTCCGGTCCCACCGCCTTCGCCATCATTTCGACGAAAAAGCCCGTTCCCGCACCGATGTCAGCCGCGGTTTGCCCGGGCTCGAGCCCCAAGGTCGCGAGTACGACCTCACGGTGCACGAAGACCTCACGACCATCTCGCTCCAGCGTATCCGCCGCTTGCTCGGGGTTGATGGCGACCCAGCGCTCGTTGATCCCCGCCGGCGGTCGCGCCGTCTCCCTCGGTTGCAGCGTCGGCCCGCGGGGCGCACGCGCAGGCGAGGCACAAGAGAAAGGGTGAGAAGCGGTTGCTCATGCAGCGAGCCTAGCATCGGTGGAGGCTCCGGCGAATCCCTCGAAGGGTCCGTCTCTGGACCGGCGGAGCGACATCGGATACCCGTGTCCTCAGTCGCGAAAGAGGCCATGTCAGTGCGCAACCGAATGATGTCGTTCATTGTCATTTTCGATGAATAGGCGATCCCTCGCTACGACGAGTCTCGCACTTCTCCTGAGCGCCCTGGCTTTCGCTGCGGGTTATCTCTCGGGGGTGAACGAATCGCGGGAGCAGGGACCCAGCGTTGTGCCGACTCCCCGGGCCACGACGCCTTCGCGCCCCGACCAGCGTCCTGCGGGGCATTGGAATCCACTGGTGGCTCGCGAGATTCGCGAGCTCGAGCAACTAGGCTACCTGTCGGGTACACGCGTTGCGAACGACGCACCGACCGGGGTTGTGGAGCACGACCCGTCGCGCGCTGCGCCGGGGCTCAATCTGTATGTTTCAGGTCACGGCCCGGAGGCGCGTTTGATCGACATGGAGGGGCGTTTGGTTCACCGTTGGGCCAAGTCCTGGGCCGAGTGTTTTCCTGGGCTCCCGATCCCGGAAGACGGACAGTCGGCGTTTTGGCGCAAGGTCTTTCTCTTGCCCGGTGGTGATCTGCTCGCCGTGTTCGAGCCCCACGGCGTGATCCGGCTCGATGCCTCGTCCAAGCTGCTCTGGGCGAAGGCCAACCATGCGCACCACGATCTCTGGAGCGGCGACGGCGAAACGATCTTCGTCTTGAGTCGAACGGCGCATCTGCGCCGCGACATTCATCCGACCCGGCCCGTGCTCGAAGACTTCGTTTTGACGCTCAATGGTGACGGGGAGGAAGTCGGACGGGTCTCGCTGCTCGACCTCCTCTCGGGCTCGTCGCTCGCTCCGCTCATGGACCTCGCACCGGAGCACGGCGACATCCTCCACACGAATACGCTGGTCCCGGCCGGTCTCGGTTTCGGCGAGGATCACTTTCTCGTCGCGTTTCCGACCCTCAACACGGTCGCTATCGTGGATCTGAAATCGAAGCGGATCCCATGGAGTCTCGTGGGCGTCGCCTCCTATCCTCACGACCCCAACCCCACATCCAGAGACAGCATCTTGCTCTTCGACAACGGTCGACGCACCAAGACCTCGCGCGCGATCGAGATCGACTTCCGAACCCGCGAAGTAATCTGGAGCTACCCGTCGCGCCCAGACCGAGACCTCTACAGCGGCTGTTGCAGCACGGCGCAGCCGCTCGAGAACGGCAATCGACTCGTGACCTTCAGCGAGCTGGGGCGCGCGGTGGAGGTGACCGCGGAAGGAGAACCGGTCTGGATTTTTGAGACGCCGCACCGGATAGGCGGCGACGAGCCCCTGGTCGCGAGTCTTTGGGAGGTCGAGCGAATCTCCGAGACACGCCTCGACTGGTTGGAGCATTGAGCCGTCTTGTCCTCGCACCCGAGATTCCGCACCCTCGGTGTCATGAGGTTCGGTCTTCCAGATGACCCCTGAAGCCCCCACACTGCTCCTCGGGGTGCACGTCCCCCTCGGTGTTCAACGCCGCGCGCTCGAGCGACGCTTTCCCGGTTCCCGGCGCGTGCTCGTCGGCCGCTCCGCTGCTCCGGAACGCGGCTTTGACGTCGCGAGGGGCGCCGAGCGCCTCGCGCTCTTTGGGACGCGCTGGGCGCGCGTCATCGCACTCCAGGACTATCCGAAACTCCTGGCTCTTGCGGCGATGCTGCGAGCAGACGAGCGCTACCTCTTCGACCGAGGAGAGCTCATCCCCTGGTCCGGCATCATCGAGCTCGAGGAGCGCGCGCTGCGCCGCTGGAGAGCGAGATACCGGTCGGGCGCGGGCTACGGGAACGACTACCGCAGCCTACTCGACGTTCAGTCATCCGAGGCGCCGACGGTGAGTGTCATCATTCCGGTCTACAATCGAAATGACGCCCTCGCCCGAACCCTGGCTGGATTGGCCAGGCAGCGCTATCCTGCCAACCGCATGGAGGTGATCGTCAGCGACGACGGGAGCCAGGAAGACACCGCCGCCGTTGTGTCCCGCTTCGACGCGATGCTCGAGCTCGAGAGCCTCTGGCAACCGGACGAAGGGTTTCGCGCGGCCCTCGCAAGAAACCGAGCGATCGAACGGGCGACCGGTGAGATCATCTGCTGTCTCGACAGCGACATGATCCCCTCGCCCGACTGGCTTCAGCACGTGACTCGCTGGTTCGCGACGGAGCGCGAGGTCGTCGTGCTCGGCGAGCGTCGTTTCATCGATGCGGAGGGACTGGAACCGCAGGAGATTCTCGATGTTCCGTCGCTCCTCCAGGAGCTGCCCGCCGCACTCGGACCGGAAGGCGCCCGTGGCACGACACCCGGTCTCGACTGGCGCACAGACCAGCTCACGCCGATCGAGCACGCCTATCGACACCCGCAGCCCTACCGCCTGGGCGTCAGCTGTAACATGGCGTTTCGACGATCTCTCGTCCGTCAAACCGGCGGATTCGATCCGGCCTTTCGCGCGTGGGGAGGCGAAGACATCGAGCTCACCTTCCGCCTCGTCCGCCACGGCGCCTACGTCGTGTACGACCCGGAGGCCGTGGCCTACCACCAGGAGCACGCAAGCGCCGTCGCGCGCGAAGACGACCGACGGATCACCAATGCCCTGCTCGGTGCCCGAGTGCCCGCCTTTCGCGCCGCGTGCCCGGAAGACCCAGTGCACCCAGAGCTCACCTTGGTCGTTCGCCAAGCGGACGCCGGTGAGCTCGACCGTTGGCGCCAAGACGTTCGCTTCGTCGATCTCGACGTCTGCTGCGACCTCGAGGAGCGACCGGATTTCCCCCGCGTGCGGAGCACGCATGCGACCGCCAGCGATATCGCCTTGCTCGAAGCTTGCGAAGGCGAGCACATCGCTTTCCTCGAGGGTCTGCCGTCCGCGGACGCCCCTCTGGCGGCGGCTTGCCGGCAACTCCGTTTAGACGGGGATCTCAGCGCGGTGCGGATCGACGAGGGCCTCGTCATCCTTCGGGTCCGCGATTGTTTCCGTTTCGCCCCGCATCGCGAAAGCCACGAGTCTCTGACGCACTGTGTTTTGAGGCTTGGCCTCGCGATGACCCTGGAACGCACCGCTCCCTCGTCGCCGCCGATGATCGGCAGAGCGATCGACAAGGTACGTGGTCGAATCCGACGAGCAGTCGAAGAGCGGCATGAGCGCAGGCGAGCGCAGGAGCTGCAACGCGCAGCGAGTGTGCACGGGTTCTGGTTCGTCGACATCCCTCGAACCTCCTCCAGCTCGATTCGAAGCGAGCTCGGAAAACACTTCGGGGCCGCCTACGCGAAGACCAATGTTTTGGAGCGCAGACACGCGGCCCCCCAGCTCGGCCTCGACCACGCCACCGCGGCGATGATGCGCGACCGATTCGGTGCCGAGTTGTGGGACCGACTCTTCGTGTTCACCGTCGTGCGCAATCCCTGGGAGCGAGTCTTCTCGATGTTCAACTACCGGCGAAAGGTCCAAGAGATTCCGAGCAGTTGGCGTCTTTCCGACTATGTCGCGCGCTTGAGCGAGGCGGGTCCAGGAACTCCGCATTTCCTCCACCATTCGTCGCGCTACGGCGCGAGTGAGTTCATCCTGGACGAGGATGGAACCGTCCTGGTCGACTACATCGTGCGCTTCGAGGACCGAAGGCGTGGCCTCGAATTCGTCGCCGAGAAGATCGGCGCCCCCTCCCTGGGCACACTCCACCTGCAGAGAGCGACCGCGAGCGGAGACGACTACCGCGCACACTACGATCCTACGGCTCAAGACCGGGTCGCGAAGCTCTACGAACGCGACATTCGATTGTTCGACTACGACTTCTAGCCGCGCGCGGGTCACACAGGGCTCGCGTAGCCGAGCTTGCGAAAATCCTGCGCATAGAGCGTGGCTGCAACACTCAGAGTCTCCATATCGAAGTAGTCGCGCCAAGAGCCTCGCGCGCTCGCATTGAGTCTTCCGAGATCTTCGACCGGGGCCTTCAATCGGGATCGAATCTCGCGCCAGCTCTCGTCGAGCGTCTCGAATCGCCCGACGAAGTCCACACGCGTCCTGCCCCAGCGATCGCAGATCCAATCCCGCTGTGGGCGAAAATGGACGTGATCGACGACGTCTTTGAGGCCCTCCCGCACGAAGCGACGGAAGTCACCGTCGAAACGCTTCAAGTGCATCTCCGCGAACTCTCGATCGAAATGATTGAGACCGCCGCCGTCTAGGAACGCAAAGGCGGAGACCAGTCGGTCTAATGGGTGTCGGACAATCGCGAACTTGAAGTAGGGACGAAACCAGGGCTCCCGCCGGTAGTCGATCACCGGTCGATGGCCATAGGGATCGGAGATTCCTTCGAGACCGCCGTCGTAATCGCGACCGAGCAGGGGGAGACCGAAGGCGTGGAGAACGCTCTTTCCGGCGGTCTTCGGAATGTGAACGAACAGGCACTTGTGGCGGTGTGAGATCATCGTCGCTAGGATGCTTCGAAGATCGCTCTCGAAGCTTTCTGCGAGGATAAGACCAAGTGCCGGAAAAACCCAGCATCCCCCAGGAAGGCTCAGGCGAGACCCTCGTCTTGCTCTTTTGCGACTCTCGCTATCTTCCGGTGCTCGCCAATTGGTTACTGTTTGCTCGCAGGCTCGGCTCGATTCGCGTGTGCGTCTATGCGCTGGACGAGGCGACCGAGGCTTTCGGTCGTCGGGTGGGAGTCGAAGCGAAGCGTTTGGAATGGGACGGAACGAAGGCCGGACTCTGGGCGACCCGATTGCGCGTGATCGCCGATCTCTGCAACCGGGGAATTCCGCTGATCACCTCCGATGCGGACTGCATCTGGCTGCGCGATCCCAGGCCACTGATGGACCGAAGCGCCGACCTCGTCTTCTCCCAGGGAACGGTCTTTCCAAGGAGAGTCCACCAGCGATGGGGCTTCGTGTTGTGCTGCGGACTGTTCTGCGTCCATCCTACCACCGCGGCAGCGAGTTTTCTTCGCCTCGCTGCACAACACGTCGAGACGAGTGGCGACGACCAGGTCACGATCAACGAAATGCTCCTCGACGGACAGACGCGGTGGGAGCGCATCGACGCCCCGGACTATCGACTGCGCATGTCGGAAGAGACATTCTCCGCGTGGGTGAGGCCGACCCGCGGAGTCAGTGATGAGTATGGGTTAACCGTCGACCTGCTCCCCCACCGCTTGGTGCAGCGCATTCCAGACCCGATCGCTCGCGAGGCCGACGTCGTTGCCAAACACTACCTCACGCCGAAGGATGCGGAGGCGAAGATCGACGAATTTCGACGGCAAGGCCTCTGCGCTCTGCGCGACGATTGGCGCACGGTCGCGATCGGCGCGTCGATAGAGGACTATGCCGCGCCCGGGAGCCATGGGCGGAGCAGCTCGCCCAGCTCCCGTTTGAGCTCGTCCACCGAGTGACGCTCGAGGTAAGAGCGAGCCCCTTCCCGGTCATAGGGCTCCGCCGCCAGCTCGAAGAGCGCGTCGCACACGGCTTGCGGCTCCAGAGTCCGAGCCACCGTGCCCAGCCGATGGGCGTCTACGCGGTTGGCCATCAGGCCGCCGGGGGAGACGAGAGCGGGGGTATTGTGACGGGCCGCGCGCGTGAGCATGCCGCTGCTTCCGCGATGCTCGCAGTAGCAGAGGAAGACGGCAGCGGCGGAGGCGAAGAGCCCCTCTAGATCCGCATCGCTGCAAGCGCCCTCCCGAATCTGCACGTGCTCGGGGATAATGCGCACGAGCTCTCGCCAGACCGGTGCATCGCGCAACTCCGTGCTCGGCTCTCCGGTCACGACCCAGAGCGCGGCGTCGGGCTCCGCGTCCCGTGCGGCGCGCACGAACTCGACCGTGTGCTTGCGTCGACTGATACCCGGGCACAGAAAGATCGGACGCTCACCGGCGATGCGTCGAATCTCGTCCAAGAATGGCGACGAAGCTTCCACCGTGACGGATTCGTCCACCGGGTCAGGCCAGGGTCGGTAGGGCCGCCCCAACGCCGCCGCCGCAGGTTCGTTCAGACAAAGAATGGCCTCCGCTTGCGAATAGAGCGGCGCACTCCCTGGGTCGAATGCGGCGTCCAGATAGCCATCGAGCACGATCAGATGCCGCGGAAGCAAAGCGCTGAGCGCCGATGGAACTCCTTCTCGAAGCGCCGGCGAAATCCAGGGCACCAGGACCGGTGCGTCGCGGAGTCCATGGCGGAGCCGCTGAATGAAGAGCCTGATCCAAAAATGGTCAATCTCGCCCCGACGAAGAAGCCGCGCCCGAGTCGCGAAGCGCCAGACCCGCCATCCGATGCGACTCGCGAGGTCCCACGTCAGAGGTCGCGCCCGAGCCTCGAGACCCGCCTCACGAAAGACACGATCGAGCCGCGCCGCGTCTTCCGGAACACAAAAATGAGTTACCGAGAATCCCAATCCGCGAAGTACTCGCGCGTACATCCGGGCATAGGACCAGCGATGCCCGTCCATCGTGGTGCACTCGGCGAGCACCACGGCAGGAGGTGCGCTCATCGCGACTCTCCGCCGGAGAGAAGCCGGAACCCATGATCGACGAGCACCGTGCGCCCCTCCGAGCGCCCGTCGTAGGTGAAGCGGGTAGGATAGAAGCCACCCTCGAGAACTTCGAAGTAGGCCGCCGCCTCGACGTTGTCGTGAATCGTCCGGAGGGCGGACACCACGAGCGAAAGAGAGTAGCGCCCCCTAGACAGGGGCAGCCGTGGAATCGTGAATTCGACGGCTCCACCCTCGCGAACTCTCAGCGACTGATCGCTCGCATATTGGGAGCTCAGGGCAATGAGGTCGTTGCCTGCCGCGGCGATGAAGACCGAAAAGCGAGCCTCCACCTCAGTATCCGCGGGAGGGGCTGAGAAGTGCAGACGAATCACCGCCAATTCTCCGGTCACGAGCGGCCGTCGCCCACCCTGTCCATCCACCCCAAAGACCTCGACGTCCGTGAAACGTATCAGCCCTTCTCCTCGTCGGTCTTTGCGGTCCTCTAGGGAAGTGGCGGCGAGGCGTTGAGACTCCCTCTCGTACTCGACGACCGCGTCATTGGGCATGCCCTCAAAGGCGATGCGACCGAGCTCCATCACGAGGCCCCGAGTACACAGAGATGTGATGCTCGCCATGTTGTGGCTCACGAACATCACCGTACGCCCGCCCTCGCTCGAAACGTCACGCATCTTTCCGATGCATTTGCGTTGAAACTCAGCGTCTCCCACTGCCAAGACCTCATCCACGATCAGAATCTCGCAGTCGAGGTGCGCTGCGACGGAGAAGGCGAGGCGCACGACCATGCCCGACGAGTAGCGCTTTACGGGAGTGTCGATGTACTTCGCGCAGCCTGAGAACTCGACGATCTCCTCGAGCCGACGGCGCACCTCCTCGCGACGCATGCCCAAGATTGCGCCATTGAGATAGACATTTTCACGTCCAGTCAGCTCAGGGTGAAACCCAGTACCCACTTCGAGCAGAGAGGCGAGTCGGCCCCGTGCGCGAATCCGTCCCTCGGTTGGAAGGGTAATGCGCGAGAGAAGCTTGAGGAGCGTCGACTTGCCCGCGCCATTGCGCCCGATGAGCCCAACGACTTCCCCTTCCTTCACCTCGAGGTCGACGTTGCGCAGGGCCCAAACATGGGAACCGCCGGCCCGCTCTCGCTCGTTGTCGTGAACGCTGCGGGCCGGGTCGGGCCTTCCTAGCACGCGAGCCCCGAAGCGCTGAACGTCCTCGACGAAGGTCCCACGACCGATCTGGCCTAGGCGGTAGCGCTTCGAGACGTTCTCGATGTGGATCACCGTGCGGTCGTTCATTTCAAACCGTGTCCATCACGCGTGCTTCCACGCGGTTGAAAACGATGATCCCGGCAAATAGCACGACCAGTGTCATCACGGCCGAGTAGGCGCAGCCAAAGACGCTCACGGTCCCCGCGCCGAGAAAACCCAAGCGGAACAGCTCGATCGCGGGAGCGACCGGGTTCAGATACAGCAGCAGCACATAGTCGTCGGGGATCGAAGAGGCCGGATAGATGATCGGCGTGGCATACATCGCGAGCTGAACGGCAAAACCGAGCAAGAATTGCAGATCCCGATACTTCGTGGTCAGCGAGGAAAAGAGCAGCCCAAAACCCATGGCCTGAACGGTCAGGACGACGACGATGAGCGGCAAGGCGAGCGCGTAGAGATTGGGCCGCACGGAACCCTGAACGAGGTAGTAGAGCAGAAGCCCCAAAAAGATCGCGAGCTGAATAGAGAAGCGAAGCAGGTTCGAGCCTGCGGTGGCGAGAGGGACGATGAGTCGCGGAAAGTAGACCTTCTGAAACATGCGTGCATTCGCGGAGAAGGTCGTGGCGGTCTTGGTAATGCCGTCGGAGAAGAGCGCCCAGAGCGTGACGCCGCTCAGATAAAAGAGCAGACGAGGGAGACCGTCCGAGGACAATCCGGCGATGCGCCCGAAGACCACGATGAATACGAGGGTCGTGAGAATCGGCTTGAGAGCGAACCAGGCCGGGCCCAGTAACGTCTGTTTGAAGTTCGCGACAAAATCGCGCCGGACCAAGAGCAGGAGTAGGTCACGATAGTGCAGAAGCTCGCCGAGGCGCAGGTCGAAAAGACCGCGCTGCGGGGTGACTTCGAGCGTCCATGCCTCTCGCTGCGTCATGGCGGCAATCTACGCTGCGTTTGCGACCGCCGCAAAAAGCGCCGCGTGCCCGGCGCGGCACACCGGGCACGACACGCTGGCACCGGTCCTCGCGGTGCGGGTACGCTCTCCGCGATGGCCCCTCCGCTCGAGCCTGGACGCACCTTCGTCGCGGTGTCGTTGACGTTCCTCTACCTGAGCTTTGGTCTGAATCTTTTTGGGGCGGCGGACTTCGAGCGCTACTACGACCATCGCTACCGCTTCGCCGCCGATCTCCCGTGGGTCGACGCGGAGCTTTCGACGCCGCACTTCGCCACGTTTGATCGGTGGAGCGAGAGCCTGGTCCTTGGCCGTCTCGCCCATGCGCAGCGCCGCGGACTCTTCGCTGACGGTGCCTTCCCGGGTCGTTTCGGTGCGGACGCCGTCATCACGCCTTCGCTCGACCGTGGAGCCGCAACCCATCTCTTGCAGTACGCGCTGTTCTTTCACCCCGAGATCGAGGTCGACGCACCCTGGATCTCCTACCGCAGCCAAAGTGGCGGACAGGTCTTCCTTCTCGCGATTCTCGATCGCCTCATTCCGGGTTCCGGCCCGTGGAAGCTACTTCTCTACTACCAGCTCATGGCGCTCGCGAGCGCCACCGCGGTACTCTGGCTCGGCCACTGGATCTACCGTCGGTATGGCGCTCTCGCCGGATGGACCCTCACCGTCGGGACTGCCCTCGCCGCGTATCCGGCCCTCTACGGCAAGAACCTCTGGTGGGTCTTCCCGAGCTACATCGTGCCCATGATGATCGTCGTCGAGGTTCACGAGCGCACCGCTCGCCCGCTGGCGCTCTTCACGGCAGCCTGGGCAGGTGTTCAGCTAAAGCTGCTCTCGAGCGGATTCGAGTTCATCACCGCCGTCGGGGGCTCGCTGCTCGTAGCGCTGCTCCATCACCAGCTGCGGGTCCCAGCCCCCTGGAAGTCTTATGCCCTGCGCACTGCAGCGGTCAGCGCTGGAGCAGGCGTCGCGGGCATGCTCGCGGTCGCGTTGGTCGCCTTGCAAGCCGGGGGGATCGAAGGAGTGGAGCATTTAGGGCGGGCCTTTGTGCGCCGCGCGGATGTGGATCAGGCTCTACCCTTCGTCGAGCTGATGTGGATTCACGGTGCCGTCGCGCCGCTCTTTGACTTTCGCGCCATCGGGCTGCCGGTGATGCTTCGGACGGGTCCGTTTTTGGGCCTCGTCGTATTGGCGGCGACCACTCATGCGATCTGGCTGCGACGCAACGACGAGCTCGACGCGCTCCTCGCGGCCACCGGCGCGGCCTTCCTCGCGTCTATCTCCTGGCTCGTCTTCTTTCCCCAGCACGCCACGATCCACCAGGTCCACGATTCGCTCATCTGGTTCGTGCCATTTAATTTCTTCGCCTTCGCTCTCCTGGCCTCCGTCGCCGACCGCGTCCGGTCCCGGGTCGCGAGCTCGCTGTCAAAGGGTGCCCGCGCCGGCGCTTCTCGCTAGAATCCCGGTGTGAACGTCCAGACCATCGTCTCGGCCAGCGCTGCCCTCGCCCACCTGGGCATTGCGGCCCTCGCCTTCGTTCATATCCGCCACATGCACCTCGGGCGGGTCTTCATTGCGATGGCCTTCGCCTTCTCCGTCTGGATCGCGTCGGACGTTCTCTCCGACTACATCTGGCACGGCTTCTTCGAGACGATCGACGAGACGGCCGTGTGCTTCAGCGCCGCCTGCGGCGTAGATTTCATCCTGAGCTTCATCGGCATGCGCGAAGCAAGGCGCCGGTGGGTTCTTGCGAGCTACGCCTGGTTCTTCGCCCTCGCCGGACTCACGGCCCTCGGCCTCGTCCATCCACCACTGCGCGACTTTTCCTCGTCGCAGACCTGGTCCGCCCTGATGCTGACGGGACTCGCTATCTTCTTATCCCACAGCTTCTACCTCGCGGTCCGTTACGCCATCGACGCTGCAAGCAACGACGAGCGCCAACGTACGCGCACCGTGCTCCTCGGAATCCTGATCAGCATGACCTTGGGACCGACCGACGCGCTTCGAACCCTCTCGCCCGCACTCCAAAGTGAGCTTCCGCGCATGAGCGATCTCGGCTCGCTCTTCATCGTCGCCCTGCTCTACGTGAGCGTCTCGCGGGCGAAGGTCGCCGGAGTCGAACTCGCCACAAACCGGGCCTTTCAGGCCCTCTCCTTGATGCTAGTGGTACTCCTGGCGGTAATCGTCAGCTTCTTTGCCTTGCGCGACGACATTGCGACCTGGTTTGCGGTCAGCGCGACTGCGACCGCGATTCTCGTGCTCGTCACCTATCACTGGGTCCAGCTCAACACCGAAGAGAAGGCTCGCACCCAGAATTTTGCCACGATGGGACGACTCTCGGCGCAACTCGCGCACGACCTGCGCAATCCCATCTCGGCGATCAAGGCAGCCACTGAATTCATCGAAGGCGAGCGTGATGCAGAGCGAATTCTTCTGACCCAGGAGGTCGCTCGCTACATTGAGCTCATCCACGATCAAGCGGACCGGATGAACACGCTCGTCGAGCGCTATCGCCTGTTCAGCGACCAAGATGTTCGCCGCTCGTCCGTCGACGTACGAGGACTGATCGAGCGCTGCCTCGAGGGGCTGAAGGGTGTGATTCCGACGTCCATCGCCGTGAAGCGGCAAGTCGACGCTCGCCTGTCGCGATTCATGCTCGACCCTGATCTGATCGCCGCAGCCTTCGACAACCTAGTTCGCAATGCTGTGGAAGCCATGCCTGAAGGCGGCTCCCTCGTGGTCTCCGCCACACAGCGTCAAGACGGGGGGCTCGCTTTGGAGGTAGCAGACAACGGTCAGGGTATGAGTCCGGGTGAGGCGGAACGCGTGTTCCAGGAGTTCTACACGACCAAGGCAAAAGGGTCGGGGCTAGGACTGGCGTTTGTCCGCAGGATCGTCGAGAACCATCGCGGTCGGGTCGAGCTCACGAGCGCCCCGGGCGAGGGCACTCGCGTTACCCTGATTCTACCCAGCGGAGAATGAGTACATGAGCGATTTGCTCCTGATCGACGACGACGATGCCGTCGGTATGACACTGGGCGGCCTACTCCGTCAGGCAGGCTACTCTGCGAGCCATGTGACGAGCGCGAGGGATGGTCTCGATCGACTGCAGCGCGGCAATATCGACGTCGTCATCCTCGATTTGCGCATGCCCGAGATGGATGGTCTCACCGCGCTACGAGAGATGCGCGAGCGCGGCTTCGACACACCGGTCATTATGTTGACCGCACACGGGACGGTAGACGATGCGGTGAGCGCCATGAAGCTCGGTGCTTCGGACTTCATCTTGAAACCCACCGACAAGGACGCGCTGCTCTTCACGATCAACAAAGTCCTGGAGGTGACCAAACAGAACCGCGAACGGCCGCCCGAGGCCACGACGGTTCTCGCCCCGGCCATTGAAATCGACGAGATGGTTGCGAAGGCCGCTCGCAGCGAAGCGACCGTCCTAATTCGTGGGGAGAGCGGTACGGGAAAAGAAGTCACCGCCCGGCGCATTCACGAAGGCAGCAAGCGAGCGAGCGCCCCCTTCGTGAAGATTCACTGTGCGGCAATCCCCGACCACCTGCTCGAGAGCGAGCTCTTCGGCTATGAGAAAGGGGCTTTCACCGGCGCTTCGAGTCGAAAACCCGGACGTTTCGAGCTCGCCGAGGGCGGTACGATCTTTCTCGACGAAGTCGGAGACGTCTCACCCGCGGTCCAGGTGAAGCTCCTCCGCGTGCTTCAGGACCGCGAGTTCGAGCGGTTAGGCGGTCAAGACACGCTCAAAACGAGCGCCCGTTTCCTCGCCGCGACTCACCGCGACCTCGAGGAAATGGTCTCGTCGGGTGCGTTTCGCGAGGACCTCTTCTATCGGCTCCATGTGATCCCGATCGACCTCGCCCCGCTCCGCGAACGACGCGACGAGGTCGCTGAGCTCGCGACGATGTTCTGCGCGCGCTTTGCTGAGGCGAACGAGGTAAACCGTGAGCTCACGCCGGAAGCGATCGACGCGCTCCGCGCCCATGATTGGCCGGGCAACGTGCGCGAGCTCCAGAACGTCGTGGAACGAATGGTCGTGCTCAGCGATGAGGTCGCTCTGGGAAGAAGCGAGGTCTACGCCTGCTTGCCCAAAAAAGAGCTCACCGAGCGCAGCAAGAGCTCCCCCGAAGAGCTCACCGCGGCGGTGGTGCACGCCGAACGCGACGCGATCGTCGCCGCGTTGGAAAAGAGCAAGGGCAATCGCACCCAGGCGGCTCGCATCCTGGGGATCTCGCGACGCTCGCTCTACTACAAGCTCGACGCCTACGGCATCGAATGAACTTCGAACGAATTGGGGCGGACCAGAGTCCGCCCCATCCCCACGCCCAAACACAACCCGCACATCCAAGGGGATGATCGTGTTATCTCGTCTCATTGGGCGAACGACTGTGACGCGGCTCACAGGTGCACAAAAAAACTCAGTCGAAGTAACGGTGATACCCGCGACGGTAGCGATCGACCACGACAGGGTCGTCGAGCTCGCTCACGGGCATCGGAAGTCGCTCCATGTCCGATGGAAAAACGAGCGCGGAGCGAAAGACCTCGTCGGTGAGAAATCGGGCGGGCTGATGGATCTCGAAGCTGTCCGGCAAGGCGCGTGGCGTAGCGAGTACGAACCCCCAAGTGCCAAAGCTCGGCACCAAGGCGTGGTACGGTAGCGTCTCGAAACGCTCCCGCTCTTCCAAACCAAAGCGCGCAGCCTCGAGCGTACTCACGATGGTCCAGAATGCTTCGCGCGAGCGAAAAGGGCTCGTCGCTTGTAGGGCGAGCGCGCCGTCGGCGCTCAGGTGCTTGCCCAACAGCTCGAAGAAGGAGCGGGAGTAGAGCTTGCCGAGCGCGGGCTCGGACGGGTCCGGCAAATCCATCAGTACGACGTCGAAGCGTTGGTTGCTCCGCTCCAGAAACTTCACTGCGTCGGCGATCTCCACGGTGACGCGCGGGTCCGAAAAGGCCCGATCGTTCAACGTGGTCAACATTTCGCGTCCCGAGAACAGCTCGATGATCCGCGGGTCCAGATCGACGAGCGTCACGGCGCGCACCGTCGGATGGCGGAGGACCTGCTTCAGCGCGAGGCCGTCGCCTCCTCCCAAGATCAACACGGTCTCCGGTCGCCCCACCGCGGCGATCGCGGGCAGGACGAGACTCTCGTGGTAGCGGTATTCGTCGATGCTCGAAAACTGCAGCTGACCGTTCAGGTAGAGGCGCACGTCTTCGCGCCAACGGGTGATCACGATCCGCTGAGCAGCGCTGTTCTCCGCGAGGATGATCTCGTCGTCGTAGAGGCGGTCCTCGACCCAGCGGGTGAGGAACGAGGACGCAAAGAGGGCCCCGGTGAGGAGGGCGGCCGCCCCCCACCCTGCGCGTACGATCACACGGCGCCGGGTGGGTGCGCGGGCGGCAACCCATACGCCCACGAGCACATTAGCGAGCCCGGTCACGAGCCCGCCTCGAACGAGGCCGAGATGGGGCACGATCAAAAACGGAAAAAGCAAAGCGGCAACGAGTGCTCCTAGGTAGTCCGCACTCAGTACGCTCGACGCGCTCAGTTTGAGCGACTCGCGCTCTTTGAGCAGTCGTAGCGCCAGAGGGATCTCCATCCCGACGAGCACGCCTACGCCGCATACGAGGAGGACCAGCACGGTTTCGTAGGCGTCGGTCAGGGAAAAGGCGAGAAAGCCGACGAGAGTGAGGAATCCTCCGAGGAGACCAATCGCGATCTCCACCCCCGCGAACCAGCTCCAGAGTCGCTCATCGATGAATCGCGAAAGATAGGAGCCAAGACCCATCGCGGTCATGAACAACCCGATGACCAAAGAAAACTGAGTCACCGAGTCGCCGAGCAGATAGCTCGACAACGTGCCCGCGAGAAGCTCGTAGACGAGTCCGCAGACGGCGGCCACGAAGACCGCCACCACCAGGAGGCGGTGCGTCGGGTCGATCGCCCGCATCAGCCTCGGATCGCGGCGGCCAGGATGATGGCAAGTCCGATCAATGCCGACCCCATGATCACCCCCAGGGCGACATTTTGGTCCTCCTCAATCTCCTTGCGCACGGAGAAGGGCGTGACCCGATCCATGACGAGCACCCCCAACAGAAACAGCACTAACCCCACCACGAAGTAGAGCACGGTGGGGATCAGCGCCCATATTTCTCTGACGATTTCCTCTGGCATCTCTCTTCTCCTTCTCGAACCTCTATTTACCGCCGCGAAGACCACCGCCCACCATCGAGCGGCCTACGAAGTACCCGGTCGCGACCCGCCCGGACCGAAGCGATCCTTCTTTGACACTGAGCGGCTCCTTCGTTGGGGCCGCGAGCAGAGCACCGGTGGCTCCGGCGTACGCTCCGCCTACGGTCAGAGCGGTCAGCGCTCCGGCCACGATCCATGCAAGACTCGGCATCAGTCGTCCTCCTCAAAGTCGCCCCAGCGTTTCGCCTCGAACATCCGCTTGCGAATCATCTCCAGGAGCCACCAGACCCCGCTCACGAAGAGCAGGAAGAGATTGTAGCGAGCGAGTCGTACCCCACTGCGCACCTGCATCGTGAAGCTTGGATCCGTTCCGGGCGGCCCCTCCGCACGTGTGAGCAATCGATAGGTCCCCGGTGCGTCGATGACGAAGTAGTCGGTGTGGCTCTTGCTGCCTTCGGACCACCCCTCGCCACCTTCCACGCCGTAATAGTACTCGATCGGCGCACCGAACTCGGCGATCACCTCGTTCGACTCGTTCAAGAGCACCGCATCGACATAGATCCACGAGTTGTTCACCGGCGAGTAGAGCTCGAGGGCGTGCACCGCGCTGGCGTTATCGAGCTCGAAGGGATCGCTCAACGTCTCGTCGCCGGAAGGTGAGCGCGCGTCGCCGTGGAACTTCTGCGTTTCCGTCGCCGAGAAGGACCAGAGGACGACCAAGAGATTGACGAGAGCCGTGATGCCCATCACGCGCTTCAGACCGGCGCGAACCGGCGTGATCGAATAGGGCTGGTTCGGCGCAACCGTGAGCTGGTAGATCGACTGGTCCTCTATTCCGAATCCCTCGGACACTTCGGAAGCGGGAAGATACTCCGCCACGAAGTACTCGCTCTCGCGCTCGGTGATCTCTTGGCTGAGCATCAGCGGTGGCGAGACCGCGTCGCTGTACTCGACCTCATCCCCTACCTTTGCGACGTAGGGAAGCTGCCCGTCGACCCAAACGACTCTCTGGGTCTCCCGCCACTCAAAGGTCTTGTAGCTCTTCCCATCGAAGGTAAACCGGCTCTTGCGCCCCGCGGGAATGTCTGGCCCCGGACCGTGCGCTTCCTGTGCGAGGGAGAAGTGCCCATCTTCGAGGATCAGCCAGCGGTAGCCCTCGTCCTCGTTGTACAGCAGGAATTCGTCCGAGACGTAGGTGCCCCATTGATCCCGAGACTCGAAACGAATGTGACCGGTGAGGATCCAGACGTGGCCTCGCAACCGGCCCTTCTGACCGAGCTGGAACGGTACGGACGGGCGATTCTCCTTTACGAGATAGCCGAGAAGCGCCGGACTCGAGCCGCGCAAATCGATCTGGTTGGAACAGCTGGGACAAACCGCCATCTCGGCGCTGTCACCGCCCAAGAGCTCAAAAGTGGTTGTGCACGACGGGCACGTGACCCGCTCATGGGCGAGGTCATTCCAGGCACCGCAGTACTCGCAGATCACCGCACCGGTCTTCTCGAGATCTTCGGTGAGCGGAGCCGCGCATCGAAAACAGGACACCGCCACCGCGGCCGCCGCGTTGGGACTGCGCTGTTTCGGAATGTCGACCTCGATCACCGCGGGGTCGACACGCCAGCCGACGTAGAAACGACCCTGATCCTCGTCGAGCTCGACTGTGGCCACCGCTCCGCCAGCGCCCTCGAGATCTACGAAGGGGACCTCCTCACCGCTCACGATCTCGAAGGGGAGCATGCCTTCGCCTCCCTCACACACCGCGACGCCACGCTCACCGACCTGGTAGCTGCGCGCCCCCAGGGTGAGACGAGCCCCCGGGGCGGCCTTCTCGTAGAAGCCGGCCTTGACTCTGCGCTCCGAGACCCGGCTCACAGTGAAGTCGCCGCCGTCCTCGCCGATCCAAAACGCGCCTTTTGCGCCGTCGAGATACCACTCGTCCCAGAAGCCCTGCTCGTAGCGGTAGCGTACCCGCCCTTCGACGCGAAAGTGCTCCCGACTCCCATCCAGCGCGCGGATGTGACCGGTCGCGCCGACATAGAGAGGACCATCGCTCTCGACCAGCGTGGCCATGGTTCCAGCCACGCGGAGACTGTCCGCATCGATGACGACGGCGGACTGACAGCTCGCGCACACGGCGAGGCGCGCGAAGCGAGCTTCGCGCTCGAACGGCGAACCGCAATTCGGACACTGCACGATAGGAGATCCCTACACGCGGCGGCGACGGCGGCGCAACAGCAAGAGAACCCACCAGCCGCCAGGCGTGGCGGCGCAACCGCCGTCGTCCGGTGTCCCGCCTGTTGTCGTCTCTTCGAGCACCTCTGGCCCGAGCTCCACGGTGAGATCTCGAAGTCTCAAACCCATGCCGCGGTTGACCACGGCGGCGTAGACCTCACGGCCACTTGCCCCCGAGATGTCGATCTCCGCGGAGAGCCTTTCGCCAGTGAGTTCGAGCGGATACTCGACGACGGCCTCCGGAACGATCACGGTCGTGGTGTCAGCCCCCGCGCTGTAGCTGAATTCAATGGGTCCACCAAAGCGGACCAACAACGCGAGCTGGGTTGCTCCGGCAACTCCGATCGCACCGAGCAAATCTTCTGGATTCTCGAAAGTGAGCGTCGCGTCCGCCTCCACCGCGGAGAACGTCGCCACCGCGGAACGCGTTGGGCCGGAGACGAGCCGGAGCTGAAACGGGCCGGGAGCGTAGGGGGCGTAGGATTGGCCCCCGATGAAGCCGCCGATCTCCGAGGTCGCGCCGCTCGGCAGATTGATCTGCGGCACCGGTAGGTCGCGAATGCGCTCGCACTCGAGCACGTTTCGCGCGTCGAAGACGGCGAGGACTTCCTCGGCGTTGGGGTCGGCGAGGGCGCCCTCATTCTCGACCTCCTGGACGATAGCCGCTGCGAAATCGCTCATGGTGGAGGTGGTACTCAGGGTAGCCAAAGCCTGATAGACGAGGCGGTCAAAGACTCTGACAGTCATCTCGCCCCGCTGCTCCGTCTGCGGATATCGCTGTCGAGCAGCCCACAAGGCTCCGGCAAAACCGCGCGAATCGGCGTGCACCTGCCCCTCGAGGTAGTCGGGACAGACCAGGGCGTGATCGAGCGTGCGGATACCCGCCGCGCGACCGAGACGACCTCCTACGTACCCACCCATGACCGGGTCCTCGGTCAGGGTCACCGCGAGATAGTCCGCGTAGGCTTCGGCGAGTGCCCCTGGCTCGACGTTCACCCCTATTTCGTCCACGAGCACGCCACCTAGAAGCGCACCGAGCTGTCCTTCCACCGCGTGTCCGTATTCGTGGCTGACGATGTCGCCATCGTAGGCGAAGTCGGCAGTCGTTCCCTGTCCCATGTAGATCCCGCTTCGAATCCCCACCAGGAACTCGAGCTCGTCGCCGAGAAAGAACGCGTTGTCGAAATTCAGAAAATCCGTGGCCACGGTCGCCGTACAGCCGGTGAGAGCCGCCCGGGCATCGTCTGAGGTTCGCGAGGTGCTGCTCGCCCACGCGCTCGATGCGCATTGCAGAAGCGCAGGCGAAGGAATCGTCACGTTGCTGAGCACGCGCACCGACTCAGACGGATGACCGAGAGCGCCGACGAATCGTGCGGTTCGGTCGGCGTGGTAGTATGCGTTGACCTCTGCGAAGGCGTCGGTTGCAAAACCGCCGCTCTGATAGTCCGAGGCGTCATCCACGGGCGCATAGCGAAAATCATCGTCCAGCGTGCGCTGTGCCACAAATCCCTCGCCGCAAAAGGCGACGAGCAGGTCAGCGATGTCTGGGCTCAAACAGGCGAAACCTCCCGCGATATCGTTGCAGGTGATCACGCGAACCGATTCGTCGTCGGTGAGGCAGCTGCGACTCTCCACCCATTCACCGGAGAGTGTCGTCGCGTCGCTCGCGAGGCCCTGCAATTCGACGTCGCTCGGCGTGCCGAGGACGTCGACGGGCTCTGGGTGTGGGTCGTAAACGCTCGCCATCGCGTAATGAACGGGGCTTCTGACCGCGATCACCCCACCGTTCACTGCGTCGATCAGCACGTTTCTCCGCCACTGCGGCACGGCCGATGGAATGTGGACCACCCAAACCATTCGCGCGGGTTTGGTCAAAACCGCCAGGGCATGAAGCAGGGTCGGTACATCCACGCTGGCGCGGAAGAGGTGTCCGAGCGCCGCACGGCTCGCCTCGGTCGCATCGATGCGAGGGCGCATTGCAGTTGGCAGCTCCGAAAAAGAGCCAACGCGATACAGCTCCTCACCGTTCGGCGACAGTCGCACGGCGATGACTTCACCGAGGACCGGCGCTTCACGGTAGGTGCGCGTAAATCGCAGCACCGCACCACCGTCAACGAGCTCGAGGCGTCGCTCGACGATTCGCGAGTCGTCGTCTAGGACTGGCAAAGAATCGAGTACGGGTCCATCGAGCGGGCCGGTGGCCGTCAGGACCGACGCCACGAGCAAAGCCGAGCAGTTCATCTCACCTCCATCATCATCGCCCGCAACCACGCTTCGAGGATTGGCGGGCTGCTCCACTATGGCGGAGCACCATCGTGCGTGCCACCCCTTGGCTCAACCTCGTGGAACGTGCACACCTTTTCAGTCATGAGAAGCGATCGCACGCGCGAGTTGGTTCGCGCCCACCGCCCCCATGACCAGATCGAACGCGCTCACCTCGAGCGCATGCTGATCCTCCTAGCAGACGCAGAGGAGCGCGCGTTTGAACGGGATCATTGGACCCCGGGCCACTTCACCGCCAGCGCATTCGTCCTGGCACCGAGCGCAGACGCGCTGCTGTTGATCCATCACGCAAAGCTCGACCGCTGGCTTCAACCGGGGGGCCACATCGAGGCGACGGATGCGAATCCGTTCGAGGCCGCGTTGCGTGAGGTGGAGGAGGAAGTAGGTGTCCATCGCACCCTCCTGACCTCAGACGGTGCGCTCTTCGACGTCGACGTGCACCCGATCCCCGCGCGCAAGAGCGATCCACCCCATGAACATTTCGACCTGCGGTTCCTGCTCATGGCGCAGAATGACCGCTTCGTGGCAGGGGAAGAGGTCAAAGGCGCCCGATGGTTTCCGCTGGAATCGCTCGAGGAGACAGTCGACGACGAATCTGTCGCCCGTGCGGCCCGAAAGCTCCGCGCTGTGGTAAAACCTGCGTAACCCACGGGCGCCGCGGCGCTCAAATGCTACATTGAAGACCAAGACCTGTCCGATCCCGATTTCGAGGAAAGCTGAAAGCTATGGCGAGCAGCTCCCCGCTCCCGAACACCATCGACGCCACTCGAGCCCGCGACCTTCTCTCCCGCTCCGTCGAATCGATCGGCACGGTGCTTCGGGGTGCAGACCAAGCGTCGCGGCTCATTCTCGCCTGCGCCTGCGCACGTGGACACGTCCTACTCGAAGACGTGCCCGGAGTCGGCAAGACGACGCTCGCACGAACCGTTGCCCGCGTGCTGGGTTGTACCTTTGGACGCATCCAGTTCACGTCAGACATGCTACCGTCGGACGTGCTCGGCGTACAGGTGATCGACCCGGCGAGCGGGCACCTCGAGTTCCGCCGGGGCCCGATCTTCGCTCAGGTGATCCTCGCGGACGAAATCAATCGCGCATCTCCGAAGACCCAATCGGCCATGCTCGAAGCGATGGCCGATCGTCAGGTGAGTATGGACGACCAGACCCATGTCCTCGAATCGCCCTTCATCGTCCTCGCAACGCAAAACCCCGTCGAACACCACGGAGCCTACCCACTGCCGGAGTCCCAGCTGGACCGGTTCATGGTGTGTTTGTCGCTCGGCTATCCGCCCGCCGATGACGAAGTGGCCCTACTCACCAATCCACGGGCGCCTGAGCTCGCTCTCGAAAGCCTGGCCCCCGTGTTCACGACACGCGCGGTGATCGCCACTCAGGAGCTCGTCGACCGTGTTCGGCTTGCGGAACCAGTGGCGAAGTACTTGCTGTCGATCGTCGCGGGAACCCGCAACCATCCGGATGTACTGCTCGGCGTTTCACCTCGCGGCTCGGTCGCCTTCGCCGCGATCGCGCGCGCCTGGGCGTTCATGGACGGGCGGGACTTCGTCACCCCAGATGACATCAAGGCTCTCGTGCGTGCCGCCATGGGCCACCGACTCACCGTTGGAGGCAGCTCCTCCATGTCCGGCGCGCGAACCACCGCCGACGCAATTCTCGACGAAATTGTCGGCCAAGTCCCAGTCCCACGCTGATGCTGATGACGGCCTGGTGGAGCCCACGCTATTGGTGGCGTCGGTTTTGGGCCAACGCGCCACGCTCGCTGACCTTCACCCGCGAGGGGAAGGTGATCGTCGGCCTCGCATTCTTCGTTGGCTTCGCCGCGATCAATACGGGCAACAATCTGCTCTTTCTCGGCTGGGGCTTGGTACTCAGCGGCATCGTGATTTCCGGCGTGCTGAGCGAAGCCACGCTTCGTCCGCTGGCGATCGCGATCACGCCTCCTTTGGAGGCGCGCGTTGGACGAGCCACCGCGTTCGGTGTCACCCTTCGAAACTCGTCGAATCGCTCGGTCTTCGGGATCGAAACGAGCATCGCCTTGGAAGGTCCGGCGGGTGAGGAGGCGGCAAGAGCCCCCTACATGCTCCGCATGGCGCCGAACGACGAGCAGCAAGTCCTCGCACGTCTCACCCCCCTGTGCCGAGGCGCCTACCGGATTCTCCAGGCGGACGCGACGACGCGCTTCCCGTTTGGATTCTTCATCAAAACGCGCCCGGTTCGGCTTCCCGCGGCGACATTCTGGGCAGTGCCCCGCCAGGTAGACGTGTCGGAGCTCAGTCGCGCGTTGGTCTCCCGCCGCGGCGAATCCGCGGCCGGTCGGGCCGGAATAGGCGAAGACTATTTTGACCTCCGCGCCTATCGCCCCGGCGACGACTTGCGACGGGTCCGCTGGAGACGGGCGGCTCGCTCCCGGCGAATGGTAGTGGTCGAGACCGAGGCCATGGCGGGACGAGAGGTCACCCTCGAGCTCTACCTGCCGGAATACGATTCCGCGCTCGAAGAGGCGATCGAGCACGCGATCGCCGTCACCGGATCCGTTGCCGAAGAGCTCCTTCGCAACGGACTCCGGGTCGGTCTGCGCATCCCCGGTGCGACGCTTCCGTCGCGAGGCGGTGACCGCCAGCGCATGGAGATCCTCCTCGCCCTCGCCCGCATCGACGTTCACGCCTCCCCTGCCCTGCCCTCCACCTCCCTCGCCGGCGCGCGGATCGCGATCGCCGCAAAGGGTGCGGCAGCGCCAGCCCATGTCGAACTCCAGCTCGATCCGGAACGGGTGAGCCGGGGAGCAGACGTCGCATGACACTCAAAGGCGGCTACGAGCTCGGCTTTGCGCTGGCGTGTACGAGCGCCCTGTTGATCGTTTTGCTCGGCGGTGAGCTCCCCTTCTTCGCCTGGTTGTCGATCGCTGCGGTGTGGCTCGGTGGACGCGCCCACATGGACAGCAAGACAGCCCCGGCTTGGGTCGGTACCGCGATCGGATTCGCGGGCCTCGCCTTCGGCTTCTGGACGGTCATGACTCGTGGAACCGATGCGTTGATCCTGAGCGCTTCCATCGCCATCGTCGGCTTGTTGACGGGCCGTGTGATCACACGCACGGCCCTGGTCCACGACCTCCAGTCACTGTTGCTCACGCTCCTACTGGTCTTCGCGGGAGCCGGTCTCAATACGGCGATCTCCTACGGCGCGGCGTTTGTCATCTACGCGATCACTGCGGTCTGGGCTCTGGTCACACGCCAGCTGGTGGAAGGTGCGCACCGAGAAGCAGACCGGCGCGGGGGCGCCGCGGTTGAGACGACGATGGCTCGCCGGGACGTGGTCACCATCACATTCTTCGCGGTGAGCGGAGTACTCAGTCTCATCATTCTCTCCGGCACCCTCGTCTTGTTTCTCGCCTTCCCCCGCGTGGGAATCGGCAGCTTCGGCGTCGCAATGCAGGGGCGCCGGCTTCCGGATCGCGTCTCCTTGAGCAGCCCCCCACGCGCTGCGATGTCGTCTGAAATCGTCGCCCGCGTAACGGGACTCTCCTACATCGAGTACGGACGCGGGCTCTATCTGCGGGCGGCCACCTACGACCGACTCACGAAGGACGGTTTCGATCGGCGCGGTCGCAGTGTCGCCCTCGGGCCACGTGACCTTCAGAAGCAGGCCGAGCTGGGTCCGGTGCGACGCTACGAGGTCTTTCTGCAGCCCGTCGCAGGCTCGAGATTGCTCACCCTCGGGCCCGCGGAGCGAATCCGAATTCGCTCCGGTGGCAATGCAAACCCGTCCTTTCGAGCTCGCATTCATGAGCGGACAGCCAGTGGCGACGTCTACCTCGATGCGCCTTTGACCGGGCCTATTCGCTACTCCGTCCAGGGGAACGTGGTGGCCTCGCGCCCCGCGGTGCCGCAGGCAAGCTCCGCTCCCATCCCTGCGGCAGCCATGCGATCCTGGCTCGAGCTGCCTGATGCGATCGATTCGAGGGTCGTGGAGCTCGCGAAGCAGGTTACGCAGAACGCACAGACCCCGTACCAAAAAGCCGTCGCTTTGCGCAGATGGTTCCTCAACGAATTCCAATACACGCTGGAGCAGCCGACTTCTGGCTCGAGCGACCCGCTGACCGAATTTGTACTCGAGGCACGGGCAGGGCATTGCGAGCACTTCGCCACCGCCTTCGCGACGATGCTCCGATCCGTTGGGGTTCCTGCGCGGGTGATCGGTGGGTTCCAGGGCGGCGTCTGGGATGAGGTCTCGGACACGGTCGTGTTCGGACTCAACAACGCCCATGCTTGGATCGAATGGTACCAGCCGGGTGTCGGATGGGTCCTAGACGACGCAACACCGCCCTTCGAGGGCGGCACCCTGAGCCCGCTCGCCCTGCTCATCGAGAGGGCTCGGCGGGCCTGGGACGATTACGTGCTGGACTACGGACTGATGGAGCAGCGCGAGCTCGCCACCAAACTCGAAGAGAAATTTGGTGACATCTCGATCGTCTCGGGGCTCGACAGGACTCAGCTCCAGCGCATCAGCTTGGTTCTCTTGCTCGCTGCCTTGCTCATCGGTGCACTCGTCATGTTCCGGCGCCGACGAACGTCACTTCGCGATGACGCCCTTGCCCTCGCGATCCAACGCGCTCTCGAGAGCGCTCGGGGGCGGCCCTTGGAAGCACACCTGACCTTCCCGGAGGCCGCAGCGGAGCTCACGAACGTCGCGGACTGGCGCGGGGCCCTGCTCTTGCGCGCCATCGACCACTACGAGAAGCGCCGCTTCGGGGGCGCGAGCTACGACGTCAACACGGAACTCGAGCTGGTTCGCGCCTTGGAGGGCCTTCAACGGCATGCGCCCGCGCGCGCGGCTTGAAACGAGCGCACTCTGGGAAACGGCCGCCACCGCTCACGGATTGAATCAATCCTCGGGCACCAAGCGAATGATCACGTCGGCGATATCCCGAACTTCCGTCGCCGGATCGTTGTCGAGGGTCACGTTGCTGTCCGCGACTTCGTCCTGCCCGTTGATTTCCTGACGCACGACGAGCGTGTTGGGCTGCGCTTCCGGTTGCTCGCGACTTGGCCCAGCGCCGAGCTGTTGCAGCGCTTTGCTGCCGCTGCCGCCCGTCTCGTTTTGCAGCTGTCCGATCGCATTGGCTGACAGTTGGCTGATCTCTCGGGTCTCGACATCGAGAGATTGTCCCGGTTGATCGAGCTCGATGCTCTCACCCTCGAGCTGCACATCCACAGCCCCCTCCTCGAGGGTGACCGTTTCGCTGGTTCCGTCATTGCTCATGAAAAAGGAGGTACCTCGGACACCCGCCACCGCGGTCTTGCCCTCCACCTCGAACTTCGAGTCCGCGCCAAAGAGAGACAAAACGCTCGCCCAGATGCGCCCCGCCTTGAGCTGAACCGTTTCCTTACGACGCGCGGGGACTTTCTCGTCGTGTTCGAGGCGTCTCAGAGTCAGGACCGTGTTCGGCCCCATTCGAAGGAGCGTGCCGCTCGCGAGGCGAAAGGTTGCGCGCGAGCTCGCCCGGGTGGACACCACCGCACCTTCGGGAACCTCGTCGAGGCGCTCCACCGGTTGGCTCGCTCCCTCGAAACGCGCCTCCACCGATCCAACGATGGTCAGGGCCGTCGCGGGGGCGCCGAAGTTCATGGCTGCGAGTAGGACGACGCTCGTCATGGTTGCTCCCCCTCAGTAGTACCAGACCCGGACGCCGCCGGTGATCTGTTGCCGATCAAAAGCCCGAACGACCGACGCCTGCGCCGTCGAGTAGGAGTACTCGAGGTGCAGCTCGAAGATATCGAGGCGATATCGCAGCCCGGCGAGAATCTGAATCAAGGTCTCCCGCGGATCGAATTGCTCCCCGTCACCGTTGACGCGCGTGTCAAAGGAACGCCAGCGAAAATCCGTCGCAGCAAAAGCCGTGAAGTTCTCGGCGAGCTCGTACTGACCAAAGAGGAGCGTACTGAGCTCCTGCGAGCCGACGTAGTCCGTATCGAATTCGCCGTCCGCGCTGGTGATGTCGATGGCAAGACGGCCTCCTACGTCGAAGATGAGCATGAGATCGCCGAGGTCGATCGTGTCGCGCAACGCGAGCCGCGGCGTGACGCTGTCGCTCACGTTCTCATCGAAGAAGCGCATTTCGAGCCCTGCGAGCGCGCGAAGCTGATGAATTCCCGTCTCGTAGGACGCGAGCGCACTGGGCGCGATGAAGTGCTGAATGAAGTTGCCGTAGCCGTCGGTCCACAACGCCTGGTAGCGCAGGTCGGCGATTCCGAGCACGTTTTCGGCCAGTCGTCGGCGACCGATGCCACTCACCCCCACGGTCGAGGCGAGGGCGTTTTGTACGCTCGGGCTCGGGTCGAAGGCCCGCGTCGTTCGCACTCGGCCGAGCACCGTGAGAGGGCGGTCTTTCCCTGCGTGAAAGAAGCCGACCGTCCCGTCCAACGTCGTGATCGCAACGTCTTCCGCCTGCGCGCCACCCACTGCGCCGCCGGTAGCCTCCTCACTGAGCAGGGTTGGATTCGTGTCGTAGCCGGTCACGAAATCCAAGCGAACCAGTGGCTTCAGTGGACTCTCGGGCGGCGATGCTGGAGCCTCGAACGGTTTGCCGATGCGGATCGATTTTCTGAGCGCGAGCGCCTCCTCGGACTGCGGATGCCGTTCGAGGAGCTCCTCGGTCATGGCACGGGCGGCGTCTTTGTTTCCGAGAACGAATTCTAGGCGCGCGATGGCGAGCCTCGCTTCGTCCGCGTTCGCGTCGAAGGCGAGAATCGACTTCTGAAGCTCGAGGGCGCGCTGCAAGTCACCGGTCTTCTCCGCCAGCGCGGCGGCGATGCTCATGGCGTCGAAGTTCTCCGGGTCGGCGGCAACGGCCTGTTCCGCCTTGGCGAGAGCACCGGACAAATCATCAGCTTCGACGAGCGCAGGAACCTCGTCCAGCAGCGCGTAGGCCTCTTCGGGCGTCGCGATCAGAGCGAGCGCGAGTACGGTGGTCGTGGCAAGCATGTGTTCCCCTGGTACCTACGCCAAATTGAACCGCAAAACCGACTGGGAATCCACTCGGTGGGAATCCACTCGGTGG
>CAYXVF010000055.1:0-9282 GCA_964468125.1 uncultured Bdellovibrionales bacterium | reverse complement strand
TGGGAATCCACTCGGTGGGAATCCACTCGGTGGTAACCACTCGGCAGGGGCGAGCCTCCCGCACGAGAGGCACGCGGCCTCGCACCCGCGCCTACAGCGCGTCAGTTGAAGGTCTGGCCGCTCAGGACGGCGATGATCAACGAAACGATCGCGATGGGACAGGCCACGCGCAGAGCCCACTTCCAAACCGAATGCAGACGGAACTCACCGTGACCGGCCTGCATCTCATCCAACGTCACCGCGTCCGAGAGCACCCAGCCGGCGAAAATCGATATCGCGAGCCCACCTAAGGGCAAGAGCCAGTTAGTGGCGGTGTAGTCCATGGCGTCGAAGAAGCCACCGAAGAAGTCGACCGCCCCATTCGAGAGCGCAGAGAACACTCCGAGCACAAATATCATCCCCCCAACGACCCACACCGCCTTCCGACGAGACCATCCGAGGTTGTCGATGAAATAGGCCACGACGACCTCGAGCAGTGAAATCGTCGAGCTCAGAGCAGCCGCTGCCACGAGGAAGAAGAAGAGCGGAGCAAGAATCGCCCCGCCGCCCATCTTGTAGAACATGACCGGCATGGTGGTGAACAGAATCGCAGCGCTGGCGCTGAACGCACTCTGATCCTCGGCGCTGTAGATGATTGTCAGCATGATGATGCCCGCCATGAATCCGACGAGGGTGTCGAAGAACACGACCGTGGCCGTCGCTTTCGGAATCGACTCCTTCTTCGACACGTAAGAGCCGTAGGTGATCATCGCGCCCATGCCGAGGGAAAGGGAAAAGAAGCTCTGCCCCACGGCCTCGAGAATGCCGCTGCCGTTGATCGGCCCCACGTGAAACAAGAACGACATGGCCTGTGCGAAGCCCGGCTGAAAGAACGAGTTCACGACGAGCACGGCGAGGAGTATGCCGAGCATTGGCATGAGCACGGTGGTCACGCGCTCGATGCCGTCGTGCACACCGCCCAACACGACCCCCATGGTCAGCGCCATGAAGAGCGCATGAAAGCCGACCTGCATCGTCCCGTCTGCAACGAAGGCCCCGAATCCGGGCCCGACCGCGGCCGGGTCAAAGCTCGTGAAAGACCACTGCAGGCATTTTCCGACGTAGTAAACCGTCCATCCGGCGACCACCGAGTAATAGGACAGGATGATGAAGCCGCCGGCGATCGAGATGAAGCCAACGAGTCCCCAGACGCGCGACTTTTTGACCTCCTCGGCCAGTTTTTGCAGGGCGCCGACCGGGCTCGCCTGCGCACGCCGACCGATTACGATCTCGGCGAGCATGATCGGGCCACCGATGAGCGCAACGGAGATGAGGTAGACGAGCACAAAGGAGCCACCCTCGTTGGCGTAGGTCATGTAGGGAAACTTCCAGAGATTGCCGAGCCCCACCGCCGAGCCGGTGGCGGCAAGGATGAATCCCAGGCGGCCAAAGGAACCGCGACCTGTTGCACTCGCCATGCGAACCCCCAAAAGAGCGGATGCGAGGACCGCCCCCTGCGGTCCCTGCGTCGTTCGGATCGGCGCCCGAACCCACGAGAACCGCGGGTTAAAGCCTGCTCCGTGTCAACTCGTCAAGCGACTATGGGCCGTGATCGCGATTGTCGATTGCTTTGGCCCGGTCGGACAATTACGACAATAGACATGGCGATATCCTGGGATCCGAAGAACAAGCCTCTCAACCCTCCCCCACTCTCAGAGAGCGACGCGAAACCTGCCGAAGGACAAAACGAGAGCGAGCCGACGGCGGTCGCAAAGCCCACGGCGCTGGTGGAGGACCCCACCCGCTCGGACCAGCACCCTACGCGCCCCCAATCGGCGAACGCCTCGAGCATCGAAGAATCCCTGCGTGCGATGCGTACGGCGCTGCGCTCCCGCCGTGCGGACCAGGTTCGTGCGGCTCAACAGGCGCTCAGCTGGTGCAGCGGCTACGCGCTTCGGCGATCCCGTGGCTCACGTCGGCGCGGGGTCGAGCTGTTGGAGGAGGTCGCCGATAGCGGGATTGAAGGCAGCGACGTGGCCAGCACCCTGGCGGAAGTACTGCGGGCGGAGGGCAGACTGCACGAGCTCTCCGACGAATCCACCGGCGAGGCCTGCCATCGCCTGGTGACCCTCTTGATGGCGCTGGAAGAGCAGCCTTCGTGACCGTATCCGCGCAGCGCGCCGAGGCTCTGGCTCGGGCGACGCTCGCGAACGGATTGATTCAGGCCGCCATTCATTTCCCCCACGTCGCCGAGGCCATGGGTCTCGACGAAATTGCCGTGTTGGAACAAGCCTTGGCGCTTGCGGAGGGAGCGATCGCCCTCGACCCCACCCTGGCCGATGGGCACTGCGCACTGGCGCGCGTACTGATGTGCTCGGAGCTCGACGAAGCGCGCGAGGATGCGCGAGAGGTTCTAGAGCACGCACTCGAGCTGGACCCAGAGCACGATCCGGCTCACGTTGCCCTCGCAGTGCTCGACCGGGAGAGAGGCGACTCAGACGCGGCCTTGGCTCGCCTCGACCGGGTTGCCAAGAACGGCAACGCTCACCCTCTCACTTTCGTTCTCCGTGGCACGATCTACGCGCAGCGGGGCGAGCGCGGCAAAGCCCGGCTCGATTTCACGCGCGTCATGAAGCTCGCCCCTGAGTCCGGCCTCGTCGACCTCGAGCTGCTCGAAGACGGAAGCTGGTCCGAGGCGGAGCACGAAACGATCCGGAAACGCGCGGAAACGCGCTTGGGCGCCCGCGCCCCCTGGATCAGGGACGCCCTGAAGCGAAGCTCCTCCTGAAGCCTGGCATCTGCTCGCCAATGACGCTAAAGAGGCGGCATGAGACTGATGACGTCGATCGTTTTGAGTACCGCCATCGTCGCGGTGAGCGCTTGTGCCGGTGCCTCCAAGCCGGAGGAAGACACGAAAAGCGCCAAGGCCTCCGAGACCGAAGCGAGCGCCGATGCCAGCGGAACGCAAACGGCCCAGCGGCCGCAGCCGAAGGTGATACCGGCTCCAGACGACGTCGCTGCTCCGCCCGCCGACGCGCAAAAGACCGAATCCGGTCTCGCATCGAAGGTGCTGCAGCCCGGCACGGGCACGGAGAAGCCCCGCCCAGTCGACCGTGTCGAGGTGAACTACACCGGTTGGACCACCGACGGGAACATGTTCGACAGCTCGATCGCACGCGGTCGTCCCGCAAAGTTCCCACTCAACCGCGTGATCAAGGGATGGACCGAGGGGCTGCAGCTCATGGTGGAGGGCGAGAAGCGGCGCTTCTGGATTCCTGCGAATCTCGCTTATGGTGAAAACCCGCGACCGGGAGCACCGAAGGGTATGCTCGTGTTCGACGTTGAGCTCTTGGGGATCGAAACGGCACCAGAACCACCGAAGGTCCCTGAAGACGTTGCCGCGGCCCCCGCGAATGCGAAAAAGACAGCCAGTGGCCTCGCCTACAAAGTGCTCAAAAAGGGAGAAGGAACGGCGCATCCGACTGCCACCGACCGCGTGACGGTGCATTACAGCGGTTGGAAGACCGATGGCAGCATGTTCGACAGCTCGATCATGCGGAGTCGGCCCGCGACCTTCCCCCTCAATGGCGTAATCAAAGGCTGGACCGAAGGGGTGCAGTTGATGGTCGAGGGCGAGAAGACCCGCTTTTGGATCCCCGCGGAGCTCGCCTACGGCGAGGATCCCGGCGGAGGTCGCCCTGGCGGGATGCTGGTTTTTGACATCGAGCTGATCAAAATCGGCAGCTAGACCGAAGCTCGGCCGCACCGGCTAGCGCGGCTCATTCCTTTTCGTCCGAGAGCTTGCGATAGATGGTTCGCGTCGCGATCCCCAGGAGGTTCGCCGCGGTCTTCTTGTCTCCGCCGACCTTCTCCAGCGTTTCGCGGATCAGGCGCCGCTCGACCTCTTCGAGAGGCGTTCCAAAGGGGACGAACAGTCCGGCCTCGTGATGAGATCCGCCCTCCGCTGCCGCGATGGCTTCTGGCAGGTCCTGGAGGTCGATCACCTCGTTGCGGCTGAGTACCACAGCGCGCTCGATCGTATTTTCGAGCTCTCGCACGTTGCCTGGCCAGTCATAGGCGTCGAGTCGCTTCAGAGCTGCCTCGGAAAAACCACGCAGCTCCTTCTTGTTCTTCTCCGCGAATTTACGCGCGAAGTACTGCGCAAGAAGCGGGATGTCACCGTGTCGCTGTCGCAGCGGCGGAACTTTCACTTGGATCACGTTGAGTCGATAGTAGAGGTCTTCGCGGAACCGGTCTTCCGCGACCATTTCCTCGAGGTCCCGGTTGCTCGCTGCGATGATGCGCACGTCAACCTTGATGGTGGAGGTTCCGCCCACCCGTTCGATCTCCCCCTCCTGCAGCACGCGCAGAAGGCGAACCTGAAGCGCCGGAGTCGTCTCGCCAATTTCGTCGAGAAGCAGTGTCCCGCCTTGAGCACGCTCGAAGCGGCCTTGTTTGCGCTCCGCGGCGCCGGTGAACGCGCCGCGCTCATGGCCGAAGAGCTCGCTCTCGAGCAAGTTCTCCGGAAGCGCCGCGCAATTGACGGCCACGTAGGGGCCGCTTCGCCCGGAGAGATCGTGAATCTTTCTCGCGATCATCTCCTTGCCGGTACCGCTCTCCCCTGACAAGAGAATCGTGGCCTCCGATGGCGCTGCTTGCGCCACGAGGTCGAGACAACGACGCATGGCCGGTGACTGGCCAATGAGGTCTTCCCCGGCCAAACCTCCCACGAGCGTTTCGCGCAGACGCTGATTTTCCGTGAGCAGTGTCTTGCGCTCGAGCGCTCGTTGCACCGAGCGCACGACGATCGCACGCTTCAGGGGCTTGCTAATGAAGTCATAGGCACCTTCGCGCATACACTCGACCGCGTTCTCCACCGTGCCGAAAGCGGTCATCATCATGACCTCCACCGCGGGGGCGATCGCCTTGACCGCGCGCAGGAGCTCTATGCCGTTCATCTTCGGCATCATGATGTCCGCGAGGATCACGTCGGCGCCGTGCTCGCGGACCCAATCGAGCGCTTCTTCGCCGCTATCGGTGGTCACGACGCGGTAGCCTTCTTTCTCCAGGATCTTCTGGAGCGACTCTCGAATCCCACGCTCATCGTCGACGACTATCACGCGTGGGGCGTGCATCTCGCTGCTCTGTGTCTCGCTCATTTTGCCCAGGCCGGTCCTATCGCAGTATCCACCTCGAGCGGCACCTCTTTCAAAACCTCTGCCCCCGCTCGCTCCATTTCCCGCCGGACGGTCGCGGCGGTCGTCTCGGCGTGCTCCATCGGCGCCTCCACGACGATTTCGTCGTGCACTGTGTTGACCACGTGCGAGCCGGTTCCCGCCAAGGCCGAGCGCAGCCTCGCGAGCGCGATCTTCACCACGTCAGCATTCGTCCCCTGGATCGGCATGTTCTTGGCTACCCGCTCTGCCCGCGAACGCGCGTCCTGGCTGCCGTCGTGTGACAGGTACATGCGACGCCCGGTCATCGTCCGGGCGAATCCACGCTCGATCGCATCGGCAGCGGTGTACTCGAGGAACTCGCGAATGCGCGGGAATGCACGGAAGTAACGGTCGAGAAAGGCCCGGGATTCCCGCAAGGAAAGCCCCGTCGCGCGGGCGAGCCCCCCGGGTCCCATGCCGTAGGCGAGCCCGAAGTTGATCGCCTTGGCCCGCTGACGAAGCTCGGGGCGCTCGGTCTTGCTCACGGGCACCTCAAAGACCGTCGAGGCAACGCTGGCGTGAAGATCGCCACCTTCTGCGAAGGTTCGACGAAAGACCGGGTCGCCACTGAGCTCCGCGAGGATCCGAAGCTCGCAGCCCGAGTAGTCCGCGGTGATCAACCTCCGGCCTTCGGGGGCATGAAAGCAGGAACGGTAGGGGGAGTCCTTCACCACCGACTGAAGATTCGGTGAGTGGCAGGCCATGCGGCCGGTACTGGCTCCGATCTGCTCAAAGCTCGCATGAATGCGGCCATCCGCGTCCACGTGCTGCAGGAACGTCGCCCCGTAGGCTTGCACGAGCTTCCCCAGCTCACGAAAACGGCCGAGCGTTGGGCCGAGCGGCGGGGGGAGAGCGGCGAGCGTATCGCGCTTCATGTTCGGAACCGTGTGACCGGCGCGGAGCAGCGCCGCGCGCAAGCCGGACTCGGAGTCGAGGGTTCCGTGGTCGCCGAAGAGATCGGCCTCACCGCCGAGCAAGCCCGCGAGCTCTTCGCGCAGCTGCTCACGCTCCCGGCGCCCCTCTTCGAGGAGCGCTCGCCAGGCCGCGGCGTCTAGAGGAAGCCCGATGTGCTCCATCTCCGCGATCGCAGGCAGGGCCTGAGATTCGATGCGCGACACCCACACGAGCTCATCACGCCGGAGTGCCTCGATCTGACGCTCGAGGACCTTCGACACGACCTCAGCGGACTGCAGCAGCGCGTCGATTCCGGTCGACGGGTCCGGGACCAGGCCGGCATCGTGAGCGGCGACGAGTTCCTGGAAGTCCCTAGGCCGACTCCGTCCGCCCTGGATCAATTGTTCGGTGAGGCGCAGACACGCGAAACGAGGCGGAAGCACGAATCCTCGCCGCAACAACGCCCGCGCAATCGCCTTGGCGTCGTAGGCTGCGACCGGCACCGGGAGTGCACCGAACGCGCGCTGGACCTCGTCGGGCAGCCCGACGAGATCCAAAGCGACCGGCTCGTGGCCGGCGACGCTGAGAGCGAGGATCGACGCCTCCCCACCACGACCCGGGGGATCGATCTCCAGCGCGATCCAGCGAGGCTCCTTCGCGAGGAGCGCATTCAGGGCATTTCCCGAGTCTTTACCGGTAATTATCACGATTCTTCAGGCATTCCGGCGCCGCAAAACGTTGACGAGCGCAGGTCCGAGTGTTACCTCACCTACTCCCGTTCGAGGAGGAATCCGTGGCTCGAGTCACCGTAGAAGATTGCCTGGACAACGTCGACAACCGCTTTGCGCTCGTCCTGTTGGGCTCGCAGCGCGCACGCCAGCTCTTAAAGGGCGCCAAGCCTACCGTCGAGCACAGCAAGAACAAGGCCGCCGTGTTGTCCCTCCGAGAAATCGCCGCCGCCAACGTCTACGCCGATCGCGACATCGAGGACGTCTTCCTCGAGCTCGAGCGGCAGCAGCAAGACCAATAACCGTGGTCTGTTCCAGCCGCCTCGTGTCTGAGGCGGTTGACACCGCGTGAACACGGATTAGTTTCTCCCCGCTTGGGCCAAATAACGCCCTATTTACAACCCCTTAGCGGAGAGGTTCCACTGTGCGTCTGATCGATGGTGTTCTGCGCTCGATCGAGCGACTCATTCAGGTGACGTGGCTCGAAATGGCATCCCGGCGCGGCACGCTCGCCCGGATGCGGCGCGACCACGAGATCCTCCGAAACTTCGCCCGGACCCTCGGCCGAGCGTCGTCGAGCGCCCCCGCGCTGCGCGCGGCCAACCTCGGTCACGTGCGCGAGCGATTCGAGCAGCAGGGTCGCGGCATGGAGCACGCGCTTTACGGGCCCCTGCGCGAGGCTCTTCCGGACCTGCTCGGCGACCTGCGCGAGCGACGCTCCCGCGTCGAAGACGTTCTTCGGCGCTTGGACTCGACGGCCCCGGAGTCCGAGGGCTTTCACGCCTTGGCGGTGGAGCTGAGCGACGCACTGCACGCGCTCTTTTTGCGGGAGGCGGAGGACCTCTTCCCAGCCGCGATCGAGCACCTCGCGGAAACCGACTACCAAGCGCTCGAAGACCGGTACGGCCGGCACGTTGGCGACGCGCTCGCTCGCCAGAGCGCTTGACCGAGAGCGTTCGTTTTTTCGGGACGCAGGGGGCAGCGCGCCGAATTCGCGTCGCCCCGCTGACGTCACTCCAAAGACGCGATAGGTCCCTGACCGACGGAGTGACTCACGATGCGGAATGTATTTCGGCCCTTGGTGTTCGTTGCCCTTCTGCTCGTGGCGACCGCTTGCTCGGAGGAGGACGGCCCGCCCGAGTCCTTTTTCGTCGAGGAAGGATCGATCGCGGTTCCCATCGACGAAACTGCCGCGACACGCGGCGACAACCTGGCGACACTCAGCTACTCGCATGCCTCGCTCACCGGATCCGCTCCACCCGAGCCTTTGATCGTCCACTTTGGTGGACCGGGAAGCGCTGCCACTGAGCTCCTTCCCCAATTCATCGACCTCTTCCCTCGCGATCTGCTCGCGCGCTACGCGATCGTCGCGGTGGACGAGCTTGGGGTCGGCACGAGCTCCGACTTCGGATGCGAAACCCTCGATGAAGACGCATTCCTGGTCGAGGGTGTCGACACCGCCGCGCTCTTCGCCGAACACTTCGCACGGTGCCAACGCCAGGACGTACTCGGGCAGGCAAGCACGCGCCGGTTTGCTCGCGACCTCGAGCGCCTGCGGGTCGCGCTCGGTGCCCCCCGCTTGCACTTTCTCGGATACTCCTACGGTACGCAGGTCGCCCTCAGCTACGCCGCCCTCTATCCGAGCACCACGGGCCGCGTGGTGCTCGACTCTCCGGTGGACCCGCGGGTGCCCTTTGCCGAGCTGGTCTTGCTGCAGCTCCGAGCCAATGTCGCGGCTTACGAGGCCTATTTCGAGTGGTGTGAGCCCCGGGTGGGCTGCGCGATCGACGCGACGGACTTCGAGCGCCTGCTCGCCGACGTCGAAGACAGCGGTTCGCCGAAAATCGCTAACGGCTTCGCTACCCTACAGCAATTAATCCGAAGCCAGTACGCCTGGCCGCTGGTAGAGATCGTCTTCGAGAACGCGAAGGATGACCTCGGTTTTCTCGCGGAGCTCGCGACACCCGAATCCGTCGACGGCAATGCCTTGCTCGTCACCCAGTGTTCTGATTCACCGCCGATCGATCTGGAGGACGTTGCCGCGATTCGGTCGAGCTTCGAGTCCGAATACGTGGGCAGCTTGCCGATCGACTTTTTCACCGACGTGTTCCTGGTTCTCGAGGCCTGCGTTGGCTGGGATCGTAGAGAACCTGCGATCGACTGGGAGACGTCCCTCGCGAACCTCGACTCGGACGTGCTGATCATCGGAGCGACGGGCGACACCCAAACCCCCGCGGTCCTCGCCGATGGGGTCGAGGAGTTGCTCTTCACGGCGCAGCGCGTTGAAATCGATGAAATCCAACACACCTACAGTTACCAAGGCTTCAATCCCTGCGCGGATAACGCGGTGCATGCGTTCTTGACCCGTGGCGATGCAGGCACTTCGACGTGCGAGAAGAGCTTCCTTTCCGGAGTTAGCAACGCATTGCAGCTTCTCTCGGTCGAAGACGTGCTCGACTACGTCG
>CAYXVF010000054.1:23141-40974 GCA_964468125.1 uncultured Bdellovibrionales bacterium | reverse complement strand
CTTGAACCTCCGACCCCACGCTTATCAAGCGTGTGCTCTAACCAACTGAGCTACTGGCCCAGGTTCGGCCGGGCTCACATGCCCGAAAGTGTTAGCCTTTTTGGTCTGACGCGCAGTGCCGCGACATCCCCGAGGGACGCGCGCAAAAGTGCGCATATGAAGTGCGCATATAAGAGGTCAGACCCTCTGACTCTCGACTCAAATTTTGAAAGAACGACCGCGCCCGTCGGACCGTGGAGCCCCCGTCGCGGGAGCCGGGGATCTACGCAACCGGTAAGGCGTGGTCAATAGAAAAGCCGTTGGCGAGCGACTTTTTCCCCGATCTCCAAATTCGGCCGAGGATGGGCCCAAAAGTGTCATCAACGCCAATCAGCCAAGCGCCTGGCGCTCGTCAAAAACGATCTCAGCCTTGTGGCCTCGGCACGCCGCAGCGAAAAACGTTCGCACTTGTTCGCGCACCGCGTCCGCGTCGTCGGTCCGGACCGCACGGTGCAGAAACGCTTCCGAACCCTCGAGGCCCGTCGCATACCAGATGAGATGCTTTCTGAACCTGCGTACGGCCTCGAGCTCTGCGCCGATGTGCACGAGGTTGTCCTCGAAATGCCGCTCTACGACCCGCAAGCGCATCTCCGGAGTCACCTGACACTCTCCGTCTCGAAGCGCGGTGAACACCCAGGGGTTGCCGAGCGCTCCCCGGCCGATCATCACCGCCGCGCAGCCCGTCTCGGCGCGCATTCGTCTCGCGGCCTCCGCGTCGAACGCGTCTCCGTTACCAATCACCGGCAACGGTGAATGCGTCACCAGGTCTGCGATCCAATCCCAGTGTGCATGCCCCGAATAGCCCTGCACCCGTGTGCGCGCATGCATCGCGATCGCAACCGCCCCCGCCTCTGAGCACGCATGCGCGAGCTCCCGATAGGTCAGTGAATCGTCGTCCCATCCCGCTCGAATTTTGACGCTGACTGGCACCCCGCCTCCGCGCACCAACGCTCGTACCATCTCCGCAGCCCGCTCTGGATTGGAAAGGAGCGCTGAGCCCGCGCCGCTCTTCGTGACCTTGCGGACGGGGCATCCCATGTTGAGGTCGATCGCATCGGCCCCTCGTTTCACGGCGGCCGCGGCCCCACGTTCTAGCGCCTCCGCGTTTCCCCCGAAGAGTTGAACCCAGAAAGGATTCTCCCTCGGATCACGACGAATGTAGCGTTCGCTCCGCGCGGTGCCGTCGATGAGAGCCCGGGCCGAGATGAGCTCGGTGGGCGCTGCGGACGCGCCGTGATCCTGGGCAATAACCCGATACGGCCATTCACTGACCGCTGCCATCGGCGCAAGAATCCATGGGTTGGTGAGGTGCAGGGATCCGAGCTGAACAACGTCGCTCATCTGCCCATGCGAGTTCGACGGGGATCGATCACCTCGTGCCAAACTCGGCCGCGTTTCCCATCGACCGTCTCGATGCGGAACAGGTCGTCATTGGCGACCCAAAGGCTCGCGGTACCCTGGGCATCGAGTCCCATGAAACGCCCGAGGATGGCGGAGTTCGTCGCGCCATGTCCCACGACGACGATCGTGCCGCTCGCGTGCGCGCGCGTGATCGCATTCATGACCCGATGCACCCTCTCGTGAAAACGTTCGATCGACTCACCGCCCTCGAGGTCGTCGCCAGGAGCAAACTTGCGAGCGCGGAACTCCTCGGCTCGCATCGCTTCTGGCCCCTCGAGAAACTCCCCCTCGAAGGCTCCCATCGACCGTTCCCGAAGATCGGCGAGGTGTTCGATCTCCGCGAGGCCCTCGAGGGTGCCGGCGGTAGCGCGCGCACGGGAGAGCGTCGACGAATAGATCCGGTCGATTTTCAGATGCTCCAGACGCGTGCGCAGCAACGCCGCTTGCGCGCGGCCTGTCGCGTTGAGCTCGATATCGGTCCAGCCCTGGAGACGCCGAATTTTGTTCCAGTCGGTCTGCCCGTGCCGGGCGAGGTAGACGGTCAACACGCCGGAGAAAGTGCCCCGCCGTTCCGATCCGCGCAAGAGGATCCCAGCTTCTCGGTGCAGCCGAGCCTTGTTCCTGTTGCCCCCGCGAGTTACACCAGAAGTCCGGGCGCGGCCGGCCGCCGCTGCTACGGGACGGAGCCGAGCAGCGGAACCCTCGCTCCACCGCAACGGATTCGCCCCATCGAGGGGGCCAAGAGAAGCCATCCGAACCGATGACGTACCCTGGCCTGCGCATTCTCCCGACGACCGTACGCCCCGAAGACCTGCGTGGGGCTTCGCTTCCCCGCACCAACGTCGACGCCCTCGGCCGACGGATCGACTACATGCGCGTCTCGATCACCGACCGCTGCAATCTGCGCTGCGTCTACTGCATGCCGGAGGAGGGCGTGCAGCTGCAGCCGAAAAACGAGCTCCTGAGCTTTGAAGAGATCTGCCGCGTCGTTCGGAGCGCGACCGACATTGGCTTCAAGAAATTCCGGGTCACCGGCGGCGAGCCGCTCGTCGTGAAGGGCGCCCTCGACTTCCTGCGCCAGATGCGCGACGCGACCGAGGGGGCGACCCTGTGTTTGACGAGCAACGGCACCGTACTCGCGGATGTAATCGACGAAGTGCACGCGATCGGGGTCGACCGCTTGAACCTCTCCCTCGACACGCTCGATTCCGCACGGTTCGAGGCGCTGACGCGTCGAAAGGGGCTCGAGCGCGTGCTCTATGCGCTCGACCGCGCACTCGAGCTCGGGTTTGAGCGCGTGAAGATCAATGCGGTGATCGTGCCTGGCGTCAACGAAGAGGACCTCTTACCGCTGGTGGGCCTCGCCGAAACGCGCGACATCGACGTTCGCTTCATCGAGCAAATGCCTCTCGATGGGCAGGTGGACCACGGCTTCATGGGTGCGGACGAGATGACGCGCAAGATCGCCGAACGCTACCCGCTCACCGCGGAAGTCCCCGCGGACCGGCGCCAAGCCGCGCAGCTGATGTTCTCGTCCACGGCGCTGCGGGGCAAGGTTGGGATCATCGCGCCTCGCTCGAAGAAGTTCTGCGCCAGCTGCAACCGCATGCGCCTGACCTCGAGTGGAGAGTTGAAGGGCTGCCTGCTCTCCGAGGGCACTCTCGACCTCAAGACCACGCTTCGCGAGGGCGTGAGTGACGAAGACCTCCGCCGAATGCTCTACTATGCGATCGGGATCAAACCGGCGGAGTACAACGATCAGGCCTACGGGCTCGACCGCTCGATGAGTGCGATCGGCGGCTAGAAGCTGATAACACGTCGCGTCTCTGGCGAGAATGGGACCGGAGACTCATCGAGCGACGGTGTCGTAACACCTGAGTTACAAAATGATCGTTCCGGGGCTGTTCGGTCCGTGGGGGAGTGTGGTACTAGCTGCGCTGCGAAGCAGGCGGCGTCGACTGCCTCCACGAGCCTACATGATCACAAGAAGTACCCCTCCGACGCCCTAGGAGTACACATGCACACCAGAGTCCTGATCGGTCTGGCCGGCGCACTCGCCTTGGCTGTCCCTGGAACAAACGCTCGGGCCGCGGAGCTCATTCCCGCGCCGGACGTTCCGCTCACCGCGAGCGGTCCCGTGGAAGCCAACAAAGCCGGCAAGAAGAACTACATCATCATCACGGACCGGGACTCGGTGCCCACGTGGTTCAAGAACAATTACCCCAATCTGAACTTCAATCCGCGCGACACCCGCGCGAAGGACTACGGTGAGGAAGTCCTCGCCGAGAACCGCGCCCTGCTGGCGGACTACGGCGTCGACTCCGAGGACATCGTCTCGAACCTCAGTCACGCCGGCGCGATGGCGACCGCGCGCCTCACCGCGGCACAGGCGGACGCGCTCCGCGCTGACCCGCGCGTTCGGGCGGTGCTCGAGGACGAGCTCGTCACGATTCAGACCAATGAGAGTCCGGACTATCTCGGGCTCACCAAAGTCTTCTCGCCCTGGCGAGTCGGTGTGCTGGGCGAAGACGTCGTCGTAGGCGTGTTGGATACCGGTATTCATCCTGAGCATCCGAGCTTTGCCGACGAGATGGTGCCGGTGCGCACCGGTCCCTTCGGCAATCTCTTCCGCCGGCGCGGCCGCACCGAGCCCTACCCGGCGGCCCCCGAGAGCTGGAACGGCGACGGCACCTGCCAGTTTGGCAACGACGCCTACAACCCGGACGACGCTCCGTTTGAGTGCAACAACAAACTCCTCGGCGCCCGCTACTACGTCGATGGCTTCCTCGGATTCAGCTCGATCGTGGACGATGAGTTCCTCTCCGCCCGCGACGCGAGCGACCACGGCTCGCACGTGGCGGGTACTGCGGCCGGCAACTTCGGCGTCGAAGCGGAGCTCGGCGGTGAGCCGGAAGGCGAGATTAGCGGCATCGCTCCGCGCGCGCGCCTCTCGGTCTACAAGGTGTGTTGGAAGGCTCCCGGCGCCCCCAGCTTCAGCTGCGCCAACTCGGACACCATCGCGGCGATCGATCAAGCGATCGCCGACGGTGTTGACGTGATCAACTTCTCGGTCGGTGGTCCTTCCACGACCTTCGGCGCCAGCGACCTCGCCTGGTTGAGCGCGGCCGACGCCGGCATTTGGGTCGCCACCTCGAACGGCAACAGCGGTCCAGGAGCGAACACCGTGGGTACGCCCGCAGGCGCCCCGTGGATGACCTCCGTGGGCGCGATGCAGGACAGCGGCGTGTTCGCCTCGGCGGTCGTGGTGAACAGCCCGGCGTCGATCGCGGGCTCCTATGAGGGGCTCGAAGGCGCGGGTGACGTGTCCTTCGAGAATACGGGCTCGATCATCGAAGAGATCGTCCCGGCCGATCCGCTCGAAGCTTGCGGTCCGGTGGCCAATGACTTGACAGGCAAGATCGCGCTCGTCATTCGTGGAGCCTGTTCGTTCACCGACAAATACAACAGCGTGGCGGCCGCGGGCGCCGCGGCGATTGTCGTCTACAACGACGGAACCTCACCGGATCGGATCGACCCGATCACGATGACCGCCCCGGGCACGACGATCCCCGGGATCATGATCGACTTCTTCGCCGGCTCCGACATTCGCATGGCCGCCGAAGGCGGTGAAATCGTCGAGGGCGCGGTGGGCCCCGAATTCCGGATCCCACTCGAAGGTCGCATCGCGGGCTTCTCGTCCCGCGGCCCGAATGGCGCCGCTCCGGACATCATCAAGCCCGACATCGCGGCTCCCGGCGTGACGATCCTCGCGGCCGGCAGCCCCTTCACGGCGGACGGTCCGGATGACGGTAACCTGTTCCTCAACCTGAGCGGCACCTCGATGGCGTCGCCGCACGTTGCCGGCGCGTTCGCGCTCTTGCACCAGGTGCACCCGGATTGGACTCCGGCGATGGCGCGCTCCGCACTCATGACCACCGCCGCGAGCGGTCTGCTCGAAACCGACGGGTCGGGTCCTGCGGATCCCTTCGACGTCGGTTCTGGCCTGCTGAATCCGCGAGAGATGTTCCGCCCCGGTCTGGTCTACGACGCGGGGATCTTCGACTACTTGGCGTTTAGCTGCGAGAACAACACGCCCTTCGTCGACCAGGCGAGCTGCGATTTCCTCGAATCGGAAGGATTCCCGACCGAAGGCTCGGCGCTCAACTATCCGTCGATCGGCGTGTCAAAGCTCATCGGCACGAAGACCATCACCCGTACGGTCACCTCGGTTGCGAAGGTGCGCCGCACCTTCCGCGTCAGCGTGAACGCGCCTCCGGGGGTCGAGGTTGATGTTTCGCCGAAGAAGCTGAAGCTCTCGCCGGGTGAGTCAGCGACCTACTCGGTCACGCTCACCACCACCGAAGACGCGGTGGCCGATCAGTGGACCTTTGGCTCCTTGACCTGGCGCAGCGGCTTCATCACCGCCACGAGCCCCATCGCAGTTCGCCCGTCAGCGATTGCCTTCCCGGAGGAGATTGTCGTGAGTGGCACGAGCGGTGAGGCGAGCTTCGATGTCGAGTTCGGCTACACCGGCGAATACACCGCGCGCGTGCACGGGCTGACCCCCGCCGCGGGCATCTCGTTCAATGTCGCGGACGACCCGAACAACAGCTACCAGTTCCCGTTTGGTCCTGGCACGGTCACCTACTTCTTCGAGTTCTTGCCGAATACGGCGCTGGCGCGGTTCCAAACGCGTGACGTCTTCACCGATGGCAATGACGATTTGGACCTCTACGTCTGGGAGTGCGACCCGACCGGTCTGTGCTCGCAGGTGGGCAGCAGTGCCAACGCCACCTCGGATGAAACCGTGGACGTCGCGTTCCCGATCGACGCGACCCAGGGCTTCTACGTGGTCGAGGTGCACGCGTTCGACACGGACGGTCCGGACGTGAACGCCACCCTGCTGCTCTGGGACTTCGGCATCGACGATGACCGCAACAACGTCGTCTTAGAGGCGCCCACCGAGGCGACCTTTGGCACGACCGCGCCGGTCACCGTGAGCTGGCCTGGCCCGGCGGGTCTCGCCGACTTCTCCCTCTACCTCGGCGCGGTGTCTCACTCCACGCCGGAAGGGATCGTCGGCTTGACCCTCATCGACCTCACGACCGTCGACTGAGGCGAATGAATCCGTAGTTTTTGAGGCGGCGGGTCGGAGAAGCTCTGGCCCGCCGCCTTTCTTTTTGGAATGACAGCGGCATGAAGCGATGCATTCTCATCCCGTTGCTGCTCACCTTCCTCGGCTGCCCCGACCGGAGCGCCCAGACCCCATCCCCCGCCCCCGACGACGGGCCGCAGGACAGCGAGCTCGCGGCAGACGACGCTGACTCGGAGCCGACGGACGCCTCAGCTCCCACGCCGGCTGTGCCCAGCGTCGAAGCCACGGACGGCAAGACCCGCGAGATCTCCCCGGAGATGGCCGAGCGGCTGCGTGCGCAGGCCAAGAGCAAGGGGCAGAGCAAGAAGGGCGTCGTTGAGCCGCCGGAGATCGATCTGTCCTGCACGGTCGCGAGCGACTGCGAGATCAAGAACGTCGGAAACTGCTGCGGCTATTATCCGCGCTGCGTGAACAAAGACTTTGAGCCCAACCCGGAAGCGGTCAAAGCGAAATGCGAGCGTGAAGGCATGATGGGGGTGTGCGGTTTCCCGGAGATCCGCTCCTGTGCCTGCGAAAAGGGCCAATGCGTATCGCTCAGCACCTCGGCGGAGTAGCGCTCTCGCGTCAGGGGGCGACAAAACCGCGGTGATCGCGCGACCAGCCGGCGGCCTCGAGGCGGTCTGCGATGAGCGAGCTCCGCGCGGCTTTACCGTCGATCGTATCGATCGCCACCGTGCGCTTTGAGCCCGCTAAACGGTGAGTGGCAAGCCAACGCATCGCCTCCTCGAAGTCGGAGGGCGCCCCCAGCAGCATGAGGTCCCGGAGATTGGCGCTCAAATAGGCGGTGGCGCGCCCTTCGACAAAGAGTACGTAGGCTCCGGCCTTACGCCTCGGCTGCCCATACCGGTCGGGCCACGGCACGAGCGCGCCGTGCGGTTGTGCAGGATCGGTCGCTGCCAGAGCGATCACCCGCTCTTTCGCGCGTGTGTTCCGCAATGCGTCTACGGCGGCGGTGGTCGAGAACTGGGCGCCCACGCTCTCCCGAATGAAGTAGCCGCGGCGCACCTGGCCCCGTTCCTCCATTTCGCGCAGGACGTCGTAAATGGCGCTGAACCCGCCAGGGATACCTTCACTCTGCGCCGTCTCGGCGGTCACGACACCGTAGCGCTCGAGCAAGAGGCTCGCGCGCTCGAAGGCGCGCTGCGTCGAGCTCGAGTCCTCATCGAATCTGACCTTGGACCAACGTCCGTCGGCGCTTCTTACGACGCGGCTCCGGCTCGTGCTCCGCGACCCGGCGCGAAGCAACGGCGCAACCGTGTCGTTTCGCACCCATCCCCCCCACGCGAGCGAGAGCAGCGCAGCATCGATCTCCCGCGCCGCCCCGAGATCCACGAGGTCGGACGCGAAGAGCGCTCCGCGCTCGGGCATGGCGGCCAGGACCTCGGCGGCGAACCCGGTGGGCTCCGTCCTGTCCAACTCGGGAAGGAGGAGCGAGAAACGCGTGCGGCGATAGAAGGCGATACGCCCGTCACGTCGACCGAGCGCTCCTCTGCCCTGCCACACCCACGCACCTCCGGAGCACAGAGCGTCGAGCATGTCGGGCCGAAAGTCGCTCACACGCATGGGCAGCACCGTTCCCAGCCATACCGACCAGGGGAGCGACAGCCCCTCGAGCTGCTCGAGCACGCGCTCGAGCCCTTCGATGCCGCGCTTCGGTGCGGCGAGCCCCTGATGGTCGACCAGAAAGCGGACGAGCTCTGACGCGCTCGCAGGCTCGATCGCCTCGCGGAGCCGAGCGAGGGTGACGCGCTTCATGCGACGCCAGACGTCCGGGTCGCACCACTCCAGCGCATCGCCGTCCGGGCGAAGCTCACCGCTGATCAGTCTCCCCTCGTTCACGAGCCGCTCCAACACCGGCGCCAACAAAGCATGCGGCACCGCGACCTCCGCGGCGAGCTCCCCGAGGGTAAAGGGTCCCCGCCGAGCCGCGAGATACTCGACGAGACGTCCCACCGGATCGTCACGCTCGTCCTCGTCGAGCTCGAGGGCCCCCTCACCCACTGGCCAATCGAGCGCGGCCGCGTAGAGCTCGGCGACCTCCGCCGCAATCCAGCCGCGCCCGGGCGCCGACACGATGCGCCCTTCCCTCTCGAGCTGCTCGAGCCACTGAGTCGCGCTCCCTTCACTCCGCGCCTGCACGCCCTCGAGGTTCAGGACACCGACCTCGCGGAAGACATCGTGAAGCTGGTCCACGTCTCGCGCCCTGCGCTCGTGATGCGTGCGCTGCAGACGCGCCTCAACCTCATCCATGACCTCTCGATCCACCAGCGACCGCTCGGACGCACTCCCGAGGAGCTCGCGCAGGAGCGAGCGATCGAGGGCCAAGGCGCGGGCACGAGTTTCCGCCGCCGGCGCATCCACTTCGTAGAGATACTGGGCCTGGTGCTCAAAGACGACGGAGGTGGCAAAGGGGGATGGGTTCGTGGTCTCCCGCGATTCGATCCGGACCTCGCCCTCCTCGATCCGCCCGAGCAGCCGTCGAAGCCCTGGCAGGTCGAATATGTCCTGGAGGCACTGGCGATAGGTCTCGAGCACGATGGGAAAACGGGGATAGCGCTGCACCACACCCAGGAGGCTCTTGGCCTTCAGGCGTTGGGACCACAAGGGATTGCGGCCGTCCGCGGAGCGCCGAGTGAGCAGCAAGGAGCGACCTGCGTTTTCTCGGAACATCGAGGCGAACATCGCGGAGCGACGCAGGTGCTCGGTGACGTAGTGTTCGACCTCGTCGGCGGCGGGCAAGAGTTCACGCACATCCGGCAGCTCGTCCATGTCGACCGTCCGCCAGATCAGCCCGTCATCGTTATAGCTGACCTCGACCTCGACCCCGGTGCGAGCGGCGAGTTTGGCTCGAGCGGCGATGGCGAGCGGCGCATGCACCCGTCCGCCGAAAGGCGACAGAAGACATACGCGCCAATCACCGAGCTCGTCGCGAAAGCGCTCAGCGAGAAGCACCTGGTCGTTGGGAACGACGCCCGCATGGTCGAGCTGGTCGTGCACGAAAGTCGCAAGGTTGCGCGCGGCGTTTTCATTGAGTGGCAGCTCTCTTCTCAGCCACTCAACGGCCGCTTCCGTTTCTCGCTCGGAGATGGCGCGAAGCAGTCGCCCTTGGCGCTCGCCGAGCTCGATCGGTCGACCCACGCCTTCTCCACGCCAAAACGGCAGGCGGCCCATTTCTCCCGGTGCGGGCGAGACGATCACTCGGTCGTGCGTGATCTCCTCGACCTTCCACGTCGACGCACCGAGGGCAAAGGTGTCTCCCACCTTCGACTCGTAGACCATTTCTTCGTCGAGCTCCCCCACCTTTGGACCGCCGGTGCCGAGCTGCACGCGGAAGAGTCCGCGATCTGGGATGGTGCCAGCGTTCAGCAGGGTCACCATTCGCGCCCCCTTGCGTGCGCGCACCACGTCGCGTTCCCGGTCCCAGACGAGCCGGGGACGCAGGTCCGCGAGCTCGTTGGAGGGGTAGCGGCCGGCAAGCATCTCGAGAACGGCGAGAAAACCCTCACGAGGGAGATTTCGGTAGGGGTGGGCACGGCACACGAGCGCGTAGAGTCCTTCCACCGTGCGCTCGTCGTCCACACAGAGCGCGACGAGCTGCTGTGCCAGAACGTCGAGCACGTTTTCCGGGACGTGCATCGGCTCGATCGCCCCTTCGGTCATGCCATGGGCGACGGTCGCTGCTTCGAGCAGATCGCCCCTGTACTTGGGGAAGATTCGACCGACACTCGCTGCTCCCACCTGATGCCCCGCACGTCCGACGCGCTGCAGACCTCGGCTCACCGATTTCGGCGATTCGATGTTCACCACCAGGTCGATCGCCCCCATGTCGATCCCGAGCTCGAGGGAGCTCGTCGCAACCAACGCCCGGAGCTGACCGTTCTTGAGCTGCTCCTCTATCCAGGCGCGCCTGTCGTGAGAAACACTGCCGTGATGGGCCTGCACGAGATCTTCCCCCGCGAGGTCGTTCAGACGACGAGTGAGTCGTTCGCACGCCCCGCGCGTGTTGACGAAAATCAGTGTCGACGTATTGGCCCGGATCAGCTCGATCAGACGCGGGTAGATAGCAGCCCAAATCCCTTTCTCCGCTCCCTCGATCGTCTCCCCACTTTCGTGACGCCCCGGCGACGAGCCGGGCGAGAGAGACGGCCCAGGTAGGGAGACCTCCACGTGCGTCATATCCGGCACGGGAACGACCACCTGCAGATCGAGATTCGGTCTCGACGACGTGTCCACCACTTCCACCGCGCGGTCGCCCCCGAGAAATTGCGCGACATCCTGAGGCGGCCGCACGGTTGCGGAGAGTCCGATGCGCTGGGGATCACGATCGGCGATTTCACTCAGGCGCTCGAGACTGAGCGCCAGGTGCGTACCGCGCTTTGAGGAGGCCATGACATGAATCTCGTCAACGATGACGGTCTCGACGCTCCTCAACGTCTCGCGGGCGCCGCTGGTGAGAATGAGAAAGAGCGACTCGGGGGTCGTGACGAGAATGTCTGCGGGGCGTCGACGCTGTTGTCGACGGTCGCGCTGAGACGTATCGCCCGTCCTCACATTGACGCGAAGCTCACGCCCCGGTCCACGCAGCGCCGTGATCCCCGCGAGGGGTCGACGCAGATTCTTTTCGATGTCGTAGACCAACGCTTTGAGCGGCGAGACGTAGAGCAGACGCACACCGTCTGAAGCAACCGGGTCGAGAGCGGCGAGCCGGTCGATGCCATAGAGAAATGCTGCGAGGGTTTTGCCGCTGCCGGTGGGCGCGAGGAGGAGCGAATGGGCGCCGCGGGCGATCGCGGCCCAACCGCGAGTCTGCACGGCGGTGGGCTCTCCCACCTTTTCCCTGAACCAACGCCTGGTGGCGTCATTGAAGGGGAGCCCTTGGCTGTCAGTCAATCCAGATCTCGACCATGACCTCGGAGGCGAGTCTCTCGAGGTCCTCCTGGATTCGTTGCATCGCCTGACGGGACGGTGCTCTCAAGGTTGCGCGGGCGCGAAAGACGATTCCCCCCGAGTGTGGGGCCTCCTCACGACCGGTCCAGAGCTCTTCGATGGACACCCCGCCTCTCGCGAGGACCGAGGACACCCGGCTCACGACTCCCTCGTGATCAGCGCCGAGCAGCTCGAGCTCATAGATCTCCCCAGAGGGCGAAGAGCGCTCGCCGCTGTGCAGGGTCACGGTCAGTCCCTCCACCTGACGTACCGCGCTGGCCAAAGCGTCGAGGTTTTCCGATGCGACCGTCACGTGCACGACGCCGGCAAACTGGCCCGCCAGACGTGACATGCGACTTTCTTCCCAGTTGCCGCCGTGCTGGCTGACCACCTCCGCCAGAGACTCGACGAGCCCGGGTCGATCGGGCCCACTCAAGGTCAGTATCAAGCTCGAACGCATGTTATACCTCTAACGTGTTAGGAGCTCAGCACAAGCCCCCGAGCCGATTCGCGTTGGCTCTCTTGGTCGGTGTCGCATGGTGCGCGCTCGGCGGCAAGAGCGAGCGACGCGCCAGTCGTACGCTGGCGGTCAGAGAGGCGATTCGCTCCGGCCTCACCCTCGACGCGCGTCTACGGCTGATCGCGGGCAGTGACACCACGGGCAGACTTCCACCTTCAGCGATCCGTGACGCCGTGCGGGCCAACGACGATGCGTTCGTCGATTGCCTGCTCGAGGAGACGCGACGCGTCGGGCCGGTCGCGGGGGTTCTCGAAATGCGCCTCGATATCGATGGCGGGGGGCAGGCGACGTCCGCAAGCGTCATCGGTTCGGCACCGGGAAAGCTGTCTCGCTGTCTAGAGGCCGCACTGTTGGCAACAGCGTATCCAGAGAACCCGCAAGGACACGCGAGCCGCGCGACCGTTCGCCTCGAGGCCGACGCGAATCTCGTTGGCCCCGCCATCGCCTCAGCGCTGCTCGACGCCGCACAGGAAGAGCAACAAAAAGATGCTCACTTCGTCACACTCGCATGGCCCGTCGACAATACGAAGGTGAACTCGAAATTCGGTCGACGACCGGACCCGCTCGGCAACACCTACCAGTTTCACACCGGCGTCGACCTCAGAGCCAAGATGGGTCAAGCGGTCAAAGCGGCCGCGCCGGGACGAGTGATCTATGCGGGCTGGCGGACGATGCGAGGGAAAGAAGTCGTGCTCGAGCACGAGAACGGGCTGCAGACCGGTTATGGGCACCTCTCGGAGATTCTGGTGACCGAGGGCCAATGGGTGGCGACGGGCGCGCCCGTGGGGCGTGCGGGATCGACGGGGAAGAGCACCTGGCCGCATCTTCATTTCGAGGTGTCGCTCGGCGAAAAGAAGCTCGACCCACTGCAGCTCTTGGGAAAGAAGGTCGATCTGCGCAAGCTGAAGGCACAAGCCAAAAGAGGCAAGAAACGTCGTTGAAGCCTCTCATTGTCAGCGCCACGATTGCCATGACGGCGTTCGGGTGCGCGAGCCCGCTCCATCCGGCCCGCACCTCCCCCGTCCAACCGGTCTCGGAGCGCGAACGCGTGGCAGAGGAGCGCTACGAAAACCGACGATGCTCCCCGACCCTGGGGCTCGCCTTCCCCGGAGCCGGTCATTATTGCCTGCGTCAACCGGCGACTGCGGCGATCTTGGCTGGCCTGGGCGCCAGCGAAATCGCGTTGTCCGCGTGGACCGCGAGCGAGCTCGGATTCAACGACAATCGCACGGTGCTTTCCTTCGTCGCGCTCCAGAACACGTACATCGTCGGAATCGTCGACCCGATTCTCGAACAACAACGGGCGCAGAAGGGTCTCTATGTCCCGCAGGACACACTGGACGAGCTACTCTTGGCTCCCTTCAATCCAGAGGTCCTCTCGCGCACGGACGTCTGGCTCGGCATTCTGGTCACCGCCGCCACTCAAAGTCTCGTTTTGGCGCTCGACGGCTCTTTTGCGGCGGCTCGGGGGCGAGATGTCAACGTTCTCGGGGCACAGCTGCGTCCGGCTCTGGGCTACCCGGCGGCGACCTTGGCCCTCGGGGCCACCTTCGAGCACGTGGCCATCGGCGAGGAGATCCTCTTTCGCGGGCTGATCCAGTCGGGACTCGCCCGACGCTACGGACAGCTCGAGGGCTACCTCGCGGGTACGGCGATCTTCGGTGCCGCGCACCTGCCCAACGCCTTTCTCCTCGATTCGCCCCAGGACCGCCGAGAGTATCTGCTCTTCGCGCTGCCGGTGATCACGGGGGTCGGCGCCTATTTCGGTGCCTCCTACGTATGGAACGACTATTCGCTGGCAGCCCCCGTGGCCCTCCACTTCTGGTACGACCTGCTGGTCGGCCTCTCCACCATGGTCGCCGACCCCGACAATGGCTTCGTCTCCGCCCGCATCACCGTGCCCTGGTGAGCCTAGACACTGCACATGCGTTCACGTACGGTTTTCCCATGGGGCAGGCACTTCTGTTTGGGCGCGAGCCGGCGAGCATCGACGAGCGGTTTCGCAGCACGCGACGTCTAGGGTTGGGTCGAGGGGCCTGGATTGAGCACCAGCCGGGTTGGCTCCATGGCCACCTGGAGGTCTTCGCGGCACTGCAGCAAGGGTTGCGGTGGCGGTCACAGCGGCGTCAGATGTACGAACGGGAGGTCGACGTACCGCGGCTCCTGTCCCGTTGGCCGAATCCCGGGGAGGGGCACCCGATCGTTCGGCGCTGCATTCACGTTCTCTCGCACCGTTACGACCGGGACCTCTCTGCAGTGAGCCTCGCCTACTACCGCGACGGCTCGGACAGTGTCGCGCCACACGGCGACAGGATGGGCTCCCTGCGGGGGGATTGTGTGATCGCCATCGTTGCCGTGGGTGACCGCAGGCGTTTTCACCTCAGGGCGCTGGACGGTGCCCCATCGCTGGCCTTCGAGCTCGGCTGGGGCGACCTGCTGGTGATGGGTGGAACCTGCCAGGAGACTTTCCTCCACGGGATCCCCAAGTCCCGCCAACCGGTCGGTCCCAGGATCAGCATTCAGTTCCGCCAGGCGGATCCATTCGCACGCCCCGCCGATGAGCCTCGCCGTCCGAAAAGGGTCCGCAGCTAGTCCCGCTGGTCGACGAAGGGTGCCAAACGTATGCCAACGGAGAGCGTCAGCGCGTTGCCACCTAGGGTCAACAGCTCCTCGACTGGCGAGATGAAGCTGTAGCCAAGCTCTGCAAAGAGCTGGCCGTAGCGTACGTCGAGCTCGATACCAGCACGAATGGTGGCGCCGGCGAGAAGACCGCGTTGGCGCTGTTCGGGGAATCCGTCTACCCGTACGACGCCCCGATAGGGTTCGAGTACCAACCCAGCCCCGCCGTATGCGGTCACGGGCTTCAGTCGCCGGTGTAGCCCTGCGACGAGATCGATCGGAAATCGACGCAGGCTCGATTGCACAGTCAGATCCGCGTCCTCGTCGCGCCCGTCGAATCCGACGCCCGCTGACATGGCAAGGAAGCTGTTCGGAAGAATCGCATCGGCATCGTACATCGCGTCGAGCTGCACTCGCAGCGCCACCGCCGGCGCGAGATCGTTACGCACGCCCACTTTCATTCCAACCCACAGAGACTCGAGGGCGCCCATGATGGATGAATCACCGAGGCGTCGACGGGTCTCCACGCCTAGGGGACCGCGAACAGTAATGAGGGCGCCACGTTCGTAGTCTCCCGAGGCGGTCGTCCAACGCGCGCGGTACTGACCCGCCTCCGTTTCGCGAAATGAATCGAGCCGTCCTCGGGTCGTCTCGGCCGACAGGGAGATGCCTTCCACCGGTTTTCCACCCTCATCGCGCAGCTCGACGACGATTTCATAGCCGTCGTTGTCCTGCTCGCGGTCGACGGACTCGATGTCGTACGCTGCTCGCACGTCGAAGCGAACGGTTTCGGACCACGCACTGAGCGCGATGTCATCGAGCACTGCACGCACGCGCCAGTAGTGGGCTCCCGACGACTCGATTGGAATCGCCGTGCTCGTTTCTCCGACACTGAACATCCGAGCGCTCGAGAGATCGGCGTCCCGTGAAACCGCAACCTCATAGGCGACACACATGCTGCTCTCGGTCGTCTTTGAGGCATCCCAGGAGAGCTCGAAATCTCCCGGCCCGAGGAGCGCGACGTCGCCTATTCCTCCCTTCGGCAAAGGTGCCTTCACTTCGGGGATGAACGTGAAGCTCGAGGTCGCCGACCAGGGGCTCGGCGCGCCGTCGTGGTCGAAGGCTCGAACGCGCCAGAAATAGGCACCAAAATTCGAAACCTCGACCGGCAACTCAGTGCCGCTCGCAGGGAGCCGCACGATTTCGAGGTCGAAGCTTTTCGTTCGTGCCAACTGAACCTCGTGGGCTCGAGCGGGGCCTGAGGTCCACTTCAACACCACCGCGTTTTCGGTGGTGCGGACGATTCTCGCGCTGTCTCGCGGAGCCCGAATGCTCGGCGGCCCCAGCGCGACAACAACGGTGAACGCGTCAGAAAACGCCGTGGGTCGCCCGGTCTCGCTGATCGCGCGTACGCGCACCTGCGCTTCACCAACTCCCGTCGGCCGCAGCGCGTAGGCGTTTTTGGTAGTTCGTTCGATGCGCGTGCCGCTCCGGTCGGTGATCTCGACCTCGTAGGCGGCGGCCCTGGGCGAATCCGCCCAGCGCAGTGGGAGCACCGGATCGCGTTCGCGCCAGGTCACAGCGTACTGGCGCTCCGTCGCGAGCCATTTGGGAACAGCGACGATGGGACCGGTTTCGCGCGGCGTGGAGAACGCGCCCCTTTGTCCGGAACGGGCAACGCCCGCGATACGGAAAAAGTAGCTCCGGTCCTCCGACGGCGGCACCCACTTGAGCTCGGTAGACGCGGTCTCGGTGCTGAAGACGACGTTCGCAAAATCGCGGGTGGTCGAGACCTCCACCGCGTAGGCCACGGCGCCCGGCACGGGTTGCCACCTCAGAACGTGAAACGCGGAGACCTCTTCGGCACGAACGCCGGCCGTTGAGCACAGGATCACCGCGGCGAGGGCGCATCGGACAGCCCCGGACCGAGCACGACGGCCGCAGCAGCGGCTCTCGGCGCCTGGCGACGGGAAGGGTAGAGAAATGTGCCCTGATATTCGTGCGGTCACCCCCTAAGGCTAGTCGCTGCCGTTCCCGGACGCTAGAATCTCCGCTCGCGGCCGCTCAGTTCCGTCGTATGGAATCGATTCGCAGCTCGCGACCGGATCCCCAGTCGAGCACCGCACCGCTCACCTCGACCGCCTCGGCGATATACTCCAGCGCCGTTCCGTTCGCGGGGGCGCCGTCGCGCCGGGTCAAGAGATAGTGTTCGTGCCGGCCGTCATCCGCATAGGCGACCAGCACCGGAGGAATGCCGCTCCACACGCAGTACTGCGCGCATGCACGGTGGGCCTGGCCCGCGCCCGGCTTCATCCGTCCGTAGTAGCACTTGCTGTCGACGATAACGCCATTCAGCGTCACTTTTGAGCGCGAGATGGGTTGACGGAGAGTCAACGCCTCCCCTTCCACCATCGCGAGCGGACCATAGACTTCCATGAGCTCGCGTCCGTCACGTCGGTAGATCCCTCCCTTTGCGACGTGGAGGCGTCCCGCCTGTTCCGCCTCGACCGTCGGCACGCCGTTCTTGCCACCGCGAACCGGGAGGATCTCGCGAATCCCGGCGTCGCCATCGACGAGCAAGCGCGGGTATGGCTTTCCGACCAGAGTGCCGGTCACCTCTCCGTTCCGATCAGCGCAGGCTCGACCGCCGTTCCGGGCGGCAGCGGCGTCGGGTCGACGAAGACGCGTCCGCCTTCGACGTGAAGAGCGCGATGTAGGCTGCTAGGAACGCGACCAGGATCACGTCGTAGACGACCTTTCGGCGATTCCACTGAACGGTCACGTAGCTGACGCTCACGGCTCACTCTCCTGCGGGACGATGGCTAAGCGCGCATGGGGGTCGTCACGGGTCATGAGCGCGTATGCGATGAGGGCCACCAGCGCGGGCGCGAGCACGGTGCAGAGGATACGATGGCTTCTGCGCTGACTTCGATTCACGACGCCTCTCCTCGCTTCAAACGACCGACACACGCGAGAATGAACGGCCACAAGATGAGGGCGGCCGGCAACAAGAAGATTCGAACTGCGATCCCGCTCTCTCGCGCCCCGCCGACGGTTCGATTGGCAAAGTAGAAAACGAACGCGGGTCCGATGAGCATGCCTACGGCGAGGTAAGCCTAGAATACCCATGAGAAGAATTGTGCACCTGTCCTCGCGTCCTCGCGTCCTCGCGT
>CAYXVF010000054.1:0-23041 GCA_964468125.1 uncultured Bdellovibrionales bacterium | reverse complement strand
CTGCCGCCGGCTACGTACGTGTCGTGCGCGGTTCGGTGCAACCAGGAACGCGAAAGTTACGGCGATCGGGGGCGTCACGATGCGATTTTTGCCTTGCGCCCATGGGTGTCATGAGAGACACAAGGGGCGCAGTGAGCTCAGAACCAGCCAAAAAGAAAGCGCCCTCGGGCTTTCGGGTCCTCGGGCCCGACGAAGTCACCGCCACCCTTTCCTCCCGCCAGTTCGGGCTCGACGTCCTCACCGGACTATCCGAAAAGCCGAAGCACCTGCCGTCGCGCTATTTTTACGACGATGAGGGCTCGCGCCTGTTCTCCTCCATCTGCGATTCGCCGGACTATTACCCGACGCGCTGCGAAACGGAGATTCTCGAGACCTACGGACGCCAGATCCTCGAGCAAGTGGGCTCGCCCGTGAACATCGTCGACCTGGGCGCGGGCGACGGTCGCAAGACCATACTGCTCCTCGACCAGTGTACGGCGATGGGCATCGACGCTCATTTCGTCCCCATCGACATCTCCGAGGGCGCGATGACGACCCTCGTCGACGCGGTTGCCGACGCACGGCCCCACCAACCGGTGGAGGGCTTGGTCGCGGACTATTTCGATGGGCTGCACTGGTTGAGCCACAGCAATGACCGCCGCAACGTCGTCCTCTTCCTCGGCTCCAACATCGGCAACTTCAACAAGTATCAGTCGCGCGTCTTCCTCCGACAGCTCTGGGAGGCCCTGAATCCGCACGACCTCCTGCTGACCGGTTTCGACCTAAAAAAGGACATCGACGTCCTCCTCCGCGCCTACAACGACGCGCAAGCAGTCACCGCTCGCTTCAATCTCAACCTGCTGACGCGGATCAATCGCGAGCTCGGCGCGAATTTCGATACGGAGCGATTCCGACACTACGGCACCTACGACGTCACCTCCGGCGCGATGGAGAGCTATCTGGTGAGCCTCGCGCGCCAGTCGGTTTACATCGAAGCGCTCCACCAGACCTTTGAGTTCGAGCCTTGGGAAGCGGTCCATACGGAGTACTCCTACAAGTACCTTGAGACGGACATTCAAAGCCTCGCGACGGCGACCGACTTCCGTCCCATCGGACATTGGTACGACTCGCGACACTGGTTCACGAACCACCTCTGGCGGGTCGAAAAGAGCGTTCCGCGCTAGCCCTTCTCAAGCGCTGGCCGTCAGCTTGACTCGGAACGGCGGTTCGCCTGATGAGCGGTGCTTCCCCAGCTTTCCGAGGAGCATCTATGCGCACGAGTTGTGTTCTCTCGAGCTTTGCATTGGCGTCCACGAGCGCTCCTGCTCCGAAGGCCACGAACGACAGCGAGAGCCATCTCGACGCGGTTCGAAGCCTCGCGGACACCTATCTCCAAGAGCGTCTCTCCCGCGCCCCAACCTATCGCTACTTCATCGACATGCCCCCAGCACGCCATGACGATCTCGAGGACAACACGCTCGCTGCCCTCCAAGCCTGGCACACCGTCGAAGACGAGCTCGTTGCACGCGCGCGATCTATCCCGCTCGACCAGCTCTCGGGCACACCGGAGTGGATCACCCTCGGTGCGAGCGCAGCGGAGCGCGAGCAGGCGGTAGCATTTCTGCTGCGTTCCGGTCGCCACGACGAAGCGAGCGCCAATCGCATGGTCGACCGAATCGCCACGATCCCCGTTCAATTGACGTCCTACGACTCGGGAGCACTCGAGTCTTTCGCCTCCGCACCCTCGCACAAGACCGCCTGGGGGAGCGTTTCGACTTCCGTTCATTCCACGACGCTGTCCTCGAAAACGGCACAATCCCGCTCTGGATGCTCTCGCGCCACATCGAGAGCTGGATCGAATCGGTCAGTGAATGAGCTCGATCCGAAGTCCGATCACGAGGCGATAGAGATCCGGAAGCGTCTCGAGCACGCCTTCGAGCTCCGCCGGTGATTGGCGCGGCACGCGGTAGCGCCAGGCGCCCACGGACCCATCGGAGCCGTTGCGATCGAGGGCGGCGCCATAGGCCCCGAGCACCATTTCACCGCGAGGACCGGACTCAGGACCGAGGCGCGTCAGAACCAAACAGTGTCGAAGATGGGGCAGGCATGCAGAAGCGTCGTCGGACCAGAATGCGTGTCGCAGGCGCGAATACTCGCGAATCGCTCGAATCACCGGCGGCTCTAGCCCGCGGTCGTCGGCGCAGACCAACCAATTTCCGAAGGGGTCGACGATAGCTGCCGCGTCTTCGCGCCCCTGAGCATCGATCTCCCCGGCGTCGATCACTCCGAAACGTGCGCCCATGCCTATGAGCGCTGCTCGCAGCGGATGGCGGTAGGCGAGCGTATCGGGGTTGCGCAACCCCTGCCCTGGACTCGGACTCTGCACACAAATGGCACGAGCAGGGGCCAGGGAGTGGACGAAGGCACCTTTTGCGCGCGCGCGCGTAGCCGGATCGCCGCAGCGCCGAAAGTCTCCGCGACGCAATGCAGCCTTTCCATCCTCGGCAACGAAGTCCGTACGAATGCCCGCCGCCCGAAGCGCACCCCCACACATCAGGCAGGGTTCGAGACTCGAGATGAGCCGAACATCGTTGCGCTCCCCGAGATAGCGTAGCAAACCCATCTCCGCATGCGCGGTGGGGTCTGCCAGAGCGCCTCCCTCGAGCACACGATTCTCAGCTACTGCCACCAGCTGGCCTTCGCTTCCCAAAGCGACCGCGCCCACACCGATGGTTCCAAGCTCAGCCGCGCGCTCCGCATGCAACAGGGCCCGTGCGATGGCATCGGCATCGGACCTGAGGTAAACCGGGTGTCGAGGCACGAACACGCCCGGTACGGTGGTGGGTTCGAGCGATTCGATCATGCCCATTTCGTTTCCAAGCATCCCAGAAAGTATCGGGCCGATTCTCCGCTTCGTTGCGCTGCCCGTGGTCGCGCTCCTCGCCACGTCTACCGTCGGTGCCACGGCTGAAGCCAGCTGTGCGGACTGCGACGCGCCGAGCTGCATTGCGGAGGGCCAAGCGCTCGAACGCTTGGGGCGCCACAGCCGTGCGAGGACCTGCGCGGAGCGAGCGCTGAGCGAGGCGCCAGACGACCTCCGCGGCTGGTGGCTGCTGCGGCGGGTGCTGATCGAAATCGGCAGCGACCAGGAGCTCACCGCGCATCTTCAGGCGATGCGGGAGCGGGTTCGAGATCCGATGCAGCGAGGGCGCCTCGAGGAGGAGATCCGTGCGCTCGGCGGAGAGGTTCCCTCCGAAAAGCCACCGGCACGGGAGGAGGGCTCCCCCTGGTGGTATCGCTTTCGGGCCCTCATCGGTCTCGCGGGAATTCTGGGCCTCGGCTGGCTGATGTCCCTCGATCGCAAGAGCGTCCAATGGCGGTTTGTGCTCACCGGCGTCGCGGTGCAGCTCGCGATTGGAGTCGTGCTTCTGCGCACGCCGCTCGGCACGAATGCCTTCACGGTGGTGCGCTCGTTTGTGGGTCGCGTGTTGGCCTTCTCCGAGCAGGGGATCGCCTTGGTCTTCGGCGCACTGGGGCGTCCCGCCGGCAGTCCGGGGCACCCTTTTGTGATCGATGCGGTCAGCGGCGACCCGGTCGCCCTCGGATTGGTGGTAGCCTTTCACATCCTGCCGGTCCTGATCTTCGTCGGTGGCCTGACCGGGCTGCTCATCCACCTCAAAGTCGTGAAGGTGGCGGTCGAAGGTCTCACCCGGGTCTTGGCACGCGTGCTTGGGAGCGGTGGGGTGGAGTCCCTCGTCGCGGTGACCAATGTATTCCTCGGGCACGTGCAGGCGCCGCTTCTCGTGCGTCCCTACCTCCAGACCCTGAGCGTCCAAGAGATCTTCACGATTCTGACGGCAGGGTTCGCGACCTTGGCGAGCGGCGTCCTGGCGATCTACATCCAGCTCGGCATCGACGCCGGGCACCTCGTCACCGCAAGTGTCCTGAGCGCGCCAGCCGCTCTCACAATGAGCCAGCTCGTCGCTCCGCGACCGGGGATCGACGTTTCCCACGAAGGTGAGCTCGCGAGTGGCGACGACAATCTGATCGACGCGATCAGCAACGGAACGCTCGCCGGTCTACAAATCGCCCTCAGCGTCGCCGCTCTGCTCATCGCATTCGTCGCGCTGATCGCCCTCGTCGATTGGCCGCTCTCGGCACTCGGAACCTCGCTCTCGGAGATTCTCGGTTACCTCTTCCTTCCCATCGCCTGGCTGATCGGGATCGAAACCGCAGACCTCCTGCAGGTTGGTAGCCTGCTCGGCACGAAGATCGCCCTCAACGAGTTCCTGGCCTACACCGAGCTGCTCCGAATACAGGACTCATTGTCGCCGCGGTCGGTCACCCTAGCGACCTATGCGCTCTGTGGCTTCGCGTGTTTTTCGTCGGTCGGCGTGCAGGTCGGGAGCCTTGGTTCTTTGGTCCCGGAACGAAGGCCCGAAATCTCGCGGATCGCTGTTCGTGCGATGTTTGCCGGGGCACTCGCTTCGAGCATGACCGCGACGATCGCGGGGATCCTTCTCTAGCCCGGCTTTTCGACCTAGTTTCTCACCATGCAAGACGACGAACGTTCTCCCAGCGCGGACGACACCCCCACCATCACCCGAATCATCCGCCCGCTCGGCCCGCGGGTCGTGGTCAAGGTGATCGACGCGGACGAACGCAGCCCCGGCGGGCTGTTCTTGCCGCAGGGGGTGGCGGAAAAGCACCATCAAGCGCTCTACGGCGAAGTGATCGAGGTTGCGCGAGCAGAGCCGGACGACATCGACGATCTCGGTACCAACGTCTCCGGAGTGCCCGCGGGCGCGCGGATTCTCTTCGCCAAGGACAAAGGCGTCCAGGTTCCTTGGGACTCGAAGCTTCGGGTCGTGGACACGACAGATGTCCTGGCGGTCGTCGAGGAAACCGACGTGATTCAATAAAACCAGGCCGGGCTCACACCCAGATCAAGCGCAAGGCGACTGCGATGAGCACCACACCGAAGACCCGGTCGATCAACAGGGCCCGTGCGCGAAGGGCCGAGAGGATCGGACCGAAGGATACCGCGCTGACCACGACCGAGTACCACAGCCCATCGATCAGCAACGCAACGGTTCCCATCAGGACGCGCTCGAGAGCGGTCGATTCGGGCAAGACGAATTGCGAGAAGAGCGCGAGGAACCAAATGAGGATTTTTGGGTTCAGCAACGCGATGAGAAAACCATCTCTGGGACCCGTTCGACGCTCTTCTGCCTCCGGATCGGGGATGGCTCCACCTCTCGAGCGCAAAGAGCGGTAGGCGAGGTAGAGCAAGAACGCCACGCCGGCGATCTTCAACACCCACTCTAAGGACGGAATCGCCGCAACGGTGGCTCCAAGACCGAGCGCGACGATCAACGCGTACAGTCCGACCCCGAAGGCATGTGCCCAAGACGTGGCGATGCCCGTAACCCATCCGCAATTCATAGTCGAGCGGAGAACCACCAGGAGGCTCGGCCCTGGCGAAACCGCCCCGATGGCGCAAACGGATGCGAGCGTGAGCCAATCCCAAATCGTCATGAGCGGAGTCTTGCCAGGCCCCGGCCAGCGATGAAAGGGTTCGGGGCAGTGCTTGCGCTTCTGCTCCCCATCCTGCTGCTCGGCGGCCCCTATCGAACCGAGCTTCCGCGCGCGGAGACTCCGGTCGCCCTGTCCGAAACGACGAAGGGAGCACGGGTGAGCAAAGGACACGCATCGGGGGTCCTTCGAATTCGATTGGAGGGCGCACGTCGCTACGGTGTTCGAGTCCTGCTCGGAACCGACGCGGAAGCCACGGGCTTCGCCCTCGAAGGTAGGAACCTGGTACCACTCAGCCGCACGGCGGGACGCACGCGCCCCGTCGACCTTCCCACCTGGATCGGGCCTCACCGTGGGGGCCGTACAGCACTCGACCTGACCCTGTGCCCCTTGGAGGTAGGGACGGTCCTCACCGTGAGCGATCCAGCGGGCGAGATCTTGGCGGTCGCTCACGCTCCCCCGGCCGCCACCCCGAGCCGGATCGAGATCGCCCTCGATGAGCGCACGGCGCTCCAGTCGGTCACGCAGCGTCCACTGTGCGCCGGCATTCCAGACGATGACGGTCCTCCGGTCACCGTGCTCGTCGATGACGGCGCCGGCTTGAATGCGCTCGAATCGACTCAGGACGGGACCGTGGTGCGCACGACCCCTTCCGGCCTCGAAGCGATGGCCTGCGGCGGTTATGCGATGCGAGGGCTGCACACCCTTCTGCCTTGGAAACACATCGATGACGCCACCTTTCAGGCCCTGAAGCGGCCACTCCCCGCCGGTCCTGTAGACCTCACGGCGAGCTACAAAGACGCCGAAAGGGTCGAGGCGATCCTCCGGCGATGGCACGAGCGCTTTCCGCAGCACACACGGCTCGAGAAACTCGGCGTATCGCGACAGGGTCGCGCGGTCTTGGCGTTGGCGATTGCCGACAATCTCCGGGCGAACGACTCGCGACCGACCTTGCTCCTGAATGGCTCCCACCACGGAGACGAGCTTCTCAGCATAGACGTCGCACTCGATGCGGCTCAACAACTGCTGACGTCACCCGATCCCTCGATCGCGACCCTTCGCGAACGGGTGGTCACCTGGGTGGTGCCCTTGGTCAATCCGGACGGCAATGCGGTGTTCCTGCGAGAATCGACCCGCGCGGGCCGCAAGAATGGACACGACCTGAACGGCGACGGGCGCCGCGGCCTTCTGGAGGGCGTGGACCTGAATCGCAACTATCCCTTTCAATGGAACGAGCGCTGCACGCCGTCCTGCAGTCGCGCAAACCCCGAATCCCTGCGCTACCGCGGCCCAGAGCCCGCGAGCGAGCCAGAAACCCGAGCGATGATTGCTCTGGTCGAGCGCGAGCGTTTCCTGGCGTCCCTCTCCTTTCACATGGGAACAGTGGCGGTCCTCTACCCCCACGAGGGGGCCTCAGACCCCACGGTACGGGGCCTCGCGAGCCGCGTCGCTCAGGCGCTCGGACGCCATCCCTCGGGCGTTCACTTTGCTGCCCGCGCACCCCATGACGACGTTCGCGGCTCCGACCAGGACTGGTTCCACCACGCGGTGGGCACCCGTGCTTTGCTGATCGAGATCTACGGCTGGCCTCCACCACTGACCGTCACCGAGAGACGCGAAATACTCGAAGCCATGCGGCCCGCTTGGATGACAGTTGCAGCCTTCGTCGCGGCTCAGAAGAGATCGACGAGCTCGAGATAGTCTCTGCAGAGGCGCAAGAAGAGCTTCGCATGCCGACGATTCTTCGCGAGGTCTTCCCCCTCAGCGTCGAAGACCTCCACTCCCCGCTCAAAAGCCGCGCACAGGGTCATGGTCGTGAAAAAAGCGCGCTCCGGGAGGTCGCGAGGGAGCGCAACCGTCTCTCCGTCGATAGTGACTTCCGAAGGTCCCCGGTCCGCCTCATACATGACGTAGGCGCGGTCGGTGAGCCAATGTTGAACGATGAAAGGCTCGATGGGTGCATCCTTCAAGCCCCGGAGATGGTACAGATCGTAGCCTTCAGCCGGCCCATCTCGCTTCTCGTAGTGGACGGAGCGAATGTTCTTGAAGAAGAGCTCCGAGCTGTCCGTCGTCGCAAAGCGAGGCGCGAGCGCGAGCAGCTCCTCCGAGCTTGGCGCACGAGAGCCTCCAAAGAGCGCCCCCACGAGCAGGAGCGCCGGAGCGAGCGGTGCGAGCAAAGGGGTGAGCTGGATCCAGCGTTTCACGATGGAGGAAGGGTAAGCGCTCCAGCGACGCGCGCAACGCGCACCTCGAAGCTTGAGCCGAGGCGTCGACGCGCGCTAAGTCCCGAGTCATGGGGCAACGAATCGTCGTCGCCGGCGGCACGGGCTACATCGGACAACACGTCGTGCGCGAGCTGCTGGCACGAGGCCACTCTGTGACCGTTCTTTCTCGACCGCGCGCGGGGGTGCGCGGGCAGCTCGAGCTAGAGGACGTGAAGCGAGCGCTCCCGGGTGCCGAAGTCGTCGCGGCACAGGTCACGGATCCCGACGACGTCAACCGTGCACTCGAAGGCCGACGGTGTGACGCGATATTCAGCTGCCTCGCGAGTCGAAGTGGGACACCGGCCGACGCTTGGGTGGTGGACTGCGAGGCGAATCGCACCCTGCTGCGCCAAGCGAGTCGCCTCGAAGCAAGCCAGTTCGTTTTGCTCTCGGCGATGTGCGTGCAAAAACCTTTGCTCGAATTCCAGAGAGCGAAGCTGGCCTTCGAGCGTGAGCTCATCGCCTCGCCGATCATCCACTCGATCGTTCGCCCTACCGCCTTCTTCAAGTCGCTCGCTGGGCAAATACGACGGGTGCGAGACGGGAGACCTTTTCTTCTCCTTGGAGATGGAAAGATGACCGCGTGCAAACCGATCAGCGAGCGGGACCTTTCGCATTTCATGGCGGAATGCCTCACTGATCCCAGCAAGCACAACGCGGTGCTGCCGGTCGGAGGGCCGGGTCCCGCGATCACTCCCCGAAGGCAGGGAGAGCTCCTCTTCTCGCTCCTCGGTCGCGAGCCTCGATTCAAACGAGTCCCCTTGTGGGTCTTCGATCTGATCTCTGGAGGCCTCTCGCTAGCCTCATGGATCATCCCTCCACTGAAGAACAAAGCGGAGCTCGCAAAGATTGGTCGATACTACGCGACCGAGTCGATGCTCGTTTGGGACGAAAAGAGAGGATGCTACGACGAGAACGCAACCCCGTCGCATGGGGGCGATACGCTCGAGAGTTTCTACCGGGAGGCGCTCGACCGCGAGAATCCGGCGGCCGAGCTCGGCGACCATTCGGTATTTTCCTGATTCGCCACTGAAACGCCACGGGCCGAGGCCCGCTCGCGCCCGGAGGCCATCAACTCACGGGCGAATGAACGGCTGGTCCGCGGTGCTCGCCGCGAAACCATTGCGCGCTTCCGTGATTTTGCCCCAGTTCGGGTTCTCTTTCATGTTCGCGTACCATCCGAGCACGTTCGGGTACTTCGACAGATCCAAGTGAATGAGCTCGCTGCAACTGAGCAGCCCGGCACCGAAATAGTCGGCGATGGACGCGCTGTCGCCTACGAGGTATTTCTTTCCCCCGGCATCGTCGGACTCGACCGGGCAAGATTCAAAGTTTCGATGCCAGTCATTAACGATTTCGATGTGCCCTCGACGGCCCAACACGGATGCCTACCTTCGCGCCTGCGAAAGAGAATGCTTCCGCCTGAGCTGCCAAGGAGGCGCACACATGGCAATCAAAGGCCTGCACCACAACGCGTACGGATGTATCGATTCGGAAGCGACCCGGAAGTTCTATGAGGACTTTCTAGGACTGCCGCTCGCTTGCACGCTCTGGCTCGAGGTCACCAAGAGCGGTCGCCCGACCGAAGCCCTACACACGTTCTACGAGATGGACGATGGCTCGTACTTGGCGTTCTTCGAGGAGAAGGCACGCGAGCAAGATTACAAGGAGTACCACGACTTCGAGCTGCACATCGCGCTGGAAGTGGACCAGAGTGTGCTCGAGCCTATGCTGAAGAAGGGCAAGGAATGGGGGATCGAGACCCGTGGTGTCTCGGACCACGACTTCATTCACTCGATCTATTTCCGGGACCCGAACGGTTACGTGATCGAGCTGTGCGCGAAACAGCCGAATCACGACGCGGCAACGAATCGCGCGACGAATGAGGCGCGCGCCCTCCTCGACAAGTGGACCGGAGACAAAGCGAGCTCAGTCGGCAAAGCGTCCTGAGCAGACGTCACTTCTTTGGCGTCTCGTACGGCACGGACGCCTCCGCGGCATGCCAAATGGCGCGCATCGAGGGCGACTCCTGCTCCTCTAGCACGTGGACCTCACTCGAGAGCTTCACCGCGTCGACGTAGGGCCCAGCCGAGTCGTGTTCCCGCGCGAGGCGGAAGACGTTCTCACCGCCACTCTTGATCATGTATTTGACCCGGTCGACGAAATCGAGTGTGCCGTCGGGATTCCGCACGAAGACGTCACCGATGTGGAACCATCCGCCGCGAAAATTCTTCTCGTTCGCTTCCTCGTCGCGCCAGTAGCCACTGAAGAGGGTGGGTCCCCGGAGGCAGAGCTCCCCGGGTGTCCCGTCCGGGACGTCGCGATCGTCCGCATCGACCAACCGCACTTCGCCAAAGGTGCTTTGGGTCTTCGAGAAGCGCGTTGGCGCCTCGCCCATCGGCAACAAGCCGGCGGACACTGGATCATCGCGAAACACCTGCAGGAGGTGCCCGAGGAAGAGATGAGAGCAGCGTTCGAGAAGATGTTCAGCTGAGTCGCGGTTCCCTGATAGAGCGTCGTCAGGGAGGACCTCATGACCAACCGACAGAAACTTGAGCTCTTCGCGGTCGTACTCGCGATCATTCTGTTTTCGATCGGAATCCTGCGCAGCAAAGGCGAGAACCTCCTCGCCCGCGCGATGGGTCTGGTCAGCAAGACCGAAAACGAGACGGATGTCGTAGGCGAAACGAGCGCCTCCGACGCGATGATCGATGAAACCCAACCGGAGGCGGAAGTGGGACAGCCGTCCGCGGCTCCGAGCGCTGCTCCCGCGTCATCGCTCCAGCACATTCCGGCCGACGGCGACGCCTCGGGGCTGCCATTCAGCGCGGCAGTCGTCGCGGGAAGTACGATCCACATCTCGGGAACCTTGGGACTCGAGACCGAAACGCGAACGCCCCCGGACGATCCGTCAGAGGAAGCGCGGCTCGCCATGGAGAGCTTCAAGAAGAGCGTGGAAGCCGCCGGCGCTACCATGGGCGACCTGGTCAGCGTCCGCGTATTCTGCTCCGACGCGAAACTCTATGAGGCCTTCAACGCGGTGTATCGCACGTATTTTGCCGACGGAAAGTACCCCGCCCGCGCGTTCATCATCACGCAACCGTTGCTCTTTGGCGCCCGCTTCGAGGTCGCGGGCATCGCCGTTCGCACCGACTGATCCAGGCCAAGGACAAATCCGGCCGGAGAGACGGCTTGTCCCTGCACACAGACCGCGCTTTGCCGCCACTGTGAAACGAGGCGAAGCGCCTTGCCAGCAGCGATTTGCTCACGTGAAACTGAGGAACGATTGCCGAGGCCAGCGCGAGAAGCCCCCGTGACTGACGCGCCCGTCCCCCCCTTCCCCCAAGCCTCAGTATGCCGTGTCCTTGTTTGCGGAGACGATCAAGCTGCCGCCGGTGCCGGACGTCTTGGTGCTTGCGAAGAAACTACCCCAGGGCAAGGTCGGTGTGACGTTTCATCGCCCCGGACGAGTTCGAGATGTTCGACGTGGACGATGACGAGGACGCGACGGTCGAGGCGGTGCTGATCAACGAGCGCATCTTGCGCCGCCTTCCTGCTCCCGAGGTAATCCGGGTGCTCGAGCACAGCGTCTTCCCGATCGCGATCGACTGCCTCACTCCCAAGCCGCGCGTGAATTGGTCGACCCGGCTCGAGGAGGCGCTCGACCTGATGCAGAGCTCCGGCGCGCAGGCGTTGCCCGTATTCAAGCGCACCCACATTGCCGGTGCGGTCACGTATTCATCTGTGGCCGAGCATCTCATTTACTCGCGTGAGCGCGCGGGGACGCCGGTTGTCGGCACCGCCCACCGCGCCCGCGCGTTGGCACACGACTTCAACAACATTCTCACCATTTTGTTTACGCAGGCCGAGGGATTGCGCGATGTCGAAAACCTCGCCGAGCTCGACGGCGTCGCTTCGCAGCTCGAGCATGGTCTCGGCATGGCTCGCGATCTGGTGAAGAGCATGTCTCGAAAGCGCGGCGCGGCGAGCCTGGAGTGGACCGAAACCGAAGCAACGTTGCGCGCAACGGTGAGCTTCTTCTTGCGCGGCTCCAATGTGACGAGTTGTGTCGTGATGCCGGCGCGCGTGCCGCCGGTGCGCATCGGCGCCGGTGTCTGGGGACCCGGTTCGGAGCCACGGCGGCGACGTTCGGGTCGAGTCGAGCGATACCGGCGCCTGCTTCTCGGTCACGCTCCCCACGGCCGTGAGCGCCTAACGGAACGCTCGCCCGGGCGAATGCGATCGAGCGATTCGTCCGCGCCGCAAGGATAATCGACGTGTGGTTTGAGCGAGACCTTCTGGCAGCATCAGCGCTACGCGGTGGTGGGTCACAAAACGAAGAAGAACTTTCCCGAGCTCACGTACAGGGGACTGAAAGACAGCGGCAAGACAGTATTCGCCGTGGATCCGAGCCTAGACGAGCTCGACGGCGACCGAGTCTTCCACGACCTCAGCGAGCTCAAGGACTCGGTAGACGGAGTGGTCCTCGAGGTTCCAAACGAAGAGACCCGGGACTGGATCAAAAAGGCAGCGGACCTCGGGATCAAAGACGTGTGGATCCACATGAACCGCGACACGCCTGAAGCGCTCGCACTCGCAGAGGAAAGACTGATCAACGCACGCCATGGCACGTGCGCCGTGATGTACGTCACCCCGGGATTCACTGCGCGTTTCTCGGCGCGCCGCGTCGTAACTCGGTCCTTGAAGAATCCCGCTTACCCATGTGACCCTGAGCGCTGGGAAGATTCCCGAGAAGACACTGAATTTCGGGAGGAGGGAGAACGAGATGAGAGAGCGACACGAGAGCACTGGTTCCGAGCGGCGAGATCTTCTGGCTCAGATGTTCGAGGAGATCGAATGGTCAGCCTGGCCGAGCTTCTCCATGCCTACGACCAACCGGGCCACCGCGCGCCCACGGGTCGAGCTGAAAGAGCGCAGCGATAAAATCGAGCTGAGCGTTCGGGTTCCCGACGGCGTCGACGCCGACACCTTCGCCACTGAATGCCGGGACGGGGTGCTCACGGTCATCTTTCACCGCATCGGGCGCTAATGACGCGGATTCTCGCCGCAGTCTGGCTGATGTCCGGCGCCGTCTCTCCCGAGGATGTCGTCCGCCGGGCGATCGACGTGCACGGGAGCGAGCGTCTTCGCGATGCCGAGGTCCATTTCGACTTTCGCGGGGAGCCTTTCTCGATGGATCGGAAACCCAGCGGCACGTTCCGCTACGCGGTCGAGACCCGCGGCTCCGGTTGTATGTCCGGGGGGCCGGCGAAAATCGTCGTCAGCAATGGCGGAACAGAGCGCTTCGTCGATGGCGAGGAATCCCCCCGTTGGTTCGACATCCTCGAGTACATGGACTACGCGAAAGTCAATTCGGTCGTGTACTTCGCGTCGATGCCGCTCCCGATCTTGGACCCAGCGGTTCAGCTGCACGATGCGGGAACGGAAGAGCTCGACGGCGAAACCCTACGTCGCGTGCGGGTGACGTTCGCCGAAAAAGGCGGTGGGGCGGACCACGAAGATGAGTTCATGTTTTGGTTTCGCGAGTCAGACGGCCGGATGGCCTATCTCGCCTACAGCTACTACACAAATGGTGGTGGAGTTCGTTTTCGCGTACCGAAGAACCCGCGCGAGATCCAAGACGCGTGGTTCTTCGATTACGACAATTACCAGGCCAAAGATCTCGAGACGCCGCTGCAAGACCTGCTTGCCATGCACCGAGAAGGCAAGCTCGAGAAGGTTTCGGAAGTGCTGACCGAGAACGTATGTTTTTCCCGACTCGGCGAGCAGCGCTTTCCGGATTGCCCTTGAGCAGCTCCTAGCGGCTCATTTTCGCGGGCGTGTCATCCGGACCGTGTTGCGCGCGTCGAAGCGCTCTGCGCCCTTGGGACGCACTTCCTTCGAGTATGCGAGCTTACCTTTGTTCAGCAGCCACTGGAATCGCAGCTCCGCGGGCTTTCCATCGTCCTCGCCCTTCCCCTCGAATGTGGCGATCCAGCCAAACTTGGTCGGAACAAAACTCGTGATCGTGAAGCGGCCGACGGTGACCTCGCCCCCGCTCACCGAGGAGCTCAACACGTCGTCCCCGTCGAAGGCGATCACGTCGTGTCCGTAGACCTTGCGACCCGGGTCGGTGTACTCGAGCTCCATCGCGATATAGCTCTGGTCCGGGGCGATTCGGATCATCCGGGCTGACCGTCCAGAAGGCAGAAGTAGAACAGATCGAGGTCCGGAAAGACGCTTCCAACCAGCGCGGCCGCCCACCAGCTCCTCGCTCGGGGTCGCCCGCGACTCACCCCGGCGGCAACGAGATACCCCGCTGGCAGATGCCCGATGAACATGGCGTCGAGTGTGCTGGGACGTCGTGCAAACCCGGTGCAGGGAGCGCCGAAATCTCGCCCAAGGTCGACTCCGATGTGTTGCAGCTCGCTCCATTGAATTCCGAAACGCCTAAAAGCTGGAGACCGCCGAACGACCCGACGGCTGAGGCGTTTTACTGAGCCTTTACCCAGATTCACGCGCACCTCCCTAGAGTTGAGCCTGGAGGTGCACCATGAGCCGAAACTCGACTGCTGCGCGGCTTTTGACCATTCTCCTTGGAGCTCCCGGCGTCGCATCCGCCGCTGGCGTCGACGTTGGAGTGCCGGTCCGAATCGACAACCTCGCGGTGTTTCCGCTTCTCGGTGATTCGCGCCCCGAGCTCGCGGGGATCATCACGCTCGAACAAGCGCTGGACGCAGGCACGGCCAAGGTCCGTGAGCTCGGCGTCGAGGCCACGCCTCCATCGCCTCACCGGGTTCGTTTCTGCCGTCTCGGCCGGCGGTACAGATGCGGGCGCAGAATCGCATCCCGAACGACGGAGCCCAGGTGAACGCGGTTGAGATCGAAAACCTAGGCGACGCTCCGGTGTTGGTGCTCGCCGGTACACCATCATTCGAGGAGGAAAGCAGGATCGGCAGATCGGGCAGGACCTAGTGGTCGGCGCCAAGAAGGTCGCACCAGACCTTACTCTCGTCGTTCTCGTATTGAGTAGGCGTTCGGCGTTGTTGGCGTAGAGGTCGTGGTGGAAGCGCACCGCGTTTCTTCTGAACGAGATCCGCGTCGAGAAAGCGGCAGGACTCAATGTCAATCGCTACCGCGAGTTGACGAAGGCTTTCGCGTCTGAAGTTGAAGCCGAAGAGCTCGGGAAGGTTTCCTACGACATCGTCGCGAAGTAACGTGCATCTGCGGCTACTTCTCGGTGGCCCTATCTGTGTCGGTGTCGAAGCGCTTCACGTGATCGGTGAAGTCCGGTTTGATCGGCACGTAGTTCTTCTGAATCAACGGCGAAGAGATCAGGAAGTCGGCCGTTGCTCGGTTGCAGGCGATTGGTACGTTGTAGACCACCGCGATTCGCAACAACGCTTTGACGTCCACGTCATGCGGCTGCGGCTGCAGCGGGTCCCAGAAAAAGATCACGAGGTCGATCTCGCCGTCGGAGATCAATGCGCCGAGCTGTTGGTCGCCACCGAGTGGTCCGGACTTGAGCAGAGTCACCGCGGGCTCGACGCGCTCAGCAGACTGCATCTTCTTCAGCGCTTCGATCACTAGACGCCCCGTGGTGCCGGTACATATGAGCTTGTGCTTCAAGAGTACGTGCGCGTTGTACCGGGTCCATTCGATCAGATCACTCTTGCGGTTGTCGTGTGCTACCAAAGCGAGTCGAAGTGGCTCGGATCGCGAGCCGCCGTCACGATCAAAAACTTCTGGGTCGCTCATGGACCGGACCGTACGGAATATATTTCGATCAATCATTCCTAATCGACGTATCACTCGCTTTTCACAGTGCCGTTGCCTGGAGGTCGCACACTGTTCCATGCCTTCAACCACTCCCCTCGAGAAGCTCGTGGAGGGAATGCCGCTGAGCAACGGAGTCGATGCCGTGGTCCTGTCCATCACCTCGATGGGTCCACGCATAGAGCGCCGGGAGCACCAGAAGCGTGAGAGCGGTGCACGTGATGCGTCCCCCGATCACCACCGTCGCCAGGGGCCTCTGCACCTCGGCCCCCACTCCCGTCGCCAGCGCCATCGGCACGAAACCAAAGCCCGCGACCGACGCGGCCATCAACACCGCTCGCGGGCGCTGGTTCGAGCGGCTTCGACAGCCCCCCACGTCTCCCGTAGCTCCAGGGTTCGGCTCAATAGAACGATTCCGTTCATCACCGCGATTCCCGCGAGCGCGATGAACCCCACGATAGCACTCACTGAGATTGGCATTCCGCGGAGCAACAGAAGCAGTATTCCACCGGTGGTCGCAGCAGGTACGTTGGTGAAGATCAGCGCCGCGGCCTCCCAGTGGTCGGTGCCGATCACGCGCCAAGGCGGGTCAGAAGCGCTTGGGCGCGTCGAAGATCAGGGGTGTCAAAGCCGGGTGTGATTCGCGAGGGTGAGCTCCACCGACTGATCGGGAAACCCGAGCATCCAGAGGGTTTGGCCGCGGTAAATCCCGTCGCCGGTGAGAGGATCGCTGTTGGTGCGATCGGCGATCTCCCAGTGGCGCTCCAGGTCGTAGACCTGGCGCAGGCGGTCACCGTACTCGCGCGCCTCAACCAGATGGCCGAGCCAGGAGTTGAACGTCATCGCCACGCGCAGGCCCGAAAGAAGCAAAGCTTCGTCCTGGCGTTCCGTAGCGGTGTCAATCATTTGCTCCGCCCAGCGCATCGATTCTTCGAGCTCCCCCGCGGTCATGGCGTTGACCCACAGCCCGTGAAGCACGGGCAAAAGACTCTCTTCGTGCCCGAGGCTCCTGACCAGGGCGAGGGCCTCGACCAAGACCTCTTTGACCTCGGGCTCTGCCCGCCCCGACGCGCCACCAGAGTGGGCTCGGGGAACGTTTTCTGTCGGCTTTTGGGGATATCGACGTGCGTTCGCGGCTCGCGGAGGTTCGAGCGCCGACGCTCGTCATCCATTCGAAGGGGGATCGTCGAATCCCGGTTGAGGTGGGGCGCGACCTCGCGGCGAGCAACAAGGCGGCAAAGATCCGCCGCGCTGGACTTCGTTGGCTCAGGTCCTGCGCTTCGCCGTCCGCGAACCTAAGGCGCTTCCAGTCCGTGCGCACAATCAGAACTCTCTTCTCCGGGTCGTCGCATGAACGCATACGCGATTGCGCTCGGTCCGCCGTGCCGGCGGCGAGCAGCGCCCGAAGGAGCCGCCGGTTGAGCTCGAGCAGTCGAACAACCTCCGCCGTGTCATCGGCTGGCGAGTGTCTCTGCGCGCCCGCGGCCCGCAAGCTAAACGGATCGGCCGTCGCCACCGGAAGCTCCTCTCTTCACAGGAGTGAATCTTCGCTCGGGAGAGTGGTGCGAACCGTTGGAGCGAGCGTAGTAATCTCTACGCGCCGGGCGCTATCGCGCCGGGGCCGAAACAGGGAGCTCGTCGCCCAGTCGAGCGCACTCGATGCACACCTCGAGGCGCCCCGCGCGCAGACGTAAATCATCGGATACACTCGGTTTTTGTGCGCCGCTAGACGCGCAGGGAATGGTAGGAAAAATCCAACCAGGTATGCGTGTGTCGCATAGAACCTATGGGCGAAGGCCCTTAGTGAAGAGAAGGTTCTGCGACCGGAACCGACGGCTCGCCCGATAATCCGATAGCCGATCGCGATCGATTTCCCAGGGGGGGGGACGGGATGCGCCGAGATTGCGCACTCACTTTGCTGCTGTTCATTGGCGTCCCCACCCTGCTCCTGCCGGGCACGGCCCGGGCCGACCACCTGGCATGGGTACGCTCGGCACTGAGCGAAAAATGCATCGAAGCTGCGGGCGCATCCATCGACGACGGGGCCGCCGCGGTGCAGGCGACCTGCGACGGTACCACCGCACAAGAGATCCGATTCCGGCCCACCGCGAGCACCGCCTTTGTGTTCCGTCTGAACTTCGTACACAGCGGCAAGTGCTGGGCGGTGGACGGCGGCGCGGCAGCGCCGGGGACGCCGATTGTCCAAGAGGCCTGCGACGGCAGCTCTCGACAAGAGTTCGAGCTCGTGCCGATGAATGGCGGCACCTACGCAATTCAGTCGCGTGCGAGCGGTCTCTACCTCACCCTTTCGAGCGCAGATGCCGAAGACGGCACCGCCCTCGTTCAAGACAGCGTCGATGGCGCTTTGGGCCAGCTGTTTCGCTTGAGCAATCGAGACACGCGCGACCCGTCCGTCTACGGCCGCTGGGGCGATGTCATTCCGTGGCCACACATCGCGGTGTCGGCGGCAAACTTGCCCGACGGAAGAATCCTCACGTTTTCGGGCTCCGAGCGCGAGACCTGGCCAACCACCGAGTTCACCTACAGCGCGGTTTTTGACCCGGCCGACGAGTCGTTCATCGAGATCGATCACGGGACGCACAACATGTTCTGCGCCCACCTGGCGATGACCGCGGACGGCGACGTCTTCGTCAATGGTGGGCGAAACCAACAACGCAGCCCGTGGACAAGCCTCTTTGACTACGAAGACAATCAGTGGGTGGTGCTCGAAAACATGGCGAGCGGCGGGCGGTGGTACCCGACCACGCTGATGCTCACCGACGGCGACATGCTCACCGCGCTAGGGACCGCCACGAACGCCCGCAATCCGGAGCGTTGGGACGCGAGGACCGGCAAATGGAAGGTGCTCACCGGCATCGATTTTCAAGGGCCGGTGCTCGACTACAACTTTGGCGAGCGCAACTGGTGGCCCCTCTTGCACATGGCGCCGCAAGGGAAGGTCTTTCACTCCGGCCCTACGCCCGAGGCAGGCTGGATCAATCCGCGAGGAGTTGGAACCTACGAAGGGACTGACCCTTCATTGACGAACGACCAGATGACCGACTTCTACCACAAGCACGGAACGTCGATCATGTACGACGCCGGCAAGATCCTGAACGCCGGAGGATGGATCGCGGGAAACAACGCGCGAAGTAGCGCGATGGCACTCAATATCGACCTCACCGGGCCGGCCCCCACCATCGTTCGCACTTCCGACATGTTGAATCCCCGGAAGTTCCACAATGGGATCATGCTGCCGGACGGACTGGTTCTGGTGGTGGGCGGCAACACCTCGGGTCAGAAATTCAGCGACAATGGGTCGGTCTACTCCGTCGAGTTTTGGGACCCGGCGACGGAAGCGTGGTTCGAGGGGGCCGAGCAGACGATACCGCGCAACTACCACTCCATCGCACTTCTCCTTCCCGACGGCCGCGTCCTCTCGGCGGGAGGCGGCTATTGCTCGGGCAATCGCTTCTGCAGCGGAGCCAGCCACGTCGATGGCGAGATCTACTGGCCGCCCTACCTGTTCAACGCCGACGGCACCCTAGCCGCCCGACCGGTGATCCAGTCCGCGCCGGGCGTCGTGGAGAACGGTGCGCAGATTGAAGTCCGAGCGTCACCGGGCGTGGTTCGGTGGTCGATGGTGCGAATGGGCGCCACCACCCATGGTATGAACACGGACGTTCGCTACCTCCCTGTGTCCGCGACCCCGATCGACAGCGACCACTATCGCCTCGAGCTCGAATCGAACCCGAGTGTCCTCACCGCCGGCTATTGGATGCTCTTTGCGCTCAACGCCCAAGGCGTGCCCTCGGTGTCACACATTGTCCGGGTGACCAACCTTGACGTGCAGTTCGAGAATCTTTCCGTTTTTGGCGACGCGCGGCAGTCGTCCACCGCCGCGAGCGATTCGGAGGTCGATGCCTCCCACGCGGTGGACGGCGATCTCACCGGCACCGAGGCATCAAACTCCATCTCCAAAACGACCATCGAGGACGAGCCCTACTGGGAGATCAATCTTCACTCGGTCTACGAGGTCGACACCGTCCGCGTCTGGGCGACGAGCGGCGAGGAGCTTTCGGACTTCACCATTCTGGTCTCCGACGCGCCGTTTATCGGCGACAGCCTCGATGCGGCGCTCGCCCAAGACGGGGTGGATGCCTTTCACGTGAGCGACGCGGTCGATGAGCACATCGCGCAGTACATTGGACGCCGGGCGCGCTTCATTCGAATCCAACGCTCCGGAACGGCGAGCCTGGCGCTCACCGAGGTGGAGGTATTCGGAGACACCGCCGATGCAGGAACGCCCGGGCTTCTGAGCTACCAACTGTACGAAGGTTCGTTCACAGACATACCAGACTTCACCGGCCTCACGCCTCTGCGCGAAGGAAGCGTCGAAGAGGTCAGCAGCGACCCGGCGGCCAACGTTGATGAATACGCCATGCGCTTCTTCGGTATGATCGAGGCGCCGGAGACGGGCGACTACACCTTCTACGTCACCTCGAGTGACGGAAGCCGACTCTCCGTAGGGGGCGCACTCGTCGTAGACAACGGAGGTGAGCACCCACCGCTTGAACGCAGCGGCACTATTTCGCTCGACGCAGGCTCACACGATTTCGTGTTGGATTTCTTCGTCCGCACCGGCGACGGCACCTTGATCGTTGAGTGGGCGGGTCCGGGGTTCACGCGTCGCGCGCTCGGCTCCGACGCACTATCGCTCTTGCCGCCACCGCGCGGGGTCGGCGCCATTGAACGACAAGTGTGGACCGGAGTGGACGGGACCCGGGTCTCGGACCTCCGCGCTCTGGGGACGTTCCCCGATAGCCCCACGTACACCGAAATGCGTCCAAGCTTCGCCGTCCCGCCCGGAACCGGCGACCGCTATGGCTCGAGACTCCGAGGCTACCTCTATCCGCCCGTAAGTGGCGAGTATCGGTTTTGGATCGCGAGTGACGATTACGGCGAGCTCTGGTTGAGCACCGATGAGGACCCTGCCAACCTTCTACAGATCGCTGAAGTTCCCGGCTGGACTGGTCCCGAAGAGTGGTCCAAGTTCCCGGATGCGCAACAGTCGGATGCGATCCTACTGCGGTCCGATCGTCGCTACTATGTAGAAGCGCTCTACAAAGAAGGCACCGGCGGCGACCACCTCGCGGTTGCGTGGCAGACTCCGTTCAGCACTCGGGAGGTCATAGGAGGGGAGTATTTGTCACCCCCGATCGACCTACTCGACATCGTCGAGCTGAGCGCGGACCCTCGTCACGTCGAAGTCGACGAAGACGTGATCTTCTCGGCACTGGCGCTCGGCGATGGCGTGGAACTCAGCTGGAGCTTTGGAGACGGCAGCGCGGAGACGCCCTTCGATCCGAGCCCGTCAATCCTTCACCGCTATGCCGTGCCCGGTCGCTACCTCGTCACGCTGAATGCTCGCGACCGCTGGGGCAATCGCGCGAGCAGGACGTTGCAAATGCTCGTCCATCTGCCATTGACCGTCAATCCGCCAAACACTTCGAGCACGGTCGTGTTTCACGGCGATCGCGCAGAGGTGTGGAGCGTGAACCCGGACAACGATTCGGTCTCGGTAATCGACGCCAACATATATGCCCGGGTTGCAGAGATTGCGGTGGAGGCGGAACCGCGGGGCATCACCGTGGCAGCAGACGGTCGGGTTTGGGTGACGAGCAAAGAAGCGAGCTCGGTCAGCGTCATCGATCCCGCGACCCGAAGTGTGGTCGCGACGGTGCTTCTCCAAGCCGGTACTTTCCCCCATGGAATCGTTGGTGCGCCGGGCGTGAACGAGGTCTTCGTCGTCCTGGAGGCGACCGGCGAGGTTCTTCGCCTCGACGCCGAAACCCTGGTCGAGCTCGGACGGGTGGAGCTCGGTGCGGGCATTCGACATTGCTCCATTGATTCGGCGGCGACGACGCTCTTCGTCACGCGATTTGTGACCCCGCCGGTAGACGGCGAGTCGACGGATTCGCCGGATGTGAGTAGCGCCGGCGGAGAGGTCATTCGACTGGCGGCTGACTCCCTCCTGCCCTTGGGAACGAGTCTGCTCGGCTACAGCTTTCGATTGGCGTCGGAATCCTCCGGCCCGGGTCTGCCCAACTACCTCCAAGCGCCGACGCTCTCACCGGACGGCTCGAACATGTGGATCGCATCGAAGCAGGACAACATCCTGCGCGGCGTGCTGAGAGACGGGACGCCGCTCACCCACGACCAAACGGTCCGAGCGATTTCATCGCGTATCCGTCTCCCTTCTGCGGTCGAAGACTTCATCTCTCGCGTGGATCACGACAACGCGAGCGTTGCGAGCGCTACGGCCTTCGGCCCCTACGGGAATTTTCTGTTCACCGCATTGGAGGGTAACCGCGAGATCGCGATCAGCGACGCCTACTTGGGAACCGAGTTGGGGCGGGTGGAGGTCGGCCGCGCTCCTCACGGGATCGCTCTCTCCCCGTCGGGAAGCGCGCTGTACGTCCACAACTTCTTGGATCGCAGCGTCACCGTTTTGGGCTTGTACGACCTTTTGGGGAACGGCGATCTGAACCTTCCGACCCTCGCCGTTGTGAGCACGACCACGAGCGAAAGACTGAGCCCGACCGTTCTGCTCGGCAAACAGCTGTTCTACGACGCTCGCGACGAGCGGCTCTCCCTCGAGAGCTACATGAGCTGCGCGTCGTGCCACAACGATGGGGGCGAAGACGGGCGCACCTGGGACTTCACCGGCTTCGGCGAAGGCTTGCGCAACACCATCACCTTGATCGGCCGCGGGGCCGGGCACGGCCCCCTGCACTGGAGCGCCAACTTCGACGAGGTGCAGGACTTCGAGGATCAGATCCGAAGCTTTGCCGGCGGAACCGGGTTGATGAGCGATGCGGACTACCTCGCGACCTTTGATCTCTTTGGACCTCAGAAAGCCGGGCGCAGCAGCAACTTGGATGCGCTCGCGGCCTACGTCGCGTCCCTCGTCGACGTCCCGGACAGTCCGTGGCGCGACTTGGGGGAGCTCACCGAAGCAGCCGAGCGCGGTCGTGAGCTCTTTGTGCATCGGGACTGCATCGCATGCCATGCGGGCCCCCAGATGACCGATTCAGACACGCTCGCCCGCCACGACATCGGCACCCTCGACGGCGACAGCGGCGATCGCCTCGGCGAGACGCTCGACGGCTTCGATACGCCTTCTCTTCTGGGGGTTTGGTCGACGCCCCCCTATCTGCACGACGGATCGGCGAACACTCTCGCTGCGGCGATCGCAGCCCACGATAGCGCCGATAGCCTGACGGGCGAGGAAGTGAACCAGCTCGTCGCCTACCTACGCGAAGTCGAAGAAGGAGAGCCCGAAGGCACCGAGTGCATCATCGACGCACACTGCGACGACGGGCTGTTCTGCAACGGTGCGGAGGTCTGCAACGGGGGCCGCTGCCAACCGGGCACCGCGCCCGTGGTGGACGACGGCGTCGGCTGCACTACCGATACCTGCGACG
>CAYXVF010000053.1:16249-41242 GCA_964468125.1 uncultured Bdellovibrionales bacterium | reverse complement strand
CGAGGGGCCGGTCGAAGAGAAGGCGTGGTCGACGGGTGACGTGCACGTGCACGCGTCCCTCGCCCATCGCGCTCGCAATGTCGGCGAGACGACCGCCCGATTCTTGGTGGTCGAAAGGTTGGACTCCCCGCTTCCGGAAGCGCCATCGGTGGAGGGAGGACCCGAAGTCGTCTTTTCGGATGAGGTCTTTCGGGTGAGGAAGGTCCGCCTGGAGCCGGGCGCGTCTGTCGACGCACACGCAGGGACCTACCGAGCGATCTATTCTCTGAGTGACTACGAGCTGCTCTGGAGCCAAAACAAGGCCGCGACAGAAACCGTCAGCTGGAAAGCAGGTGACGCTCATTGGCACGAGCCGGATGAGCACGCCATGTCAAATGCAGGCGACTCGCCAGCGGAATGGCTGGTCTTCGAGATTCTGCAGTAGCTCGTTCGCGTTGGCTCGCTCGCCATTACTGACTGTCTCCGGCTGAGTCGGCAACGCTTGACTCACCGGTCGCCATTTGGAATCCGAGCAGCCGCGCGACGAGGACCGCCAAATAGATCTGTCCGAGCGCGGCCTCCAGAGAGGCGAGGGCGCGGGCGAAGCCGGAGATCGGCGAGATGTCGCCATAGCCGAGAGTGGTCAGGGTGACCATGCTGAAATAGATGAGTGGACCGGCAACGCCGCCGGATTGCGCGGTCGGACCCAAGCTGAAGGAGCCTGGGGACACGAGTTCAACCGTGGAATAGGCGAAAGCCCAGGCCATCGCGGCCAAGAGATAGACCGCACACACCGCGTAGAGTCGGTCCGCGTCGACGGCGCCGGCGGTCAGGACGTGTCGGAGCACCTGCCAGCAGACGAGGCTGAAGAACAGCAAGTAGGCGACGCTCTCAAAGAGATCGGTTACGAAGCCGGGCGCTGCAAAGGAGACGAGATGCCCGGCGATGGCGAGAAAGGCGGCACCGTAGGTGAGCCACTTGTCCCGTGTGCTCCGTGCGACCGTGGTAACCGATGTCACGAGCACGAGCAGATAAAGCACCGCCACCCCGTAGGCAGCGGCGGAGCCCAGTGCGGCTGCGAGCGGGAGAATCGCAAAGAGGAGAACCAAAGACGCGAGGAGCCTCCAGAACTTTCCGGATCCCCGAGCTTCCCGCGGTGTCGCAATCACGCTCATGACACGCTTCCTCCTGCTTTGCGACGATTCAACCGGTACGCCGCGAATAGCACGGCTCTCGATAGTGCCAAAGCTTGGCTGTGTTCTCGTGCGAACACATTGATCGCGACGGTGGTCGTGCGATACGGCCTCGCGGCATCAGTGGTTGCGCCGAGTGCGCGCCGGGAAGGTATCGGGATGGGTTGGACTACTGTGCTGAGCGTCATGTTGGTCGCTTCGTCCCAGAGCCAAGCCAGGGTGCCGCCTACAGACACCGAGCCGCTCGCGGTCGACTGGATCCGGCTCACTTCGGGCGAATGGCTCAACGGCGAGCTCTTGGGCTTCTCGAGCAGCCAATTCGAGTTCGACTCCGACAAGACCGGGGTTTCTTTCTGGGACGACGAGGACGTCTCGGATCTCTTGCTCGCGCGGACCGCACTCTTTGCGTTTGAAGATCGGTCGGTCTTCAGCGGCAAGGGCGCTTTCTCTGAAACCGAGGTCATCATCACCCACGAAGATGGTGGGGAGACCCGTCGCCCTCGCGCAGAGCTCCTCCAAGTCTTCGGCACCTACGATTCGAGGCAAACGGGTCGCTGGTCCTTCGACCTCGACTTCGGGCTCAACGTGAGCCGCGGGAACAGCGAGCAATCGACTCTGTCGATCGATTCCAAGCTCAAGCGCGTTTCGCCCCTAACCCGGTCCCAACTGGTCTACGAAGGGCGCCTCGGCACTGCGCTGCAGCAGGTGGGCGAAACCGTTGTCGATGGCGAGACGGTCCCCATCGCCGAAGTCCGGCGGAACACAAACCGACACCGGCTCGTCCTGTCCACCGACTGGTTTTTTTCCCGGGATTTCTTCTGGCGGGTGGTGGAAGCGAGCGGCCTCTACGACGAGTTTCAAGACATTGAGTTTCAAGGACAGCCTGCGAGCTTCATCGGTTATCGCTTGCTCAAGCGCAGCTCAGTCGAAGCGTCCGTCAATCTCGGCGGCGCCTATCAGTACACGCAATTCATCTCCGGCGCGGATTCGATCAGTACCGCGGGGCCTTATGCGACCGCCGAGCTCGATTGGGACATCACCGGGGATCTGGAGCTCGAGGCCTCCGCGCGGATCTTCGCCGACCTCCAGCTCGACAGCTCGAACAACAATCAGTCGAGCGCACGGGTCAAAGCTTCCGTCGACTACGACATTACGAGTTACATCGCGTTCAACGTCGGCGCGACCTACGACTATCTCTTGGAGCCGCAAGGTACGAACCCGATCACCCAACAGCCGGTCGTCTCGACGGACCTGGCGGTGGTCGCCGGACTCGGCATCGAGATCAACTGAGCGCCGCGCGGCGTGAGGAAAGTCTCAAAATTTGCTCCGGGTATTTCCAGCGCCCGACGCGATTCCGCGCACCGTGATCGGAAGGAGCCCGATACTGCCGGAGCATCGACGACGAGACTTAACTGACGCCGTCGAGTGCAGGTTTTCGCCTAACCCAAAACTTCCCAATCACGACTTCACCGGAGCCTTCCGTATGTCGCTCTCCGTCTCTCTCCCAGCGGTCGCACGCGTACTGCTGGGCCAGTTCACCCCGGACCCACCGGTGTACGTCGCCAAGCGCGACGGCCGGGATCATTGGGCGAATCGTGCCCTCGATGAGCTGATCTGCGATTTCGAGCCGCCAAAAGAGGTGCCGCCGTACCCGGAGGAGTCCACCCTCGTACGCTCGCTCTATGGCGATGCGCCAGCGGGAGTGCCGCACGCGAAGCTGCCCCCAGGGACGAAGGGGCTCGCCCACGGGGTCATGCTCGAGCCACGGATCATCGACGGACCGGTCTACCGAGCCGCGAGCACCGGGGACTGGGGGAAAGGCACGGCGGAGGCCGCTAGGCGACAGAAGGGCTTTGTTTCCATTGCAACAAAGCTCGGCGTCCATCGCTTCCAAATCCTCGGAGACATCATCTACCCGGTTGCGCCGACGCGCCTCGATGACTCACGGCTGCAGTCCCAGCTTTCATCGATTGTCGCCGCACTGGGTGACATCGGCGCCGATGCGCCCATGCCCTTCGGCAACCACGACTGGGCGAATCTGCGCTCACACGACGTCAACCCCGAGGGGATTCGAGTCCTGATGGAGCATGCGGCCCAGGATCCGGTGCTCCTCGCTCCCGCGCGTTACTGGGCCCAGGAGATTCACCTCGATGGTGGGAAAGGCCCAAAGATTCTCGAGATCTATCTCGACAATGAATTTCTTCACGAAGACCCGCGCCAGCTGCGGTGGTTGGACAACCTCCTGGCGAGTCACGGCTGCGACCGCGTGAAGATCAAGATGCACCGGTCGTTCCTCTCCGGTGGCATGCACGGGAAGAACAAAGACCTGGAGAAACATCTCGCCCCGCGGGTCAACGCAGCGCGTTCCGTCGTGTCTGTTGAGGCGGCGCACGACCACCACAATGAAGAAATCGTCCACCGACGCCTGAGAGCGCCGGTCTCCATCAGCGGCACCGCCGGTCAATCGCGACCTTTCGAGCCGACCCCATTCACGGACTTTGGCACGAGCCGCGCGGCCTTTCGCGTGGTGGACGACGATGGCAAGGCCGAGACCGTTCGGTGGTTCGACTTGCGCGGCGAAGAAATCTACCGCGCGCGCTACGAGCCGGATTCCTTCGGATGGATCCGCGCTGCTTCCGATGGAGCAACGGCTGCACTAAAGGCTGTCGCCTGAATCGAGCGCATCGACTCAAGGGGCGAGGCGCTCGATGCGCCAGGAGCTGTCTGGCTGCCGGTAGTAGCGGAACCGATCATGAAGGCGGCTCTCCCGGCCTTGCCAGAACTCCACGGTCTCGGGCACGACGCGGTAGCCGCCCCAAAACTCCGGGAGTGGCACCTCGCCGTCCGCAAACTTGCGTTTGATCTCGTCGACCTTGGCCTCGAGCAGGGCCCTCGAGGTGATCACCTGGCTTTGACTCGACGCCCAGGCGCCGATCTGGCTGCCTCTCGGTCTGGTCATGAAGTAGCGCAGACTCTCGCTCGTAGGGATCCGTGAGGCGCGGCCGGTGATCTGAATCTGCCGCGCGAGCGCCACCCAGGGAAAGAGCAGAGCCACCCGGTCATTGCCTTCGATCTGGCGCGCCTTGTCGCTGCCGTAGTTGGTGAAGAATACGAATCCCTTCGCATCGTAGAGCTTCAGCAGCATGCTACGGGCCCAGGGCTGACCGTCGCTATCCACCGTGACCAAGCTCATCGCGTTGGGTTCAGGCAGGTGGGTGCTGAGTGTCTCCTGATACCAGCGCTCGAACTGCTCGGTCGGCTCATCCGCGAGCTCTTCCCGGCTGAGACCGCGCTCCATCGCGCGCCCGCGAAACTCTGCGGGATCGGCGACGGTGTCTCGAGGCGTTCCGAGATAGCTCATGGGCAGTCTCCTCGTCGTATGTTCCTAGCAAGGCGCGGGCTTTGAGCGAAGAGGCCCGGAGCTGTTTCGCGCAGTCGGGGGAGGCGGCTATGGTACCGCGCATGGATATCCTGACGTTTCGTGGACCCATCGCGGTCACGCTCGCCTATCTCCTTCTCTACTACGTTTTTCAGGGGCACCAGGCCCGGGTGAAATTTCGGCTCGCGAGCGAGTATCGCGCTCGAGGCGAGAAGTTCGATCGCTACTTCAACCAAGACCGTCAGATGCTGGCCGCAGACCGAGTCGTCCTCAACACCGTCGAGCACATGGGGCCGTTCCTAGCGCTCCTGTGGATGATCGCGGTGTTCGTCGACCCCCTGCGTGCCACGATCGGGGGTGCTATCTATGTGCTCGCCCGTGTCGCTTACCCCTTCGTGCTCGGAGCGCGTCTCGGACGGAGTATTCCTGCTCGCATTCTGGGAAGCACGTTTGTCGGGTACTTGGTGCTCCTGTGGTTCATCGTCGAGCTCGCTCTCGGCTTGCTCTGAGAGCCGATCGTCATGCGGTCACCGGAGCAACTCGCTCGCGCGGTCGTCGTCGCAGGCATGCAGCGCTTGCGTCCGGAGCGACTGCGCTACGGCTGGTCGGCCGGGATCTGGCTCCGCGGCCTGGTCGCCTGGAGCGACGTCATCGATATCGATGTTCTTTCCTATCTCCGGTGTGTGTACCGCGTCTGGAGTCACGCACCACCGGTGACCGCTGCGGACCAGGCGCTTCCCGGCGGCGTGGCGGCGGCGCTCGAACGTCGTATGCGCTTCCCTGAGGGCCACCCGGCCCTCGAACGCACGGTCGATTATCTGAGCTGCGAGCCACTGAATGACGCCGGCACCTTCGATCACGTTGGACCCCGAAATCCTCTGCGTCGGTGGATGCGTTGGGGAGAGCATGTCCGTTTCACCGTAGGCCCGGGATCACTCTGGGCCGATTCGATGATGATGTACGTCTGGCCCGCGCAGCAGATCGCTCTTCTCACGGGGGAAGCTCGCTGGAGTCGTCTGGCCCTCGCGCATGCGAAGGCCTTCGTGAGCACTCTGCGACTTCCTTCCGGACTCTTCGCGCATGCGCGCGGCGACGAGCTCTTTCCCCGGGACGGGAGCGTTTGGCTGCGGGCGCATGGCTGGATGCTGGCGGTCCTCGCTGATTTACTGGCGGAGGAGCCGGACGCACGTGACACGGCTTTGCGCGAAGGCTTCGGACGCGCACTGCGTGCGACGTGGGATCAGCGAGGTCGGGACGACCTCTGGCCGAACGTGATCGCGCCTGCACTCGGGGAGTCGGCGCCGGAGCTCAGTGGCAACGCGCTGGTTCTCTATGCGCTCGCGCGCGCACCCTCATCTCTTTGCTCGAGGGAAATGGTCGAGCGGTCCTGGTCCGCGCTTTGTTCGCGCTTTGTCTCCGTCGACGGCGCGGGTGAACCGAGCTTGCTCGGCACAACCCACAGCACACCGGTGCGCTGGGTCGGCCGGGATTACGAACGCGGGCTCTACGCCGCATGGAGCCGCTTCCAGCCGGGCACGCCCGCTCATGCCTTCGGCACCCTGCTCCTGGCGGCCCGCGCGGTGGCAGCGCGCCGTTGATCCACAGGCCTGATTTCCATACTCTTCTGAAGTTCCTGAGGTCGCCGGGCGCGGCGAGGTCGACGCAAGCGAGTGGGAAGAGCAACAACGGTGCCGCATGGCGTGTGAAACGGCCCACGAGGAGTGCCGTTAGCGCGCCTTCTCGCGACAATATGGCTCTCGTTTCCTGAGGGTTTTTTGGCTATCGACCGAGAAAATCTCGGAGGTGCGCCATGACTCTCTCCCAATCACTTCTGAGGGCGCTCCTCGAGCACGGTGCGAAGGAGATTTTCGGGATCCCCGGCGACTTCGCGCTCCCCTTCTTCCGTCAGATCGAGCAGTCGAAGCTCCTGCCCCTCTACACCCTGAGCCACGAACCGGCGGTGGGATTCGCCGCGGACGCCTCCGCGCGCGTCCGCTCTTCCCTCGGTGTCGCGGCGGTCACCTACGGGGCGGGCGCCTTCAACATGGTCAACGCCATCGCCGGGGCCTACGCGGAGAAGTCGCCGGTGGTCGTGATCTCCGGCGCGCCGGGGCTCGGTGAATCAAAAACCGGGCTGCTCTTGCACCATCAGGCCAAGACCCTGGACTCGGAGCTCGCCGTGTTTCGCGAGATCACCTGCGACCAAACACGCCTCGACGATGTTCGCACTGCGCCAGCGGAGATCGCGCGGGTGCTCGAGCGCTGCCGGCGTGAGTCGCGGCCCGTCTACATCGAGCTTCCCCGCGACATGGTGGCCGTGGAGTGCGAACCGGTGATTCCCCTCGAGACGCCGAGCGTATCACCGGAGGCGCTAGGAGAGTGCGCGGACGAAGTGATGGGCGCGCTATCGCACGCCGAATCGCGGGTCTTGATGGTCGGCGTCGAGGTCCGGCGTTTCGGACTCGAAGCCAAGGTTGCGGAGCTCGCCCGGCGCCTCGGCGTCCCGGTGGTGACCAGCATGCTCGCTCGGGGGCTCCTCGCCGACGGTGAGTCGCCTCTCATTGGCACCTATCTCGGTCTCGCCGGACATCCGGAGGTCACGGAGGCGGTTGAAACCTCGGACATGGTCCTGATGCTCGGCGTGATCTTGTCGGAGGCCCAGGCTACTATGCGAGACTGAGGTTCGGGGTGCCGGCAGGGCTGGGCGTGCAGGCCGCTACCGGGCGCCGTCCGTTGGTTCTCGTGGGAGACGGAGCGTTCCAGATGACCGGTTAGGAGCTCGGCAACTGCGCCTCGCACGGCTGGGATCCGGTGGTCATCGTCTTCAACAACGCGAGCTGGGAAATGCTGCGGGCGTTTCAACCGGAGTCTCGTTTCAACGATCTGCCCGAATGGCGTTTTGCCGAGCTCGGCGTTGCACTCGGTGGTGATGGATTCCGGGTGAAGACCCGAGCTGAGCTCGCACGTGCTTTGGAGCAGGCGGGGGCAACGCGAGGGCGATTCCAGTTGATCGAGGTGATGCTGGAGCGAGGTGCGCTCTCTGAGACTTTGGCGCGCTACGTGGCCGCTTTTGAGGCGGCTCGCGGCAGGTGAGCCAGGTGTCTCTGGAATAGCCCGAACCTGGGTGACGGTGTAAAGAAGCCATAGAATGGACGCGCGCGTGCACACGGTTCGCTCGGGCGAATGGGTCGACAAGATCGCTTCTGAGCACGGGACGACCCGGGCTGTGCTGATCGAGCTCAATCCATGGCTCAGCGAGCGCAAGAATTTCACGATCCACCCGAATGAGCAGATCCGTCTGCCCGGCGCGCCGCCCGAAGACGACGCGATCGACCGGGAGGAGCGCGCGAGCGCCCCGCGGGCAGAGGCGAGCGAGAGCGGTCCTGCCCCAAACGCACCGATCCCGCGCCGCCGACCGGTGATGCGACCGGAGGGATTGGCGCGACCACAGAGCGGTGACGGAACGCTTCCCGAAGTCGCCCCCTTGGAGCGACCCCTGCGCCAGGGTGACGAGGGGCCAGTCGTAGAGCTTTTACAGGTAACGCTGACTGAGAGGGGATACCCCACCGGTCGCGATGGCGATTATGGACCCGATACGACGGCCAAGGTTCGAGCCTTTCAACGTAACCACGGACTCGGCGTCGACGGGGTCACCGGAGACAACACCTGGGCGATGCTCTTTCGCGACGGACCCGGTGACCTGAATATGAACGAAGCGGGCGTGGAGTTCGTTGAACGACTGCGCCTCGATCCGGAGCAGGCAGACATCGACGACTACGACGAAATCGCGATCGCCGAAGCTGAGCACGCGCAGCAGTTGCTGATCGACGCGGGATACGCCGAGCTCGCACCCTCGATCACGCCAGAGCTTCTGAAAGCCATGTGGTTCCGTGAGAGCCACCTCGACCCGACCGCCAACGAGGGCAACGGCAGGGGCCTGGGACAAATCACCTATAAGGGCTTCGAGGGCATCTACGGCGGCGACTACATGCAGTTTCTCCCGGAGCACATGCGAAGCAGCGGGGGCCGAGGTTGGATCGATCTGGCGCGCGTGCCTGGCGATGGATGGGGTGACTCGCTGAGCGATGCCTGGAATCACTTCAAGGCCGAGTACGCCGACCCCGAGCTCAACGCCTCGCTCTCGACGGTTTGGCTCGTCGCACAAGTCATACGAAACCACGACACGTCTCTCCCTCTCCGAGAAGGTTTAGAGGACTACAACGGCTCGAGGCTCCGAGAAACCTATGCGCGACAGGTCATGCGCCTTCGCAACGGCTATCTCGAGATGGTGCAGCCGCCGGCGGGCCGGTCCTAGCGCAGCTCAGTCGTTTTGAGGCACACTCGAGCTCATGCTGAACATGTTCCTGCTGCTCGCGGCGCTTTTGGCGCCGGAGGATTTTCACCCGGGCTCGGTCATCGAGGGCTACGGCAAGATCGCAACGATTCCGAACGCCGCTCCTGTGCCGAAAGACGTCGAGTTCAAGATCGCCTTCGACGTGACCGAGGCCGCCGAGCCCGGCGCGGTGAATCGACGCCTCGATGCGGCCGCGCGTCACTCGGAGTGCACGCGGGCGGTGGCGTATTTCCTCCAGTCGCGCTAGAGACCCGGGGTCCAACACGCAACGGGAGGAATTCAATGAGCACGTTTGATGCACAGCTCAAGAAGGCACGAACCGCAAAAGGCTTCATCGCTGCCCTCGATCAGAGTGGCGGTAGCACACCGAAGGCGCTGAAAGCGTACGGCGTTGAGGCGGACGCTTGGTCGAACGACGAAGAGATGTTCGATCTCGTCCACCAGATGCGGTCGCGGATCATCATGAGCCCCTCTTTCACCGGTGAGCGGATTCTCGGAGCGATTCTGTTTGAAATGACCGTCGATCGGAAAGTGGCCGGGATGCCGACGTCGCATTATTTGTGGCGTGAGAAGAACGTCGTCCCTTTCCTCAAGATCGACAAGGGACTCGCCGACGAGTCGGACGGGGTGCAGCTGATGAAGCCGATCCCCACCCTCGACGCTCAGCTCCAGAAGGCCAACGAAAACGAAATCTTCGGCACCAAGATGCGCTCAGTCATCAAGCAAGCGAGTGCGAGCGGCATCGCTTCGATCGTTGAGCAGCAGTTTGAGATCGGCAAGAAGATCTGCGCCGCGAAGCTCGTTCCGATCATCGAGCCCGAAGTCGACATCCATTGTCCCGACAAGGCCGGTGCGGAGAAGATTCTTCGTGACGAGATCTCCAAGCATCTCGACAAATTGAGCGAGGATCAGCCCGTCATGCTGAAACTCACGATTCCGGAAGAGCAGGACTACTACAAACCCCTGATCGACCACGAACGCGTGGTTCGGGTGGTTGCACTCTCCGGCGGCTACAGCCGCGAAGAGGCCAACGAGCGGCTCGCTAAGCAGCACGGGATGATCGCGAGCTTCTCCCGCGCACTCGCGGAGGGCCTGAGCGCCAAGCAGAGCGATCAGGAGTTCGATTCGACCCTCGATGCGGCGATTCAGTCGATCTACGACGCATCGATCACCTGATCGAACGCCTCTCTGCACGCTCGACCCGAGCCCACCGGCGACACATGTGCCGCTGGTGGGCATCGCCCTCCGCTCCTGGCCAGAATCGGCCGTTTCCGCGCTAATCGTCGTTTTTTAACCAGCTCTCCCATGGCCGGTGTCGTGTCACTGAGGGGCATTCTGCGCCTTCTCGGGCCAAAAAGTGCAACCCAACCGAAAGCGCTCCTGTGTATGTGAGGGTGTAGGGGAAAGCCACGGTGAGGTGAGAGCATGCAAGCAAAGGCGAAGAAGCGAAGGGCGACGGCGGAGCGGTGGTTGGACCATCTCTACAAGGCGCCGGTGGTTCAGGACACGCGTGCCCAAGCTGCGGTGCACGCGTTTCAGAAAGGTCCGGGGGACCGGGTCGCGTTGGCGAAGACACTCGACGAGATGATACTCGAGATTCGCGCCCAACTGCGCTCGGCGATGAGCGCCATCAATGACGAACGAACAGCCCTCAACCAAAAGTCCGTCGAGACCCGCGACGCGTATCGCGACGAAATCGTGGAGTTCCTGTCGGCGGCACAGCCGGGGCCACTCAACGACTTGGCACGTCAGGTGCTGCGAGAGAAGTCGGAGCTGATGAAGAAGCTCGACTGGAACATGACCGATCTAAACCGAGCGCTGATGGAGACGTACTCGCAGCGCTAGCGCCACGAGACGAAAAAAAAACGGAGATGAGCATGGGGCAGGACCCATCGACGATGGACCGCGTCGAAATTCTGAGGAAGGTCCTCGAGATCAATCCGCACCTGAAGGTGGGCGACGACACCGCGGAGATGATGACCGAGCATTTGATCGCGTCCATTCGCGAGTCCAGGCGTCCGCCTCGTTTCTCCGATGAAAAGTTCATGAAGGTCTTTCGCGGCATGCTGGGCGAGCTCGAAAGCGACCTCGACCGGGACCTGCTGAAGCTCGACCGTGAGCAGCGAACGCTCAGTACACGGGTGAAGGGCCTCCAGGAAGGGCTGCGCGAGCGCCTGATTCAGTTCCTGGTCGCTGCGAGCCCCGGGCCTCTGAGCGATGAAGCGAAGCTCGTCTTGCGCAAGTACGGCGACGTGCTCGCGGCGATCGGCGCACCGATTCGAACCTTGGACCACGCGGTGCGCGAGCGCAGCGCATCCGTCGAGATCTAACGGAGAGCAGGATGATGAGCAGTGAGGGACGAGCTCCGGCACCGGAGCGAGAAGTGGAAGGGCCCTTCGGAACCGCTCGATTGAGCACCGGTGACGCCCACGTCGATGAAATTCTCGATGGCATGGCCAATACGTGCATGCGCCTCGAGGCTTTGAGTCTGGATCTCGACCGCGCGCAGGTGGATCTCGACCGTGCTCTGAACCGATCGCCGCGGGACGAGGTGCAACTCGAGAGCCTCCGTCGGCACATGGAAGAGACCATGGCGGAGATCGTACTCGTCGAGAGCGTCGAGTTGCCGGGCCTCATGCGCTCGCTCCAGGAAATCGGCCTGGAGAAGGCATTGGGAGGCGGGCTCGCGGAGACCCTGCGCTCGCAACTCAACTCAGTGGCGCGCGACAGTGACCTCGTCGCGGCGGAGGAGCCCATTCAAGACGCACAGGGTCGCTCACCCTGGGAGCTCGATTGATTTTTAACCCTTTCCTTTGGAGTTTTTGATGAACGGAACCTTTTCCACTCATACGCTGCCCATGACCGCAAACCACTCAGTGGGCGCGGACTTTGGCCTGCCCAAGGGCGGGAACATTCACGGCTTTGTGCAGAGCGTCCTGCGCGACTCTTACCTCGAGATGCTCGAGGATCTCGCGTTCTACGCGGCGAAGGTGCGCCACTACAACGCGATGAAAGACGCGATCCGCAAGCGTCTGACCGACTATCGACAGGTGATGTCGAAGCTTGCCGGTTTGAAAGATGAGGATCCCATCAATCAGAATCCCCAGGCGCCCGGCTCATCGACATCCCCCGGTAGCGCGCCGAGTGTCAGCGCGAATCAGGTCGTGATTGAGAGCGCGGAGCAGCGTGCAAGCGAGCATCCTGAGGCACACGTGTCGGTCTCGGAGTTTCTGGGCTACCAGTACGGGAACGGTCGAACCCGACTCGAAGACCTCGTCATTCGGGACTCGGCCGCCCGAGACCGATTGGTGCAAGCGATTCCCTACATGACGAGCGGGGAGCTCGCTCAGGTCCTCTTTGCCCTCGGCGGAACGGACATGAAGCTTGCGGGCAGCATCAAGGGGCTCTGGAGTCAGATCAGCGAGGCGATGACGCCGCAGCAGGCCCTGGACCTCGGCGCGATGATCGAAGCGAATCCGGGGCATCGCTTCTTCGGTTGGTACTCGAATCCGCTGCGCGACCCGGACTTCTTCCGGGTCTTCGAGAGCACGCTCAAGCGCTCGCGCGCCTTGGCGGAGACGCGTCTTGGAGTTTCTCCGGGCGCCAGTGCTGCAGAGCTCGCCGACGGATTCCGGGAGCACGTTCGTCAGGCGCAGGCGGCAGAGCAGGCGAGGGCCGCGGCGGAAGCTCAGGCGCAAAGCCAGGCGGCAGCGTCTTCGGAGCAAGGGACGAACGACCCGGCTCCCGTCTTTGACGCGGATCTGGACCTCGACCGGTCCGACGGCGTGATCGACGGTGTGATGGTCATCGATGAGCCTCCCTACGTCGTGAAGAGTGGCGAGAGCATCACCACGAAGGCGGAGCTCGAGGCAGCGATTCAAGCGCTCGAGGAAAAGCTGTCGTCCGTCGGTGACGACGCGCAGCTCGCGAACGTCGATCTTCAGAACGCTCTTCAGAAGCAGCAGCACCTGCTGCAGCTCATGTCGAACGTCAGCAAGATCATGCACGACACGAACATGGCAATCATCCGCAAGATCGGTTGAGATCCTCTCCGTGATGGAGAGCGACCGCGAGCGGATGGTCCAAAGGCAGCTCGAACGGCGCGGAATCCGGGACAGCGCGGTGTTGGCCGCGATGCGACGGGTTCCGCGCCACGCCTTCGTGCCCGAGGACCTGCAGGAGCTGGCCTACGACGACCGACCCCTGGAGATCGGCGAGGGTCAGACCATCTCCCAACCGTATGTCGTTGCGCTCACCATCGAAGAGCTGATGCTCCGGGGTGGCGGTCGGGTTTTGGACGTAGGCACCGGCTCCGGCTACGCCGCGGCAGTCCTGTCGGAAATCGCCGACGAGGTGTACTCGGTCGAGCGCATCCCGCATCTGGCGCGTGCGGCGCGAGAGCGACTCGCTCGCCTCGGCTACCACAGCGTTCACATCCGCGTCGGCGACGGCGCCGAAGGCTGGCTGGAGCACGCCCCCTTTGACGGTATCACGGTAGCGGCAGCGGCTCCCTCCGTGCCCACGGCGCTGCGTTCCCAGCTCGCCGTAGGCGCGACCCTGGTGTTACCGGTGGGCGAGGGGGAGCACCAGGAGCTTCTCCGGATCACCCGACGCTCAGAGTCGGACTTCAGCACTCAGAGCCTAGGACCGGTGCGTTTCGTCCCTCTCGTGAGCTGACCCCGAAGCGCCGCTCAGTGCATGTCGGCGATCTTGGGCGGCGGGACCGGTAGCCGCTCGAGAAAATCCCGTGGCAGCCCGAAGTGCTCGTGCGCGTCTCGAATGAGCTCGTCGCTGTTCAGATAGATCGCCCAGCCGTTGATCCACTCCAGACGCACGCCGGTCATCTCCCGGTAGTCTCGTGCGACAGCGGTCTTCACGCGTTTCTTGAACTCCCGTCGATTGCGCCATTCGCCGATCGTGAGAAACTCGAGGCAGTGGGGGCGGACCTTCCAGATCAGCGCGGCGATACAGAGCCCGGCCTCATAGGCACGATTGTTGGCCCGTTCCATCAGGGTATCGATCCGTTTCGGATGGAGTGGCGCCCGGTCTGGTGCGAGGGGGACCAGGTGATGCCACCAAGAGTCCGCGGAGTCCCAGACGGGCGAGTCTTCGGGAAATGCGCGGATCCGTGGCCCATAGAGACGAATCGCTTCGCGCCGACCCCAGTAGACCGGGGTGTCCGGAAAATCGTCGATGTTCATCATTGCTCTCCCATTCCAGTGGTTTTCGGCGGTGCTCGTCACCGCGCGGCAGGAGGAGAGCAGGGAACGTGCCAGCGGGCGTCGAGCCGAGCGGGCGGGGATTCCCTAACCGCGACCCGCTAGAGTAGAAGTTGGGCACCAAAAAGCGGCGCCTGTGACCGGACTGTCACTGCTGCGCGCCATTGACCGAAAGGACGAGGCCATGCGCTCCACCCTCGTGATCACCTTCCTCACCGTCGCGACTCTCGCCTGCTCCGAACAGAAACGCGGCGAGATCAAAGAGTCCGTAGACGACGCCCAGAAGACCGCACGAAAGACAGTCAACGCCGAGCTCGAGAAAGCCGAGCAGCGTTTGAAACAGATGCGGGAGAAGATGAAGGCGCTGCGCGCTGAAGCTGCGGAAGAAGGGGACGAGGCGCAAAAACGGGTCGCCGAAGCGATCGCCGAGCTGCGCCGGGAAGCAGACGCCCTCCAAGAGGAGATCGACGCCGCGCGCGACGAAGCGGGGGATCGGTGGTCGGAAACCTCGAAGGCGATCGACGAGGCGCTCGCGAAAATGCAGGAGCGCTACAACGAGCTGGTCGAGAGCTTGAAGGTTGATTGAGCGCGGGGCACGTCAGTGCATGGTTTTCTCGTTCTTTTCCACGAGCGCGAGCCACTCCACCGGGTCGCCCAGACGAATCGTTCCATCTTGAACGATGCGGGCGGTGATCCCTCCGTGCCCGCGCATTGCGTTGTATCCGCCGTGGCCCAGGGCGGCCTCCATTCGCGAGCAGGGGTGGCAGTAGTCCGTGCCCTCAAAGACTGCCTCGCCTACCCGGAAGCGGGCCGTGCGCAGAGCCAGGAGGTTGATTCCTGAAACCACAATATTGCGGCGGAGCAGGCTTGGATCCACTTCGTCGAACCCGAGAAAGCTCGCGACGAGCTCGACGTGCTCGCGTTGAATCAGGGTCACCTGGCGTTTGCCACCTCGTCGGTTGAGTCGGTGATCCCCTTCGAGGCCGTGCTCGGCGACGGCGCGCACCTGCTCGACTGCGTCCAAGGGTGCCTTGCGCTCGGGGCGAACACCAATCCATTCGACGACGCCCGCGCGCACGTGATGTTTTCTCAGCTCTTCGAGGTCGATCATCGATTCGACCCCTAACACGACTCGCCCGGCAGCACATGGGACGCGGCGGGAAGATGGCCGATAATTTGCCCGGTCGCCGCTGGCGCCGGACAATCCACGGCGATGCGCCTCTCGACCAAGTTTCTGATCGATCAGCTCCGCGACCGCCTCGTCCAGGATGCGGCCATCGCCGCGCGTTCCGGGCAGAGCGCCCGAGAGGTGGCTCAACACTCGACGGAGCACGCGGAAAAACGCGAGGACGCCCGCACGACCATCGAGTTCTCGAATATGGCGCACGCCGAAGCGCGGCGCGTACAGGCATTGCAGAAGGCGATTTCGACCCTCGACGATCTTCGTCTCACCCACAGCTACGACGACGGGACGCCGATCGGACTCGGAGCCATCGTCGAAGCGATGTCCGAAGACCTCGAAGGCGCGTACTCGAAGACCTTTGTGTTGCTCCCCGCTGGCGCAGGCACTGAGCTGACGGGACCGGGAGGCGACGGCATCGTATCGGTGGTCACCCCGTCTTCGCCGGTCGGCAAAGCCATGCTCGGCAAACGCGCGGGAGACGTCGCGGAGACCGTGGTGCGCGGCGAGCCCGTGGACTGGGAGATCCTCGAGGTCTGGTCGTGAGCTCCGGGGCGCCGCCTCGTGAACCCGTCAGCCCCCCACCGGTCCGTGCCGGGAATCGAACGCAGGCGCATCGACGAGAGTCGGCCAACGATCCTCCTCGAGAAGCGAGTGCCAGTCGGTCCGAGTGACTCCATTCGCTCCGTAAAAGGCCGCGCGGTTGGCCCAGATCTGCAGCCAGACACGGCGACCACGATGCTCGAAGGAGAAGGCGACGGCGATCGGGGCGGTTCGCGTGGACAGGAGACCGCCGTGGAGCGCCCGCACCTCCTGTCCCAAGGGTCGTCGGGTGAGGACGATGCGGGGGACCTGTGGCTCGAAAGGCCAGGGGGAGAGATCACGGGCTCTGCGTACCGGGCACTTCACCCCGTCCCAACCGAACGCAAATGTGCGGACGCCCTCGAGTGCAAGCAGAGTCTCGCCGTTCAGTGACGCTGTCTCGACGTCTGGCGGAAACTCGAGCTCGAGCTCGAAGGTATCGAGGCGCGTATTCCAGCGCCCGTTGACGACGCGTGCACGGCGCAGAGCGCGCCTCAAGGCATTCGGTCCCATCCTTTGTTCTCCTCCAGCGACCGCATGGTGCGAAGGATTGAGCACGCGGCGTGCCAAAGGCAGATCGAACGGCAGACTCCGGTTTCGGGGAATACCGGACCGGTGATACGCATCTGAGCAGCAAAAATCCGCGAATCATCGAAGGGGAAGAAGGAAGGAGTCTATGTGTGAGACGAATGCTCGCGTTCATTGCTTTGTTTGTGGCCGGCTGTGCTGGGACGACCCTGGAAGAGCCGGCCGCGTCCGCAGCAGCCCCCTCGGTCGAGGCGCTGATCGGCACCTGGAAGGTGTCGCTCTTCTACAGTGCGGACAAAGCGCCGAGCGAGACGACGCTCGTCGTGACCGAGATCGTCGACGGCGTGCCAAAAGGCACGTTCTACGACACGCCCTTTTCCACCGCTCGGGTCATCGTGCACGACGGAGAGGTGCTCTTCAGCGCCGTCACCGAAGACAACAGTGGTCCGTACCTGCACAGCGGTGAGCTCGAAGATGGGGTGATCGAAGGGCTCACCCACGCCGTCGGTCGCGACTTCTTGATGGCCTGGGAAGCCGACAAGCTCGAGGAGTGACCCGGCGCCGGGGTTGGCACGCCCAAACTTCGGTCGAGCTCCTCAAACGGGAGGGCGTCCGGGAACCGCACCTCGTCGAGTGGCGTTGTATGAGAGAAGAAGCGGGTGAGGCGTCTCGGGTTCATCGTCGCGCTGGGGGTGTCCGTGGCGCTGCATCTGGTGCTGCTGCGCTGGATTTGGACGATTCCCACGCGCGCCGACCGAGCCCCTTCGCGCACGCCGATCGAAGTCGAGCTGGCGCTCCCGGCGACCGCAGCGGAGTCAGAGGCGGCCGAGGGAGAACCGGAATCGGACCCAGAACCGCCACGGAAGTCGCGTCGCGAGGCGGACGCAACGAGGCGCGATCCGCCGGCTGGAACCGAGTCGCCGCCGACCGTTGCCGAGATAGAACCAAGCACACGAGCCCGCTCCGACGACACGCCGGGGTCGTCGATCATGCGCCGGATCGATCTCTTCGACCCCCAGGCCATAGCGGAAGGCGCGCGGACCCGCGCTGGAGCGAACGGGGCGGACGCTCCAGCGCCACACTCGGAGAATCCAGTCCAAGACATGCTGGATGCGGCCACCTTTGGGCGTCGGCACGGCCCGCGCCAATCACCGGCGATCAAAGAGCTCGCGATTCGGCTCGATAGCTGGTTCGAGCCGCCGGTGGAGACCGTGCGTGCATCGGGGCGGGCGGAGCGACGCACAATCGCCGAGCGGCTCGTGCGCTACCTCGCCGAGCCGCCGCGAGAAAGCCTCACCATGGACGACGAATACCTCGACCCCTTCCAGGTCGACGATTTTCGCCCGGACCGCGCGGGGTTGCTCTGTCTGACCGGCTGCGGCGGTTCGCACATCCACGCGAAGCTGCTGGTGCTGATCGAAATCGATCACACGCGCGATCCCATCAGCGCTTCCGTGCTCGTGAGCTCCGGATACGACGATTACGACCGCGCCGCACTCGAGGCTGTCGAAGACTACGCGGTCAGCGAAAGCGCTCAGCTCCCCATCGATGCGGCTGCCACCCACTGGACCTTCGAGTCCGAGGTCTACCGCTACCGCCGCGACGAGCTCCTTCTGGACCCACAATTCGAGCCCCCGGGTCGCCGGATCGACGAGAGCTTTGGCTACGTCTACAGCCTCGACACGCGGATCCGGATGGTGGCCATAGCCGAAAGGGAGACCGTTTCGCCTGATGCCAACGAGTGATAGGAGGCAGGAATGGTACAACTGCTTTTGAGCTGGCTCGTTCTGACGCTGATCTTCTTTCTCGCCGCGGCGATCGTTCCTGGGGTGAAGATCAAGGATTTCAAGGGAGCCCTCGTCGTCGCCGCTATCTTTGGAATTCTGAACTGGGGCCTCGGTCGCCTGCTGTTCGTCGTGATCGGCGTCGGGACCCTCGGCGTCGGCTTCTTGCTCGCCTTTCTGACTCGTTGGGTCGTGATCGCACTTCTTCTCAAGCTCACGGACGCTCTCACTGAGAAACTCACGGTCAAGAGCTTTGGCAATGCTTTCGTCGCCGCTCTCGTCATCTCCGTACTGAGCTCGATCGCCGAAGAGGTGTTGATGCGGATGTGAGCCGGCGCGCAGCGAGAAGGAGCTGTTCTACGTGACGGTACGCTTCGCTACGCATGGATCTCCTCTCATTCGGAGGCCGTGCCTTCGGCCCGTTTGGCGCGGTCCGCAGCGAGCGACTTCCGAGTGAAGTACCAGTCCACGAGTCCGATGAGCACGGCCGGAAGTAAGAATAGCGCTTCCCACATAGAGGAAAGCTCTGCATCGGGGCGGTTGACCGCAAGGCCGACTCGCGAGGAGTCGGACCGAAGCTCGGCTACGCCGCCCGGACGCGGATTGTTTGCTTCGTCAGCCGCTCGATCTCGCGGAGATACTCGCGCTCATCGCCTGAGCACAGCGACACCGCCGAGCCTCGGGCGCCGGCTCGGCCCGTGCGGCCGATCCGGTGAACATACACCTCGGCCTCATTGGGGAGATCGTAGTTGATCACGAGCGAGAGCTCTTTGATGTCGATGCCTCGGGCGGCCACATCGGTCGCCACGACGACTTCGAGAGTTCCCGCACGCAGTCGATCGAGTGTCTTGGTCCGATTGTTCTGCGATTTGTTCCCGTGGATCGCGGCTGCGGTCACACCCGCTCGGAGAAGCTGCTTGGCGACGCGGTCCGCCCCACGCTTCGTGCGGGTGAACACCAGCGCACGCTCTGCGTCGTAAGCGTCGAGCATCTCCAGGAGCATGTCCTTTTTGTCTTGGCGGTCCACAAACACCACCGACTGGTCGATCTCCTCCACCGTCGACGACACGGGGTCCACGGTCACGCGCGCCGGCTCCCGAAGAATATTCTGTGCAAGCGATGCAATCGCCTGTGGCATCGTAGCCGAGAACATCAACGTCTGACGCGCGGCGGGTGTCTCGCGCACGATCTTCTTCACGTCGTGAATGAACCCCATGTCGAGCATGCGATCCGCCTCGTCGAGGATCAGCGTCTCGATGCGGTCGAGCTCGAGCTCGCCCTGATTGAACAGGTCGAGAAGCCGGCCAGGTGTGGCGATCAGGACCTCCGGGCAGTCGTCGAGCGCTCTGAGCTGTCGCGTCATCGGCACTCCGCCAATGAGTAGCGCACTCAGGAGCTCCGTGCCCCGGGCGTACTTTCGAAAGCTCTCGTCGATTTGAGTCGCGAGCTCACGCGTGGGGGCGAGGACGAGAACCTGTGCGTCGTCGTGGTCCGGTGCCTGTTCAGCCAGGATTCGCTGGAGCGTGGGCAGAAGGAAGGCCGCGGTCTTGCCCGTGCCCGTCTGCGCGCAGGCGAGCAGGTCCTGGCCTTTGAGTGCGATCGGAATCGCCGCAATTTGAATGGGAGACGGGTTCTCGTAGCCGAGCCGCTGAACGTTTGTCTCGAGCGTGCGCGTCACTCCGAGCGCACGGAATCCGTCAGAGCGGCTTCGGCCGCTGGATGAATTTTTCACTGAATGTCTTTCAAGGAACCTAGTGCGGTGGCGGGCTTTCGTGGCCGCTGCTCACCTTCACGCCCCGCCCTTGGAACGTGATCTCTCAATCGTCGGCAACCTCGAGACTCGAGGCAGGGCGAAGGACGACGCGCGCGGGTTTCGTTCATGCGCATCCCTTCCAAGCCTGCTCGGAGACTACACTTCCCATTTGGAATAGCAAGCAAACGCCAACATTTAGCTCTTTTCTGGCAGGAGAATCACCTCTACCGCCCGCTTCATGGCGAACCATCGCTTCGCCGCCGCCCTGAGCTCTTTCACGCTCAAACTTTCAACGAGCGCTTCGTACTCGGCAATTCGGGCCAACGGGTCCCCCCGCCGCTCGTAGGCCATCATCGCCCCCAGCCAGAAGCCATTCGTGCGCACGGCGGTCTCGTGACTCCGTCGTTGTTTGGCCTGCAGTGTTTGCCGCTCCTGCTCGGTGGGTGGCTCGCTCGTGCGGATCTCATCGACGATTTCCTTGGCTCGGCCGAGGAGCTCCTCGACTCGCGCCGGGTCAGACTGAAAACCGATGGAGATCGCATAGTCGGGTTTGGCTTCCTCCCGAATGCTCTGCTGGGCGCCAACACTGTATGTCCCTCCGAGCTCTTCGCGGAGCTCTTCTCTGAGCCGGTCGGACAAGATCGAGACCACACTACCGAGCAAGTAGCGGTTCTCTCGCGTGTTCTCGAAAGGGCCATGCCAGGTGAGTCGCGCCTGTGCTTTTGGATCGAGGCCGCGGCGAACGACCGCGCTGTCGGAGTCAGGATTGCGCTGAGGGACCGAATCTGGAGCTCCTTCGCGCGCATTCGGATCTCCGGGCAAGGACGCGAAGTATTGCTCGACGAGTGGCTCGAGCTCCTCGGCACTGGCGCTGCCTACGATCACGACCAGGAAGTCCGCTGCGTTTGCGAATCGCTCCACGAAAAAGCCGCGGGCGTCTTCGAGATCGACGGAGGAGAGCGCCACCTCGGTCCAGGGTTCGTAGCGCGCGTAGCCCTGCCACATCAGCTCTCGATACTTGTCCGAAAACCAAGTACCGGGGTCCTTCAGACGATTTCGGATCGCCTCCTTGCGCTGCTCCATGAAGAGGGCGTAGCCGGTTTCATCCAAGCGTGGTGCGCTGAAGCGCAGGTGCGTCAGTTGGAACAGGGTCTCGAGGTCCTCGATGCTACTCGAGCCACTCAGACTTTCCGTGTGTTCTTCGATGCCCGCGCTGCTGCTCACGCGACGGCCCGCAAGTGCTCGACCGAGCTCGACCGCATCCCAGTCTCCGAGGCCACTCTGTGCCGCGATCGTGCTCGCCGCGCGCGCCGAAGGGAACTCGGCGTTCGATGCGCGCTCGGTTCCGCCCCAGCTCGATGCCGACAGCAGCACCTGGTCCTCCTTGAAATCCGTCGACTTTACGATCACCGTCATGCCGTTCGAGAGTTCCCACCGCTGTGCATCGATTTCCTCGATGCGCTCTCGCTTCACGATGGCGCCGGGTACTGGGAGGCTCGAGATGAGGGGACGGTCCACCAACGCCTCTTCCTTCGCCTCGAGGGTACGCGCTTCTACGGCGGCCATGACGGCTGCGAGCTTCTCTTCGCTCGGCGGCTCGAGGCCCTCTTTTTCGGGCATCACTACGGTCACGACCCAGCCTGTCTTTGGGAGGAAGGTGGAGAGGAATTCGTCGAGGTCTTCCTCGTTGATCCCCGCCAGGAGCTCGCGTGCGATCTCCGTCTCCTTCTCGACACCTGGCGCGGCCTCGCCAGTCGTGAAGACCCGGACGAGCTCGCTTGCGTGCGTCGAAGAGGACGTCTTCTCCCGCTCGTTGTAGTAGCTGGCGTAGGAGGCGAGGGTACGCTTGCGCGCTCGGTCGAGCTCCGCTTCGCTCACGCCAAAGGTTTGAAGCCGCTTGAGCTCGGTGAGGACGACCTCGAGGGCCTCCTCGGCGCGACCCTCCTTGGCCAAGGCGCGCGCGCCATAGGCGCTCTTCACCGGGGTGATGCGCTGCTTGCCGGCGCCTCCGCCGAGGATTGGAGTCGCGGGGTCACGCGTCTCGATGCTCATCCGTTCGTTGAACACCCCGAGGGCCATTTGGCCGATCAGGAGGTCGCGATAGTCGCGATAGGTGCGTCCCTCGACGTCGTCAAACTTCACCGAGACGCTCACGGATGTCTGTGGCACCTCTGGGTCCGTGAAGACACCATAGAGTGTCCCATGGTCGCTCGGGACTGCGGCGTATGTGCGCTCCGGCGCATCCTCCGGATTCTCGAGAGATGCAAAGCTCGACCGAATCTGCGCTTCTACCCTTTCCGGGTCGAAATCGCCGACAGCGATCACCGCCATCAGCTCCGGCCGATACCAGTCCCAATAGAAGCGCAGGAGCTGCTCGCGCGTGAAGCTGCGGAGCGATTCTTCCGTACCGATGGGCAGGCGGTCTTTGTAGCGCGAGTCCTTGAAGGTGAGCGGCATCATCTGGTCTTGAAGCCGGCCGCGCGCGCCTCGGGTCCGTCGCCACTCTTCGAGCACGACGCCACGCTCCTTTTCGACCTCCTCCTCGTCGAAGGTGATCCCTCCGGCCCAATCGGAGAGAACGAGCAAGCCGCGGTTCAGCAGCTCGGGCTCATCCGTGGGGACTTGCAGCTGATAGACCGTCTCGTCAAAGCTCGTGTAGGCATTCAAATGGGCGCCGAAACGGATCCCAACCGATTCGAGGTACGCCACGAGCTCGTTGCCGGTGAAATTACGGGTGCCATTGAAGGCCATGTGCTCGACGACGTGGGCGAGTCCGAGCTGATCCTCGCTTTCGTTGATCGAGCCTGCCTTGACTACCAAGCGCAGCTCGGCCCGCGCCTGTGGTTCGGTGTTGCGCTCGATGTAATAGGTCAAACCGTTGTCGAGGGTCCCGGTGACTACGCCGGAATCGAAGGGCAGCGGTTTCGCGAGTGGATCATCGGGGGCCGCGCGCGGGGGCGATTTCGCGCTGCAGGCGAGGAAAGCGAGGGCGAGGAGGACAGCGGCGGTCTTTGGAAGAAATCGCATGGGCTCGCTACAGCACGTTTGGCCGTCCGTGTCATCCCGGGCCCGAGTGCTTTTGGCGTCTTCGGCTTTTCTTCAGAACGCAATCGCAAAGGCGAGCCAGGAGATGGGCGATCCGTATCGTGCTCGCCCTGGGTTGCCCGCCTGTCCGATTGTCACGGCGATTGACGGGCGAGGCGATCGACTTCGGCGAGAAGGGTTGGAATACGATGCGCGCCGTGCATCGTGCGAACGCGATCCGCGAGCTCCGCGACCCGCTCGGTCGCCGTGACATAGAGTGGTCGAGCCGACCCACCGCGCAGGATCGAGGCCCGGCGGTCGAGCGGAGAGAACTGCGCTTCGGCGCGGTCGCTCGGACGTTTCTCGAGGCGGTCGGCCGTCAGTGCGGGCAGCTCGATCTCGACCGTGTCCCCGGACGCGCGACGAAGCTCGAGGACGTAGACGGTCGCATCCGGGATCTCGAGCCAGAGGTATGCGCGAAACATGCGTGCGAGGATCGCCTGCGCGAGCGCGTCGTTGTCTGCGGAGATGTGACGGGTGAGTCGGGGCAGCCAGGCGGTCATCGGCTCGCCGTTGAGCGCGACGACCTCATCTCCGCGCTGCGCGCCGCCGAGTCCGCCGCGGCTGTCGGTGATCCACACCCGAGGAATTCGGGACACAAACCACTCCCGCGGAAGCGGGTCGCGGGGACGAGGGTGACCTCGAGCGGGACACTGAGTCATGCTCGGGGACACCGATCTCGCCGGGGTGACGCATCCTCCACTCGCTTGACACCAGCCGGCGGAGAGCCGACTTTTTCGCCCATGCGAACAGAACGGGCCCTCACGAAGTCGGTGTTTTCAGCAGCGCTCGCTTTTTCTGCGCTGGTCGTCGGAGCTTGCGTCTCTGCCCCCAAGCCACCGCCGGAGCCAGTGACCGCGGAGGCCGCGGCGAGCGAATTTGACGCGTTGGTGGAGGAGTACATCGCGGCCTATCTCGAAGCGACCCCCCCGCGAGCCACGAGCCTCGGGGTCCATGACTACGACGACCAAATGCCTGACCTGTCGGAAGCGGGACGAAATGCATGGCTCGCCAAGAATCGCGCGTGGCTCGCCTCGCTCGAGTCGATCCCCCGCGACCGGCTCGAGGGCGTCCGCTTCTACGACCATCAGATCCTCGAGCACCGCTTGCGCGGCACGATCCTCGATCTCGAAGAGGTACGCTACTGGGAGAAGAATCCACGCCTCTACAATTCAGTTGCGGCGTCGAGCATCTCGAGCCTCTCGGACCGAGCCTTCGCGCCGATCGAAGAGCGGCTGGCGAGCATGACTGCCCGCTTCGGTGGCTTTGAGGCCCACTTTGCCGCGGCGCGGGCGAACCTGAAGGCGTCCGCAGTGCCGCCACTCTGGGTCGAGCTCGCCTTGCGAGGCACCCAAGGGACGGTGAAGTTTCTGCGGGAGAACCTGATGCAGGCCCTCGGAGCCCAGGGTTACGCCGATGCGGACGCGCAAGTCCGCGCGGATTTCGAGACGGCTCGAGACGCGGCCATCACCAGCGTCGAGGGCTTCATCGCCTGGATGGAGTCGGACCTGCTGCCGAAAGCGACCGGTGAGTTCCGCCTGGGGCCGGAGCTGTTTCAGAAGAAGCTGCTCTACGATGAGTTTTTCGATCTGACCTGCGACGAGCTCGAAGTGATGAACGAAGATGCCATCCGCTACTACAAGGATTGGGTGGCGAAGGTCGCGGCGGAGGTCGACCCGGACGCCGACCCCGCCGTGGTAATGGCGACCATCACTGAAGATTTTCCGCCCCCCGAAGAGCTGATCTCCACCGCCGAGTCTCTCGTGGTCGAGGCACAGGAGTTCGTGCAGACGAAGAACATCATCGCGCTGCCGAGCGAGAAGCTGCCGACGGTTCGGCCGACCCCCGAATACCGGCGCATGTCCTTTGCGTCGATGGAATCGCCGGGACCCTTCGAGACCACGGTGCGCGAAGCGTTCTACAACGTGACCAACGTCGACCCGGAGTGGGACGCGGAG
>CAYXVF010000053.1:0-16149 GCA_964468125.1 uncultured Bdellovibrionales bacterium | reverse complement strand
CGGAGTGGGACGCGGAGCGGCAGAAGCAGCACCTGACCTATTTCAACTACCCCGGACTGCTCGGAATCAGCGTGCACGAGGCGATGCCCGGCCACTACATCCATGGCCTCTACAAGCAGCAGAGTCCGTCGAAGCTACGGCAAATCTTCGTGCCCGCGTCTCTGACCGAAGGCTGGGCCCACTACGTCGAGCAAATGATGCTCGATGAGGGCTTTGGCGACGGTGACCCCAAGCTGCGACTCGGTCAGCTCCGTCGTGCCCTGCAGCGCCACGCGCGTTGGCACGCGGGGGTTCAGATGCACTGCTTCGGCGAGAGCGTGGAAGATGCGGCGACGCGTTTCCAGGAGATCGCCTTCTTCGCCGAGTTTCCCGCGCTCCGCGAGACCCAGCGCGGGACCTACAACCCTGCCTATCTCTACTACGCCCTCGGTCGAATGGAGATCCTGCGCATTCGCGACGCGCTAAAGGAGGAGCAGGCCGACGCTTTTGACCAGAGTGCGTTCCACGAGAACCTGCTGACCCAAGGCCTGCCGCTGCCCCTCTTCGAGCGCTGGGCCATGGACCACTCAAAGTCAGAGGCACCGTAAGATGAGCCTGGGCCTCGTTGCGCTCCTGGACGATATCGCGGCCATCGCCAAGGTCGCGGCGGCCTCGCTCGACGACGTGGCCTCCCAGGCAGTCGGCGCGATGGACGACGTCGCCGCCCAAGCGGCGAAAGCGGGAACAAAATCTGCTGGGGTCGTGATCGACGATGCGGCGGTGACACCCAAGTACGTAGTGGGATTCGCCGCGGATCGCGAGCTCCCGATCGTCGCCAAGATCGCCCGGGGCTCGCTCTTCAACAAGGTGATCATTCTCCTCCCGATCGCGCTGCTCTTGAGCCTCTTTCTTCCTGGCGCCATCACACCCCTGCTCATGCTCGGCGGCCTCTATCTCTGTTACGAAGGTGCGGAGAAGGTCTACGAGCTCGTCGTGCCCCATGCGGCGCATGGACACGAAGAGAAGGTGGGTGCTGCTCCAGCGGACCCGCAGGCCCTCGAAGAGCAGAAGGTCAAAGGCGCCATTCGGACCGACTTCATCCTGTCCGCGGAGATCATGGCCATCGCCCTCTCCACCGTGCCCGACATCGCGGTGTGGCAGCAGGCGGTCGTCCTCGCCGTCGTTGCGCTCGGGATCACGGCCGCGGTCTACGGCGCGGTCGGAATCATCGTCAAGGCTGACGATTTTGGGGTCGCGCTCGCCAAGATGAAGTCGGGCGCCCTAAAGACGCTCGGTCGCGGCCTCGTCAAGTTCATGCCGGTGTTTCTAAAGGTCCTCGCCGGCGTGGGTACCGCCGCGATGATCTGGGTCGGCGGCGGCATTCTCGTGCACGGTCTCGCCCATTTCGGCGTCGACGGGCCCGAGCATCTGATCCACGACGTCGCGGTCTCGGTCGCTCATTCGGTGCCTCCGGTGGAGGGGCTGCTCGAGTGGCTCGTCACCGCGGTGGGCTCCGGGATCATCGGCCTGGTGGTCGGTTTATTGATGATCCCGCTCGCCAGCCGGGTCCTGGTCCCTTTTGTCACCTCCCTCGGCCGAAACGAGTAACTTCGCCTGCGCGCTGGATGCGCCTAGTCGTCGCCCGCTCGACGTTCGAAGTACTGCAGGTCGATGAAGAGCGCAGCGGCGAGGAGAAGGTTGGCTTCGACTTTGTCGAGCTTCTCGTGCATCTCGATTTTGAAATTGTCCGCGTCCGTGAAGAGCTCGGTGAGGCCCCCGGACCAGCGCTTTCGAATGGTCGCGACGCCGCGGCCGGCACGAAAGATCGGGAAGGTCCAGATCCGCCAGAGCGGGGCCTGCATTTCCATGACCACCCGCCCCGCGCGGTCTTCGATCTCGAAGCGACGATAGATGAGCCAGCCCCAGCGCTGTTGGATCGCGCCGTAGCGCTCGCCGCCGTGAGCCGAGCGCACCTCGAGGCGCTGAAAGAACCAGCGAAAAGGGTGAAGGGCACGCAGCTGCGCGTTTCGGGCCATGTCAAAGACGACGATTTCGAACGTGCGCCAGTGGCCGAGGAAATGCCTCCCGATCGCCGCGAGGAATCCCTTGCCCTTCTCTGCCGCGAAACCGATCGGGCGTCCTGCGCCGTCGAAGATCTCGTACTTGTTGCGGGTTTCAAAGCCGAAGAGCTCCGCGAGCTCCTTGCGCTGCTGGACGACGATCTCGCCTTCCGATCCGTTGAGGAGGGTACTCATGCTAGAGGGGGTACCACAGGCAAAGGGCGCCTTCTACGCGAGCTGAGTGTCCGCGAACTCGAGGTTGAAACGGGCGAGGTATTTTCGCAGACGGTCCGCGTCGTTGGTGGAGCGGCGACGCTTGCGCGACTCTGAGAACAGAATCCGTCCCGCTTGCGACAGGCTCTTCGACGTCGCGCAGATCCGCAGCACTTCTTCGAGCTGCGCCCGATCAAAGCGGTCGAGCCGTGCGGCCTCATCGCCGAGGATACGCTCGATCCGTGGGGCGTCGGCTGAGGGCTCCGGTGCGCGACGCCAGGTGTAGGCGAGACGCGCGATTTCGGCTTGGACTCCGGCCTCGTCGATCCGAGCGTCGCCCGCGAGGGTGGCCATGCGCTCCACCGCGGCGTGAAAGTCACGAAAGTTTCCCGGCCAACGGGCCTGTTTTGAGAAGGCCAGGAATGCTTCCCGCGCCTCGCGGTTGAAACGCACGCGGTGCCCGAGTCGTCGTTCCGCCTGCTCGACCTCGTAGTCGAGATTGGGCTCGAGGTCTTCCGGACGCTCGCGCAGGGGCGGCAGCTCGAAGGTCCAGAGGTTGATGCGCGCGAGCAGGTCTTCGCGAAAGGCGCCCTTCGCCACGTCTTCACGCAGGTCCCGGTTTGTGCCCGCGATCAGCTGAAAGTCGCTCTCCAGCTCGCGATCGGACCCCATCGGCAGGAAGGTCTTTTGCTCCAACGCGCGGAGCAGCATCGCTTGCTCGTCGAGACCGAGCTCGCCGATCTCGTCGAGAAACAGCAGACCTCGATCCGCCGTCAGGAGCAAACCGCGCCGCGCGCTCACCGCGCCGGTGAAGGCGCCTTTGGCGTGGCCAAAGAGTGCGCTCATCGCGTTGTCGCCTCGCAGCGTCGCGCAGTTCACCTCTACGAGCTCGCCTTCGACCTGGCGGCGGCGCTTCTTGAGCTCGAAGATCCGACGGGCGAGCTGCGATTTTCCGACGCCGGTCTCACCGGTCAGCAACAGGGGGGCGCTCGACACCTGCGCCACCCGTTCGAGCTGCTCGACCATTCGGTTGAAGCCCGGATTTCGGGTTTCGATGCCAGCCTTGAGGAGACTCAGGGACTCTTCGGTCTTGCGCGCAAGACGCGCGGCGATGGGATCGTACCTGGAGAGGTCGAGGTCGATGATCGAATAGGTTCCGGGGCCGTCCGGATTGCGCTTGGGCGGGGGAGAGGTCTGAATCAAGCGGCCGGGAATGTAGCGAGCCTCCGTCAGGAGGTAGAGGCAGATCTGCGCGACGTGCGTACCGGTGCTCATGTGCACCAGGTAGTCCTCCCGTTCCGGGTCGAAGGGATAGGCGTCCGCGAAATCGAGCAGGGCGCCGTAGACTTCGCCGAAGTCCCAGGGATTCTTCATCGCCACGTGGTGGCTGCGCACTGCCGTCTCCGGCGAGACGCGCTTGGCGTCGCGCATCAGCTGGTCCGCGGTCTTCTGAAACACCGGCTGGTGGAGGAGCTCCAGCCGATCGACCAAGAGCTCTTCGTGCGACAGGAGCGAGATCGAGGGCCGCCAGCTGTCCCAGCGCCCGGGCGACACCCCCCGGTCCATCGTCACCCCGAGCATGCCTATGACGACGAGCGGCTTCCGCATATATCCTAGTTGATACAAGAATTATATATTTGTATCAACTGCGATGGTTCGAGTCCCCTAAGTCCTTGATTTTACGTTGCCGATCGCGTGGCATGGCCTGTGCTATCTCTCCGGAGGTCTGATGCACAGGAGAAGACGATGAGCCACGAACGCAACTACGACGTGATCCAGGCCGAGGGCGCGAAGCCGATCAAGGCGTGGACCCAGGGCGTGCTGTTTGACGAGAAGGCGAAGAAGCAGGTGATGAACGTCGCCCAACTGCCCTTCGTGCACGGGTGGGTCGCGGTGATGCCCGACGTGCACTGGGGGATCGGTGCGACGGTGGGCAGCGTGATCCCGACCGACCAAGCGATCATTCCCGCGGCGGTCGGTGTCGACATCGGCTGCGGGATGATGGCGGTGCAAACCGACCTCACCGCGAACGAGCTGCCGGATAACCTCGGCGCCCTTCGCTCGGCGATCGAGCGTGCGGTGCCGCACGGGCGGACCTCCGGCGGTCGTCGCGGTGACCGCGGCGCCTGGGGGCGGATCCCGAAGTCCGTGGAGGAGACCTGGAAGCCACTGAAAGACCGCTTCGATCGCATCGCGGAGAAGCATCCGCGGGTGAAGAGCGCGAACAGTGTGAACCACCTCGGGACCCTCGGCACGGGCAACCACTTCATCGAAGTCTGCCTCGATGAGTCGGACCAGGTCTGGTTCATGCTCCACTCGGGCTCGCGCGGAGTTGGGAACCGGATCGGGACCTACTTCATCGAGCTGGCCAAGCAGGACATGCGCACCTGGATGGTGAACTTGCCCGACAAGGATCTCGCCTACTTCCCGGAAGGGACCGACCACTTCGCGGACTACGTAGAAGCGGTGGGGTGGGCGCAGGACTTCGCTCGCATGAATCGCGAGACGATGATGCGTCATTTGATCGCGGCGGTGCGCGAGCTCGGAGTGCTTCCCGAATTCAGTGCCGAGCGGAAGGCGGTGAACTGCCACCACAACTACGTGACCAAGGAGAACCACCTCGGTCGCAACGTGTGGGTGACCCGCAAGGGGGCGGTGCGTGCGCGCGAGGGCGACCTCGGAATCATCCCGGGCTCGATGGGTGCGCGCAGCTACATCGTCCGCGGCAAGGGGAACCCCGAGAGCTTCTGCTCCTGCAGTCACGGGGCGGGGCGCGTCATGTCGCGCGGTGAGGCGAAGCGCCGCTTCACGGTGAAAGACCACGAGCGGGCGACCGCCGGGATCGAGTGCCGCAAGGACGCGGCGGTCATCGATGAGACCCCGGCGGCCTACAAGCCGATCGACCGGGTGATGGAGGCTCAGCGTGATCTCGTGGACGTGGTGCACGAGCTCCGGCAGGTGGTCTGCGTGAAAGGATAGACGATGAGTGTCGTAGAAATCGATGGCTCACTCGGCGAGGGCGGGGGGCAGGTCCTCCGCTCTTCGCTCACCCTCTCCGCGATCACCGGGAAGCCGCTGCACGTGCGAAAGATTCGGGCCAAGCGCAACAAGCCTGGCCTCATGCGTCAGCATCTCACCGCGGTGCGTGCCGCGGCGAAGATCTGCGATGCGAAGGTGAAGGGCGCGGAGCCGGGATCCACTGAGCTGCAGTTCACGCCGAAGGCGCTGCGGGCGGGGGAGTATCATGCGGCGGTGGGCACCGCCGGGAGCGCCTGCCTGGTGTTGCAGACGGTCTTGCCGGCGCTCTTGCGCGCGGAAGGGCCGTCGACCGTGGTGGTCGAGGGTGGGACGCACAATCCCTTTGCGCCGCCCTTCGACTTCCTCGAGCACACTTTCTTGCCGGTGCTCGGTCGCATGGGGGTCCGAGTCGATGCGAAGCTCGTCACGCCGGGGTTTTACCCGGCGGGTGGGGGACGCATCGAAGTGACGATTCATTCGGTGCCGACGCTTCGTCCGGTTGCTCTGAGCGAGCGGCGCGGTGAGGTGGAGCTCTGGGGTCGGGTCTTGTTGGTCAATCTCCCGGAGGTGATCGCAACCCGCGAGCTCGAGGCGCTCGAAGAGACTTTGGGCCTGCCCGCGTCGCGGGTGGAGCTCGACCTGCGGGACGAAGGGCCAGGACCCGGCAACGCGGTGCTGGTGCAGGCGCGAAGTGAGGGCCACTGCGAGGTGTTCACCGGTTTCGGAGAGCGCAGCGTGCCGGTGGCCCGTGTCGTCGGTGCCCTCGCCAGGGAGTGCAACGGGTATCTGGCGGCGTCCGCGCCGGTGGGGGTGCACTTGGCGGATCAGTTGGTGGTGCCCTTCGCCCTGGCGGGAGCCGGTGAGTTTTCTACCGTGGGGATCTCGCAGCACACCGCGACCAACATCGAGGTGACGCAGAGATTTCTCGACGTGCCGATCCACCGCGAGCGCGAAGCGCGAGGGAGCGTGCGCGTGGTTTTTGGGTAGACTCTAGTTTGGCCGGTGGGACTCCAGTGTGACTTCCGACGTTAGCCTGTGAAGCTGAAAGAGCTAGTCACGTCGTCCTTCCCCCGGCCACCCCGTCGACGCGTGAGCGTCGGCGGGACGTTCGAAGATGGGACCGGAGCGATGAAGCGAACCGCTACGCTCGAACGGATCGAGCGCGAAGACTTGGTGATGTTCATCAATGCGTGCTTCTCGTGCACCGGTCAGACCGAGTTCTACGGTGACGGTCACGGCCAGTGGGTGGCGATTGGGTTCTTGCACCGCTACATCCTCGGCAACTACCGCCGACTCTACGCCCGAACTTTGGCCGCGGGCATCAACCACTTCAACCAGGGGCAGATCATCGCCAATCTGCTCGAGGCGGGCGCACCGAAAGACCGGGAGCAGCGTTACGAGGAAGGGCGCTTGATTCAGGCGGCGCTTCGACGGCTTCCCGCGCCCCGCGCTCTGCGCGCTCTCACCGCTCTGCGTGAACGCGGGGTCAACAACCGCCGTAGCCGAGCGGTGGTGCGCGATTATCTCGCGAGCCGCCCGGATCCGGCTTTTGACGCGGTGAAGTATCGCGGAAAAGTCCGAGCCCTCGCGGTTCACAACCATCTGCGCCTGGGAGACGAGCGGTCGACCTTCTTGTTTCGCGGTTGGCTCGAACGCCGCTACGAAACCGAGCTCTTCGAGCGCTTTCGTCAGGCCCATTACGCCGAAGACGCGCTCTACGATCTTCCATACACCGTTGCCGAGGGGCTCGCGGCCAAGCACGGGGTGCCGCGGGAGCGATTCTTGAGCCGGATTCAGGGGCAGCTCACCCGGGCCGAGCAGCTCCGGATCGAATCCTCGGCGAAGGAAGCGGGCCTGCGCTACGACGCGGACCTCGCGCGCGTGCCCCTCACCAAGCTCGCGACTTACTTGCTGGCCCTCTCGCCTGCGGAGCGCGAAGCGCAGCGCGCACGGCTCGACGCCGCCTTGGACCGGGCGGCGCGTACGGTTCTGCGGCGCACGCCCCGCCGTCTCGGCCGGGTCGCCGCGGTCCTCGATCGGAGCTACAGCGCATCGGGTTCGTCGGAGAAGCGACGGCGACCGCTCGCGGTGGCCCTGGCGGTGAGCCGCCTCTTGGCGATGGCGTCACGGGAGTATCGCGCCTACTGGACGACGCCGGTGCAAGACGAGCTCCTGCTCACGCCGCGTGGCCAGACCGATCTCGCCGGACCGTTGCTCCGGGCGTTGCGCGACGCACCGGAGCTGGTGGTGATCGTCTCCGATGGCTTCGACAACGCGCCCCCCTTCGGTGCGGCGGAAGTGACGCGGGTGTTTCGCGAGAAGCTCGACCCGCACCATCGGACCTCGATCGTGCACGTGAACCCGGTGTTTGACGCGGAGAGCTTCGCACCGAAATCCATCGGTCCTCACGTGCCCACCGTTGGGCTGCGCGACGCCGAGGACCTCCTGACCGTCTTGGGCTTTGCCCGATTCGCCGAGGGAAGCGAGCCCCTCGAGGCACTCGAGAGCTATCTCGAGGCGCGCGCGGGCGAGCTCCTCACCGAGGTTTTTGCATGAGCCGGCTCCCGCTTTCCACTTCTGTGCCACTCAAAGGCGTTCGCCTCGGCCCCTCGCAGGTCATGGGCGGGATCCGCCTGGTGCCGGTCCTGCGGGATGAGGCCCCGGGGGATCTGCGCCTCGGTTTGCGCGCCTACGACGACGCACTCACGGTGGTCTCTCTCGACGGCGAGCTCCTCGACCCCGGGATCAAATACATGTCCTACGTTCCCCACGGCTTGGTCGTGCGTTGGACCGAGGATGGCATGCCCGCCGCCGCTTTTGGCACGGAGCTGAAGGCGCGCGACGGCAAAGCAGTGAAGTCGCTTCCCGGGGTTCGCCTCGCTCATCGCATGAACAAGCGCGAAGCGAAGGACCAGCTTCGGCTCCTGCCGCTCCACTTGGCGATGGAAGGCTTCCTCTCGCTCCACTTCGGCGGACCCGAGGTCGCATGGAGTGAATACAGCAAGCGGGCGCTCTCCAAGGGGTTGAGTCCCCGCGTGGAATACAGCGTCAGCGGACGATCGGTTTCGGGACTCGACGACGCGCTTCGCACCTTCGAGCTTCACCTCAACCAGGTGGGCTCGCTCGTGTTCGTCGCCGACGCGCTCGCCACCGCCTTCGTGCTCTCGCATCCGGACGACTACCGACGGCTGCATCGGTCGTTGATCCGAGACTTCTACGGCGAGCTCATCTGGCACTACTCGCTCCTCGATGCACCGTCGCACCTGCGCGCGAAGATCGACGATGACGGAGTCCGCTCCTTGGACGACCTCGAGCGCGGACTCGACGCACTGCGAGCCGAGTGGGGCGCGTTTCACGGTTGGATGGCGGACGGTCTGCTCGGCCGAGCGGTCAGCTCCGAGCGGATTTATCGCGCCGGACCGTTTCAGCTCCTGCGGTTTTGCACCGAGCTCGTCCCGTCCGAGGAGAACCACCTGGGCGAGATGATCCTGCGGGAGAGCGGGGAGCTCGAATACCTCAAGACCTATCGCCTCTCCGCCGCTCAGACCCGCCGAGCGTTCCTGTTGAAGCGTCTCGCCGAGCACAACTGGAACCTCGACGCGACCGCCCGGGCCGAATCGCAGTCGAAGGAGGACTTCGTGTTGCGAATGGAGAAGGCGGGCTTTGGCTATCTGATCGCACAACACGTGCTCGACGAAGCGCGCGCCAAACGGCGCAAGCGCAAGTAGCGCTCAGTCGGGCCGGAGCGCTTCGAGGGCGTCGCGACACTGTTTTTCGTAGATCGGCCCGCGGTCGCTCGCGAGCGCCCGTTCGTAGAGCGCGACCGCCTTGTTGCGTCTGCCCAGAAGTCGATGTGCCTCCGCCGCGATGAAGAGGCGACCGCCGTCCCACTCGTCGCTCCACCGCCGCACCTCCTTCTCGCGGGTCTCGCGCAGAAGTCGCAGGGCTTTCTGAGGGGCCAGGCAAGCGAGGAGGACCCCCGCGTCGTAGGGGAAGTAGTGCCCCACCTGCCGTTTGGCTTGGTGAAAGAGCCGATCCACCAGGGGGCCGAGCGCGTCGCCGCGGGTCTCGCCCACCGCGGTCAGCAAGCGGTTCAACGCCTCCAAGGGAAGCTCGAGGCGGCGGGCGAGGGGCAGGAGCTGCGCCACGAGCTCCGGTCGTGCCCGAAGCTCGGGCAGTGCCAAGAGCATGGGCATCGTCAGCTCGTTGAGCTCGAGGGGCGAGAGCGCCTCCCTCACTGCGGGAAGCAGATCGGAAGCGTCGATCGTCTTCAAACCGGCTCGAAACGACGACCCGTCAGAGAAGGCGGGGATCTGCTCCGAGAGATCAACCGGCCCATCGTCGTACCACTTGGGGGCGACTAACGTGGAGATCGATCCGATCGGGACGACCAGTGTCCCCATATCCCGCGCGAGGTCGTTCACGTAGCTCTTGACCAGCCGATCGAAGCCGAGCTTCGAGTCGTGCGCGTAGACGTGAAAGCTGACGAGTCCGCCGGTGTCGGTGAGTGCGAGGAGTACGCGGCCGAAGACGCTACCGTCTCGGGTGCGGGCGTAGAGCACCTGTTTGTTCACGTCCGCGATGTTCGAGAACACCGAGAAGAAGTTGAACTGTCCCGGAGACAAACAGGTGCTGAAGTGCGCGCCCATGTGCAGGACTTCGAGAGGGTCGCGCTCGAGCGACAGGAACAGGGTGCGCTTCTTCGCCTTGACCTTTCGCGTTCGCGGGTCGTCAAGCCAGGGCTCGAGGTTCAAACCGCGTCGTTTCATTCGCGCGATGAACTCGGCGTTCGCGGGCTCGTCGCGCAGGTCATAGGGGGGCGCTCCCGCTCGGCGGGCGAGAATGCGATGGGCGAGACGTCGCGACGCCGTCTCGAGCTTTCGCACCGGTAGCAACGCGGTCAGCACCCGGTGGTCACCCATCCACTCGGGCACCTCATCCACCCGCCAGAGCGTGGGGAGGAGCGAGAGATAGCTGGCGCGGACGCGGTCGGCGAAGCTCCCGATCAGCTTTCGCCGCGCGGCGTTCCGGAGCTTCCCGTCGAGATTGCGCAAGCGTTTCGACGAAACCGGCCGCGGCGCGTTCAAGCGCTGACGCAGGTTTTCGAGACGCTGGGTTTGTCCGTCGTTGCGCTCGCTCACCGCCTCGAGCTCGTCGATCTCCGCCCGGAGCTCCCCTTCGCTCGGAAACTCCTTGCGCAAGAGCTTCGCTGCGGTGCTCGGTGCCTCGGGATCCGCGCGCACCAAGAGCGCCAATGCGGCGTCGAGCTCCGAGGGGTAGCGGGTCTGCCATTCGGTGTTGACTGCATGCATCGGCCAGATCGGTGGGACGCGTTGCTGATTCTCCCGGAGCACATCGCATTGGTACGCGACGTCAATCAGGAGCCCGACCTCTCGGTCGAGGACAGCGCTCGTCATGAGCTCGAGAGCGTCGACTTCGCGAAAACGGCGCACCAGCGGCAGCAGGACCTCGTCGAGATCCCCGTAGCGCTCCTCCGAATCGTCGAGGGTCTTCGCCACCTGGGCGAAGCGCGCGGGGTTTTGCTCTGTGAGCATGCCTGCGAGTCGCAGCGTGGGCTCGTAAAGATGCCGATCGAGGAGCTCTTCGTCGCACAGACTCTCGAGCGCGCCGCGGACGCGGGACTCGGGAAGCGCTGCGACGAGGGTGCAGAGGATTTCCGCGGTGCCAGGCTCGACCGCTTCGGTTTGCTCGGCAAGGATCCGAAAGAACGTGTCGAGCTGTTTGCGACTCCTCAGGTCGTCGATCGCATCTTGGTCCACCGTATAGGCGGTTCGGCCTCGGGCGCGCTGAATGTGGGTCCAAACCGCGCGCCAGGGGGTCAGCGCTCTTACCACGTCCTCCGTGTCGCGCAGGTAGCCATTGAACGCGGCGAGGTAGCGCAGGAGTGCATCGGCTCGGTAGTGCGGCGAGGACCACAACCAGGTCCAATGCTCCGCGAAAGCGAGGCGAGCCGGCGCGCCGTCGATCTGTTTCGGGATGCGCTTCAACGTGCGCAGGGCGATCCGATGGAGCGGCTCGGCCTCGGCGCTCGGAAGGCGGCGAAGCGATCCGTGCAACACCTGCGACGGCAGCGACGGCGGTACTCGTTCCTCGAAGCGCTCCAAGCGTTTCCGGGCGCGGTGACGTTTCGCCTGCAACGCGTCGTCGTCGTCGGGCATCAGCCGCGCACGCTCGTACCCGTGTTGCAGTTGCTCCCAAAAACGCCCCCAACCCACGACCACCGAAGGATCGACGACCGCCGCGAACAGCTCGAGGGAACGTCTTTGAGTGGCTCGGTCGGCGCATGCGGTCATTTCGACCCACTCGATCAGCTTCTTCGGCAGCGGCACTGTGGGAGCGTTGGGTGGCTTCTTGGTGGGGGTCTCGAGGACCGCGGAGAGTGCACCCACGTAGCCCTGGGCGAGCTCCGTGCGATGGGTCCAGGCACCCTCGGCTCCGAGGAGCTCCACGACAGGCGCGACGCGCTTGGGATTCAGCGTGTGAGCGAGCTGCCAGAGCCGAAGCAAGACCCGGGGAGCACGATCGCCCGCGCACGCCTCGATCACCCCGACCTGTGGCCGGTGCGCTTCGAGCCAGCGGAGGGCGCGACTCAGCTGGTCGGGATCGGTGAAACCGTACCACCGAAATGCTCGTCGGATCGGCTCGCTCGCCGGAATGCGCCGCGTTTCACGCAGCAGCGGCCCGGTCGCGAATGGGTGCGAATCGAGGGGGGTCTCGGGCAGGGGCGCGCCGTGGTGGATCGTGGGTTTGAGGACCTCGAGCAGGGCGCGATGGGTCGCAAAGAAGCGCTCCGCGTCGCCGACGATCCGTGGCAGCTCCTCGGGGAGCTCACGACGGAGGAGGTTGAGAGTCCGCTGGGAGCGGCGCAGGAGATCGCCGTCGAGAGCGAGCTCCCGCGCCGGTGCGTGGGGCGGAAGAGCGACCCAGAGGTTTCTGGACGCAGGAAAGCCCCTGGCCCAGCCGAGGTCGCGCTTGAGGTACATCTTCGCCCGGCTCGCGGCGGCGGCGCGGGTGGTAGGCTCATGGGGTCGCATCGGAGGCCAAGAGCATAGTAGAGGACCGCCACTATCTGAAAGTCCGATTTTCCCGTAACAAGAACCCCTGTTCCCCTACTGTTCGCAAGCCCGAGCATAGAGACCCATGACCGCGATCCAATCTCCTCAAAAGAAATTCAGCGACCCCCACACAACCGCCGATGGCTCCGAGCGCGCCTGGGTGAGCCCCAGCAAGCTCGAGACCCTCTGGTTGAACACCGGCACTCTCTGCAACCTGAGCTGCGCGCACTGCTACATCGAGTCGACCCCGCAAAACGACGCCTTGGTCTATCTCACCCGCGAGGAGGCGAAGGTCTTCCTGGACGAAGCAAAGGAGCTCGGGACCCGCGATATCGGCATCACCGGAGGCGAGCCCTTCTTGAATCCCGCCTTGATGGAGATCGTCGGTGACGCGCTCGATCTCGGCTTCGAGGTGCTCGTCCTCACCAATGCTACCCGGCCGATGCGACGTCCGCGGGTTCGAGACGCGCTCCTCGCGCTGAGCGACGCGCAACGCGCGAGACTCACCCTTCGGGTCAGCCTCGACCACCACACCCGTGAGGTGCACGAGCGCGAACGGGGACCGGGGACCTTCGAGGAGGCGCTCGACGGACTCGCGTGGCTGCAGTGCCACGGCTTTCGCACCGCCGTAGCCGGTCGCCGCGAGCTCTCGGAAGACGAGGCCACCGCGCGCCGCGGATACGGAACACTCTTTGGCGAACGTGAGATCGAGCTCAACGTGCACGACCCGAAAGCCCTGGTGTTGTTCGCGGAGATGCGACCACAGGACGATCCGCCGGAGATCACGACCGCGTGTTGGGGGATCCTCGGCAAGTCCCCGGAGCAGATCATGTGCTCCACCTCACGCATGGTGGTGAAACGGAAAGGCGCCGACGCACCGGTGGTCCTGTCGTGCACCCTCTTGGCCTACGACGAGCGCTTCGAGATGGGCGCGACTCTCCGAGAGGCCCTCGAGCCGGTCTCCCTCAATCATCCCTGGTGCGCGACCTTCTGCGTGCTCGGAGGCTCGAGCTGCTCTTGAGCTGAAACACGAGCAGCGCAATTCCGAGTACGACGGCTCTGAGTCGTCGCTGAGCCATGTGATCGACCTCACGTGACCCCGCTCACACCGGCACCGTGATCCCGCTCACACCGACCGCCGTTCCCGTGATTTCGCGCACAACACTCATTGTCGGTGTGAGAGATGTCACGAATTCGGGCTGAAATCGCCCAAAGAAAAGCGATCTCGTGAGAGGCAGATCACATCCGACGCTGAGGGGCGGTGTCATAGTGGCTTCACGATGACGACGACGACCACGGCTTCGATGAACGAAGCGCGAACGGTCGGAGCCGAAACGTGAGAGAAAAAGATGAAACGTGCACTGATGATGTTGGCCCTGATGGCGGTAGCGACTCCGGCGATGGCCGCGGAAGACACGATGGCTCCGGCGAAGGCTCAGGCTAAAGCCGAGCCGAAAGCGGAAACGTCGAGCGAGACCCAGACGACCGTTCAGGTTCCGTTGACCTCCACCTACGTGAAGGGGGTTCAAAAGAAGATCCGAGCTCGCCAAAACTCCCGCCGCGCAAAGCTGCAGGCGCTCAAGGCCAAGCAGAAGCAAACCACGGCGAGCACCCTCCCCTCGGAGAGCGCGTTGCTGAACCGAAGCTTGATGCTGCCGGTGAGCACGGTCGAGCACGTCGCCGCCAAATGAGAACGACGGATGAAATGAAATGCGAATTGAAATTCGATGCGAATGTGAATGGTGCGGTGAATGAAATGGCGTTGAAGAGGGTCGAAGGAACAGAAACGACCTCGAACGGCGAATAAACACTCTCTCCCTGAACCGGGTCACCTCTATTGCGTGCGGAGGTGGCCCGACCCCCAGACGGCGTCCCGGCATTGATTGCGGGGCGCCGTCTTCTTTTTGGGGCCAGAGACGCGTGTCAGCGGAGCAGGTTGCGAACGCTCTCGAACTTCTTGCGCAGATCGGCGAGCTCCGTTTCGAGCGCCGGGTTGACGGAGACGTCCTTCACCGCGGACTTGACCGCCTTGCGCAAGGTACCGGTTCGCGACAGCGCGGCTTGCACGCGATCTCGCACTTCTTTGAGCTCCGCTTCGTGCTCGTCGATCAGGTCGTTCAGCTCGGTCAGCGCATGCTCGACGCGCTCGGCGTGGCTCTGAGCTTTTGCGCTCTTCTTCGCGGGCTTCTTGCTCGCGGCATTCTTTTTGACCGTGCCGCTCGGTTGAGCGCCGTTGTCGGACTTGGTCGCGGCGGGGAGGGCGGGGGTTTCTCGGACAGATTCGGTGCTGGCTTCCATCGGGGTCACTCCTTCACGGTTGGGATCGGAGGAGTGCCATGGGCCTCTGACGTTTTCTGGGCGCTCGGCCGCCGCTAGCGCTCGGAGTTGAACAGGTCTTCGACTGGGGTGGGAAGAAACGAGCCCGCGACGAAGATTAGGGCGATGCAACTCGAAAACAGGACGTAGGATTCGGCGAAATTCATCTGGGCCTCCAGGGTTTCAAAAAGCGCCAGCATCAGCGCCTTCGTTAGGGGAGACCTCCGGGGATGCGTTTTGGTTGCCCGAATGTCGGCTTTTTTCAGCCGTGCGTGCGGACGTAGTCCACGGTCTCGCGAACCACAGCGAGGAAGCGGTCATAGCGCGAGTACACGTGCTCGCTCGCCCCAACGGCAGCAAGGGCGACCGTTGCCGCCATTCGAATGAAGGGCCGCTCGGGGGTGAAGAGCACGAAACGGATCACCGAGCGGCGATGCTTCATGAACCAGCTCGCGGAGCGCCGGCGGGCGTCGGTTTCATGATGGCGCTGACGAGACAGGTCCCAAACGACGTAAATTCGCCGGGGTGCGTTCTGCTCTAGGAGCGCAGACATGCGGTCGGTGGCCCAAGAGACGGCCTCCGCCTTCACTGACCCGTGTGCCGCGAAGAGCGAGACGCGGTCGCAAACGCGCCAGTACTCGATGCGTCCCGCGCCATCGTCGAACACCGCGGTGGGAGGATACCCGACAACGTCGCCAAGGGAGCTCGGCTGGCTCGTCTGCTCGCTCTCCATGTCGCCTGTTAATAGCGGCAATCGGGCGGCGTGCAAGCGCTTTACAGCGCCCGCCCGTTGCGGCAGCCTCTGAGAGTCTTAGGCCTCGAGGGGGAATCCAATGCAGTCGAGTGAACAGCCGGGGGCGCCCGCGCCCATGCCACCTGCCATGCGCGAAGGAGTGGCCTTTGTTCCGGCCCTGCTCTTTGGGACGATCGCCGCCGCGGTCGGTGGCGCAATCTGGGCTGCGATCGTGGTCCTCACGAACTACGAGGTCGGCTGGGTCGCCTGGGGAGTGGGCGCGCTCGTAGGATTTGCGGTGGCAATGGGCGGTCAGGTGAAGATGCCGGTTCTCGGCGTGATGGCCGGAGGGCTGGCTCTCGCAGGGCTCTTGGTCGGGAAAATCCTGATCTTCGTCTTCGGCTCTCAAACGCTCGTCGACGAGATCGCGGCGGAGCCCGGAATCATGTGGCCCGCGGCCTACGCCGAGCTGGTCGAGGAGGGCGAGATCGGTCCCGAGGTGCGGGAATTCTTCGAGAGCGAGGCGGAAGAAGCACCGGAGGAAATCGCCGCTGATGTCGACGAAGCGACGGGCAAGGTGCTCGAGCGCATGAACAGCTACGACGACTCGAAACGCCGAGCGGTCGCCGAAGAGCTCGCCGGTGAATACACCGCGTCGATGCCGATGACCGAGCTCCTAGGCCTCGGGCTCTTCGATCTCCTGTGGGTTTTCTTAGCCGTTGGCACGGCGTTTCAAATCGCCGGAAAACCCTAG
>CAYXVF010000052.1:27223-43199 GCA_964468125.1 uncultured Bdellovibrionales bacterium | reverse complement strand
GAAGGAAAGCGACGCGATGATGTTCAAGGTGCCTTCGCTGCGCAACATCGCGAAGACCGGACCCTACTTTCACGATGGCTCCGCCGGAGAGCTGAGCGACGCCGTCGCGATGATGGGACGCACCCAGCTCGGTAAAGAGCTCAGCGCGGAACGGGTCGCGTCGATCGAAGCCTTCCTCGGCGCCTTGACCGGCAAGCTCCCCGAGGAGCTCATCACGGCGCCGGAGCTTCCAGAATCGACGGAGAAGACGCCGAAGCCGGACCCGACCTGAGCTCAGCGGCCCAGGCGGTTGAAGCCCACCCAAAGAAGTGTGGCCGAGACCGCGGCGGTCGCCCGTTCCATCCAGGTGCCGAGCACCAACGGCCAAAGGCCGAAGGCGACGGCGGTCGTAGCGTCGAGCAGCAACGGGCAGGCGGCCATGACCATGGCGCCCGAGCGCTCGAGGCCCCCCTGGCGCAGAAGCCACCACGCGGGAGTACCACCCAAGGCCCAGAGGAAGAGCTGGTGCGCGAGGCGCAGGCCCATGAATTCCGTGTCCGTCCACTCCCGCGATTCAACGAGGGCGGTGACCGCGGCGGCCACGGGCCAGGCGGTGGCGACGCTCAGGGCAAACCCTAGGGCAAATCCTCGGCCGAGCGAGCGGCTCAGAGTCATGGGTAGAGCACTTCGAGGAGCGTGAGGCCGCCGGGCGGCGCGGTCACGCCGGCGCGTTTGCGGTCCCGCGCCTCTCGAATTTCGACGATCGCCTCCGGGGTGATCCTCCCGCGCCCCACTTCGCACAAGGTCCCAGCGAGGATCCGACACATGTGGCGACAAAAGGCGTTCGCATGAAAATAGAAGTCGAGAAAGTAACCCACCGGTGGGCGTTCCACCCGGCTGATGGTGATCGCGAACATTTCGCGAATCGCGTGGTCCGCGTCGCAGTGCACGCTGCGAAAGGACTCGAAGTCGCGCTCGCCGAGGAGCTCCGCGGCGGCGTCTTCCATGGCGGACACATCGAGCTCCGTGCGGTGGTGCCAGGCTCGGTTGCGCTCGAGGGCCGGAAGATGAGGCCCCTGATAGACGCGGTAGCGATAGCGCTTGGCCATTGAATCGAGGCGGGCGTTGAAGCCCTCGGCCATTACGCGCGAATCGTGGACAGTGATGGTCTCCGGAAGCTTCGCGTTGAGCGCATGGGCGATCCGCCAGTCCTCGATCTCGCTTTGGGTGTGAAAGCTCACCACCTGCCCGATCGCGTGCACGCCAGCGTCCGTGCGGCCAGCGACGACGAGCTTTGGCGCTTCACCCGTGACGGCTTCGTAGGCACGCTCGAGCTCCGCCTCGATGGACAATCCATCCTTCTGACGCTGCCAACCGAGATACGAGGTACCGTCGTACTCGACGAGCAGCTTGATGTTGCGGGATGCGGCCATACCGCACTCTAGAGCTAGAAGAAGTCGACCGACAAGCCAGCCTGATAGTAGGTGTCGCCGAAATCGAGGCGGTTCCCGCGAAAGCCTTCCGCGTTGAGAAGATTTGCCTCGAAGAACAGGTAGCTGTCGGCAAGGCCCGAAGCTGAACGCGATCTCTGGGTCGTTCCAGGCTCGATCCAGTCGAGATTCAAGGCGAGGCCGAGCGTCCCGTAATAGCCAAAGTTGCCGCCGCTGCCGTCGAGTCCCTCGCGCGAGGACTTTCGGCCGTTGGCGGAGAAGCGCCAATAGGTGTAACTGAGTCCGGCCTCCGCGTAGGCGACGAAAGGCAGGTAAGGGATGTTCTTTTTCAGCCAGTCGAGCTTGTAAACCGCTCCTACGGTCATCGGAACCAAGGTGAGGCTCGTCTCCGTGGTTCCCACCTCGGACTCGAACACCGTCTCCGGCGTACAGGTGGAGCCGTCGTCGGCGTCGGGGCAGACGCGCGTGCGGCCATTGATCGACCAGTGGCCGATGCTGCCACTGGCGCCCAGCAGGCCGAACTCATCGAAGAAGTACCAGTCGACCTCGATGGTCTTCATGAGGGGCTCATACTCGAAGATCGCGTCGTCCTGGGTTTCCGGCGGCTGATACATCAGCTCGTAGTACTGACGGATGGCGTCGTCGTTGGAGATTCGGGGGCTGTAGGGGCCGAAACCCACTTCGACACCGAACCGCGGCGAGCCGCGGTCGCCAACGTAGTCCCGAGCGTGCGCGGCGCCGGCGGCGAGCATCAGCGTGCTGAAGACGAGCAGCCTCATGCGACACCCCGCCGCCGGCGAAGCATGACGAGCACCGCCATGACTCCGAAGAGCGCGGCGAGGGAGCGACCGCCCGTGCTGCAGCCGTCGTCGAATTCACCGGGGAAGCACTCGACAAAGTCGCACTCGTCGCGCGGGGTCACGGTCACCGTCTCCGAGACCTCACCGATGTTGCCTGCCTCGTCCTCGGCAAAGACACAGACCTCGAAGGTCACGCCGTTTGCCACCGTCTCGGTGAAGGATTGATTGAACTGATTGGCGATCACCCGTCTGCGGGTGGTGGCCTCGTTACCCCATTGTTCACAGCTGACGTCGTCGCCGACTGCCTCGCGAAAGCGGATGTTCCAGGCGAGGAGGGCGGGCTCGTCGGTCTCGATGTTCACTTCGATCGCCCCGTCTTGCGGCAGGACCTCAAGCGAAGAGGGCGGACCGGGCGGCACGGTGTCGATCAGCATGAGAACCGCCGCGTAGGGCTCCCCTGGTGCAGCGATGTCATCGTCGGGGCTCGCGACGAAGCACAGGCGCTGCAGGCTACGGTCTACGGGTGTTTCGCAGGCTCCCGATTCGGCGAGAATGTCGGACACGCTACCGTAAACGGTGACGTCGTAGTCGGCGGGGAAGTTGAACGCGGTAGGGCTCACGAGCGGGTCGGATTCGCTCAGGAGCTGAACGCTGTCGATCGTGTTGTCGATCTCGGACTGCTGCGCGAACTCGCAGTCCGAGTTGGTGGTGAGAAAGACGAGGAGACGCGAGTTGACGGGCACGTTGCCGTTTGAGCTCAGCTGCACGTCGAAGGGCCGGTCCTCCGACGAGGCCGGTAGCCCTGCATCAAAATCGCAGCTCGCGGCGTTCAAGGGTTGGCAGCTGTCCTGCTGAATCGAGCTGCAGTCGATCCGGCCACCGTCGGTATTGGTGGGACGGTCGACGAGGATGCCGAGGCCGCCTTCCTCCACCGTGCTGGTCTGCGCGCCGGCCGCGCTGCCGAAGAGGAGCAACGCCATGGCCGGCACGATGCGTGAAGGGTTCATAATCACTCGGATGCAATAGGAGCCGTTCGGGCTCGACGTCAAGAAACCGGGGGCGCGCGAATCAACCGCTGAAGCCGACGAATTCTTCCCAAATTCGACGTCGTTCAAAGATGCTTCTCGACCAGGACCTCCGCGATTTGCACCGCGTTGGTCGCCGCACCCTTGCGCAGGTTGTCCGCCACGACCCACAGGCTGAGCGCATTCTCCCCTGAGGGGTCACGGCGCAGGCGGCCTACGTAGGTCCCGTCCTGGCCTTCCGCCTCGAGCTGGGTCGGGTACTCCCCCTTGGCTGGGTCGTCCATGAGCACGACACCCTTGGCGCCGAGCAAGGCCTCTCGCGCCTCCTCGACACTGATGGGCTTCGCAAATTCCGCGAGGACGGACTCCGCGTGGCCATTGAAGACCGGCACGCGAACACAGGTTGCCGAAATCTTCACATCCGGGAGACCCATGATCTTCCGGGTTTCGTTGATCATCTTGTGCTCTTCTTTGGTGAACCCGTCCTCCTCGAACACGTCGATTTGAGGCAGGCAATTGAAAGCGATCCGCTTTGGAAACGCTTTCACCTCGGGCTCGCGCACGTTGAAAATCGCCTGGACCTGCTCGCCGAGCTCCTCCATCGCCTCACGGCCAGCGCCGCTCACCGCCTGATAGGTCGACACGACCACGCGCTCGAGTCCTGCGCGGTCGTGCAGCGGTTTCAGCGCCACGACCATTTGAATCGTCGAGCAATTCGGGTTCGCGATGATGCGTTTCTTCTCGAAGTCGGCGACTGCCTCCGCATTGACCTCCGGCACCACGAGAGGCACCTCCGGATCCATTCGCCAAGCCGAGCTGTTGTCGATCACCACCGCACCGGCTCGTGTCGCCAGCGGCGCGAGCTCTCTGCTCGCGGCGCCGCCGGCGGAGAAGAGCGCGATGTGCACGCCATCAAAGGCGCCCGGGCTGGTGGCGTCCCTGACGAGGTGGTCCTTGCCTGCGAATTGAATGTGCTCGCCGGCGCTTCGCGAGCTGGCCAGGGGGACGAGGGTTTTGACGGGAAAACCGCGTTGCTCGAGAATGGCGACCATTTCGCGCCCCACGAGCCCGGTGGCTCCCACCACGGCGACCGTAACTCCGTCTGACATTTCGACCTCCTCGTCGAGGCGCCCCGATGCCCAATAGGAGCGGTCTTGGTCAACCCTCGCGTTGCAGCGCGACGGTCCTTAATATAAGCGGCGAAGCGAGAAGGGGAGCCCGCCCCGCTTCCACGAGCTGCTGATGCGATTTCTGCACATTTTCATGATGGCTTCAGTCGTGCTCCTCGCGTGCGCGGAGGAATCTCCGCCACCGCCCGCGGATATTTGCGTACCCGGTGAGCTGCGATGCATCGGCGACGGGCGCGCGGAGGTCTGCGCCCTCGATGGCTCCCGCTGGCAGGAGAGCGCCTGCGCTGGCGGGCAGTTGTGCGTCGCCGGAGCGCAACGCACGGATTGCAGCGACCCGACGGATTGTCCCGATGTCTGCCGGGACGTCATCTGCACCCCGGGGGAGCGATTCTGCAATTCCGTAAACAACGTGCAGGTTTTGGTGTGTGACGATACGGGCACCGGGTCGAGCGGATGCGGAAGCTGCGCAGCTCAACCCACGAACGGGGTCTGCGACGACGGACAATGTGTCGCGATCTGTCGCGAGGACCAGAAGAGCTACCTCGGCTGCGAGTACTACGCCGTCGACCTCGACAACGCGAACGTACCCTGTCAGGTCGACGCGAACGGCAACCTGATCTTCTGCGATGCCGCGGGCGCTCAGTTCGCCGTCGTGCTCGCGAACCCTGAGCCCGACCGCACTGCCTTCGTCAACATATCGACCGGCCCTACGAGCGGCTCGGCCCCAACGGCGACGGAATGCACTACGGACGCACCTGATGAAAACGTCGTGACGGGGGTCATCATCCCGCCCCGGGGGCTGCAGATCGTTCAGCTGCCCCGGCGAGACGTCAACGGAACCATGAAAGCGCGCATGGCGTATCGCGTCGGCAGCAACGTTCCGATCACCGCCTACCAGTTCAACCCTCTCGAAAACGTCGGCGTATTCTCCAACGACGCCTCCCTACTCCTGCCGGTGAACACCGCCGGCGACGACTACTTGGTCATGACGAGGGAGCAAACCTTCGACACGCTGAAAGGCTTTCTGACGGTGGTGGGCGTGAGCGATACTCCTGCGGAGGTGACCGTCAAGGTAACGGCGCGAACCCAAGCCGGGGGTGAAGTCCCCGCGCTCGAGCCCGGTGAAAGCTACACGACGACCCTGTCGCGCTTCGAGGTTCTGAACATTCAGACTAACTACATCGGGGCGGACTTGACCGGTTCCCGAGTGGTCGCGGATCGACCGGTGATCGTCTACGCCGGAAGTGAGGCCGCGAACGCCCCGAGTACGTCCCGCTGTGATCGAAGCACCAACAAATGTGAGTACGACCAAACCACTGATTGTTTCTGCACACCGGAGGAAGGAGACAGCTGCTCGCCGGATGCAAAGTGCAGCCAGTTCATCACCTGCTGCGCGGATCATCTCGAGCAGCAGATGTTCCCGGTGGACACCTGGGGCACTCGCTTCGTCGCCGTGCGAACGGAGCCGCGGAACCTCGAGAAAGATGTGTGGCGCATTCTCGCGTCCGCCGGCGGCACGGAGGTGGTGCTCACCCCGTCCGTCGCAACGGTCCCCCCCCTCGACGCGGGTGAATACTTCGAGTTCGAGTCCGATGCGGATTTTCTGATCGAGGCGACCGCGCCGATTCTGGTGGGGCAATTCCTGGCCGCGCAAGATGCGCCGAATCCGGGTGGTGATGAGGGCGACGCCGGGACTGGCGATCCAGCGTTCATTCTCGCCGTGCCGGAGCGGCAGTTCCGGACCGAGTACGTGTTCTTGGCCCCGAATGCCTACGCCTTTGACTTCGTTTCGATCGCCTACCGCACGGGAACCTCGGCGCGCCTCGACAACCGTTTGATCGAAGACATCTCCAATGCGAAACGCGCCCTCATTCCTGGCACTCCTTGGACGGCGGCCCGGGTGCCAATCAGTGACGGGTCGCACACGCTTCGCTGCGATGCGGACTGCAGCGTGATCGTGCACGGCTACGATCAGTTCGTATCCTACGGCTACCCGGGGGGGTTGAATCTGGAGGACGATGAGCCCCTTTGACGTACGGCGTCACTCCACATCCGGAAAGGTGCGATAGTTGCTCGCCGGGGCTTCCATAAGCACCCGAATGTGGGAGGTTTTTTGACCGGGTCTCTGTTCCCGCATACAGTCCATCGGACACCTTGATTTGCAGGGAGACACCGTGCCTCGCGACATGCTCTGGCGCAAAGAAGTAGCGCCCGCGCCCCGACGCCCCAAAATCGCCCCCGCCGCGCTGGTCGTGACCCTGATCGGAGTCAACGTCGCGGTATTTCTCTACCACGGGGATCCGAGAGAGAAGGTCCGCGAGATCGCCCCGCCGAGCGACGACGTCGGTGCGCTCCTGCCGGAGGACGATCTCCCGGAGGCCCTCGCGTCGCCGGTGGATGTGATCGCTGGACTTCGCAACCCACTGCCCGTTCAGCGGGTCGAGGAAGCGACCCTGAGCGCGGGCGAGCTCCCGGCGCACGCTCTGCGGGCGCTCGGGATCGACGATGATACCATCTCGCGCGCCTTCGAGAGCCTCAAAGGGCTCGTGGATTTTCGCCGCATGCGTCCAGGGCACCGTTTTGAGGCCCGCTTTGACGAATCGGACGAGCTTCTGTCCCTGACCCTGAGTCTCGGGGTGATGGAGGAGTTCGTCACCGAGGCGGTGGGCGACGCCTTCGAGGCGCGACAGGTCGAAAAGACCGTAGAGACGGTGGTGGATCACGTCGCCGCGACCGTCGACTCCTCCTTGTGGAATGCAGTGATGGCAACGGGCGAGCGGGCGGCCCTGATTCCGGGCTTCGTCGACATCTTCGCTTGGGAGATCGACTTCTATCGCGACGTTCAGGCGGGAGACGAGTTCGAGATTTTGGTCGAGAAGCGCTACGTCGACGGTGATTTCGTCGGCTACGGGGACATTCTCGCCGCCCGCTACACGAACCTCGGTATGGAGCACGCCGCGTACCTGCGCCCGCGCGAGGACGATGGGGCAGCGTTCTACTATGACTCTGAAGGGCAGTCGATGCGGAAGCAGCTGCTCAAGGCACCGCTGAAGTACGGGCGTGTCACCAGCGGCTTCGGGCAGCGTCGTCACCCGATCCTCGGCTACAGCCGCCAACACAATGGCGTCGACTACGGCGTTCCGACGGGGACTCCGGTTTGGACCGTGGGGGATGGCCGGGTGGTGCGAGCGGGCTGGGCCGGCGGCTACGGTCGTCTCGTGGTCGTGGAGCACATGAACGGCTGGTCGTCGCAGTATGCCCACCTCTCGAAAATCAACGTGAAAGTCGGTCAGAAGATCCGCCAGAAAGACGTGATCGGCCATGTGGGCTCGAGCGGGCTCGCCACCGGCCCCCATCTTCACTACGAGCTCAAGAAGAACGGCAGCTTCGTGAATCCGGCGACCCAGCGCTTTGAGCGCGCGAAGTCACTCACCGGCGACGATCTGGTGGAATTCCGCTCCCGTGTGGCGGAGCTGAACCGGCAGCTCGACCAGGCCCGGGTGGCGCGGAGTGCTCTCGACCCGTTCGCGCAAGAAGGTTAGAGATACAGACCAATCATGTGTCGCCTTCTTCTCCCCGCGCTCGCGCTCGTCATCGCCACCCCCGCCCAGGCGGTGAAGGTCCCCGCAGCCGGGGCACCCGTGGACGTCGAAGCGATCCTCGACTCCATGAGCACCGAGGAGAAGGTCGGCCAACTCCTCATGATCGGCTTCGGTGGCACGTCCGTGACTCCGCACATCGAACATTGGGTTCGCACCCGGGGTGCCGGCGGGATCGCGCTTTTTTCGCGGAACATCGTCGACTTTGAGCAAACCGCGCGCTTCTCTCGCGAGCTTCACGCGCTGACCGAGGGCCAGCTACCGGTGTTCCTCTCTCTCGACCAAGAGGGGGGGAACGTCGTTCGGGTGAAGGACGGCGCGTTGGTGCTCCCCGGCAACATGGCGCTGGGCGCGACTCGCTCCACCACACTCGCTTACGTGGCGGGGCAGGCCCTGGCCATCGATCTGCGCCGGCTCGGATTCAACATGAATCTCGCGCCAGTGCTCGACGTGAACTCGAACCCGAAGAATCCGGTGATCGGCGTGCGGAGCTACGGCGAAAAGCCGAACCTCGTCGCAGAGCTCGGCTCCTGGTACGTGCGGGGGCAGCAGGAGATGGGAGTGGTGGCGGTCGCCAAGCATTTCCCGGGACACGGCGATACGCACAGCGACTCGCATTTCTCCATGCCAGCGATCCAAGCGGACCTCGCTCGCCTCGAGCAGGTCGAGCTCGCGCCGTTCAAACGCGCCATGGACGCCGGGCTCGATGCGGTCATGACCGCTCACATCGCGCTCCCGAAGATCGCCGAGGAGCCGAATCTGCCGGCGACACTTTCGCCCTTCATTTTGACGAAGGTGCTGCGCGAGAAGCTCGGTTTCGATGGGGTCGTGATCACCGACGGACTCGAAATGCAGGGGATCGTGGAGCGCTACGGCAGCGGACGCGCCGCGGTGGAGGCCATCAAAGCCGGTGCGGACATGCCGATGATCCTCTGGACCGTGAAGAAGAAGGACGAGGTCTACGACTCGCTTCTCGCCGCGGTGAAGAGCGGTGAGATTTCGATGGAGCGGCTCGACCAGTCCGTGCGTCGCATCCTCCGGGTCAAAAAGCGCCGCGGCCTCTTCGGCAGGGCGGTGCCGCCGCTCGACGAAGTATTGAAGGAGGGCAACAAGAACCCTCTGCACGAGCAGGTGGCGCGTCGTATCGCGCAGGAGGCGGTGACCCTGGTCCGGAACCACGGCGAAACGCTCCCCTTGCGGTCAGTACGATATCGCAAGGTCGTGGTGGTGGCGCCACCGGGCGCCTTCTCGAACCGGCTGGCCCAGGAGAAACACATTCAGGTCCTGAGCACGCCCTACATCCCCAGCCGCGCGCGGCGGGCGCAGGACGTGCAGCGTGCGGTGCAGATGGCTGGTGACGCGGATCTGATCGTCTTCGCGCTGGTCAATCGCTATCACGTGGACATCGCGCGACGGGTGATCCGCGAGCTGCCGAGAACTCCCGTCTCCGTCGTGAGCTTTGCGTCGCCGTACTATCTGAACGCCCTTTCAGACGTGGACGCCTACGCTTGTACCTTCAGCTATCAGGAGGCGCCGCAGGCGGCCGCCGCGGAGGCCCTGCTCGGCAATGTCCCGATGACCGGCCGTCTCCCGATCACGATCCCCGGCTTCTACGAGTACGGGCACCGTGTGGCGCTATCGCCGGTGAAGGACTCGGAGACGGTCGTCGTCCAGCACGACCCGTGAACCTGACCACGCTCGACAAATACCTTCTCCGTGAGATCGCGGTGCCGCTTCTCGTCGGCCTCGGGCTCTTCGTTGTCGTTCTGGTCTTCGCCCAGGTGCTCACGATCTCGGACGCGATCACGGGACTCGGGATCAGCGGCGCGGATCTCTTGATGGCACTGACCTACTCGCTGCCGCCACTGTTGGGCCTACTGCTCCCTGTGTCGCTCCTCTTTGCGACGCTTCTGGCGATCGGCCGCTGGTCCACGGATCGGGAGCTCGTCGCCATGTCCGCGAGCGGCGTGTCTCCCTACCGCTTGCTCCGGGTTCCCATCGCCATGGCGCTCGTCCTGGGGGCGATCTCCGCGATGAGCATGGCGTGGGGCGAGGCCTGGGGAATTCGTGGCCTGCGAAATCTGATGAGCAAGAGCGCTCAGCGGGCGCTCGCTAGTGGCGTTCGCCCGGGCGAGTTCCACGAGTGGATCCCTGGCGTCACCTTCATGGCGCGCGATACGCGCGATGGACGAATGCAGGAGGTGATCTTTGCGGACCTCAGGGATGAGAACCGGCCACTGGTGGTCGCGGCCAAAGAAGGCACGGTGAAGGTGGGAGAGGAAGCGCGTGACATTGTCTTTGACATGCGTGACGGCGCGATCGTGCTTCGCGACAAAGGGGATGATGGGCAGCGCATCGTACAGTTCGAGCAATCGCTCTATCGCCTCGACGTGGCTCGCCTCGTCGGCAACAAGGGCCACAATCTGTCGCGGGTGCAGGAGAAATCGCTTTCGGAGCTCGCCCGTGAGTCCAAAACCGATCCAGATCCGTCGAAACGAGCTCAATTCATCGTGGTCATGCACCGGCGCTTTGCGATCCCCATGGCGACGCTGATTTTCGCGGTCCTCGCGGTGCCCCTGGCCGCCGGAGGAAGTGGAGCAGCCCGCGCTCGCGGGTTTCTCGTGAGCGCGGTGCTCGTCGGGGGCTACTACTACGTGGGACGGGTGGCGGAGCTCGCGGCGCGGGCGGGCAATTTCGACCCGGTGCTCGCTGCCTGGCTTCCTAATCTGATCGGCCTCGTACTGGGCGCGGTCCTTCTCGTTCGTTTGCGGAGGAGCGCGGTGTGAGAGGGCTCGCTCTGATCCGCTACATCGGCACGACCTACGCGGGTGCGATCGCGCTGACTACCAGTGGTCTCACCCTGCTGGTCGTTGCGGCGAGCATGATCGAGGGGGGCGGCGCCCTCGCCAAGGCGGGCGCGAGCGTCGGCACCGTGCTCAAGCTCGCGCTCTTCAACGGCCTCGCGTTTTCCTACCAGATTCTGCCGGCAGCGAGTTTTCTCGGCGCCCTGATCGCCGGAACCCTCCTCGCGCGCAGTGGCGAGCTTCTCGGGGTGCAAGCCTCGGGGATCGGGATGCGACCGATTTGGACCGGCTTCGTTTCCGTGGCGCTTCTGGTCTGCGTCAGCGGTTATGCGCTGGGGGAGTGGGTGGTTCCCGAGGCGGTGGAGGCCTTGGCGAGGACGCAGGCGGAGGAGCTCGGCGGCGGGACCGATGGCTTGTCGAGCTACTACTCGCGTCGCTCGAGCTGGTTCCGGAGCGGCGACCACGTGCTGTTTCTCCCGAGCCGCGGCAACGGTACGCGTTTTGAGTCGCCGGTCGTCTATGAGGCAGTCGAGGGGCAGCTGCGCTCGATCACGGAGGCTGGCGCCCTACGCTTTGAGGACGGCTTATGGGAGCTTCTGGACGCGGTGCGATTCGACGTCGAGAGTGGCGACAGCGTGACCCGTGCGGCGATGCCGATCAACCTCGGCGTCAGCCCGGAAGATATCACGCGGGTCACCGGCGACCCCCGCCAGATGCGCGTGGGCGAGATCGCGGAGCTCATCGAGCGGCGGGAGCGAGCGGGCTTCGACAGCACGTCCCATCGGATCGAGTTCCACAACCGGCTGGCCTATCCGGCGAATGCGCTCTGGATGCTGCTCGTGGCGCTTCCCTGGGCCCTTCACCCGGATCGTCGGCGCTCTCTCGCGGTCAATCTCGGCGCCGGAGTGGTGGTGATCGCGGTGTTGTTCGTCGTGACTTACATGTTTCGGCTCCTCGCCCTGGGGCACAAGCTCCCGGTCGGGCTCGGGGCCTACGGGATCTTCAGTACCTGTCTCTTGATGATCCCCTCGAGCGCCGCGCTCTACCGTCGCTATCGCGTGCGCGGGGGCTTGCTGTGACGCCAGCGCGAGCACTCTGGAGCTTGAGTCTGGCGCTTCTGCGCGGTTGGTGGTCCCATCTTTGCGCGCGTCGTGTCGCCTACGGCGCGACAGTCGCAGGGGTCGGGATCCTATGCCTGTTCACGGTCCCGCGCGATGAGGCGATGGTGGCCGCCCTCTCTGCTGACCGCTCTGAGGCGATGTTGGCCCTGGCCCGAGGGTTCTCTCGCTGGGGCGACTTCTGGGGGACCCTCATCGTCGCCGCGGCCCTCGGTCTCCTGGCGCTCACCCTCCGGTCGAAGAGACTCGGGAGAATCGCCTGGGCCGTGGTCCTCGCCGCGCTCCTCGCAGGAGCCGTCGCAAACGTAGTGCGATTCACCGCCGGGCGCCCGCGGCCGGTGAGCAAGAAGCCGGACGGGCTCTACGGACCGACCACCGAGTATCGACTTCTCGGCTTCCCTTCCGCCCATGCCGCGACGGCGGCCGGCACGGCAACCGCGCTCCTTTCGTCCTTGCCCGCGCTCGGGGTTCCGCTCACCGTCCTGGCGGTAGGTGTAATGTGGTCACGAATTCATAGACGACGGCACCATCCAACCGATGTACTCGTTGGCGGTTTGATCGGCGCTTTGTTCGGCGTCGGTCTCGGACGAGCCGCCCGGCGGAGCGAATCCGCGGGAGACGATGCATGAAAGAGACCGCAGTCCTCCTAGCCAACGACATGTTCCGGAGCGTGCACGCGAAGACCAGCCACGGTCTCGTGCGCGGCCCTTGCCGCTACCAGATCGTCGCGGTCGTCGATCAGACCTGCACCGGCGAGGATTCAGGCGAGCTCCTCGACGGCGTGCACCGTGGGATCCCCATCGTCAGCTCGGTCGCCGCGCTCCTGAGTCGCGTAAAGCCCGATCGCTGCATCGTGGGCGTTGCGACCCCCGGGGGCGTGCTGCCGGACTCGCTCCATGCGGACCTGGTGACGGCGGCACGGGCGGGGGTGGGGCTCGTGAACGGACTGCACACGCTCCTCGCGGATGATCCGGCGATCGCGGCGGCAGCCGCGGAAGGGGGGTCCGAAATCCTCGACATTCGTCGGCCGAGACCGGTGAAGGAGCTCTGCCACTGGCGCGGCGATTCGACGCAGATTCAGACGCCAAGGCTCGCGATCCTCGGCACGGACTGCGCGATCGGCAAACGCACCACCGCCACCCTGCTGACCCAACGCCTCGAGGACGAGGGCGTGAAGACCGAAATGCTCAGCACGGGACAGACCGGTTTCCTCCAGGGCGCGCGCCACGGCTTTTTTTTCGACGCGACACCGAACGATTTTGTCTCCGGCGAGCTCGAGCGGGCGGTTCTCGAGTGCGTCGCGGAGAGCAAGCCCCGGCTCATTGTCTTGGAGGGGCAGTCGTCCTTCTTCAATCCCTCCGGACCCTGTGGCGCCGAGCTGATTCTCTCCGCGGGGGCAAAACACGTGGTGATTCAGCATGCGCCGCGACGCGAGTATCATCTCGAGCTCCATCATGTAGGTGCACGTATTCCTCCGGTGGAAAAGCACATCGCGATGGCCGAGCTCTTGGGGGCAGAGGTGATTGCGGTGACACTGAATCAAGAGGGTATGAATTCGGCTGAAGCCAAGGTAGAGCGTGATCGTCTAAGGGATGTTCTGAATATCCCGGTGCTGTTGCCGCTGACTGACGGCGTTGATGAGCTCGCATCGGTGGTGCGACGACGGGTACTCGAGGAAGAGGGATGAAGATCCACCGCATCGACATCGAACGCGACCGGATTGCGCTGACCAAGCCCTACGCGGTGGCGTACGAGTCGAAGGACGAGGTCGAGGTGATGTTCGCTCGAATCGAGACGGACACGGGACTGGTGGGCTTCGGTGCGGGCACGCCTTCAGAAGCGGTCACTGGCGAGGTCTTCAGCGACAGTTTTCAGACCCTCACCGATGGCCGGATCAGCGAGCTCGTCGGCTGCGATCCCCGCGCAATTGGAGGTTTGATCCGCGGTATTCGTGAGCAGCTTCCGCGGCGCCCCGCGGCGGTAGCGACGGTCGAAATCGCGCTCTGGGATCTCTTGGGCAAGTGTCTCGAGCAGCCCCTCGTGGACCTCTTCGGGCGGCACCACAATGGGCTGATGACCTCGGTGACCATCGGGATCTCTTCGGTGGAAGAGACCCTCGAGGACGCAAAAGAATTCCTTGTCAATGGCTTTAGCTGTCTAAAGCTTAAGATCGGCCACGACCTCGAGCTCGATCTCGAGCGAATCGCCAAGCTTCGGGAGCTCGTCGGGAAGGATGTCGTGATCCGCGTCGACGCGAACCAAGGCTACGGGCCCGATGACGCGGTCACGCTGTTTGAGCGGACGCGTTCCCACGACGTCGAGCTGATCGAGCAACCGATGAAGCCGGATCTCGACGGCGAGCTCTGGGGCATGCCCGAGACCCTCCGGGACACGATCGCCGCCGACGAAAGCGTGCAAGTCGTCTCAGATGCCTGGCGTCTCACCCATCCGAGTCCCGCGACGGGGATCTTCAACATCAAGCTGATGAAGGCCGGGGGAATCGCGATGGCGCGGGACATCGCGCGCGTTGCCCACTGGTCGAATCGAAGCCTGATGTGGGGGTGCATGGACGAGAGCGCGATCAGCATCGCTGCGGCTCTGCACGTGGCCTACGGATCTCGGCAAACGCGCTATCTGGACCTCGACGGCAGCTTCGACCTCTCTCGCGATATCGCCAAAGGCGGGTTCGAGGTGCGCGACGGCAGACTCTACCTCACCGGCGCTCCGGGCCTCGGTGTCGAAGTCGACTGGCCGGTCTAACGGCACAGGACGAGCCACCTCGTGCTTCGCGAGTGCCGACCACCTCGCCAAGTTCAAAGCGAACCCCGAGAAGTGGGCGCCGCAGTACGGTGGGTGGCGCGCCTATGCGATGGCGCAAGGGCGCAGAGCGAAGACCGAGCCCGAGGTCTTCACCCTGGTGGATGGCAAGCTGTACATGAACTATGGCCTGAGCATCATGAAGAAGAAGTGGCGGGCCAACCAAGCCGACTACATTGAGAAGGGGAACGCGAATTGGCCAAAGCTCGAGAACAAATGAGCCTCGACGCGGTGATGCGTGCGCTCGACGCCGCGGGGACGGAACAAAACCGCAAGGTCTATCAGCGCCACGGAGCCAAACCGCCGCTGTTTGGGGCGAGCTTCACCGAGCAAGAGAAGATCGCGAAGAAGCTGAAGCGAAATCAGCCCCTCGCCGAGGCTCTCTGGCAGACCGAAAACGCCGACGCGCGCTATCTCGCCGCGCAGATCGCCGACCCGGAGCGGATCAGCAAGAGTGAGCTCCGCCGTTGGGCGAAGGCCCTCGACCACTACGTGATCGTCGAGCTCCTCGCCAAGAACGTCACGAGCAAGTCGCCCCTCGCCTGGGAGCTCACCCTCGATTGGACGCAGGCCCGGGGCGAGTGGGTCGCATCGCTCGGTTGGGCCACGCTCGCGAATCTCGCCATGAGCGACGATGGCCGTCCGGCCCGCGAGTATGAGGCGTTCCTGCACCGGATCGAGGCGGAGATCGACCAGGCGCCGAATCGCGTCCGGCACGAGATGAACGGCGCCCTGATCGCCATCGGGACCCGCAGCGAGGGGCTGGCCAAGAAAGCGACCGCCGCGGCCCGCCGGATCGGTCCGGTCGAGGTGGACCACGGCGAGACCAGCTGCAAAACGCCGGATGCAGTGAGCTACATCGCCAAGGCGCGGGCGCACCGAGCGGCCAAGGGCTCGAGAGCCGGAAGCTAAAAAAACCGGAAAGATCCCCGAACGGCGCAACCCCCGAGCATCTCTGCCGATACCCACAGTTGAGCGGACGATTTGGGAGTTCTTTCGCTGAGCGAGGAGATTGGGTATGTCCGAAGTCCGAAACTGCGCCGATTTGAAGCAGGCCTACCAACGCGGTGTTCAAAACTTCGAGTCGTTGGTGGCCCGGGAACACGCGCTTGCAACAGCCGCGGCGCAGAACCCGGACCGTATGGAAGACCTGCAGCACGTGATGCGCGCCCGGGAGCAGGCGGGAGTGATCCTCGGCGTCGCCTCGAGCGCGCTCGACGCCTGTCCAACGCCCGAGCGCGTTGCGATTCAGC
>CAYXVF010000052.1:0-27123 GCA_964468125.1 uncultured Bdellovibrionales bacterium | reverse complement strand
GCGCCGTCGACCCCCCGGGGCCTTTTCCTCTTCGCCCACGGCGCCGGTGCCGGCATGGACCACGCGTTCATGGCGGCCCTCACCGAACGCCTCGTCGCCCGGGGTGGCGCCGTACTCCGCTATCAGTTCCCCTACATGCAGCAGGGCAAGTGGCGACCCGACCGACCGGCGATTCTCGAGGGCGTGGTGCGCGCGGTTGCGGACTGGTGTCTCGCCCACGAATCGGACCTGCCCGAAGGACGGTGGCTCGCCGGAGGCAAATCGATGGGGGGGCGCATCACCGCGCGCGTCGCCGCCACCGGTGCGCTTCCGGAGCGCTTCAACCGTCTCGCCTTCGTGGGGTTTCCCCTCCACGCGGCGCGAAAGCCCAAAACGGACCGAGCGGAAACACTACGGGCGGTGCGTCGACCGATGCTCTTTCTCCAGGGGGACCGAGACGCGCTGGCCGGTCAGCGGCAGGTGTCGCCAGCTGACTAACGGCTCAGGCGCAACTGGTTGGCCTGGCGACGGTAGCAGTCGATCGCCGCGTCGAGGATCTCCGCGGCTTCGCCTGGGCCTTGAAAGCAATCGACCTTCACGGCTTTGTGTTCGAGGGTCTTGTAGTCCTCGAAGAAGCGCTGGATCTGCCGCGTGATGTGCTGCGGCAGTTGCTCGATACTCGTGTAGTCGGAGAAGGCGGGGTCGTCCACGTGCACGGCGATCAGCTTGTCGTCTTCTTTGCCTTCGTCGAGCATGCGCATCACCCCGATCGCACGGCAGCGCAGGATCGCGAGTGGAGCCATCGGCTCGGAGGTCAGGACCAATGCGTCCAAGGGGTCGTTGTCGTCGGCGTAGGTCTGCGGGATGAAACCGTAGTCCGCCGGGTAGATGACCGAGGAGTAGAGGATTCGGTCGACGCGAAGCAGGCCCGAGGGCTTGTCGAGCTCGTATTTGACCTTCGAGCCGCGGGGGATCTCGATGACGGTGTGAAAGACCCCAGATTCTTCGGTTGCCGGGATGTCGTGCCAAGGGTGCATGGGAGCCTACCTTCTGTGGGGCGCTATCGAATTACCCCAAAAAGGTAAGCTACTCCGCCCAGGCTGCCACGTTTTTCGAGCGTTTTTCCGGTTTCTCAGCTCCGATCAGGCCCCCGGCGAGGAGCGCCATGCCTCCGAGCACGACGAAGTAACCGTAGCGGAAGCGCAGCTCGGGCATGTACTCAGAGTTCATCCCGTAGATCCCGGCGATGAACCTCAATTGGAGGTCTTGCGGACCTTGAGCACGCTCGACCACCCGCTCGTCTTCGGAGATGAGCCAGGGTGGATTTCGAGGTGGAGGTGAGGATGTCCGCTTCGAGCCGAACCCCTGCACGTCGACTCAGAAGCGTTTCTCGCCCCTGGCGAGCTCCGTGGCGGGAACCGGGCAAAGCGAGCTCAGTCCTCGGGCTCGACCCAGATCACGTGCCGCTTGTTCACAAAGAGTGTGCGGCCACCGACGTGCTCGGTGGCCACGTCTACCAACACCACAAAGGGGGGATCCTCGTTGGTGAACAGGTCTGAGAGTCGATCTACGCCGGCAATGTTCACCCGACCGTTGAGCGTGGCTCCATCGATCGTGTGCACGTTGATCCGCACGTAATTGGGTTCGAGGTTCTCTTGTTCTTGTTCGGTGACCTGTTCACTCATCGAAATCCCGTCCTAGAGGGAGCTGAGCCGTTCGATGAGATCGACGCAGCGTTGTGAGTAGCCCCATTCATTGTCGTACCAGGAGACTACCCGGACATAGCCGTCTCCGCGAGATTGTGTGGCCAGCGCGTCGAAAATCGACGAGTGCGGATTGCCGACGATATCCGAAGACACCACGGACGAGTCGTTGTACTCGAGCACATTCTTGAGCGGGCCGTCCGCGGCCTCCTTTACCGTCGCGTTGATCTCCTCGACGCTCGGTCCCTTCGACAGCTTGACGACGAGGTCGACGAGCGACCCGTCCGAGACGGGCACGCGAGCTGCCATGCCGTCGAGCTTTCCGTTCAGCTTGGGCAAGACCTTGCCCACTGCGCGCGCCGCGCCGGTCGTCGTCGGGATGATGTTCTCCGCCGCCGCCCTCGAGCGCCGCAGGTCCTTGTGCGGGACGTCGGCGAGACGCTGGTCATTGGTGTAGGCGTGCACCGTGGTCATCAGACCGTGCTCGATGCCAAAGGCTTCGTCGAGCACCTTCGCCACCGGCGCGAGACAGTTCGTTGTGCACGACGCGTTCGAGATGATCTCGTGCTTTGCTGAGAGCACATCGTCGTTGACCCCCATGACCACCATCGCGTCGACCTCGTCCTTCGGGGGCACCGTCAGGAGCACCCGTCGGGCTCCGGCCGCAATGTGTTTCATGAGATCGGCCCGCTCGCGGAACTGGCCCGTCGACTCCACAACTACGTCGACGCCCAAGTCCTTCCACTTCAGATTCGCGGGCTCGCGCTCCGCGGTCATCAGGACCTTCTTGCCGTCGTAGTACAGTGCCTCGTCGTCGTTGGTGACCTCGTGCTCGAAGTTTCCCATGATCGTGTCGTAGCGCAGGAGGTAAGCCAGCGCGTCGTTCGAGAAGATGTCGTTGATTGCAACGACTTCCATGTCGTCGCGCTCCGCGAGGATGCGGAACACACTGCGGCCGATGCGGCCAAAACCGTTGATTCCGACTTTGATGGTCATGCTCCAAATCCTCCCAGCTCGGCCATGGCCTTGGCGAGCTCGATGGCTCGATGCGAATAGCCCCAGCCGTTGTCGTACCAAGAAATCGTTTTCACCCCGTGCTCACCGATCGTCATGGTCGCCAGAGAGTCGAAAATACAAGAGTGGGGGTTCATCCGGACGTCGCTCGAAACGATCGGGTCTTTCGCCACCTCCACGATGTTCGGGTAGAGATCCGCGGCTGCGGTTTCGATCACGTGATTGACCGCCTGCTTGCTGACCGCCTTTTCCGTAAAGGTCACCATGTCCACTGCCGAGCAGTTGTTGACCGGTACCTTGAGCGCCATCGCCGTCGTCTTACCCTCCAACTGGGGCAGCACCGCCTCGAGGTTGTGTGCCGCGTTGGTCTCCACCGGCACGATGTTCTCCGCCGCCGCGCGCGACATGCGCAGCTGGCCGCGGGCCGGGACGTCGCCCAAGCTCTGGTCATTCGAGTACGCGTGAATGACCGTGAAGAACACCTGCTTCGTGCCGAAAGCGCGATCCAAGGCTTCGGCGATTGGAGCTACGCAATGAGCGGTCATCGACGCATTCGAGACCATCTTCATGTCCGCGGTGAGTTTCGCTTCGCTGAGTCCCATCGCGATGTTGGGCAGCTCCGTGTCCGAAGTCGGCACGCAGCACACCACGCGCTTGGCTCCGCCCTTACTCAAATGCAGCTCGAGCTCGGAGGTCGAACGGTTCTGGCTCGTGGCTTCGATCACGATGTCCACCCCGTACTTGCCCCAATCCACGTCTCCGGGAGAGCGGCCGTAGACCATCGGCACCTGCCGACCGCTCCAGTAGAGGTAGTCGTTCTCGTAGCGGACCGTCCGAGGGTTTCGCCCTAGGATGGTGTCGTAGGTCACGAGATAGGAGAGGCCCGCGTGGTCCGCGATGTCGCTGATCGCTGCAACCTCCACGTCGTCGCGCTCCTGGAGGATTCTAAAGATGCTTCGGCCCACACGGCCGAAACCCATCAGTCCGACTTTGATCGGCATGCTTTCTCCTGAGTGTTGTTGCTGTATTCGATTAACGTGGTCCGACCATCTGCTCGGGCCGAACGGTCTCATCAAAGGTCTTCTCATCGATGAGGCCCAGCGCGAGCGCTGCAGCCTTGAGGGTCGTCCCGTCGTGGTACGCCTTCTTCGCGACCTTCGCCGCGTTGTCATAGCCAATGACTGGGTTGAGCGCCGTGACCAACATCAAGGAGTCGTGCAGATGTTGGTCGATCTTTTCTCGGTTGGGCTCGATGCCCACCGCCAGATTGTCGTTGAATGAGCGACATCCGTCGGAGAGCAGGCGAATCGAATGCAGGACCGAATGGACCATCAGTGGTTTGAAGACGTTGAGCTCAAAATTTCCTTGGCTCGCCGCAAAGCCGACCGCTGCATCGTTCCCCATCACCTGAACGCAGACCATCGTCAGCATTTCACACTGAGTGGGGTTCACCTTGCCCGGCATGATCGAGCTGCCAGGTTCATTCTCCGGGATGCGAAGCTCCCCGAGGCCGCAGCGCGGCCCACTCGCGAGCCAGCGGACGTCGTTGGCGATCTTCATGAGTGAGGTCGCGAGCGTCCGGCACGCGCTCGATGCGATCGCCATCGCTTCGTTGCCCGCGAGCGCCGCGAATTTGTTGGGTGCGCTCTCAAAGGGGCGATCGGTGAGATCCGCAATGGTGGCGGCTACGGTCCTTGCCCACTCCGGGTGTGTGTTCAGACCGGTGCCCACGGCCGTACCGCCCTGGGCCAGTTGGTGAAGATGGGGCAGGGCGGCTTCGCAGGCGGCGATTCCAATGTCCAGCTGAGCCACCCAGCCCGACAGCTCCTGACCGAGGGTGAGTGGGGTGGCGTCCTGAAGATGGGTGCGGCCGATCTTCACGATGTCTTCGAAGGCCTTTGCCTTCTTGTCGAGCGTGTCTCGCAGTCGTCTCACGGAGGGCAGAAGCGTCGCGTGATACTGCTCGGCGGTGGCCACATGCATCGCGGTGGGGAAGAAGTCATTCGATGACTGCGACATGTTCACGTGGTCGTTCGGATGCACCGGATTTTTGCTGCCGAGCTCACCGCCGAGGGACTCGATCGCCTTGTTCGCGATCACCTCATTCGAGTTCATGTTCGTCTGGGTGCCGCTCCCCGTTTGCCAGACACTCAAAGGAAAGTGTTCGTCGAGCTCTCCCGCGATTACCAAGTCGGCCGCTTCGGCGATGGCTTTCCCGATGGATTCGTTCAGCTTGCCGAGCTTCATGTTGCTCAGGGCGCACGCCTTCTTGACGGTTCCGAGCGCCCAGATCACCTCGCGGGGAAAGGTGTCCGTGCCGATCGCAAAGTTCTGAAGCGAGCGCTGCGTTTGGGCTCCCCAGTAGCGATCGCTTGGGACCTCGATCTCGCCCATGGTGTCGCGTTCAACGCGAGTGCTCATGATTCCCTCCCTGGAACGGACCCCGTCTAGCTTCATTGGCCGCGTCTGTGCAACGGCAAGCGGTCGCTCGCGCAGTCTATTTTGTCCCCGGCTGCTCGGGATCGAGCTTGCTTTCCTCGCCACTAGGCGGAGTGCGCCGGGTCGCCTGGTCAGCGACATCGCCCAGCGTGAGCGGTGGCGGTCGGTTGAAGCGTTGCACGGCGATGACCGTGCCGAACATCAACGCGAGAATCGCGACGATGGCGGCGAGAACGAGCGGGCTCAGGTGCCGCGGCTCGCCGGCCTGACGTACAGAATCTGGAAGCTCGATCTTCGAGACTCGGGTGCCATGGTCAGGAATCAGTGTCGAGAGAATCTCGAGACTCGCGTCGTCGCTTTCTCCGGCGGAGGCACGCTGCTCGAGATTCTGGCGGACTTGATGTAGGTCCGGCACCGTTCGGCTGAGCCATTTGCTCACGTCGCTCGTTTCATCGTCGCGCTCGTCGGCTGTGCCGATGTGCAGGAGCGATTCCCGGAGCTCGCGTGCGTTGACCGGGCGATTCGAGGGGTCTGGGTCGAGGGCGGAACGAATGGTTGCATCGAGAAGCCCCGGCACGTCGTCGCGCCGGCGCTTGAGCGGCTCGATCGATGAGCGCATCTGCGTACGCAGGGCGGGCAAATTGTTTGCGTCGTAGAGACGCTCGCCGGTCACCATCTCGTAGAGCACGGAGCCGAGCTGCCAGATGTCGCTGCGCTCATCCGCGTGACCGCTCGAGAGCTGCTCCGGGGCGATGTAGCCGAGCTTTCCTCGCTGGGTCGTTTGATGGGCGCGGTCGGTGCTCACGCCCCGGGCAATGCCGAAGTCGAGCATCCGGCTCAGCCCATCGTAGCCGACGAGGATGTTGCTCGGTGTGACGTCGCGGTGAATGACCGGCCGCGGTTTGCCTCCGATGGACACCGAATGGCCTGCGTGGAGGCCGGCAGCGATATCGGCGCCAATTCGGCAGGCGATCGAGATCGGCATGGACACCCTTCTGCGTCGCAGCTCGGCCAGCAGCTCTTGGAGGGACTCGCCGGAGAGGTATTCCATCACGATGAACAGCTCGCGCTCGTTTCGCCGCAGGTTGAGCATTTGGACCACGTTCGGATGGCGGATCGAGGCGGCGAGCTTGGCCTCGTTGACGAAGAGCCGCACGAGCTCGGCGTCGTAGCGCAGGTGCGCGTGCATGCGCTTGACGACGACGAGCTTCTCAAAGCCACCTATGCCTCGCTGAAGCGCAAGGAAGGTCTCCGCCATGCCGCCGTGGCCGAGGCGGTGGCAGAACAGGAAGCTCTCCATGACCGAAGAGCGTAGCGGTCGCAACCGATCAGAACAACGAGGTAGCTGGTGAATTCGCGAGCTATCCGAGCTATGCTCGTCGCACTCGAAATACTGGGTATGTGGTCGTGAGTAGGAGGCGCAGCACAGTGTTAGCGGAATCGCGCGCCTCGAGCACGGTGCACAGTATCGACACCACCGCGATGTTCGACATCGCGCGAGACACGTCCGAAGAGGCGCGTCGTCGCACGACACTCACGACCGGGATCGCAGGTTTTCTCGCGGTCGCGACCGCGGCCCTCGCGATTCTGCGTAGCTTCCTGCTCGAGCAACAGGCGCTCGGTGTCACGATTCTCGCCCTTGGAGCCTTTCTCTTCGCCTTTGCCGCTTGGCTCGGCCAGCGCCCGCGCGATGCGTGGCTGGGAAGCGCGATGATTCCCCTCGTCGCCTTGTTCTCGACCTTTGCGCTCGCGGTGGCGGAACGTGGGCTGTACACGGAGAGTCTCTACTGGATTCCTTTTGCCCCGCTGGTGACCTCCTTTGTCGTTCCCGAGATTCGGCCCCTCCACGTCGGGGTGCTGACCGCAACCGGCGTATTGGGTCTGGTCATCGGGCACGTCTATGGCTTTTTCCCCGTCGGAGAGTCTTGGGCGGAGTTCTATCTCCGGAGCGGCTCCTTGCTGGGGACCGTGATCTTTGGTGGCGCGTTGGGCTTCTACATCGAACGCGCCAATCGCAGAGCCAGGAAGATGTGGTGGTACCGTGCCACGCATCACCCGCTCACTGGACTTCGCAACCGCCACGCGTTTCTCGATACGTTGCGTCTCGCCCTCGATCGCTCGCGCCGAGGTCGAAACGGCGTTGCCTTGCTCTTTCTGGACCTGGACGGTCTCAAGCGCGTCAACGACAATCACGGGCATGAGGCGGGAGACGCGCTCCTGAGAGAGGCCGGGAGCCGAATTCGCGATCAGGTGAGGGCGGGCGACGTTCCGTGCCACCTCGGGGGAGACGAGTTCACCGTGATCCTCGAGCCCTGTGACGATATCGCGGTGGCGGTCGAGGTGGGCGAACGGGTTCGTCGCGAGCTCGGAAAGCCTCTCGCCTGGCGAGGCGAGCCCATTGCAAACGTGAGCGCGAGCGTCGGTATCGCTCGCTTCGACGGGAACGAATCGCCTGAGCAGCTGATCAGTCGGGCGGACACGGCGATGTACTCAGCGAAGCGCTCGGGAAAAGACCGGACCGAGGTGTCGCTGGGCGGGTAGCCGCAGCGTTAGCGTCGTGCGCCAGCGCTCACGTTCGCGCGCGCTGCCGGGACTCCGAAGCGCTCTTTCAGCATTCCGATGAGCGCGTCCCGCAACAGCGTGTCGGTGATGAAGCGGTTCTCGACCCCCGCGCTTTCGAGCACCGGGTCGCCAAAATCAAACTCGTGATTCCCGAGAACTGACGCGTCGAAACCCATCGCGTTGGTGATGTCGATCAGCGCGCGTCCCCAGCTGTGATTGGAAACCAGTGTCCCTTGATAGATGTCTCCCGCATCCAGCAGCAGCACGGGATGAGGGCTCGTTGCGGGGATCGCGTCGACATAGCCGCGGCTCCCGTGCCCCTCCGCCAGGAAATCCGACACTCAACGGGTCTGACGCATCGCGTTAGGCTCGGTTAAAGTCCTGTAACTTTTTGTCGAACCCCTTGGCAGACTCGATCCAAAAAGGCTGAAGTGTTTTTCGCGTATGCCACTGCGACGTGACACTTTCGGATGCCTAACAGTGAGTTCTCTCGCCAGGCGTTCGTCATGGATTCGCTTTGATTCTCCAGAAAATCTGCGGTCAGGGACCAGTTTGGGTGGCGTAACGCTGAATGGCCGCTATGATTTCCCTTTGACACCTGAATCCTGCCTGGATAGATTATAACGACTTGTTTTTGTTGAGTTTTTTGGTATTCAACAATAGGGGTGAGGTCACAACTTATGGTGGATTGGTCAATTTACGACCCTGAAGGCGCCATGCGCCAGCGATACATCGACCTGGACGAGCTCACGGATCGCGTTCGCGACCGCGTTGCCAAGAGCCAGTTGGGTTGGAACCAGTTTCAGGAGATGTTCGATATCTCGTGGATCTACCACGAGAACGGGTTGGAAGGTGTCGTGCTGACCTACCCCGAGATCAAGAGCGCCGTTGACAACAAGATCATCAGCGACGTCAGCCTCCTCCCCACCTACCAGGACATCAAGAACCAGAAGAACGTGATCGACGTCGTCCGGGAGCAGGCACAGAACCGCCGCTTCCAGCTGACGATCCCGTTTCTGAAAGAGTTGCACGGTATGCTGGTGGACGATCCGGGGATGGTCGGCGTCTATCGCAAGGACATCCCGATCCACCGGACCTACTTCCACGACATCGCCCAGCCGTCGAAGATCGAAAAGGAGCTCCAGGCGGTTCTGGACTTCCTCAAGGCCCGGCACGGTCCGGACATGCACCCGATCGAGCTCGCGGCTATCGTGCACCACCGCTTTCTGCGCGTGTTTCCGTTCTCGCGCTACAGCGGAATGCTTGGCCGGCTGATGGCGAACTTTGTTCTGTTCCGCCACGGCTACCTGCCTTGCATCATTCACGCCTCGGACCGGCAACGCTACTACGAGGCGCTTCGCAACAACGAGAAGTCCTTCCGTGAGTTTGTCTGCGAGTCGATCGACAACTCGCTCGAAAACGCGGTGCGCTTCTTCGAGTCGTCGAGCAAGCAGCGCACGGCCTGAAGCACAGGGTTACGAGAGAACAAAAAGCCCCGCTCCTGCGGGGCTTTTTTTTTGCCCTGAGCGGCCGTTCTACCGTGTTTTTTTCACTATTCCTGGAGCTCGGACCGGATCGCACTTGAAAAACGAGCGATGGCCCCCATCTTAACTTGAGGTCTAGGGGGGCTTTGAGACTCGATGCCGGCAAGTTTTTTGCCGTAACAACCCTTTGTTAACCTAGACGGGTTTGCTAGCGACTTCGCCGACCCGAGTGAAACCAGGACAAGACAAGTGACAACGATTTCTCGAGACCTGGAAGCCCTGAGCGGCTCCGACCTTCCAGCCGTCGGTGAACGGATCTGCGAAGGAGATGTCTGGGTCGAGGTCTACGCTCGCGCCACGCTGCCGACCCGCAACGGTGAGTTTCAGATCGTGGTGTTCCGCAACAACATCGACGACAAAGAGCACCTGGCGATGGTGCGTGGCGACCTGCAGGGTCCAGAACCTGTGCCCATGCGCATTCACTCAGAGTGCCTCACCGGTGACGTGATGGGCTCGCTGCGCTGTGACTGCCGCGACCAACTCGAATACGCTCTCGAGAGTTTTGGGAAATCCGACCGTGCGGTTCTTCTCTACATGCGCCAAGAGGGCCGCGGCATCGGTCTCGGTAACAAGATTCGAGCCTATGCGCTGCAGGAGCAGGGCCTCGATACGGTAGACGCGAACAACCACCTGGGATTCGATGACGATCTTCGCGAATACTCCGTTGCAGCGTTGATGACGAAGCTGCTCGGGATCGAGTCGGTGGAGCTCTACACCAACAATCCGCGCAAGATCTTTGGCTTGAAGCAGCATGGAGTGCAGGTCGAAACGCGTCTGCCGATTGTCATGCAAGCAAACCCCCACAACCGCGACTACCTCTCCACCAAGGCCCTACGTTCCGGGCACATCATCCCGGTCGACCGTCTCGATAGTTGACGCCACTGATTTACCTCGATGCGAATGCTGACCTCGAGCCTTCGCCGCAGGCTCTACAGGCCTACGCCGCACAGCTCACAGAGGGGCCGCCTTCCGACCCTCGGTCGCGAGCTGCCGAATGGCTTGCGGACATCGCCGCCATGCTCGGCGGCTCTCACGGCCGGCTTTTTCCCACTCGTGGGGGCACTGCCGCCGATGGCTGGGCCATTCGCGCGGCGCTCGAAACGAGCGACGACCCTGACCCTCACACCGTGTCCTCGGCCCTCGAGCACGCGGCGGTCGGTGACACTCTGCGCCTCTTGGAAAGACGCGGGGCGTGCTCCGTCACCCGGATCGCGGCCGCACGTGATGGCCGCCTGGACCCGGAGCGAATCGCCGGGGCCGTAACTGAGCAAACACGACTCGTCTCCGTGATCGCTGCATCCAACGAGACGGGAGTGCTCCAACCGGTCGAGGCCATCGCATCTGCTCTGGGTGACCGCCGCCCTCTGCTGCACATCGACGCCGTGCAAACCGTCGGTCGGGTCGCGCCGCCGCTCGACCATGTCGACCTCGCGACCTTCAGCGCACACAAGCTCGGGGGTCTCACGGGCTTGGGCTTCGTCTGGGTGCGGGAGGGGCTCGGCGAGCTCGCTCGGTCGATTGAAGCGGCCCATCCGAAGGCGAGCGTCGCTGACTACGATCTTCCTGGACTCGCGGCGGTGCGCGCGGCTCTGGCCGCGATGCGCGGCACTCCATCGAGCGCGTTGCGGGACCTGCTCGAGAGCGAGCTCGGCTCTCTGGAGGGCGTCGAGGTGGTTGGCGCTCGCCACCCCCGCTTGCCGAACACGAGTCTCGTCCGGTTCGAGGGCTGCGAGGGGGACGGTTTGATGATGGCGCTCGATATGGAGGGGATCGCGGTCAGCACCGGCAGCGCATGCGCCTCCGGGTCGATCGAGCCTTCGCCGATCCTGCTCGCCATGGGGTTTAGCCCCGAGGAGGCCAAGGCGACGGTCCGATTCTCCTTGAGGGCCGACTGTGACCTGGAGTCGATCCGAGTGGCCGCGGAAGCGGTGCGAGGTGCAGTGCAGCGCATGCGCGCTCTCGCGGCGCTCGATTGAAAAAATCACCAGAACGCTGTTCTGAGAAATCGAGCCACGGAGGTTGCGAGCAGGTAAGATAGAGTATGACAGAAAACGTGGACGGACCTCGGGGGCGGACGCCACAGCAAGGCACCGTGGGCCTCACCGACGAGGCGGTCCCGCTCCCGCCGCGAAAGCCCGCGCACGAGGACTCGGCCGGCGAAGTCCGAGACTCGCTCGAAACCGCACCGCTCCCGCGTCCCAAGCCCAACGTCAGTGCTGTGGCCCTCGCTCCTCCATCCGGGGGTGCTCTCCGGCTTGCCCAGGGCGAGACCCTGCCCCGCATGGGTGCAGCGGAGCGAGCTCGTCGTGGCTTCACCGAGCTCTATGCCTTGGAGCGCCTGAGCCCGCGCACGCGGGACGGCTTCGCTCCCCTCCCGCCTCGCCGGGATGAATCCTACGGCCACGACCTCGTCAGGCAGCTCGACTCGGCGTTCGAAACGCATGGAAACGAGATCGAACCCTTCTACGACGACGTGCGTGCGATCATCGACGACCTCGATCTCCAGGCGCTGACCGAAGGCGACGTTCGAGGCGCGTTGAACGAGTATCTCGTAGACCTCGGAATCGGCGATCCGGATCCGGGCGCGGTCGATGTTCCCGAGGTCGACGACCGCCTCGACGAGGAGCTTCGTCGCCTCACCGCGGGCGTCAACGGCGCCCACCGCGATGTGCTCGAGGCGCTCTTCTTTGACGCGGAGGTCGGTCTCGCCAACTCCCTTCAGGGCTACGCCGAGAACATGGCCGCTTTCTCCACCGGGGTCCGCGAGCTGGCGAGCACCTTTCTTCCGGAAGGCGAGTACAACACCTTCGTTCCGATCGTGCTGCCCGGCCTCTTCGTCCCAGCCGGCTCGCAGGTGGAATGGGACGGCACCCGACTCGTGGCCCAATCGCCTGGGATCTACGCACTCGTGGAGGGCGACCTCGTCACGGTCAATCAGGTCTCTTTGAGCCTCAGCGATCTTCAAAACGGCATCAACGGAAACGTCGCGGCCTTCGATTCGGACGGCAATGGCTTTGCGATCGAGAACTTCCAGTCGGTGACCGCCGGAGATGGCAGCGCATCGTCGAACACCGCGGACGCGCTCGTGTACCTGAATGGCGGCGACCGGCTCGTCTTCACCGGGTTTCGCTCGGGCCACGACGGCGACCGCGCAACGCTGGGCGTGCTCGGGGTGGACGCGCAGCTCGGCGATTCCGCGCTCTCGGGCGTGGGGGTCTCGATCACGGAGGACGAGAACGGCGTCCGAGGCACGGGCTCGAACATCGATCTCGATGTGAATGGCGACTGGGGCCTCGAGGCGGACCGGGTCGTCTTTGACCGGGTGCGGGGAGAAGACGGACGAGAGGCGTTTCAGGGGCTCGCAACCGGAAACGTTTTCATTCGGCTCAACGAGGACTACGCGTTTGAGACGGATGCGATCGGCGTGAACGCCACCCGCGATGGCGATGACTCGACCGTCGTCTTCACGACCCAAGGACCCACCAGCGGCCTTCTCGCCGGCCGACCGATCACCGCGTCCGAGGGCTTCGTCCTGAGCTCGAACGTCGTAGACGGAGAGCAGCATTCCTACGGCCTGCGCTACATAGGCGATCTGACCTACGACTTCTCCGGCGACGACGAGCCGAGCTTGAACGAGCCGCGGGTCTCCGGTCGGAATGGCATCATCTGGGTCGAAGACGGTCGCCTCACGTTCACCGGCGAGACGCTCGAGCTCGACGGAACGGGAGATTCGGTCCGGGGCGAGCGACTCGCAGCCATCTACGATACGACGGGAGGCCGCACGGCGTTGCTTCGCATCGACGGTTGGGATGAGGACACGCCCAAGCCCCCCGGCGCGGGCGAAGGCCCGTCGACCCTGAGCGGCGAGATCGCGGGATACGCTCTCGGGACCTCGGACCTCGATCACGTCGAGGTCGAGCAGGACCTCGAGACCGAACGGCTGACACGCCTCTCCTTCGCGGGGAGTGGACTTTCAGTGGCGCCAACTGAGGAAGCCCTGGCCGAGGGGGACCGCGATTTCGACCTGAGCACGGAGGGTCTCGCGACCGTCGCGCTGCAAGCGAATGACAATGGGACGTTTCGATTGGCGGAGGTCACCGCCGAAGACGCGCTCTACGACGACGAGGACTGGCGCGTCGGCATCAACGACAGTCGGAGCGAGGACAACGGCCTAGCCTCGCGCTTGCGTTTTGACGAACGAGGCAATCCGGTACACCTCAACGCATCGGTGGGTGAGGGGCGACTCACGTCAAAGCCCAACGATGGCGGCACTCCCCTCGATATCCGGGTGAGTGGTGGTAACGGGCTCGACCTGCACTACACTCGCGGAGAAAACGACGAGCTGCTGGGCGTTGACTTCGCGGCAAACGTCACCCGCGGCGATCTCCTGTCCTCGGAGGAGGGGACCGGATTTGTGAATCTCGCGACCGCGGACGGCTCGCTTCATCCAGACGGCTCCATCCGTCGCGTGCTCTTGACCGCAGACTCCGGCGAGTACCGCAGCCCGGAGGGGCTCGTCGGTCAGATCTCCGGTGGCAATCAGGTGCTGATCGAGGCTCCCACGCCCGGCGAAATCGCGCTGATTCAGGCTCAGTTCTCACAGGTGAGCGTCGAGGACGGCGATCCGAACATCGACGGCGAGGCGGTTGAAGGGAACAACGTGTTCTTCCAAGGCACCTTCGGCGAGGGGACCGAGGACTACGTGCTCACCACCGACGCCGCGAGCTACACCGGTCAGCTCGGCAATTTCCGTGAGATCGGCGTGGGGACACTCGCCCTCAACGCACAGCGTGACACGGTCCTCGATACGACCACGCTTCGCGGACGGGGCACGGGGTTGAGCTTCTCGGGTGTTCACGGTGACAACGAGGAATACACCTTCAACGTCGAGCAGTCGGGTACGGCGCGTCTCGATGCCTCTCTCACCGCCGATGGCGTCGAAACGCTCAGTTTTGGCACGGGTATCATCGCAGGCAGCGCCTTGGACATCGGCACGAGCGCTGCGTTGTTTGGATGGCGCGACCTCAATGGCTTCGTGACGCCGGACGAGAGCGTTGCCACGCTCTACGACGGGTATCTGCGCTTCAATCAAGTCGCCGAAATCCCGGACGTCCGCGACTTGGACGCCACCCTGGGCATGGGGCAGCTTCTCGCGAGCGAGGCGCGCACGCTGATGACGCTGGAGAACGCAGTCGCGAACGGGCTCGTTCGAATCGACGATGAATGGCGACGCGCAGGCGTCGATCTCGAGCACGTCCAGATCGAGCTCATTCACCCGGAAGGCTCGGTTGAAGAAATCGTAGCGCGTTCCGGCAACTTCGACGGGCACCTCGAAGGACTGGGTCGTCTGCGGGTGATCATGCCCGACGGTGAGGTCAGCGAAGCAAGCCTGCGCCTCGGCGAGGACGGGCAGTTTTCCGCGGCTTCACTCAGCACGGGCGCGGGACGCATCGACTTCAGTCACGAGGGACTGAGCGCGTGGTTGCGGACCCGGCGAAGCGACATCGAGCTCGTCGAGCCCGGTCATTATCGTTTCTCGAACCGAGACACGGAGTTCTCCGGGAGTGACGGACCGTTGCGTGCCAGCGGTAGCCTCGCGGTCTTCGACTTTCAGATCGGCGATGATGGGATTGTGCTCGAGAACGTCCGCGACGCGGTCATCCGAGTTCGTGATGAAAACCTGGACGGTCTGGGGTCGATCACGCTCAACGCCGAGGTGATCGAGAACGTCCGGGCGGCGTTCGGAACCCTCGACGAGCGGCTCGCGAACGGCGAGCGTATTCGCGCGATTCACTTCGCACTCGACAGCGCGGGTGACTCCGAGGTGACGATGAGCTTCGTCGCCGAAACGGACTTTGGTCCCATTCGCCTGAGTATCGACAGTGCCAGGGAAGTGCTGATGAGCGGATTTACACGGCGCAATCTCGCGCAGCTTCGCGTCGATACGCCAGGCGGCACGGGGAAAATCGATTTGCTCGGTGTCGTTCAGGCGAGCGGGCACGACAGAACGCAGCTCCAGTTGGCCTACGAACCGCTGGTAATTCGCGAGCTCGAGCGCGACCTGTTCGACATCTCCCGCGTCGCCTTCAATAACGAGGATGGAGGCTGGATGGGGGGCCCGAACGTGATCGGCTTTCAGGTCGGCGGCCGGCGCTTTCGCACGGGCCCGGTCGTCAGCTTCGGGATGGAGCGGCAGTTTTTACACGACCCCTTCGACAACGCACCCGTCGAGCCGCTGCCATCTGACTTTCGCCCGCACCGATTCCAAGACTCGGGGTACAACTTCCGTCCTGATATCACGAATCTGCATGCGCTCGGCATCGCCACGAACTTCACTTTGGGTGAGTCCACCGATGTCTATCTCTTCACCGGTCTCGCCGGCAGTCACTTTGCCCTGTCGGGTACAAATCTGACACTCGGTGGCTTGGACGTTCCTAATGACCGTCTGCGTCTGCCGAGCTCGCCGACCGTGCACGGTATTCTTCGACGGGAGAACTGGGAGCTCGGCGCCGCCTACGCTCTGAGTCCCGCCGGCCTCGTACCCGACAACGACATCATCGACCTCCACGAACCGAACACGCACACAGGTCTACTGCATGGAGCGCTTCGCCTGAGGGGGCCGCTTTGGGTGACCGGCAGCGTCGGAGCGGGGGCCGACCGCAATTTCGACGTGCAGAATCGCTACCTGAGCGGCGGCCTACGCCTTCGCGGCAGAGACGGCCTGTTCGCAGAGGCGACGGTCAGCCACACGGACGGCGTCAAGAAAGACACCGACGTCCGGCTGAACGTCGGAATCGACTTCTAGTCTCGTCAGCGCGGGATCGCCTTCAAGATCGCCCGGCCGTCTTTAACGGTCACCTTGAACTCGACATGGTCGCAGTTGAAGCGTTCTTTGATCGCCGCGGTCTGTTTCGCAACCGTGGTCGCGAAGCTCTGCATCGGAACGGGCCGCGAATCGCCCACCTGGGTGCGTGCGCGTAGATAGGCGCGGTGCAGCTGCTCGAGCTCCGCCTCCTCTTTGGGCGGAGGATGCCCGGCGCTCTTGGCGGGCCCCGAGTGATTGTTGATGCGCCGCTGCGCGCGAAGCTTGTCGCGTTTGTAGGTCCCTTCTTCGATCTGTCGCGCGATTCGGTTCCAGTACTGCTCGTAGGTGAGCAGGGTTTGTTTCGCGCTGTTGAGCTGGAACTTGAAGGCGGTGTTGTTGCGACGCAGGCCGTCGAGCCTGCTGACCATCTTCTTGACCTCTTCGCGCTGCTTGAGCGGCTCGATCCGCTCGATCCCCTGAAAGTATTGCTCGTAGAGCGCACGCAGCTGCCGAATTTTGGCGTGGAGTTGGGACAGCTCAGGGAGTTCGGGTTCCATCGCTCATTTGATGCTCACGGTCGACGCGGTGGGCGCGGGAATGCGACCGCGCGAAGGACCGAATGAGGTCGTCGCCAAGAGCGTACCTACTTTGTCCTGCGCTTCCCAGACCTCTGCGATCGGGGTCTGATAATCGTTTACCAACATCGAAAACGCCAAGATCTCTCCGCTTTGGGTGGTGATGAAGCCGGAAAGGGCAGCGGAGATCGAAAGCGTCCCGGTCTTGGCTCGGACCATCAGCTCGGCGTCGGTGTCGCGGAGGCGGTAGGCGAGCGTTCCCGCGCCTCCGGCCACCGCGAGGGAGGCGATGAACTCGGTGCTGATGTCCGGCTGCTCCTGCATGTATTCGAGAATTTTCACGAGATGCTCGGCGCTGAAGCGGTTCACGTCGTGAAGGCCACTCGCGTTATTGAGTTCGTAGGAGCCCGGTTTGAGGCCCACCTCTTCCACCAGGAACGTGTCGATTGCCATCGCCGCCTTCTCCCAGGTACCCGGCGCTCCGAAGACCTCCGCCCCGAGGACCCGCGCGGTCTGCTCGGCCATGAAGTTGTTCGAGTGCTTGTTCACCCGGTCGATAATCTCAGCGAGGGGCGGCGAGCCCAAATGCATGAAGGGGTCCCGGTCGTTCGGAGCGAGCCCCGTGACCACCTTGCCATCCACACGAATGCCCACCTGCTCTAGGGTCGCTTTGATCACTTCTCCCGCGTAGATCGGAGGATTGTCGATCCGGCGCCAGTAGCGCCGTCCCGAGTCCGTCGTGCTGATCTTGCCGGCGATCTGGACCACGCTTCTGTCCTTGTGAGGCTCGACGCTCGCGTCGATCCAGGTGCGCCCGCGGCGAACGGTCTCGACCTCGCCCTTCACCTCCGCATAGGCCGAGCGAGGCTCCAGCAGGATCGTGGCGGGATCGCCGACTTCGAGTCCCGGTTTTACGTGGATCCCAACTGCGTTGAATGACACGGAAAGCGCGCCCGTCGGCGCCATGTATGAGAAGGACGAGCTGTCTTGTTCGATGCCGATCGCATGGCGGTCGCCGGCAAAAAACGAATCGTCCACCACGATGTTGCCCCGCACGCGCCGGACGCCGTTGTAGTACATCCGGTTTGCAAACTGCCAAACGCGCTCGGGTACGAGCCATGGGTCGCCGTGGCCTTTGAATGTGAGGTCGCCGCGAATCACCCCTTTGCTGTCGGGCTCACCGTAGACTTCGGTGCGAAAGCGATAATTCGGCTTCAGGTAATGGAGCGCCGCCGCGGTGCTGACGAGCTTGATGTTCGAGGCCGGCACGAGCGGCAGCTCAGGATGGTGCGCGTAGAGTGTCTTGCCGTCGGAGAGGCGTCGGACCAAGAGCCCGACCTTTGCCGTCGCGAGAGACGGCAAATCCATGATCTCGTCGAGGCCGCGTTGCAGCTTCGCGATCTCTTCCTCGGAGGACATCGGGTCCGGACCGGCGGAGACGGGTGAGACCACGAGCAACGCAAAGACAGCCGCACCCAAAACGCGCTTGCGCATCATGCCTCCGAGTTCATCCCTAAAAACCGTCCGTGAACACGGACGCTGCACCCGCTCACGGAAATTCTAGCCGGCCCTGGGATCACCGTCCACTGATGCGCGCACTCGATTGTTCTTTTTGGAAAGGCAGGACAGGGAAGCCTTGAATTCATTTGGCCCGGATGGGCCGCCTGCGGATTCAGGGGGGGGAGGGAAATCCAAATCCGCGAGCGGCACCATCCAGGCCAAACTTTCAAGCTCGGGCGGCCATCGATGAGATGGGGGGGGAATCCAACCTCTCTCCGACACGCCCGAGCTAAACTCGAACCTGTTGACTCATGGAAGTTAAACAGCGGGCCGAGACGAGCAAGAACTTTCTGCAATGAAGCTCAGAAAAAGACGATCTGCAGAAGCTTTGTCGAAGGTGACGAGCGTTTTAACCGCTCTGTCTCTGCAATTCGCCCAAATTGCGACGAAGACTCGTCTGAGACGGTCGGAGTGAACGAAGTGGTCGATTTGTCGCAGCGGCTGAATGCGGGGCCGACGTTCAACGCCCGCGTCGCATCTTCTTGGAGACTTTGCCCATGCCGCCAGCCGCGACCATCTGGTGCTGCATCGGCGGTCTTTCCAGGTGGAACTGGTACCACTGGTCCTTGTAGCTCTTCATCTTGATCTTTTTGCCGTTCTGGACCGAGAGGAGGGCGTCTTTGACCTTCGGGTTATCGTCGGTCTTCTTGAGCGCGCGGACGAGGAGCGCCTGGGCCGCGTCGCGCTCGCCGATCTGCTGCAGCAGGTAGGCGTAGAGGTTCCAGGCGAGGCTGTCCTTCTTTGCTTTTTTCACCACGAGATCGAAGGTCTTCTTCATCTCCGCGTGATTCTTCTTTTTGTAGTGGATCACACCGAGCATCGCGCCCCCCATCCAGTGGCCAAAGCTCAGGGAGCGCTCGAAATAGGGCTGTGCTTTGTCGAACTTCTGCTGGAGGAAGTAGATCATCCCGATCTGGCTATCGACCTGACTCTCCACCCCAAACTGCCACTTGCCCATGCCGCGTGCGTTCTCCAGGGCGGTGATCGCGAGGTCCATCTTTGGCGGCATCGACTGAAGGGCCTTCATCGCGCCCCCGAAGATTCTTTCCATCTGCTTGAAGGAGCGGCGTGCCAGGATGAAGTAGGTCACGGTGAGGGCGAGCACGCCTGGAACGATGGATTCGGCGACGCTCAGGAGTCCCGAAAGGCTCAAGAGTCCGGAGATCAATACTCCGGCGGCGATCGAGAGGGCGAGATTGATCATAGATGCTCCGGGGCACGCGGGTTTCAGTCTAGAAACTGCGGCCGGCGCGGTCTCTAGCAAGGCCATTGCGGGATGTAAACGCGCGGTATTTTCGGATACTCCCACGGGCATGAGACCGATCGACGCTCTTCGGGTCCCCGCGCTTCGCGGGGTGTTCATGGACATCGACGATACCCTCACCGAGGCGGGCAAGCTCCGACCGGAGGCCTTCGCGGCGCTCTGGCGCCTCTCGGAGGCGGGCCTACGGGTGGTGCCCGTCACTGGACGCCCCGCCGGATGGTGCGACCTCATCGCGCGCCAGTGGCCGGTCTCCGGCGTGATCGGCGAGAACGGCGCGCTCGCTTTCTACGAGGTGGACGGGCGCCTGCAGCAGCTCTTCCACCCGGAGGTCAAAGGGGGCGGCGAGCGCCTCGAGCGGGTGCGCGATGCGGTGCTCGCGCAGGTCCCGGGAAGTCGGATCTCAAAGGACCAACCGTACCGGCTCTTCGACCTCGCGGTCGATTTTCGGGAAGAGCCGCCGGATCTCGGCCTCGAAGCCGCAGAGGCGATCCGGGCGGTCTTTGAGACGCACGGGGCGAGCGCCAAGGTGAGCTCGATCCACGTGAACGGCTGGTTTGGAGACTACGACAAGCTCTCGATGGCGGCGCTCTTCGCGCGCGAGGTCTGGGGCGAGGCGCTTGAGGAGTGCAAAGAGCACTACGTCTTCGTAGGCGACTCTCCAAACGACGCTCCGATGTTCGAGTTCTTTCCCCACTCGGTGGGGGTGGCGAACGTGAAGCAGTTTGCAGGCCGACTGAGCGCCGAGCCCGCCTATGTGACCGAATCGCTCGGAGGCCGCGGGTTCTCGGAAGTGGTCCGCGCCCTCGGCTACTGAGTGGTCGCGCTAGAAACCGATGCCGAGACGCGCCTCGAAGACGTTCAATCCCTCGGCACTCGTCGGCAAGTATGCTGCTTCGATGAACGGGCTCAACGGTATCGGAACCTCGAGCCCGAGGCCGCCACCGTAGTAGAGCTCTGTGTCGCCGTCTCCGAGCAGATTGACGATCGAAAAGATCACCCGTGCGTAAACGGGAATGACCGGTACGCTGATTTTCACCTGCGGACGGATTTGGAGGTCAAAATCGGCATTCTCCACGTCGCCGAGATCCGCGAGCACGCCGAGCTGCGGCTCGATGATCGGCAGGCCGCCGTAGCCGATGGTCGCCATCAGGTTCGTGGGGAGCCGCTGATTGTCGAAGCCGTCGATGAACTGAACACCCGAGCCGATCGAAAACTCGAAGGACTGGGCCTGGGCCAAAGCGGGCACGGCCAAAACGGCGGTGAGCGCGGCGGCGCTGAACAATTGACGCATGAATCATCCCTCCAAAATCGTAGTGCGCAGATCTTAACCGCAACCTGACGTCCGCTCCGAGTGTTTTCTTCAAAGCCGTCGGGCCCTGCGTATATGAGAAGAAGCATGCGCGTATTGGGGATCGATCCGGGCACCCGCCGCACCGGTTGGGGCGTCGTGGAAGCGCGGGGCAGTCGCATGGTCCACGTGGCCTCCGGGCTCGCCCCTGGCGTTGGCGACTGTCTCGCCGAGCGGCTGGCGGCCATCGCGGACGCGCTCGATGCGGCGGTGCTGGACCACCGGCCTGCCGCCATGGCGGTGGAGACGCTCTTTCACGCGAAGAATGCGCAGAGCGCCCTGAAGCTCGGCCATGCGCGCGGTGTCGCACTCTTATCGGCAGCGCGTCATGGGGTTCGGGTCTTCGAGTACACCGCCGGGCAAATCAAGCAGGCGACGACCGGCAAGGGCCGAGCGGAGAAACTGCAGGTGCAGATGATGGTCCGGATGATTCTCGGGCTCGAAGAGAAGATGGCCCTCGATACGAGCGACGCCTTGGCGGCGGCCATCTGTCACCTCCAGTGGGCGGACTCGCCCGCGCTCCGGGCTGGCGGATGATCGCGTCGCTCAACGGGACGGTGGTCCACAAGGACGCCACCGGCGCGGTCATCGAGTGCGGAGGCGTAGGCTACGGCGTCTCAATGTCGCTCTCCTCTCTCACCGGTCTCGGCGAAGAAGGCTCGAACGTGCAGGTGCTGGTGTACACCCACGTCACCGAGACCTCGCTGCGGCTCTTCGGCTTTCTCACCGACAATGAGCGGCGGGCCTTCGAGGTGCTGATCGGCATCACGGGGGTCGGGCCGCGGCTGGCGATCGCGGTGCTCTCATTTCTTTCGCCCGGGGAGCTCGCGCAGGCGGTGGAAGATGGGGACAAGGGCGCGCTAGTGAAGGTTCCGGGGGTGGGCGGCAAGAAGGCCGAGCGTTTGCTCGTGGAGCTCAAGGGCAAGCTCCTCGCCAAGGACGACGCGGGGGTTCCGATGCGGACGAGCTCGGTGGTGGAAGATCTCGCGAGCGCCCTGGCGAACCTCGGTTTTCCCCCGAAGGACGCGGAAACCGTCGCGCGCACCGTGCGCGACGAGCACCCGGACGAGCAGGACCTCGCAACACTGGTCAAAGCAGCGCTGAAGCGCTGAGTAGGGGCTCAGGGGCCAACGAATGATCGTGTCGACGAAAGACGCGCGGGTCATCTGGAACTCGTCAGGGTGAGCTGTTAGCTCCGTCCTCATGGATGGTGCGCGGATGGTCACGGCGGAGAACTTGCCCGGCGAGGAGTCGCAGGAAACTCCGCTGCGCCCGCAGCGCTTCGAGGAGATGGTGGGGCAAACCGGGGTCCTCGAAAACCTGCGGGTCTTCGTGGAAGCGAGCAAACGCCGGGGTGAAGCGCTGGATCACGTGCTCCTGTGCGGGCCACCGGGTCTGGGAAAGACCACCCTCGCGCACATCATCGCCCGTGAGCTCGGAGTCGAGCTGCACGTCACTAGCGGGCCGGCCCTCGAGCGCAAGGACCTCGCGGGGATCCTCTCGCACCTCAAGGAAGGCGATGTCCTGTTCATCGACGAGATCCACCGGCTCTCTGCGGTGGTGGAGGAAATCCTCTACCCGGCGATGGAGGACTACAAGTTTGACCTGGTGATCGGCAGTGGCCCCGGCGCCCGAACCCTCGAGATGAGCCTGCGCCCCTTCACCCTGGTGGGGGCGACGACGCGCACGGGTCTGCTCACCGGCCCCATGCGCGATCGCTTCGGCTGGACGGCGCGCCTCGCCTACTACAGCTCGCAAGAGCTCAAGCAGGTGGTCGAACGCTCGGCGGAGATCCTGGGCATCCGCTGCACCGAGGACGGCTCCTTTGAAATCGCCCGGCGCTCCCGTGGCACCCCGCGCATTGCGAACCGCATGCTGCGCCGGGTTCGGGATTTCGCCCAGGTGGAGGGAGACGGGGTGATCGACTTGACCCTCGCCCAGCACGCGCTCTCCCGCCTCGGCGTGGACGAAAACGGCTTTGACGAGATGGACCGACGCCTGCTGTCGACCCTCGTCGAGAAGTTCGACGGCGGTCCGGTGGGGGTCGATACGCTCGCCGCCTCCATGGGCGAGGAGTCGGATACGATCGAATCGGTCTACGAGCCCTACCTGATCCAGGAGGGCTACCTGAAGCGGACCCCCCGCGGCCGGGTGGCGCTCAACCGCGCCTATACGCTCCTCGGACTCACGGTGGAGCCTCATCGACAAGAGGCGCTCTTCGAGTGAAAGCGGCCACGGCGTGACGCACCAAGTCGCTATGACGTTCGTGTCAGTGTTCACCAACCCAGTGCCAGAAGCACGCAACGGTCCCGGCGCTGCGCCGAGAAATGCTGGGTCGCGCGCAAGCCGCCGATATTAAAAGATTCTTGTGCCTTGGGGGGAGCCTGTGTTACCCAGGCCGCGCCGTTTTCGGGGGGAGGCGGCAAAAGACAGTGAGGGTTAGTGCGACGCGCTTGTCGCACCGCAGACTGCGAGCACGAAGCCACCGAAGGACATGTCAGACCTGATCGCCCTGTAATCTCCCGAAAAGAATGGCTTTCTCGCGATGACGGACCGTTGGCACGGGGCTTGAACACTACCTGGGTTCACGCATGGAAAAGAATTGGGAGCAATGATGTTTCAGCAGCGAACCCTCAGCGAGAAGGTCAGTTGCGTTGGGGTCGGAGTGCACTGCGGCAAGCCGATCACCCTCGAGCTGCTGCCTGCACCGGAAGACCACGGCATCACCTTTCACCGCATCGATCTCCCCTGCCACGATGAGCTGCGCGCGGACGTTCGCTCGGTCGTGGACACCACGCTCGCCACCACCATCGCGTCTGGAATGAACGGGAGCCGTGCCTCGGTCAGTACCATCGAGCACCTCATGGCGGCCTTTCGAGGCTGCGGCATCGACAACGTCCGTGTGTACGTGGATGGGCCCGAGGTTCCGATCCTCGACGGCAGCTCGAAGCCCTTCGTCGACATGATCCGCCGCGCGGGTGTCGACACGCAGCGAAAGCCGAAACGTTTTCTCGTGATCCGAAAGGACGTGCACCTGGTCGACGGGGTCAAGGAAGCGCGCATCGCGCCCGGCGCGGGCCTGAAGATCACCTGCAGCATCGACTTCGACCATCCGCTCATTCCCTCGACTCCCTTTACCTACGACCTCGCGGAGCAGACCTTCGAGCGCGATATCGCGCCCGCGCGTACTTTCGGATTCTTGAAGGACGTGGAAGCGCTCCGAGCCCGCGGTCTCGCCCGCGGCGGCAGCCTCGAGAACGCGGTGGTGATCGACGAGTACAAGGTGATGAACCCCGAAGGCCTGCGCTTCCCAGATGAGTTCGTGCGTCACAAGGTGCTCGACGCCATCGGCGACCTGTCGCTCTTTGGCATGCCGGTGATCGGTCGGGTGCACATGAGCCGCCCGGGGCACCACTTGAACACCGAGCTCGTCAAAGCGGTGCTGTCGGACCCGAAGGCCTACGAGGTTCTCGAGCCCGAGCCCTCAGAAGCGGAGCGTGCCTCCCGCGGAGAGCCCTCCCGCCTCGCCGTTCTCGGCGCCGTGGGCCGCCTCGCCTAAGACCTCCTCGAAGACCCGGACTTTCGTGCGGGTCTCTTCGAGCTCGCGTGACGGGACGCTGTCGCTCACGATCCCCCCGCCGACACCGAGGGACCAGCCGCGTTCGTCTCGGACCAATGTTCGGATCAGGATCGACATGGAGAGTGCTCCGGTGGGCGCCAACAGGCCGAGAGATCCGGTGTAGAAGCCGCGCGGCTCTCCTTCGATTTGATCGAGAAGCTCGATCGCCCGCCGCTTTGGCGCTCCGGTGATCGATCCACCGGGAAAGACCGAGGCGACGAGCTCGCCGAGGGTTGCATCCTGGCGAAGGGTGCCTCGCACGCGCGACACCGCGTGAAACACGCCTTGGTAGGCTTCGATCACCATCAGGTCCGGAACCTTCACCGAGCCGACCTCGCAGATTCGGCCGAGGTCGTTGCGAACGAGGTCGACAATCATGACGTGCTCGGCGCGTTCCTTCTCGTCCGCCTTGAGCGCCGCCGCCTCGCGTCCCGGGTCCGAGCTGTCGTGCCGTTGCCGCGTTCCCTTGATCGGGTAGCTCGCGCACTCGCGGGTCTCCGGGTCGAAGGTGAGGAGGGTCTCCATGCTGTTCGAGATCAGCTCGATCCCCTGCGCCCGGACATAAGAGCCATGCGCCACCGGATTTTGAAGCGACATCGCAATGTGCGCTTCGACGCCGTTTGCAATTCCGTCTACGTGGAGTCGGCGGGTCACGTTGCCCTGGTAGATCTCACCGCTGGCGATGAGCTCCTGCGCGCGACGAATGTTCGCCTCGTGCTGCGCATCGGGTGTCGTCGGGTAGAGGGACAATGAGTTCTTCACCGGGGCGTGGGCCACATCCGTTGCGGTACCGAGGAGCGCGAGATGAAGAGCCCCTTCGCGCTCGCCGATGACGGTCCAACGCGATTCCTGGTGATCGACGAGCAGGGCCGAATCGAGCACCACGGACAGACCGAGGGGCTGATTGCCCGGCGCTTCTGCCTGGGGAAGGTGGGCGAACTTGCGACCGAGCTCGTAGCCGAGGGCCAGGATGCGCAGCCCGCGCTCCGGTGGCGTGTCGAAGAGCAGGCGCGCGTGCTCGGCGGATTCGATGGCGATCGACGTCGCGCAGGCGCCGACCAGGCTGTAGCGGCCCCGTCCCCAGCCGCCGCCCGAGAGAGCGACGAGCTCGCGGCCTTCGGGCTCGAGGTGGCGCAAGGCGGTGAAATCCGGGCGATGTGCCTCCGGAAGTGGTTGCCAGGGGAGTCTTTGCGGGAGATTCCACATTCTATGGCTCCGGCCTAAAGCAAATCGAGCGCGCCGTCGCAAACGGAACCGCAAGGCCAGCGCGCTTGCCGAGCGCGCGACCCTGCTGATATGTGTTGTTTTTTAACGGGAATCCCCTGGAGTTGAGGCGTCACCGACGGTCCACCGGTGGCGGGGGGCGTGGAGCTACATTCATGAGAATCTGGGTTCGAGCTGTCATCCTGGTCGGCACGGGATTGGCCCTGGCGTGCGGTGGTGGCGGCGATGACGGAGCCTCCGAGTGCACGACGCTCGTGAACACGACCGTGGCTGTGGGGCGAAGCGCGGAGTGCACCGACGTTGGGAACTTCTTCAGTGGCACCGCCACCTGCCGCGCCGATGGTCAGTTCGACACGACCGGTTGTACCGGCGGCGGCAACGGCACGGTGACCGAAGGCGAAGCCTGTGTCGGGACCGGCCAAGGCAACTGCGAGTCGGGTCTGGAATGCGTGTCGCTCGGAAGCCAGAGCTTTTGTTTCGAGCCCTGCGACCCGGCGGGCAGCGATTGTGGCCCGATGGAGTATTGCCTGGGCCTCAGCGGAACGGTCTCCGGCGGCATTTGCGACGTCCAAGTGGGCAACGGCGGCCAGTGCTTCGTGGACGATGGTTGCATGGACGCGGGGGCATCGTGCGTCGGTTTCACCGACAACATCGGCGTGTGCGGCGTTCAATGCCCGGCCACGGAAATCAACCGGGGCCAGGGCTCCTGCCCCGCGGGCGATGCGTGTCTGCCGATGCCTACGCCGTTCGTCGAGGTGCAACAGGAAAGCACGGTGAACGTGACCTGCACCGTCGACTCCGATTGTAACGAAGCGGCGGGCTACGACTGCCGCGAGCTTTCGATCGGTCGGGTCTGCACGCGCGATTTGGGAATTTGCGGCACGCCGTCCACCTTCTTCACCGGCGACGCGGACGCGATCACCGAGGACAACATCTGCTTCACGGTGTTCGAGAATGCCTCGGGGCAGCTGAGCTTCCCCCTCGGTGTGATTTCGCAGTACTGCGGCATCGACGGCGCCACCGGCGAGCCAGCGAGCGCGACCTGCCTCGACTCGGTGGACGCGATCGACGGCGCGGGCCTGTGCATCGCCACCTGCGAAGACTTCGCCACCGGGGCGACGCTCGACTGCGGAGTTGGCTCGAGCTGCATCACCCCCACGGTTGAGGACGCGCTCTTGTTTACGGTCCAGCGCGCTCCGGCGGCGACCCCCGTGACCTGCAGTGCGGACGACGTGGGCTTCCGGGGCACGTGCGCTGCGAGCGAGCTCTGTGTGGAGGTGGACCCAGGCGTGTATCAGTGCACCACTCAGGTCACCTGTGACAGCACCTCGAGTACTCCGGACGCGCCCTGCGACACGGCGGGCGGTTACGCGTGCGAGGGCCTCTCCGCCGGCGATCGCTGCGCGCGACCGTCTCGGATCTGCTCGACGCCCTAGCTAGGGTTTGTCGGGGAATTCAACCGTCTTTGAGTGGCATCTTCGGGCGTA